>NZ_JAKRDT010000005.1:0-150999 GCF_022347385.1 Corynebacterium tuberculostearicum
TCGCGGCCGGGCAAATTTAACTTCAGAGTTTTCTACCGGATCGATGTAATGAGACATTAGTGCTGGTTAGACCGGAACTATCTCATAAGACATGCGGAACGATGTCTCCGAACCAGACACCCCCTCGGGCACAGCGTTCCGGCGGTTACCACTAAGGTAGCCGCCGGATTTTTCTATTCAGTACTCCCACAAGGACTACGATCTCCCCCATGACCACACTTTTGAGTTGGGCGCGCAGCTTCGGCCATTTCCTCAAATCGCTCGCCTGGTCCGCTTGGCGGTCAATTCTCCAGTGGTCGATGCGTCGTTGGGTAGCCGTCCTCGCCGCCATCGTCACCGGCGTCACCCTCCTTTACTTCTTCGATCTGCCGGACGTGGCTCAGCTTCGCGTCGCCTCCACCCGCTATGGCGCCTGGTTCCCCCTCCTTTTCACCCTAGGTTATGTCATATTTACGCAGCTTCCCTTTCCCCGGACGTTGTGGACGGTAGCCGCAGGAATACTTTTCGGCCCCTGGAAAGGACTCGCGCTATCCCTGTGCGCCTTGACGGTGTCAGCGGCCCTGTCGCTCCTCATCGTCCGCACGCTCCTTGGAGACTGGATCCGGCCGCACCTGACCCACCCCGCAGTGTTTAAAATCAATGCCCACTTAGAGCGGCGCGGCTGGCTGGCCATCGCTTCGCTGCGAATGGTGGCCGGCGTCCCCTTTAGCCTCCTCAACTACGTTGCCGCCCTAACTCCGGTGAAGCTTAGCCACTTCACCGTGGCCACTCTCCTCGGTTCCATCCCGACTACTGCCCTCGGCGTCTTCTTCGGCGATGCCCTCACCGGCCACACGTCGCCCGGCATCATTGTCGCCATGGTAGCTTTTGCCGCCATCGGTATGGGCGGGCTGTATATGGATTCGCGCCTACCCACTCGCCCATAAGTCAAGTGCGAGCGGTAGACTATTTCGCAATTGGTTCCTTAAGGAGGATTTCTGTGCTTGCTGTCCACGCCCGCTACCGGGGCCGCTCCGTGCGTCGCGCAGATTTGGTCCAACGTTCTGCAACGGCTCTATCCACCCTCAACGGTGTGGGCGAGTTCCACGTGCTCGGCGTGGAAGATATTTGCGCCGTAGTTGATTCAGCAACTGCCGTGTGCGACGTGGTCATGGCCTTGCTTGCCGACGGCGACTGGGCTATCGGCATCGGCATTAGCCCCGGCAACCAGGAAGATGAGGAAGGCGCGCGCCAGGTAGCAACCGCCGCATTGCGGAAGTCCGCCCGCATGGGGCAGGTCTACGCCAAACTCAATAAGCGCGGGCGCGCCTCGGAGGCAAGTGATATTGCAGCCACCTTTGCCCTGCTTGGGTACGTTCTGCACAAGCGCACCATCGAAGGGCGCGAAGCAACCTCGCTCGTCCGCGCAGGGCTCAACCAGAATGAGGCCGCCGAAGAGCTAGGAATTTCCAAGCAAGCCATGTCGCAACGCCTCCAGGCAGCCGGCTGGAGCGCAGAGATGGCGGGGTGGCAGTTGGCCGTCAACCTCATTGAACGCGCCAACCTTGCCCATCCCTAGAGCAAGTCGGACTTGCTCAACTCAGGTGTAGTAACGAAGTCCACGAGGCGCTCCACGGCGCCGATCAGGCTGGAGTCCAGGTCGCGGAAAGAATGCACGGCGTTATAGACATGACGCCACCCATCCTTCGGGTCGCTCCACCCTACGCGGCGGCAAATGCCGGTTTTCCAATCCTCGCCGTAGGGCACATCTGGCCATTCACGCAGGCCTACGCGCTGCGGCTTTACCGCCGCCCAGATATCGATGAAGGGGTGTCCAGTTACCAGGACATGCTCTCCCACGGTTTCCGTTAATCGGGTTTCCTTGGAGCCTTGAACCAAGTGATCCGCCAATACTCCGACCCTGCGGCCCGGCCCTGGCTGAAACTCTGCGAGGCGCGCCTCCAAGTTGTCCAAGCCCTCGAGGTATTCGACGACCACGCCTTCCACACGCAGGTCGTGACCCCACACTTTTTCCACAATGGCGGCATCATGCACGCCTTCTACCCAAATTCGCGACGGCGCGGCGACCTTAGCCTCCACGTTTTCTACGCGGCGGGAGCCGGAGTTGGACTTACGGGGAGCCTGCTTTTCGACGTACCGGGTAAGCGTTACTGGCTTGCCTTCCACTAGGAACCCGCCTTTGACCAGGTTAAAGACCCGTTCTACGCCGTGGCGATCCTCAAGGCGTACCACCTCACCGAAAACGGTTTTATCCACGCCCATAACAGCCCCCACAAAGTCATCGCCGCGCACTTCCACTACCATTCCGGGCTCGGCTGGTACTTCTGGGTACTGGCGCGGCTTCGACCGCGAGTGGCCAGCAAAAATATCTCCGCCATAAGGATCAAAACTCATGGCCCGTTAGTCTATCTACTAGACTGGCTCGCCATGGATATGCGCGCCGAAGTATGGTCACCTTTACAAAACACCGCCGTCTGGCTTGGCTCGTGGCTGTGGGGACATGAAACCACCGATGACTTGCTGGACGCGCTTACTGAACTAGGCGGACGTCCAGAGTGCCTTGACGAATCCCCCTTCGTCGATCTATTAGCCATGCTGCGCGCGGAGACCACCGAGCTCACCGCTCATCGCGGTGTACGCGCAGAGCCTATTGTGCGCCTCGCACTGTCCGGGCCAGGCGAGCCGCCTGCATTGCCGGCAGGATCGGAGTCCTATCGCGCGGCCGCACAAAGTTCTGCCGGGGCAATCATAGTTCGCACCAATGATCCCTTGCGTAACTTAGTCCTCGTCCCCCACATTCGCCACAGCCATACAGCGTGGCAAGTGGTCGTCGAAAAGCAGCAGCTCCCCGCGCCCGCCTGGCTAAGCCCCGGTGAAGCTGATGCCCTCCTCTCTCAGGCAACCAATGAGTCCGCCGATCTCATCGCCGCAACCGGGTATAGCACCGAGGCCTTGCCCAACCCACGCCTCACCGTGGGAACCCTGAGCGACTTCTATGACACACCCGGACTTCCCCGTTCAACGCCAGCTCGAGCAGCCAAGCTCTTTGCCCGTGCCGACCGAGTGGCCGCGATCATCGAAACCGTCACTGACCGCATCAATGACCACAGCCTTGATCCACAATTGCTTCGCTTGTGGCGCCACATCCGCCAGGCCCGCATGACGGGCGTGTCTTATGCGCTTGGAGAGTTTGCCCGTTAACGCGACCAGATATCGCAGCACCCCGCCGCGCACGGCTCACCATTGACTGTGCACCCTTGCACCGTGACGCTCCCGCTGGTCTCCCACTCGCGGCCCTGCTCTAGCTCATCGATGAGATCAACGACCATCTCCGCAAACCGTGGAGTCGGACCCGCTGTACGAGTGCGCAGGACCTTGACGCCCATCTCTTCGGCTGCCTTCTGCAGCTCGGAATCGAGATCCCAGATGACCTCCATATGGTCTGAGATGAAGCCAATCGGACACACCACTACCGTGTCGATACCTTCGTTGTGGTGGATATCAGTGGTGTGATCAATAATGTCAGGCTCGAGCCACGGAGTGCGTGGATTGCCCGAACGTGACTGCCATACAAGGTCATAATCAGAAATACCGGCCCGTGCGGCCACCAACCGCGACGCCTCTGCCACCTGGCGGGAGTAAAGGTTTTTATCCCCTTCTGCGCCGCCCACGTTATCGTGCGCGACGGGAACCGAATGGGCGGTAAACAGCAAGCGAGTGGATTCCTTCTTTTCTTCCGGAACCTGTCCCCAGACCTCCGTGACAGCGGCTGCCATTTCGGCCACGAACTTCGGATGGTCGAAGAATTGGCGAATCTTAGTAAATTCAATGTCCGGCAGACCCTGCTCCGCCAGATGCTCGCGCATCCGCTGAATATCCTCATCATATTGCCGGCATGCGGAGTACCCACCCCATGCAGAGGTAGCGAAGACAGCTACCTTGCGCACCCCGTCCTGAGACATCTTCTCCGCAGTCTCACTGGCAAAGGGGTGCCAATTTCGATTGCCAAAGTAGACAGGTAGATTATGTCCGCGTTTTTTCAGCTCCACTTCGAGGTGATCGATGATTTCGCGGTTAAGCGCATTGAGCGGACTTACCCCTCCGAAGTGGTAATAATGCTCGCCCACCACTTCTAGCCGCTCGCGAGGGATGCCTCGACCTCGGGTAACATTCTCCAAAAAAGGAACGACCTCCTCGTTTCCTTCCGGGCCACCGAAAGAAAGAACGAGGAGGGCGTCGAAGTTTTGGGCATTCTGTTGTGCGTCAGTCATGCCCTAAACCATACCAACCAAAAGTTGGAGATTAGAGAAGGCGCACGACATCGGGAGTAGCGCCACCCCAGCGAACTGGAACTACTGAAACAGTCTGACCAGACTGTGGCGCTTCAATCATTTGGCCGTCGCCTAGGTAGATAGCTACGTGCTGGCTTCCACCAGCTCCGTAGAAGATAAGGTCACCGCGCTGTGCATTCGCACGAGGAACCTTCTTACCCTGCTGGTACTGCGCACCAGTGTAATGAGGAAGGTCCAGGCCGGCTGCCGCGTAGGCGTACTTGACTAGCCCCGAGCAATCGAAGCCAGACTGACCGAAGTCACCGAAGGAATCAGCCACGCCACCATCGCGAAGCCCACCAGTAGGACCATTATTATCGCCGCCACCCCACACATAAGGGACACCAACCTGGGACTCGGCGCGAGAAATCACGGCCTCGATCTGAGCGTCTCGGCCCGCATCTGCACCAGTGGTGGTTTCCTCGGACTCAGTTACCTCATCCACCTCGGGAGCGTCAACACTGGCGGCAGGTGCAGTGTTCGGACTGCCCAAACCAAGCAAGTCAGATGAACCTTGCATGAGGGTGCGCACATCGTCCTCATCAACGGCTGCGGCGATATCATTCGCAAGTCCGAGCGCATCGTTCACGGAGGATCCAGTGCCAAAATCGACGTTCTGGAACGTCGGCGTTGTACCCTTGTTGAGGGCGTTTCCGAAGTCCGCTTCTGGAGTAGTCTTCTCCTGCTCAGCAACGGATGGAGCCTCCGGATTATCGGCAACGTCCGCACTGCCAGGAGCCTCAAGCGAGCCCCGATCTACTACCTCATCTGTAAAGCCCTGAGACTTGTCCTCGGAAGTCAAGTCTTCAGAGTTGACCGTAAAGGCGTTAGTCGAAGCTGCAGAATCAAGATTATCAACTTGATTTGGCGAGGTTGGAAGAGAATCCTGCTGCGAGAGCTGTATCCCGCTTGCTGCCCCCTCTTGGGGCGCAGCCTGCTGCTGGCGGGCAAAAGTGGCCTCCGCAAACCTTTGGGTAGCGTTTAGTCGAGCTTCATTCTGGGCCAGCTCTCGACGCTCCTGCGCGACCCGACTCTCGGCTTCTCGCTTTTCCTCCCCCGCCTGGCGCAGCTCATCTTCCAAGCTGGCAACATACTCTTCATTAGTGCCCGGCTCGCCGTTCACTTGTTCCAATTGGGTTCGAATCTGAGCAATACGGTCTTCCGCTCCGGAAACATCCGCTTCCGCGCGACCTAGCTCTGCCCGGGACTCCTCTACAGCGGCCTGCAGTGAATCTGCATTGGCAACCGCACGGTCAATTGCTACGTGGTCTGAGTTTTGATCCTGGACCGTACCCGGGTTTGGCGTTGATACTTCATCGGCGCCCGCTGGGGCTACGGTGGAAAGCGTTGAAATAGCTGCGGTACCTGCTACTGCAGCAATGAAAGCGCGAACATGTCGAATGCGCGGAAGGCGAATGGTGGCCACTGAAATACTCCTAGTTTGGGCCCACGCTGCTCGTTTAGTGAGAGTCCATGAAGACTCCGGACATAGGTATGCCCGGGATCCCCGCCTGTATATTTCGCACAAACACAGGCGTTATCGCATGCCTTATTGGGCGGCCTAGAGGTTCGCCTTGGGTAGATATCAATAGATACGCGAAGCTAACCCCCTGGTGCCCGCAGACACTAGAGCGGTAATTGTTGATAGACTGCCTACTTCGGCTGAGACTTCACTCCGGGTGTGCACATTCTGTGGACGCTCAGCAGACTTAGGGCTTTCATGTTGGAACTAGAGACAGTTGAGGACGATTGCTGCGCCGATACTGGACGACTCTAACCGCTACTGTTTCCCCACAACAGCGATATCCAGACAATTTGCACTCTGGCAAGAGAGCCTAAAGGTCTACTTGCGCGAGTCCGCCAAGCCGGACACAGATGGTCTACAACTATCCTCTGTTCAAACAAAGTCCCACGACTGTGAAATCCACTTCTATTCTTGCGCTGCGCGCGACATACGCTCCAGGGTGCGTTTTACAACCCGCGATTCCGTATGCCCCGATCACGTCTTCGTTGCACTGAGCACCGTGAGAACTGCTCTACGGGTTCTGGCAGACCTCGCCGCGGCGCCAACTGGAGTCCAAAAGGTCTAACCTTTTGAGCACTACCAAGCCGTCGAGGGCAAGCAGCCACAAACCATGAACAGGCCGCACGAAGCTGACCCTTGTGGAGTGATTCGGCGTTCCCGGACCCTATCCCTATGGACCTCTCCGTACGCACCTTCTGTAACAACAGGCTTTTAGCCTTAGCCATATAAAGGTTCGCACCAAAATTTCCACACGGTGGAGTTCTAATGAACCCGTCTCACCTCATAAACGGAAGGTGGGTTGATGTGTAATTTTTCGAACATTGTAATCGCTCAAGTTCTTTGCCTGCGTTCCCAATCGCTATCGAAAGGTCCCGGTTCATTGACTTCCAAGAACGGCCACTCGACGTTCTAACTTTCGCTCGAGGCGTGCTTCCCCACATACCCGTGCGAGTTCTCTCGTGACAGTCAAGGCTAAGCCCATGAACCCAGGAAGCAAGAAATGTCTCCTGAGTCGACAACCGAACCTTACGTCACGACACGCCCGTTTCGCACAATTTTCCCGCAATTCACGTGAGTCAAGTTAATTCACATGACTCAACATGTGCACCTAACCTGCAATGATTTTGTTACCATCCCGTTATTGTGACTTTAATCACTAGACAGCCGGAGCCCCATACGCCCTACTAGCCCCGAGTCTGACCATAACCAGGACAACTCAACCACTCCCCCACCGGATGTCAACCCCTAAGGGTTTACTTTGACCACTCCCCCGCCCCATCCACGATCCCCAATTAGGTATCCGGCTCACGTTAAGTCCAGGCCGAACTTCTGCCTCCCCAATCCGCAACCGACTCTCCCGGCATCCCGTGAGTGAACGAAAGTGTGTCATCCACATTCACCCGGAGCCCTTCAGTACACACCTTCGGGCCAGTTGCCCGAATTTCTCGGGGCATCAAAGGCCCGCAAAAGTTTCACCCTCTAACGTGATACTTTCTCGAACAAACTTAATTTTCAGGGACTATTTGTCGAATTCTGAAAAGCCAAGTTCCACGTTTCTCGCCCGGCTTTCATCACTAGCCCGTCTCGCACGCCCAGCTTCCGTAGGTTCTTTTCAACTATTAGAGCGTGCGACGGCCGGCCGCTAGGAAAGAGCCAACCAATACAATCACGGCGATTACGGCAACTGCCCCCACCACTGCGCCGACCGGGAAGCTGATTTGGTCTAGCCCCCTGTAGTACTCAGACAGAAGGTCTACTTGTTCAACCCCAGGCGGGATCTGTGCCTGCACCGACTCAATGTCGGCACGGCTATAAGTGTCACTAACGGAAGAAACATGGCGAGGGGTTTGTACGATGACGGTATTCAAGCCTGTCGCATCCTGGAGCTCTTGGGCAATGTCACGGACATCAGGTGCCCGATCAGCCACCACATCAACCACGGCCACTCCGTCACCGTCTCGCAAGCCTTGAGCTACCTCCGCGTTGAGCTGTGCATCTTGGCTGAGCGTTGGGGACGTGTAGGCCACGCCATCCTCTTCCAGCTGGCCTGCCAAATCAGCTACATCTACGCCCGCGGGAACCATGTGTATCTCTTCCTTATATATAGGGCTCCTAAACTTCTTCTCCCCCAAGATACGGGCGGGCCACAGACGTCCTTCCCCTCAACTCGCCGAATTTCTCGAAAAGGTGAAAACAGAACGCTTGTACTGTTACAATGGCAGCGACCGAAGGTTTTAGCCTCTACAATATCTAGGTGAACCATCGCGTTCTTTGTCGCCTTCAACACAGCGGGCCCCATGGTCGCGTCGCGTCACACCAGTGACCAATGATGCCGAGCACTGCCCCGCGGTGACGACTGGCGGCGAGTACCAAACAGAACACACTGTTTATTAACAAGGAATGGAGCTCCCTGTGACTGAAAGCTTGAACTCCTTCGAGGCCAAGAAGACCCTTGACGTCAACGGCAAGTCTTATGACTACTTTGACATCAACACCGTCTCCGGCTTGGAGAAGTTGCCTTACTCCCTCAAGGTGCTGGCAGAAAACCTGCTGCGTAACGAGGACGGCAAGAACGTAACCAAGGACCACATCAACGCCTTGGCAAACTGGGATCCGGAGGCAGAGCCGGACACCGAAATCCAGTTCACCCCAGCACGCGTCCTCATGCAGGACTTTACCGGTGTTCCTTGCGTTGTTGACCTCGCTACCATGCGTGAGGCCGTCTCCGCACTGGGTGGCACCCCGGATCAGGTTAACCCTCTCAACCCGGCCGAAATGGTCATTGACCACTCCGTCATCGTTGAGGCTTTCGGCTCTACCGATGCGCTGGAAAAGAACGTTGAAATTGAGTACCAGCGCAACGAAGAGCGCTACCAGTTCCTCCGCTGGGGTGCTGAGAACTTCTCCAACTTCCGCGTTGTTCCTCCAGGAACCGGCATCGTCCACCAGGTAAACATCGAGTACCTGTCCCGCGTTGTATTCGACAACGAGGGCCTCGCTTACCCGGATACCTGTATCGGTACTGACTCCCACACCACCATGGAAAACGGCCTGGGCATTCTGGGCTGGGGCGTCGGCGGCATCGAAGCAGAGGCTGCCATGCTCGGCCAGCCGGTATCCATGCTTATCCCGAAGGTCGTAGGCTTCAAGCTGACCGGTGAGATTCCTACCGGCGTCACTGCAACCGACGTCGTTCTTACCATCACCGAGATGCTGCGCGAGCACGGCGTTGTTCAGAAGTTCGTTGAGTTCTATGGCAACGGCGTTAAGTCTGTCCCGCTGGCAAACCGCGCCACCATCGGCAACATGTCCCCTGAGTTCGGTTCCACCGCTGCGATCTTCCCGATTGACGAGGAGACCACCAAGTACCTCGAGCTCACCGGCCGCCCGCAGGAGCAGATCGACCGCGTCGAGGCCTACGCCAAGGCACAGGGAATGTGGCTGGAAGAGGACGCTCCAGAGGCAAAGTACTCCGAGTACCTCGAGCTGGACCTGTCCACCGTTGTTCCTTCCATTGCCGGCCCGAAGCGCCCGCAGGACCGCATCCTGCTGACCGAGGCTAGGGAGCAGTTCCGCAAGGATCTGGCTAACTACACCACCGACGAGGTTTGCGTTGACGAATCCTCTGTCGAGGCAAAGCGCATGTCCGCAGAAGGCGGCGCCCCAGTTATGGAGGACGTCACCGGTGGCTTGAACAAGGCTCGTGAGGGTCACGGCGAGTCCTCGGCTACTGGCGCGAAGGGCCGTCACTCCAACCCAATTACCGTTGAGTCCCAAAACGGTGGCGAGTTCACCTTGGACCACGGCATGGTTGCCATTGCCTCCATCACTTCCTGTACCAACACCTCTAACCCATCCGTCATGGTGGGCGCGGGCCTTATCGCCCGTAAGGCAGCAGAAAAGGGTCTGCAGTCCAAGCCATGGGTTAAGACCATCTGTGCTCCTGGCTCCCAGGTTGTTGATGGCTACTTCCAGCGTGCAGACCTGTGGAAGGACCTCGAAGCCATGGGCTTCTACCTCTCCGGCTTTGGTTGCACCACCTGTATCGGTAACTCCGGCCCACTGCCGGACGAGGTTTCCGCAGCCATCAACGAGAATGACCTCGCTGCCACCGCGGTCCTTTCCGGTAACCGCAACTTTGAGGGTCGTATCTCCCCGGATGTCAAGATGAACTACTTGGCTTCTCCAATCATGGTCATCGCCTACGCCATTGCCGGCACCATGGACTTTGACTTTGATGCTCAGCCGCTGGGTCAGGATAAGGAAGGCAACGACGTCTTCCTGAAGGACATCTGGCCTTCCCCGCAGGAGATTGAGGACACCATCCAGTCCGCTATTTCCCGCGAGATGTACGAGGCTGACTACGCCGACGTCTTCAAGGGCGACGATGCTTGGCGCAACCTGGACGTGCCGGAGGGTGAGACCTTCAAGTGGGATGAGGATTCCACCTACATCCGCAAGGCTCCTTACTTCGATGGCATGCCAACCGAGCCGAACCCGGTTGAGGACATCAAGGGCGCACGCGTTCTGGCAAAGCTGGGCGATTCCGTCACCACTGACCACATCTCCCCTGCTTCCGCTATTAAGCCGGGCACCCCGGCCGCGCAGTACCTCGATGAAAACGGCGTTGCCCGCCAGGACTACAACTCCTTGGGTTCCCGTCGCGGTAACCACGAGGTTATGATGCGCGGTACCTTCGCGAATATTCGCCTGGCCAACCAGTTGGTCGACGTCACCGGTGGCTACACCCGTGACTTCACCCAGGAAGGCGGCCCGCAGGCCTTCATCTTCGATGCTTGCCAGAACTATAAGGAAGCCGGCATCCCGCTCGTTGTCATCGCCGGCAAGGAGTACGGCACTGGCTCTTCCCGTGACTGGGCAGCCAAGGGCACCAACCTGCTTGGCGTGAAGGCTGTTATTACTGAGTCCTTCGAGCGCATCCACCGCTCCAACCTGATTGGTATGGGCGTTATCCCACTGCAGTTCCCACAGGGCGAGTCCCACGAGTCCTTGGGCCTGGATGGTACGGAAACCTTCGACATCGAGGGCATCTCCGCCTTCAACGATGGCTCCATCCCGAAGACCGTCCACGTCACCGCTACCAAGGAGTCCGGCGAGGCCGTCGAGTTCGATGCCGACGTCCGCATCGACACCCCGGGTGAGGCTGACTACTTCCGCCACGGCGGCATCTTGCAGTACGTTCTGCGTCAGATGGTCAAGAACTAAGCGTCTTCGCGCAGTCCTTTAGCCCAACCGATGGGTTAAAGGACTAAGTTCAGTCGACAACGCGGGGTTGCACCGCCCTCTCTCAGGAAGGGCAATGCGGCCCCGCGTTTCGTCACGTCGATTTTATTTCTTATTTAAAATTACTGATTAAACAATCTTTAGATATCCCCCATTAAGGAGAGTTCCCTACTATGCCCATCGTGAGCGAATCTGAACTTAGCCGCCGCCGGCACGACATTCTCGTAGGTGCCCGCCGCTGCTTTGCAGAGCACGGGTACGAGGGAGCGACTGTTCGGCTACTCGAACAAGCTACGGGTAAGTCACGTGGCGCAATTTTTCACCACTTCGGTGACAAAGAGTCACTATTCCTTGCCTTGGCGCAAGAAGATGCCGCTCGTCAGGCCGAAGTCGTGGCTCAAAATGGCTTGGTAGAAGTCATGCGGGAAATGCTCCAACATCCTGAGCGCCACGATTGGCTGGCCACACGCTTGGAAATCACCTCCCTGCTACGCACTGACCCCTCGTTCGCCGCTCGGTGGAAGGAAAACCAGTCGGTTCGTGATGAAGCCGTTCGCGCACGCTTGGCATCTAATGCGGATAAGGGCCGCCTTCGGGATGATGTAGAAATCGATACCTTGGCCATCTATCTTGAGGTATTTATGGATGGATTCATTAATCGGCTTGCCTTGGGCGATACCGCGGAACTAGAAAATGTTCTTGACTTAGTAGAGCAATCCATCCGCGGTGCTCAGGCGAGCCCACAGTAATCCCCCGTACATCCAATCCTGCTCCCGGCTGCTTCTTAACTGATATTGGAGAGAGCCGGGAGCAGTTTTGTATGCGCTTATAGCTGCGGCGCCAGCAGTGTTTTTTCCGTTACTTCAGCATAGGTTTCTATTTCTGCCACAAACTTAGAATCGTGGCAGGTAACTACGAGGGCGCTGCCGGACTGCAGTGCGTAGTGGATGAGTTGGTGCATGAGCCAGCGGTCGGCAGCTGAAAGCAAGGTGTCTGGTTCGTCGAGCAGGACCACCGGTCGCTGCTGTCCGATCACGTGGGCAACTTGCGCTAGCCGCAGGCGAGACGATGATAAATCGAGAGGATGGTCTGCGGGGTTTAGTCCCAGCAGGTTGCGCACGGTGTCATTGGGGACGAATTCCTCCACTGTTGGGAACACTGCCTGATCAAATGGCGATTGCAGGGCAAGAGCGGGTGGATTCGGGACAGCTCCGGCGCCATCGAGCCCAGCCGCGGCGCGCAGGAGCGTGGTCTTGCCACTGCCGTTATCGCCACGCAGCCACGTAACCGCGGATTCCGTGATAGGGATTTCCACCGGTCCGACGCTGAAGGAAGTGCCACGGGGCTGAGAAAAGTGCCACCATTTCTTCTTTGCTGCACCCCGGCGTGCCGTTAGCGGACCGATGCTACCAGTCCGGGGACTTGGGGAAACACGCGGTAAGTCGACGGCCGCTACGAGTGGGTCTGTGCCAATGATGTCCCCACCCAATTCTGGCCAGGAGGAACTAGAAACGGAAATGACGCAAGTCTCCGGCATCGACTGCAAGAGGCGAACCACTTGCGTGCGCGAATCAGCATCAAGCCCGGCTGCGGGCTCGCACACAATCATGATTTCTGGCTCGCGAATGGCGACACAGGCAGCCGCAAGCCTGCGTGTTTGGCCACCGGATAGCTGCGTTGGGTCATGTTCGCAATAGTCAGACAGTCCTACAGCGCGAAGCATTCGCTCCCCACGCCGCTGCATTTCAGGGGCAGGCACGCCGGCATTTTCGAGGCCTAAAACTACTTCTTCGATACAGGTTTCCCGCAGGAAGCTAATCTGTGCTGAGGCATCCGTGCCGATGATGGCTTCGGTAGATAGGTGCTCGGCTAGTTCCACGGCAACGTCTTCGACGGCTGTGTCGGGCTCGACAAGTACTTGATATATGGCCCCAGGATTGGGCTTAATGCGGGCTAGATCCATGTAGCAATCACCACCGCAAGGCTAACTAGCGGAATGACGAAGCGTAAGACGCGGGAGACCCTGGAATCGGCAACGGGGCGCAGTAGGGTGCGTTGCCCTTCTTGGTCGAATCCGACGGCGGCGAGGGCCTGGCCACGTTGGGTTCCTTGGGTAAGGAGGCGAGCGATAACGGGAATAATGACGCGCGAGATGGTATTGCGCCAGGTCACGGTGATGCCGGCGAGCTGGTTGGCTTCACGCACGCAACGCCAAGCGTGCGCGCCTTGGGGCAGGGTTTGTAGGGAGGCTCCCACGATATACGCGACCTTGTGGCCAGCGCGCGACACTTGCAGCCACTTGGCGATATCAGCAATGCGCAGGGCTGCCATGGCCGCGATGAAGCAGGCCATGAGGGCGCAGAATCGGAGGGTGAGGGTGGCGGCGAGAACCAGGCCGTCGCTTGTTAGCAGCGGCAGCACTGGGTCATCACCGTAGGGGGCGTGAATGACCAGCATGGAAAGGGCCGCTGGGGCGCTTAGCGCCAATGTTGTCAAAATCACGGAAGCGTTGCGGGTAGCGGCAGTACCGCAGGCTAGGGCGATGAGCGCTACGCTTGCCGACGCCACCGGGTTATTCAGCGCCAAAGTAAGGATCCAGCCGCAGGCCGCGATGGTGACAACGGTGGCGGGATGAAGGCCGTGCATTAACGTGGCTGGAGGGATTCTCGGGTGCGCTGCGGCAGTGCCTTGACCGCTGCCCAGACAATGAGGAAAACCAGTGCCTTATCCAGGGGATCCGAAATAAAGGACTGCAGCGTAACCGAGGCGATGAGGGAATTGCCCAATTCTCGGAAGAGCGAAACAACCGCGCCCGTACCAAGACCTGCGGTACCGCCATAAACAAAGGCAGCCACTGGTGCGGCGAGCATGCCGGAAATGATTCCAATGATGGCGCCGCTGAGAATGACCCACCACACCTTAGTGAAAGCGCCCTTCTTGATTACCAGTCCGGAGAGGAACCCCGTGGCGGCGGACACGGCGGCGAAGGGCAAAGCGGCGGGGTTCAACAGTCCCCATACGACGGAGGACAAGGTACCAGTAGCCAATCCGGCGATGGGTCCCGCGAGCGCGGCTACCAGGATCGTTCCCACGGAGTCGATATACAGCGGAACACCGATAGAACCGATGATTTCGCCGACAACAATATTGAGCACTAGTGCTACCGGGATGATGGCGATGGTTCGCGCCGGTAATGCCGGAACGGTGCCGGTGAGAAGGAGCGCGGCGCCAACGAGGTAGCCGGCGAGGGTAATGAGCGCCTCGGTCGAGCCGGCAACGGATTCCCAATCAGTAGGACGCAGAAGAACCAGATAAATCCAGGTTGCGGCGACGATGAGTGCACCCGCGATGACCATAGCCTTGCGGACGGGGGTGAGAGAAAGCTGTGACACAGTAAAAGTCCAAATCCATATACCGAAAAATGGGCAAAATAAACGCCGACCGCGGATGGTGCTGCTTTCCTATGTCACCTCGGAAAGCGAGCTCGCACGGCACGTGCGCCGCGGATAATAGTAGAGGCTCTGCGTGCTAAAAGCCACTAATGCGAAACCAATAGCGTCAATGCCCGCGCGCATTCGTGGTGTGCGGCCTCCATGTCTGCGCTTGTTACCAGCCGCGCGTTGTGGGCGCGGCCCCAATGGTTGCGCAAATCTGCGACGCTCGTACCACGCAGCAGTGGCGATTCCGCCTCGACGTCCATGGTGGTTTCTATCGCGTCGAAATTGATGCGTCCGAGTGCAATCATGCAGGTCAAGAGGTCGTGAATCTGAGCTTGATATCCCTCCCCCTGTGCCTGGTGGAATTCAAAATAAAAACGCAGCACGTCCGGCAGGATTTGTGCCGTGGGGTGCCCCCCCAACAATTCCAAGGCCTCGTCTAGGCGCTGCGGAGTAATGAGAAACTGTTCCGTTACTTCGAGGGAACACAGCGTGGTGAGAACGCGTGGGGCGTTTGAATGAAAATGTTGGGCGGCGGCGTGCGGATCCACCCAAAAGTTCCATTCGGCAGTTGGCGTGGTGTTTCCGCCGTAATTGACCGCGCCGCCCATGATGGTGATGGCACCGAAGCGCGCGGCAGCCTCGCTATGGGTTGCTTCGAAGGCCGCAAGGTTGGTGACCGGTCCAGTAACGATCAGCTGCAGATCGTCATGGGTGGCTAATGCTTCTTCCCATACCTGCTGCCAATCGCGCTGTTGTAGCTTGGCGGCGGCAGCGGGGGCGTGTGCGTAGCCCAGCCCTGTCGGGCCATGGGTCTCAGGGGTGGTGGTGAGATCTACCTTGAGGGGTTGGGGTAGGCCGGGGGCTACGGGGACGTCGGAAAGCGAGCACAGGTCCAGAATCCAGCGGGCATTATCCGCGGTCCGGTGGACCTCGACGTTGCCGGCCGTGGTGGTAACCCCCACCAGCTCGATCTCCCCGGCATGATGCAGCCCCGCCAGGTACATAAGGGCGAGGCAATCGTCGACGCCGGGATCGCAATCAATAAGTACAGCTGGTGGCTTAGCAGTCATAATGCCAGCCAGTCTAGCGCCTTACTTGATGGAGCTCACCGGATTGTCGCCATCAACGAAGGCAAGCGGGGATCCCGGCAGGTTTTCACGGCCAAGGGACTCGACGATGACGTCCGCAACCAGCTCGCGAGAAGAAGTCAGAGACTCCTTCAGCTTCTTATCCTCAATCTGCTCAATGCCCTTGGCTGGTTCCTCGGTCAGCATCGCTGGCTTGAGGATGAGGTGCGGGTAGCTGGCCTGTACAAGGCGGTTGTCTACTTCCTTCTTGGACTCCACGTAGGCATACCACTTCTCATCGGCAGGATCCGTGGTTGCTACCTGGGAGCCGACATAAGAGATCATCACATAGGCAGGCACATTCTTGCCCTCCTGCTGCAACTTGTCCATGGCGTCGAGGGTAGCGAGGGCGCCATCGCGGTCGACGGCCCAGGTGAGGTCTGCCCCACCGCGGCCGCCATTGCCAGCGCCCCAGACTACAGCGTCATAAGCGGCGAAAAGCTCTGCCCACTGATCCACGGTTTGTTCAGTAATATCAGCCATAACCGGGGTCGCGCCGAGCTTTTCAATCTCGGCCTTCTGCTCTGGGTTGCGGATGAGGGAGTGGACCTCATGGCCGGCGTCAACCAGCTTAGGGGCGGTCAGCAGCCCGACCTTGCCGTGTCCACCGATGTACAGAATCTTCTTCTTATCAGTCATACCTCCCCACCGTAACAACGGCGCGGCCGGCGTGCAGACGGCCTCCTTACTCCGGCACGCACAAACCACCGCGGCGCGCTCGGCAAGCAGATAGAATTGCACGCATGTATGCCATTATGACCGTCACCGGAGCCGATAGCACCGGCATCATCGCCGCGGTGACCACTACCCTTGCAGAACTCGATATCAACGTCATTGACGTCTCCCAGACGCTCATGGGCGGATACTTCACCATGATCCTGCGCGTCGAATTCGATGCGGACAAGGTCTCCATCCAGGCCATCAAGGAGCGCATGCGCCCCGTGGCGGAGGAAAAGCACCAGTCCATCCGCATTCAGTCCGAAGACCTCTTCACCGCCATGAACGAAATTTAATATGAGTACGCGTTTTAATACCACCAATATCTTGGACACCATCGAGATGATTGAGAACTATCGTCTCGATATCCGCACCGTGACCATGGGCATCTCGCTCCTCGGATGCACCCGCTCCACCATGGAGGCTACCTGCCAGGCCATCTATGACCGGGTCACCCAGCAGGCAGGGCGCCTCGTCGAGGTATGCGAAGGCATCGAGGGCGAGCTCGGCATCCCCATCGTCAATAAGCGCATTTCCGTAACCCCCATCTCCTTGGTGGTGGCCGGCGTAGAGGGAAACCCCGTTGATGCGGCGAAGGCACTGGACAAGGCAGCCAAGGAGGTAGGCGTCAACTTCGTGGGCGGCTATTCCGCCTTGGTAGAAAAGGGCGCTACCACCGCGGAGCAAAAGCTCATCAGCTCCATTCCGGAGGCGCTGGCTACTACGGACGTCGTGTGTTCCTCCGTAAACATCGCCAGCTCCCGCGCGGGCATCAACATGGATGCAGCCAAGAAGATGGGCGAGGTCATCAAGGAAGCGGCCGAGCTGACCAAAGACGATTCCGCCATTGCGTGCGC
Source organism: Corynebacterium tuberculostearicum (assembly GCF_022347385.1). Lineage (GTDB taxonomy): Bacteria > Actinomycetota > Actinomycetes > Mycobacteriales > Mycobacteriaceae > Corynebacterium > Corynebacterium tuberculostearicum_M. Next base: position 17,242 of record NZ_JAKRDT010000005.1, read on the forward strand.
CAAGCTCGTGGTCTTTGCAAACTCCGTGGGAGATAACCCCTTTATGGCCGGCGCCTTCCACGGCATTGAGGAACCCGATTGCGTGGTCTCCGTGGGCGTTTCCGGCCCGGGTGTGGTCGACCGTGCCTTGGGCTCGCTCGAGGGGGCCAGCTTAGACCAGGTTGCAGAAGAGGTGAAGAAGGCTGCTTTCAAGATCACTCGCGCCGGGCAGCTGGTGGGCAACATGGCCTCGGAGCGCCTGGGAGTGCCTTTCGGCATCATCGACCTTTCGCTTGCCCCCACCGCCGAATTGGGCGATTCGGTTGCGCACATCTTGGAGCACATGGGCCTAGACCAGGTAGGCACCCACGGCACCACTGCGGCCTTGGCTCTGCTTAACGACGCCGTTAAGAAGGGCGGCATGATGGCTTGTTCCCGCGTGGGCGGGTTGTCAGGTTCCTTCATCCCCGTTTCCGAGGACAAAGGCATGATCGACGCGGTCAAGTCCGGCTCCATTTCCATGGACAAGCTGGAGGCCATGACCGCTATTTGCTCGGTTGGTTTCGACATGATTGCCCTGCCGGGCGACACCTCTGCCGCGACGATCTCGGGCATGATCGCTGATGAGGCCGCCATTGGCGTGATGAACCATAAAACCACCGCAGTACGCGTCATTCCGGTACCTGGCGCCCAGGTAGGCGACGAGGTCAGCTTCGGCGGGCTTCTTGGCTACGCCCCTGTCATCCCGGTCAATCAGGTGGGCAATACGCAGTTCATAAACCGCGGCGGCTTCATCCCCGCCCCGGTGCATGGATTCCGCAACTAGCGCCAGCGACAACCGCGCCGCGGTCTAATCCGCGGCGTGCTCCTCGCCTGGCTTATCGGATTCCGCCCACGCAGCTAGGTTGGCCTGGAAGTGCTGGTAGGAGGCCTCCAACTGTTTCAGCTCCACCTCGCCGCCTACCTGGCGGCGGGCATCGGAGTAGATGGCCCGGGCGGCGTCGTCAAGCACGCGCCGGCGTTCCGCTGTGCGAAGAAGGGCAACCACCTTAGCGAGGTTATCCAGCATGCTGAGGTAGATCTCCGCATTATCGGCCGCATCGCGCCGAATCTGTGTAAACATCGCCTCGACGATCTCGTCATAGCTAAAGGTCTGATAATCCAGCCGAAATTCGCCGTCCACATGCACAATGCCCTGCGGAAGCCGCTTATCCCCAATCACGGTGAGGATCTGGGTGAAGCGGTCAATGATGTCAATTACCGTAAATGGGTCATTAACGCCGGTGCTCAAAGCGCGGGCAGCAATTTCTGCAAGGTGCCGAGCGGTAAACCGAGGATCGTGGGCAGAGGCGTTTTCGCGGTGTTGCGTGAGCACGATATGACGCTCAATATCTTCCGGCAAACGTGGCACGCCGTGGGCAATGACCTCGCCTTCCAATACGAGGTCTCCCGGTGCCACGCCGAGGTGCACCGCGCAATCCTCTTGCGCTGCAGCCTGCGCGATGGCGTCATAGTCCACGAATTTGAGATAGCCAGTCTCACTACTGCGGCGCTTTTGCGCGTTCGTGTAGAACTCTGGCCCCGGCGCTTTTACTTTCTCCTCCTCCTCACCGCGGCGGATGAGCCGGCGCATGTGGCTTTCTACGTCTTGGGCAACCACGTGCACCACGTGGGACATGCTGATGGATTGCGCAATGTGCACGATGAAGTAGATGAGGAAGACAACGCAGGCGATGGCCAGCAGAACCGTGACGGCTACATTGAGGGAAGGAACGTATTCTTCTACCCCACCGCCGCCGGTACGAACCGCGCGCAGGGATAGGAGCGCAAAAATAAAGGTTGCCAGGTAGATCGCCAACGTGGATTGAATGGAGCGATCCTTTAAAAACTCGTGCAGGAGGCGCGGGCCCATCACCGTGACGACACCGGATAGCGCGGTCAGCGTGATGAAAAAGACGGTGCCGGCCAAGGAGAGTGACGAGGTTGCTACCGCGCTTAAAATCCCTTGCGCGCTATCGGCGCTGCCGTCATAAAAGGGCGTGTCCGACACGTCAAAATTGCTACCAACCGCAATGAGCAATTCCGCGCCGATCGCGGCGATGGCCACCGCCACGGCGGGGATGAGCCAAAACTTCTCCCGCCAAGCGGGCATCCTCTCCAGCAGTGTCTTCATAAATCCCTAAGCTAGCTCCACGATCTCCATATAGTCATCGGACCACAGGTCCTCATCACCATCGGGCATGATGATCACGCGTTCCGGATCCAGTGCCTTAACCGCACCCGGATCGTGCGTCACCAGCACCACAGCGCCCGTATACGTTTTCAGTGCATCAAGCACCTGCTCGCGCGAAATCGGATCCAGGTTATTGGTCGGCTCGTCTAGCAACAGGACGTTCGCGCGGCTGGAGACCAAGGCGGCTAGCGCAAGGCGCGTCTTCTCACCGCCGGAGAGGGTACCCGCAGGCTGCTCCAGCTTCTCACCGGAGAACATGAAGGCGCCAAGCAGGCTGCGCAACTCCTGCTGATCCGCGTCTGGGCAGGCATCGATAGTGTTTTGCCACACGGAATTATCCGGGTCGATGGTGTCATGCTCCTGCGCGAAGTAGCCGATGCGCAGGCCGTGGCCGCTGACGATGCCACCTTCACCATCGGTGCGTTCCACGCCGGCAAGCAATTTCAACAGGGTGGTCTTACCTGCACCGTTGTAGCCGAGAACAACCACCCTAGAGCCTTTGTCGATAGCGAGGTCTACGCCCACGAAAACCTCCAGCGAGCCGTACATCTTGGTCAGACCCTTGGCATTCATGGGCGTCTTGCCGCACGGCGCCGGCTCGGGGAACTTAATATTGGCCACCTTATCGGCCACGCGGACCTCGTCGAGCCCGCTCATCATGCGTTCAGCACGGTGGAGCATCTGCTTTGCCGCGGCGGCCTTGGTTGCCTTGGCACCGAGCTTGGCAGCCTGCTTTTGCAGTGCAGACGCCTTCTTTTCCGCATTGGCACGCTCTCGGCGACGCCGCGCTTCATCGGTAGCACGGGCATCGAGGTACTTCTTATAACCCATGTTGTAGACGTCGGCCTCGCCGCGGACCGCGTCAAGGAACCACACCTTGTTGCACACGGCCTCCAGCAGTTCGACGTCGTGGGAAATCATAATGAGCCCGCCCTCATGCTTGGACAGGAATTGGCGCAGCCACGTAATAGAGTCGGCATCCAAGTGGTTAGTCGGCTCATCCAAGAGCAGCGTGGTCTGGGATTTGCCGGAGCCTTCAGTAGCTGCAAAGAGGATCTGTGCCAGCTCCACGCGGCGACGCTGGCCGCCTGAGAGGGTCTTGAGCTTCTGGTCTAGGACACGCTGTGGCAGGCCCAAATTATCGCAAATCTGCGCACACTCGGAATCGGCTTCATAGCCGCCGAGCGACTCGAACTGCTCCTCCAAGCGGGAATACTTACGGATAGCCTTATCCCGGAACTTATCGTCCGTGGCCGATTCCATGAGCTCTTGTTGCTTCGCCATGCGGCGCTTAAGATCATCCAGGCCGCGTGCGGAGAGAACGCGCTCGCGCGCCGTTTGCTCGATATTTCCCTCGCGGGAATCCTGGGGCAGATAACCAATGGGGCCCGAGCGAGTCACAGAACCACCATAAGGCTCCGTCTCCCCTGCCAAAATGCGCATGGTCGTCGTCTTGCCCGCGCCGTTGCGGCCGATGAGGCCAATGCGGTCGCCGGGCTGCACGCGGAGGTGCTGCCCGGGGGCGTCGAGAAGCGTGCGCGCTCCTACCCTGACTTCGAAATCATTGGTTACAATCACGAAGAAATAGTCTAGCAATTGACGCGGCCAACGCTAAGACGCACTAACGCCCCCCAACAGCCACTTCCCGAATCCGAGAAATGCGCTGCTGGGGGCGTGTGATTAATACGCGATTTTAAACCGCGAAACCGAGGGCCTGAAGCTGCTCGCGGCCCTCCTCAGTAATCATTTGCGGTCCCCATGGCGGCATCCATACCCAGTTGATGCGGACGGCATCGGCCAGCTTATTGGCCTTGACGATGTCTTCGACCTGCTCCGCAATGACATCGGTCAGCGGGCAGGCCGGCGAGGTCAGCGTCATATTGATCATGACGATTTCCTTGCCATTGTCCTCTTCAAACCAGAGGTCATAGACAAGGCCCAGGTCGACGACGTTAATGCCGAGCTCGGGGTCGATGACATCGCGCATGAATTCGGTGACGTCAAAGGCCTTAGAGATCTGCTCTTCGGTCTGCTCCGGGCGCTCGCCGCTGCCGGAGAATGAAGAGTTCTCGTTCTGATAAGGATCTACGGGTTCCGTCATCTAGTTCTCCACTTCAGTTAGTGCATCGGCGGATGCAGCCTGGAAGGCCTTCCATCCGAGGAGCGCACACTTGACGCGCGCTGGGTACTGGGACACGCCGGCGAAGGCAACGCCGTCACCGATGAGGTCTTCATCGCCCTCTTCTTGGCCACGAGAGGTAATCATCTTTTCAAACTCGGCCAGCTTCTCGTTGGCTTCCGCAAGCGGCAGTCCAACGATCTCTTCAGCCATAACCGAGGTAGAAGCCTGCGAAATGGAGCAGCCTTCCGCGTCATAGGAGACGTCCTCTACGGTCTTGCCGTCGTCCGAAAGGCGCACGCGCAGGGTGAGCTCATCGCCGCAGGACGGGTTCACGTGGTGAACCTCGGCCTGATATGGCTCCCTCAGGCCGGCGTGTTGGGGGTTCTTATAGTGATCCAGGATGACGTCCTGGTACATGGAATCTAGGTTCATGAGGCAACTCCAAAGAATTCGCGGGCAGCCTTGATTGCGTCCACCAGCTTATCTACTTCTTCCTCGGTGTTATATAGGTAGAAGCTAGCGCGGGCGGTGGACTGTGCGCCGCAGGCACGGTGCAGTGGCCACGCACAGTGGTGGCCAACGCGAATGGACACACCGTGGTCATCGAGGACCTGGCCCAAGTCGTGCGGGTGAACGCCTTCCACAGTGAAGGAAATGGCGCCACCGCGATTTTCGGTGGTCTCTGGACCGATGATGCGCAGACCCGGGATTTCCTTGAGCTGGCGCAATGCGCGCTCGGTGAGCTTCTTTTCGTGGGCGTGGATATTGTCCATGCCCACTTCTTCCAAGAACTTCACCGCTGCGCCAAGGCCAACCACCTGGCTGGTCATCTGCGTGCCCGCTTCAAAGCGCGTCGGGGGCTCGGCAAAGGTGGTCTCTTCCATCTTGACGATCTCAATCATGGAGCCACCGGTCAGGAAGGGCGGCAGCTTCTTGAGCAGCTCATCCTTGCCGTACAGCACACCCACGCCGCTGGGGCCGCACATCTTATGGCCGGAAAAGGCCGCGAAATCCACGTCCAAGGCGTGGAAATCCACCGCCATATGTGGCACCGACTGGCAGGCGTCGAGGACGACCATGGCGTCCACCGCGCGGGCGCGGCGCACCAGCTCATCCACATCCGCCACGGCACCCGTGACATTGGATTGGTGAGTAAACGCAACTACCTTGACGGAATCATCGAGCTCGAGCGAATCAAGATCGATACGGCCGTCTTCAGTCATGGAATACCACTTCAACGTAGCGCCAGTGCGAGCACAGAGCTCCTGCCACGGCACCAAGTTGGCGTGGTGCTCCAATTCGGTGATCACGACGGTATCGCCCTCGCCCACGTAGAGGTCTCCCGCGCGCTCGTCACTCAGCACATAGGCAACTTCGTTCAGGGCCTCAGTGGCGTTTTTGGTAAAGGCGATTTCGTCGCGGTCCGCACCCACAAATGCGGCGATAGCTTGCCGCGCCGATTCGTAGGCATCATCGGCCTCTTCTGCCAGTTGATAGGAACCGCGGTGAACAGGGGCGTTCGTGTGCAGCACAAACTCCTCTTCCGCCTTCCATACCGGCAGCGGGCGCTGGGAGGTAGCACCCGAATCCAGGTACACCAGTGGCTTATCACCACGCACCGTGCGCTGGAGAATCGGGAACTGTTCCCTAATTGCGTTTACATCAAATCCAGACATGAATCTTCTTTGGATAGTCGCGGTTGACCGGCCGAGGGTCGGTCCTTACTTGAGGAACTGGTCGTAGCCGTCAGACTCGAGCTGATCCGCCAATTCGGCGCCACCGGTCTTGATGACGTGGCCGTCAGCGAAGACATGGACGAAGTCCGGCTTCACATAGTTCAGAATGCGCTTGTAGTGGGTAATCATCAAGATGCCACCATTGGTTTCCTTCTGGTAGCTATTGATGCCCTCAGACACGATGCGCAGAGCGTCAACGTCCAGGCCGGAGTCGGTCTCGTCCATGACTGCGAACTTCGGCTTCAGGATATCGAGCTGCATGACCTCGTGGCGCTTCTTCTCACCGCCGGAGAAGCCTTCGTTTACGGAGCGGGAGATGAAGGACTTATCAATCTTCAAGTTCTCGCGGGCCTGGGTAAGCTCCTTGTTCCATTCGCGCAGCTTCGGTGCCTCGCCGCGAATGGAGGTGACTGCGGAGCGCATGAACTGAGAGACCTTTACACCCGGTACCTCAGTTGGGTACTGCATCGCCAGGAAGAGGCCGGCGCGAGCGCGCTCATCGACGGGCATCTCCAGCAGATTTTCGCCGTCGAGAAGCACCTCGCCCTCGGTGACCTCATACTTCGGGTGGCCGGCGATGGTGTAGGACAAGGTGGACTTGCCGGAACCGTTCGGGCCCATGATGGCGTGGATCTCGCCGGAGTTGATGGTCAGGTTAACGCCCTTGAGGATTTCCTTCGGCTCGCCGCCTTCTTCCGTCGGCAGCACCTGGGCGTGGAGGTTCTTAATTTCCAGAGTAGACATAATGTGTGTGGGTTTCCTTCTATGAAAGAGTTAGGCGGAGATCTTTTCCAGTTCTTCGGAAATGCGGTTTTCCAATTCCTCGGACAGGGACTGCACCGGAATACGGTGGATGACCTCATTGAAGAAGCCACGGATGATGAGGCGGCGTGCTTCAGCCTCTGGAATGCCGCGAGACATCAGGTAGAACAACTCGATGTCATCGAAGCGACCAACGGTGGCCGCGTGGCCTGCACCGGTAATTTCACCGGTCTCAATCTCCAGGTTAGGGATTGCGTCCGCGCGAGCGCCCTCAGTCAGGATCAGGTTGTTGTTGGTCTCGTAGGTATCGGTGCCCTGTGCATTGGAGCGGATAAGGACATCGCCTACCCAGCAGGTGCGGGCCTCATTGTCCTTGGTGCCCTGCAGTGCGCCCTTATAAAGGACGTGGGAGCGGCAATTAGGGACGGAGTGATCCACCAACATGCGGTTTTCAAAGTACTGGCCTTCATCAGCGAAGTAGACGCCCAGCAGCTCTGCGTCGCCGCCTTGCTCGGTGAAGTTCACGCGAGGCACGATGCGTACCACCTCGCCGCCAAAGATGGCGGAGTTGTGGCGCAGCACAGAATCGCGGCCGAGCTGTGCCACGTGGTTAGACAGGTGTACGGCATCGTCTTCCCAATCAACGTCAACGACGACGGTCAGGTGAGCGCCATCGCCCACGATGAACTCGACGTTATCTGCGTGGGTGCCAGAGCCGACGTACTTCAGGATGACGGTGGCTTCCGCGTGGTGGCCTACCTCGATGGAGGTAGCGCCAAAGGAAGTTACGCCCTCGCCCTTGCCGGTGTAGGTAATGACCACGGGCTCTTCCACCTGAGCCTCAGCGTCAATGGTGACAACCTGGCCCTCAGGCATAGAAGTCCACGCCTGTGCCGCGACGCGGTCAGACGGGGTACCAACGCGGCCCAAGCGCTCGTCATCGCGAGCGACGGTCTCGGAGCTTACGCCTGGATGTTCGCTCACGGTGACGTCCTGTGCCACTGCCTCAGCGAACTCGCCATTGTGGAGTCCACGGAGCTTGCGCAGGGAGACAAAGCGCCACACCTCATCGCGGCCGTGCGGCACCGGGAAGTCCTCCACGTTGGTGGAGGTAAAGACGTCACCCTTGGTGATCTTATCCGGATTGAATTCGTTCGAAGCGACCATTTTCTTTAGCCGACCGATCCTTCCATTTGCAGTTCGATGAGGCGGTTGAGCTCGAGGGCGTACTCCATCGGCAGCTCCTTAGCAATCGGCTCAACGAAGCCACGCACGATCATCGCCATTGCTTCTTCTTCCGCAATACCGCGGGACATCAGGTAGAACAGCTGCTCCTCAGAAACCTGGGAAACGGTTGCCTCATGGCCCAGCGTGACGTGGTCATTGCGGATGTCGTTATACGGGTATGTATCCGAACGCGAGATATTGTCCACCAGCAACGCGTCGCACTCGACGTTAGAGGTGGAATGGTGCGCGTTCTGATTAACCTGCACCAAGCCGCGGTACGCGGCGCGGCCGCCGGCACGGGCAACCGACTTGGACACAATATTGGAAGAAGTGTGCGGGGCCATGTGAGTCATCTTGGCGCCCGTGTCCTGGAACTGGTTCTCACCAGCAAAAGCAACGGAAAGAACCTCACCCTTGGCGTAAGGACCGGTCATCCATACGGCTGGGTACTTCATGGTGACCTTGGAGCCGATGTTGCCGTCGACCCATTCCATGGTGCCGCCTTCTTCTACCTTGGTGCGCTTGGTCACCAAGTTGTAGACGTTGCTGGACCAGTTCTGAATGGTGGTGTAGCGGCAGCGGCCGCCCTTCTTCACGATGATCTCTACTACCGCGGAGTGCAGGGAATCAGACTTGTAGATAGGAGCGGTACAGCCCTCGACGTAGTGAACATAAGCGTCCTCGTCGACGATGATGAGGGTGCGCTCAAACTGGCCCATGTTTTCCGTGTTGATGCGGAAGTAAGCCTGCAGCGGAATATCTACATGCACGCCCTTGGGCACGTAGATAAAGGAACCACCGGACCACACTGCGGAGTTCAGCGCGGAGAACTTATTGTCACCGGCTGGGATAACGGTGCCGAAGTATTCCTTGAAAAGCTCAGGGTAGTCGCGCAACGCGGTGTCAGTATCGACGAAGATGACACCCTGGCTTTCCAGGTCCTCACGGATCTGGTGGTAGACAACCTCAGACTCGTACTGGGCGGCCACACCGGCAACGAGGCGCTGCTTCTCAGCCTCTGGAATGCCCAACTTATCGTAGGTGGCCTTGATATCGTCAGGGAGTTCGTCCCAGGTCTGGGCCTGCTCCTCAGTGGACTTCACGTAGTACTTAATCTGGTCGAAGTCGATGCCAGACAAATCCGCGCCCCAGGTGGGAACGGGCTTCTTATCAAAGATGTTGAGTGCCTTCAGACGCTGGTTAAGCATCCATTCCGGCTCGCCCTTCTTGGCGGAAATATCGCGTACTACATCTTCATTCAAGCCGCGGCGAGCAGAAGCACCAGCCGCGTCCGAGTCGTGCCAGCCGTACTCATATGCACCAATGGAATCAATGATTTCATCATCGGTCATCTTGTTTTCGGGTGCCGATTGTGCCTGGGTCATGACTCGCTCCTTTCAGTATCTGTATTAACGGGTGTCAAGGGGATGTTCGTGGTACAGATCCCGTGACCGCCAGCAATGGAGGCCAAAGGTTGTACGTGTTTGCCTAATAGAGCAGAAAAGACTTCTTGTTCCGCCTCACACAGCTCCGGATGCTCGGCCGCCACATGGGAGACCGGACAATGATGCTGACAGATTTGCACTCCCTGACCAGCGCGGTCCACCGTGGCGGCATACCCGTGTCCGTCCAAGACCTCAGCCAGCTTACGGGCCACGTCCTCTACAGATTCGCCCTCTTCTATCAAGGGACGCACATCTGCAACGAGTCGCTCGAAGCGGACCTTGGCAAAGCGCTTAACAGCCTCAGACCCGCCGACGGCGCGTAGTGCCGTCAAGGCATCAGAGGCCAAATCATCGTAGGCGTGGCCGAATTGCGCTCGGCCACGATCAGTGAGGCGGAAGTGTTTGGCTGGTCGCCCGCGACCAGAGCCGCTACCCGCTGAACTGCGGGTAACTGGGCGGCGGCGCACGACCTCCGTCAGTTCCTCTTCCACCAAATTGTCTAAGTGCCGGCGGATTCCGGCAGCAGAAAGGCCAAGGCGTTCACCCAAGTGGGAAGCGGTAACGGGCCCGTCCTTCAGCAGCAACAGCATCACTTGCCGGCGGGTATCGCCATCCGTAGTGCGGGATTCCTTAGCCGCCTTGTGCGTAGTTTCTACGCGCTGGGGTGTGCTCATGCCGGGACCTCCCTTCGTGCTTCGCTCACTTACAGCCGCCCTGCAACCGACTCCCGTAGTGCCGAGAGTCGCACCGCAGTCCGACTGTGCCTCCTTTATTAGACAACACTAGTGTTCCTTAATTCATTCCGGAATGCCACCATTGGCCACTCTTCGGCGTGGCACGGGGGTGGCCAACTCCCCTCGTCGCCACATCTGGCGGTGCTGCGCGCGCTAAAAGAGCGGGCCTGCTGGGGTTGGGGCGGAGGATTCGCGTAAGGTCTTATCCCATGACAGGCAAATTCCGCGGCTTTCTTTCCGGCGTCAAGGCCGAGCTGCCACAGCTGGGCACCGCTGGTTCTCGGTCTGCGCGACTACACGCCGAGGACACCGGAGCCGCGGAACCTGATTCTCGTTTTGATTTTGTCCCTGCCAATGCGGATGGCCTAAAGCGCACCACCACCGCACAATGGCGGACATTTTTTATCCTGCGCTGGGTGGGCACAGTGGGGTCTCTGCTTATCGCCTTCGGCGCGTTAGGAGCCGGCGCCCTCCCAGTAGTGGGAAACCCTTATGACAACGTGCCTTTTGGCTCCCTCATGTCCCGCATGCTGCAGACCTCTTCTGCCATAGTCATGGTGGGAGTAGGCCTGTTGGTGGCCGCCTGGGTTTTCCTGGCCCCTTTTGTAGGCACTCCGCTGCGCCAACCCCAGGAAGGTGCCCTCACCCCTAAGCGCGCCCGCCGGCTCGTCACCACCCACCAACTGTGGCGCACGTGGGCCGGCTGGGTCATCCCGCTGATATTTACAGCCCCGCTCTTTACCCAGGACATCTACTCCTACTTGGCCAACGGTTCCATCGTGATGCAAGGCATGGATCCCTATTCTGCAGGACCGGTGCAATTGCTTGGCGCGGGTGATGAGCTCGCCCGATCCGTACCGTTTATCTGGGCCAACTCCCCCTCCCCTTATGGCCCCGTAGCACTCGGGCTCGCTGGAGTGGTGAGCGCAGTTACCTCAAACTCCATCCTCTTGGGAGTAATCGCCCACCGGCTCTTATCCATCGCCGGCATCATGGTTGCTGGGTGGGCAATTAGCTGCCTCGCGCGGCGCTGCCGGGTATCTCCAGAATCTGCCCTATGGCTCGGCATTCTCAACCCTCTCACTATCTTGCACCTGGTGGGCGGAATCCATAATGAGTCCATCATGTTGGGCCTGCTCCTAGTGGGTATGGAGCTGGGCCTGCGGGGCGTCGACAAGCTAGAAAAGTCCACGCGCAGCGCCTACCTAGCACTCATTGCTTCTGGAGTTTTCCTGTCCTGCGCCGGAATGGTCAAGGTTACCGGCTTTATTGGACTCGGCTTTGTAGGGATGGCATATGCTCGCCACCTGATAGACAAGGACGGTGCAACACGCTGGAAGGCCTTAGCCTACGCCATTGCCCTGCAGCTAGTTATTTTAATTGCAACCATCGCCCTTATTAGCGCCCTGACCGGCATTGGCCTGGGGTGGATCACAGGACAAGGCGGGGCGGCCTCCATCCGCTCGTGGCTTTCTACCTCCACCGCCGTAGGCGTGGGTACCGGCTTTATCGGAATGCTACTGGGCCTAGGTGACCACACCGAAGCTATTCTCACCGTAACCCGTACCTTTGGTGTGCTGGTGGCAGTAGCTTTCATGGCCCGCATGCTCTTTGCAACGTTGCGCGGCCGCATCCACCCTGTGGGAGGACTCGGCACCGCCTCCTTAGTGCTGGTTATCTTCTTTCCCGTGGTCCATCCGTGGTACATCCTGTGGGCGGTACTGCCTTTGGCTGCATGGGCCAACCGGCTTATCTTCCGGTTCTGCGTCGTGGCTTATTCGGCAGCTATGAGCTTCTTTGTGCTGCCACGCGGGCTCGGGTTACCGCCCAGCACCATCATCGTCATCTATGTGTCGGCAGCCTGCACTTTCGCAGTCATCGCCACCCTGTGGTGGGTTGCAGTGCGGCGCAGCGGAATCCGTGTCCTAAACTAATCCCACGTGAATTCCATTTCAGCCGATCGCCCAGCCCTCACCGTGGACAACGTGGTGAAAAAATATGGCTCCACCACCGCCGTTAATGGTCTAAGCCTTAGCGTTGCCACAGGTGAGGTCTTTTGCCTCCTTGGCCCTAATGGCGCCGGAAAGTCCACGACGATTGAGATGTCAGAGGGTTTTATCCACCCCACCAGCGGCACGATCGACGTCCTCGGGCTAGACCCGAGTTCCGCACCGGACAAGGTGCGCGAAAAGGTCGGCATCATGTTGCAGGGTGGTGGTTCCTACTCCGGCATCCGTGTTCTGGAAATGCTTGAACTTTCCGCTAGCTACAGCGCCCATCCCCTCTCCCCGCGCTGGCTACTGGAAACGCTCGGGCTGGAAGGGGTAGCCCGGACTCCCTATCGCAGGCTCTCCGGCGGGCAGCAGCAACGGCTTTCCCTCGCCTTAGCAATCATCGGCCGGCCCGAGCTGGTTTTCCTGGATGAGCCCACCGCTGGCATGGATGCACAATCCCGGTTGGCGGTCTGGGACCTTGTTCGAGCCCTTAGGCACGATGGCGTCACCATTGTTCTTACCACCCACCTCATGGATGAAGCGGAGTCACTAGCGGACCGAGTGGCCATCATGGATCATGGCGAGCTCGTAGCCCACGGCACTCCCGCGGAACTTACCGCCCAGTCGGACTCGGCAGGGCTTAGTTTCAGCACCGATATCGATGTTGATGTGGAGGCTCTGGCTAAGGCTGGAATTCGAGCGACCAAATCGCGACCGTTGCACTACCGCTTAACCCAGGCCGGCACGCCCGAGACGATTGCCGCGCTGAGCGCCGAACTTGCCCGCCAAGGAGTCCTGCTGCGGCGCCTAGACGCGGCTCACCGCAACTTGGAGGAGGTCTTCCTTGACCTTACCGGCCGCCATTTGCGCAGCTAGCTGCACTCTACGCCAGGACCGAATTCAATCAACTGCGTTGCGGAAAGAAGCCACCACATGAGCACGACCTTTAACCCTGGAACCTTTACCCCAGCCCCCAAACGGGCCAGCGCCGGCGCTATGTTGCTTGCGCAAGGAACGATGGAAGCAAAACTCATGCTGCGCCACGGCGAGCAGCAATTGCTGAGCGTCATCATTCCGCTGGCCCTGCTCATTGGCGCGGCCCACCTGGAGTCGCTCACCGGACATGGCTTGCACGAGGTATTTCCCATGGTGCTTGCAGTAGCTGCCACCTCCGCAGGCTTTACCGGTCAGGCCATTTCGCTTGCCTTTGACCGGCGCTACGGGGCCCTTAAACGCACCGGCGCGTCCGGCGTGCCCGCATGGGCCATTATTGGCGGCAAGATCCTCGGCGTGCTCACCATGGTGGTATTCCAAATCCTCGTTTTGGGCATCGCTGCCTATATCCTGGGCCTCCGCATCAGCCTGGGCGGGGTGCTGCTCATGATTCTTTCGCTATTTTTTGGTGTTGCGGCTTTTACCGCCATGGGGCTGCTGCTCGGCGGCACCCTCAGCTCTGAGGTGGTACTCGCACTGGCCAACCTCATCTGGTTCCTGCTCCTCGGCGTAGTCGGGTGGACCCTCTACTCCCAGGGACTGGGCGATAATGGCATCCTCAACGCGGTGCCGACCGTCGCCCTAGCAGGCGCGCTTACCGACGCCTCTAATTCCGTCTTCCCCGGCCTCGAGCTCCTGTCCTTGTTGGCGTGGCTTGCGGTGGCGTCGTTCGCTGCGGTCCGTTGGTTCCGCTTCGATGGCTAAATGTGACTTTTGTCCGGTTCCTTTCGAAACGAGAGGAATTTTTATGCCCAAAATCTCCCGACTAGTAGGATGCAATGCGTGAATTACTGGACGAAGATCAAGCGCTTCTTTAAGGAAGCCGCCCCTACACTGCAACAGCAGCGCCCCATCGCGCTCATCCTCCTCTTGTGCCAGGGTGGCATCACCGTGTCTGGTTCCATTGTCCGCGTGACCGGCTCGGGATTGGGCTGTCCCACCTGGCCGGAATGCCAACCAGGCTCCCTTGTCCCTATGGAAGGCGCCGCGCCTGCTCTCCACCAGGCCATTGAGTTTGGTAACCGGCTGCTGACCTTTGTCGTCTCTGCGGCAGCGGTTGCCGCCGTCATCGCCATGCGCATGGCGCGTCGCCGCACAGAGCTCAAGGTGTACGCCTGGCTCAACGTCGCCGGCATCGTTCTGCAGGCGGTCATTGGCGGCATTTCTGTCCATCTGGACCTCCGCTGGTGGTCCGTGGCGCTGCACTTCCTCCCTTCCATGCTCTTGGTATGGCTGGCGGCAATGCTCTATTCCCGCATATTGGAACCCGATGACGGAACGCCACGCGCTCGTTTCCCCCAAGCGATTCGCCTGCTTGCAGCCGTCGCTACCGTTGCCTTGAGCGTTGTGCTCATCACCGGCACGATGGTTACCGGTTCGGGCGTTCACTCTGGCGATTCCGGGGTGGGAATGGAAGGCCGCCTGCAGGTAGATACCGAAGCCATGGCCGTCACCCACGCCATGTGCATGTACGTCTATCTGACGCTCACTGTTATTACCGTCTTCCTGCTCTACAAGAACCGGGCGCCACAGGATGCCAAGAAGGCAGGATGGGTCCTCGTTGTATGCATCCTCATTCAGTGGGCAGTAGGCGTTTACCAGTTCTACATGGGCATTCCGCGTTGGACTGTACCGTTCCATATTGGCCTCTCCTCCTTCGTCACCGCGTATACCGCCCTGCTGTGGGCGCACGGTGTACGCCGCACCGATGGCACCGCAGATCTCATTACCGGCTCTCCCAGCGGCGATGAGAAGTACGCGGCGCGTCAAGCCTCTCTCGAGCGGGAGCGCGCGAACGCTTAACCCGTAACGCTCACGGCCGACCGAAGTACTGCACTCGGCCGGCTTTTTGCGCTAGCCTGGCTATATGCACGCAATTCAGGTCACAGAAACCGGCGGACCAGAAGTACTTCGCTATACCGAAGTACCCGCCCCCACCCCTAATGACGATGAGGTATTGGTGGACGTCATCATGGCTGGCGTCAACTACATCGATACCTACTATCGTGAGGGTATCTATAACGCGGCCACCCCGTTCATTCCCGGATTCGAAGGCACCGGGCGCGTAGTCCACGACCCCAAGGGGAAAGTTGCCGAGGGCACGATGGTGGCCTGGAACCAGGCTTTTGGCTCCTACGCCGAGCAGGTCTGCGTCCCACGCGAGGGACTAGTAGCAGTCCCGGATGATTTCCAGCCAGAAGTCGCTGCTTCCATGTTGCTGCAAGGCATTACCGCACACTACTTGGCGCATGGCGTTTATCAACTGGGTGAAGGCGCTTCCTGCCTGATTACCGCCGGCGCCGGCGGTGTAGGCCAGATCCTCACCCAAATGGCATCGTCGCTCGGCGCTACCGTCTATACGGTGGTCTCCACGGACGAAAAGGAAGAACTCTCCTACGCAGCCGGTGCGGATAAGGTATTTCGCTATGGCGACGGACTCGCCGAGCAGGTCCGTCGATACAACGGTGATAAGGGTGTTGACGTGGTCTATGACGGCGTCGGCAAGGCTACCTTCCAGGAGTCACTCGAAGCGGTGCGCCCCCGTGGCACCGTTGCGCTATTCGGCGCCGCCTCTGGTCCGGTTGAACCTATCGACCCGCAGCTGCTGAACAAGCATGGGTCCATCTTCCTCACCCGGCCTTCCATCGGCGCATGGACAGCCCAGGAAGGCGAATTCCAAATGCGTGCCCAGGCGGTCGTCCAAGCTGTTATCGACGGCGATCTGAGCTTCAACGTCACGGCGTCCTATCCACTGGAAGATGCCGCTGCAGCCCACCGCGATCTCCAAGAGCGCAAGACTACCGGTTCCATCGTGCTGCGCGTCCAAGCTGGCGATAAAGCCTAAACCCACCCACAAACACCAAAAGCGCGGGAAAGCATTGGCCTTCCCGCGCTTTCGCTATCTTATCCTTGGATATGTGGGCGCAGTTAGAATAACGTGGCTGACCAGCCGAGCATCCGGCCTAGTGGCTCCCAGCCCAATACTGCGTCGATGGACAACCCGATAAAGAGCACCGACAGATAGTTATTGGAGTAAATGAACAGGCGCATCGGCTTAACCTTGGCACCGTTCTTGACTCCCTTGTGCAGGCGGATAGCCATCCACAGGAATACCGCTCCGGAGGCAAGCGCTGCGACCAAGTAGATCCACGAGGCAGCGGGGACGATAAGTAGGGTCACGATAACCGTGCCCACGGTATACCACACGATCTGTCGAGTGACTTCCTTTTCATCAGCCACTACGGGCAGCATCGGCACGCCGGCCTTGCGGTAGTCTTCCTTGTACTTCATGGCCAGCGCCCACGTGTGTGGCGGAGTCCAGAAGAAGATGATGAGGAAGAGCACGATTGCCTGCCACCAGCGGTCAGGTTCTCCAGCAGGAGCGTTATCCCGGATAACTGCCCAGCCGACCATCGCCGGCATGCAGCCGGCCAAGCCGCCCCAGACAATGTTTTGGGCATTGCGCATCTTCAAAAACTTGGTGTAGACGAAGACATAGAAGAAGTTCGTCAAAACCACGAAGAAGGCCGCCAGCCAGGAATGAGCTAGGACGCCCAACCACAGCACGGAGATAATGAGCATTATCCACGCGAAAATTGCTGCGTTTCGCTTGGAAATCTTAGCCCTCACCAGTGGTCGGGCCCTAGTGCGCTGCATCTTTTGATCCAGCTCATAGTCCACGACGTTATTGAACGTGTGGGCAGCAGCAGCGCCCATCCAACCGCCGAAAATGGTCGACACGATAAGCCAGATATTGTCTGAAACGGCCTCCACACCGCGTTGCGCTTGGAGCATCGCCGGGATTGCGGCCACGAGGAGGAGCTCAATGATCCTCGGTTTCGTTAGCGCAAAATAGGCCTTGATGGTCTCCAAGGGATTCCTCCACTATCTGAACGTTGGTGAACTGTGCCCCGCGCACTTCCCGCGCGCGGTCACCCCTAGCGGTCGCACATGCCCGTGAAAAAGTTCCAGTTCTCTCACTCACAATTTTCGGCGCAGGGGTGAAAGACTACAGGCCTATGGCCGCTAGATTCAGTGCGCGCTCTAGCGCCCGCGCGCACTCCACTTAGCCATGCCAGCATACCTTTTATGCCTAGCTTTCTATAATTGCGCACCGCCGGTTAGAAAATTACTAGACTGAATAAAGTTAAGTATTTTTTGCCTAGACGTAAGCGAGGCTTTCCAGTGTCGAAAGATAAGTTGTCCCCAGAACTCCAAACTATGGTCGAGCGCCGTTATCCGGAGGATTGGTCGGAGTTTGACACCCGCGCCGTCGACACCGTGCGAGTTCTAGCCGCAGATGCGGTACAAAAATGCGGTTCCGGCCACCCCGGTACGGCAATGTCCCTCGCTCCCCTCGCCTACACCTTGTATCAGCGCGTCATTAACCATGATCCCGCCGATGTGCACTGGGCCGGCCGCGACCGCTTCGTCCTTTCGGTTGGTCACTCCTCCCTCACCCAGTACATCCAGCTCTACCTGGGCGGCTTTGGCTTGGAGATGGACGATCTCAAGCAGCTGCGTACGTGGGGTTCGCGCACCCCAGGTCACCCGGAGGTGCACCACACCGATGGCGTGGAAATCACCACTGGCCCCCTTGGCCAAGGCTTGGCTTCCTCCGTGGGCATGGCCATGGCCGCACGAAAGGAGCGCGGGCTTTTCGATCCAGAGGCACCGGCCGGCGAGTCTCCCTTCGACCACTACATCTACACCATCGCTTCCGATGGTGACCTGCAGGAGGGCGTAACCGCTGAGGCCTCTTCCCTGGCGGGTACGCAAAAGCTGGGCAACTTGATTGTCTTCTGGGACGATAACCGCATCTCTATTGAGGACGATACGAATATTGCTTTCAACGAAGACGTGGTCGCCCGCTACGAGGCCTACGGCTGGCACGTCCAAACGGTCGAATCCGGCGAAGACGTCGTAGCTATTGAGGAGGCCGTCAAGGCCGCACAGGCAAAGACCGAGCGCCCTTCCTTCATCCGCGTGAAGACCGTCATCGGCTACCCGGCCCCGAATAAGATGAATACCGGCGGCGTTCATGGCGCTGCGCTGGGCGATGACGAAGTTGCTGCCACCAAGGAGGTCTTGGGCTTCGATCCGGAGCGCAGCTTCCACATCGACGACGAGGTCATCGCACACACCCGCAAGCTGCGCGAGCGCGGCGCCGAAAAGCACGCCGCGTGGCAGAAGAAGTTCGACGAATGGGCTGCGGCTAATCCGGAGAACAAGGCACTCTTTGACCGCATGCAGGCGCGCGAATTGCCGCAAGATTTCGACGCTGAATTGCCGGTGTGGGAACCGGGTGAATCTTTGGCCACCCGCAAGGCCTCTGAGGCCACCATCCAAGCCTTGGCCGCTTCCCTTCCTGAGATGTGGGGTGGCTCTGCTGACCTTGCCGGCTCCAATAACACCGTGATTAAGGGCGCGGACTCCTTCGGCCCCGCAGCCATTACCACCGATATGTGGTCGGCTCAGCCGTATGGCCGCAACCTCCACTTCGGCATTCGCGAGCACGCGATGTCTGCGATCATGAACGGTATTGCTCTGCACGGCAATACCCGCGTTTACGGCGGCACCTTCCTTATTTTCTCCGAGTACCAGTACCCCGCTGTCCGCCTGGGCTCATTGATGTCTACCGATACCTACTATGTCTGGACCCACGACTCCATCGGCTTGGGCGAGGATGGCCCGACCCACCAGCCGGTAGAGACCCTTTCTGCCCTTCGCGCTATCCCGAACCTGTCCGTTATTCGCCCGGCCGATGCCAACGAAACCGCTCAGGCTTGGGCCGCAGCGCTCGAGTACAAGGCCGCACCAAAGGGCCTGGCACTGAGCCGCCAGGGACTGCCGGTACTGGAAGGCACCAAGGAAAAGGCACATGATGGCGTGCGCCGCGGCGCTTATGTTCTGGTGGAAGAGTCCAAGGAAACGCCAGACGTGATCCTTCTCGCTACCGGCTCTGAGGTGCAGCTTGCCGTCGCCGCCGCTAAGGAACTGGAGGCCGCTGGAACAGCCACTCGCGTTGTCTCCGCACCGTGCCTTGAGTGGTTTGATGAGCAGGATGACGCATACCGCGAATCCGTGCTGCCTAGCGAAGTGCAGGCCCGCGTGTCCATCGAAGCCGGCATCGCTATGCCGTGGCACAAGTACACCGGTTCTTTCGGCCGGACCATTTCCATCGAGCACTACGGCGCCTCTGCTCCTGCGGGCGAGCTCTTTGAGAAATTTGGCTTCACCACCGCAGCGGTAGTTGAAGCGGCGCAGGAATCGCTCGCTGCCGCGCAGAAGTAAACCTCCAGGACTGGATAAGGAGTAATCATGAACCACATTTCCGAACTTGCCCAGCTGGGAACCTCAACCTGGCTCGATGACCTTTCTCGCGAGCGCCTAGTCTCGGGCAATCTCAAGGAGATAATTTCCGCTAAGTCCATCGTGGGAGTTACCACCAACCCGGCGATCTTCGCCGCGGCGATGACCAACGGCACCGCCTACGACGCCGAGCTTTCCACGTTGAAGGAGACCAAGGCCACCGCCGATGAAGCGGTGTACGCATTGGCTATTGAGGACGTCAAGAATGCCTGCGACCTCTTTGCGGATATCTACTCCTCTACTAACGGCGCAGATGGCCGCGTGTCCATCGAGGTCGACCCGCGCATTTCTGATGACGCTACTGCCACCCTTGAACAGGCGCGTGAGCTGTGGTCCAAGGTTGATCGTCCCAACGTGAT
The DNA here is from genome assembly GCF_022347385.1 of Corynebacterium tuberculostearicum. Taxonomy (GTDB): domain Bacteria; phylum Actinomycetota; class Actinomycetes; order Mycobacteriales; family Mycobacteriaceae; genus Corynebacterium; species Corynebacterium tuberculostearicum_M. The sequence goes on from NZ_JAKRDT010000005.1 coordinate 37,198, forward strand.
GATCAAGATTCCGGCCACCACCGGCTCCCTTCCGGCCATCGAAGATGCCCTGGCAGAGGGAATCAGCGTCAACGTCACCCTTATTTTCTCCGTGGATCGCTACCGCGATGTCATTGAGGCTTTCCGCACCGGCCTCAAGCGTGCCGCCGAAGCTGGCAAGGACGTCTCTACCATTCACTCCGTGGCTTCCTTCTTTGTTTCCCGTTTGGATACCGAAGTAGATAAGCGCTTGGAAGCCATTGGCAGCGAGATTGCTCTGGCACTGCGGGGTAAGGCGGGCGTCGCCAATGCACAGCGCGCCTATGCTCTTTTCCAGGACGCCTTGCTTAACGACGCCGACTTGCCCGAAGGCGCCCACCTCCAGCGTCCACTGTGGGCTTCTACCGGCGTGAAGAATCCGGAGTACCCAGCCACCTTGTACGTATCTGAGCTGGCTGGCCCGCACACGGTAAACACCATGCCGGAAAAGACCATCGATGCGGTTCTCTCTGAGGGCAACCTCCACGGCGATGCCCTGTCTGATAGCCGCGAGGCTGCAGAAGGCGTCTTTGCCCAGCTAGAAGAGGTCGGCATTGATTTCGATGATGTCTTTGCAGTGCTGGAGCGCGAGGGCGTAGATAAGTTTGTCGCCGCGTGGGAGGAACTGCTTGCTTCCATTGAGGAGCGACTCGCGTAAACTAGCCGTGTGACTTGTGCCCCGCCGAGAATTCGGCGGGGCATTCTGCCGCTAGAATATTAGCGAGCTTAAAGCCCATAAACTCAGGAAGGATTCTTCGTGACCGACTCAGCCGCTTGGGTCAACCCCTTGCGCAATGCCAGCGACAAGCGATTGCCGCGAATCGCAGGACCCGCGGGCATGGTCATCTTCGGCGTTACCGGTGACCTAGCATATAAAAAGCTACTGCCCGCCATCTACGACCTAGCGAGCCGTGGTCTCCTCCCCGCTGGCTTTACCCTTGTGGGTTATGGTCGCCGCGACTGGGACAAGGTCGCATTCTGTGACTACGTTCGCTCAGCCGTCATCGCTGGCTCACGTACCGAGTTCAATGAAGATGTCTGGCAGCATCTATCCCAGGGCATCGAATTTGTACAAGGCTCTTTCGACGATGCTGGATTCGATCGCCTCTCGGCGCGTTTGGGCGAGCTAGATCGCGAGCGCGGCACCGGCAGCAACTGGGCATACTACCTTTCGGTTCCACCGGAATTCTTCTCTAATATCTGCCACCAGCTGGAGCGGGTGGGCATGGCCAACTCCGTCGAGGACTCGTGGCGCCGAGTAATCATTGAGAAGCCTTTCGGCCACGATCAAGAGTCTGCCCGCAAGCTCAATGAGATTGTCAACGCCGTCTTCCCTGAGTCCGCGGTCTTCCGCATTGACCATTATCTGGGCAAGGAAACGGTGCAAAACATCATGGCTTTGCGCTTTGCCAATCAAATTTTTGAGCCCATGTGGAACGCCCACTACATCGATCACGTCCAAATCACCATGGCCGAAGATATTGGCTTGGGCGGCCGCGCTGGCTATTATGACGGCATCGGTGCGGCTCGCGACGTCATCCAGAACCACCTGCTGCAGCTTTTGGCTCTGGTTGCGATGGAAGAACCGTCCTCCTTCGAGCCTGAGGCCCTGCAGGCAGAAAAGGTCAAGGTGCTGCGCGCTACCCACGCCGTGCACCCACTCAATAAAACAACTGCTCGCGGCCAGTACTCCGCCGGCTGGCAAGGCTCCGAGTTTGTCAAGGGCTTGCGCGAAGAAGAAGGCTTCGATCCGGAGTCCACGACGGAGACCTATGCAGCCTGCACCTTGGAAGTAAACTCCCGCCGCTGGGGAGGAGTACCCTTCTACCTGCGCACGGGCAAGCGCTTGGGCCGCCGCGTGACCGAGATTGCGTTGGTATTCAAGGCAGCGCCAAATCAACCATTCGTTGACGGCCAGACCGATGCGCTGGGCCGAAACGCAGTGGTGATCCGCGTACAGCCGGATGAGGGCGTCACCATGCGCTTTGGTTCCAAGGTGCCCGGTTCCACCATGGAGGTCCGCGACGTCAATATGGACTTTGCTTATGCTGAGGCCTTTACCGAGGAATCTCCGGAAGCATACGAGCGACTGATTTTGGATGCCCTCCTCGATGAGTCCTCGCTCTTCCCCACCAACGAAGAGGTGGAACTTTCCTGGTCGATTTTGGATCCCATCATCGATTACTGGGCCGAAGCTGGTCAGCCGGAGGAATACCGCGCTGGCACGTGGGGCCCGGAATCCGCCGATAGAATGTTGCGCCGCCGGGGCCACTCCTGGCGCCGCCCCTAGGAGGGACGCAGACAATGATTATTCCATTGCCCAACACCACTACGCGTGAAATCTCCAAGAAGCTAGTAGAGGCCCAAGAGCATTACACCCTTACTACCGGCCGAGTACTCACCCTAATCGTGGCTGCCCGCGAGGACGATGATCTGGAAAACATCCTGGCCTCCGTGCGTGATGCCTCCCACGAGCACCCGTCGCGCGTTCTGGTCGTCGTGACGGGCGACCCGCAGGCAGATACCCACCTGGACGCGCAGCTGCGCGTGGGCGGTGAAGCGGGTGCTTCTGAGATGGTCATCATGAAGTTGCACGGCGCTTTGGCAAACCAGGACGAGGCAGTCGTTACTCCTCTCCTGCTTCCCGATACCCCCTTGGTCGCCTGGTGGCCTACCTTGTGCCCGCCCGACCCAGCTTCCAGCTCGGTGGGCAAGCTGGCTCAACGCCGCATTACCAACGTTGCCCATGACGGACGCGTCACTGGCGAAGATCTGCGCACATTATCCGCCGGCTACACGCCGGGCGATTCCGATATGTCCTGGGCCGCCATCACTTTGTGGCGCGGCGTCGTGGCCTCCGCATTGGACCGCCATCCTCACGAGCCCGTGCAGTCCGTCGAAGTGGCGGGACCTGCGGGCCACCCAGCCCCAGACTTCGCGGCCGGATGGCTCCTCGATCGCCTTGCAGTCCCCGTCCACCGCACCGTGACCGACTCTCAGGAGCCGCACTTCCCGGTGACCCACTTGCGGTTTAATCGGGAAACGAGCCACGTCGACGTTGATGTCATCGACGAGCGCACGGTGCGTGTATGCGTTCCAGGTTCCCCGGATTCCCTGGTGAGCCTTAGCAAGCGCTCCCAAGCTGAGGTTCTCTCTGAAGAATTGCGCCATCTAGATGCCGATAAGACTTATGCGCAAGCACTCCGTGCGCTCGCGCAAGTAGACTACAGTAAGCAGTAAAACGGCTTAACTCTGATTCTTTGCAAAGGATAGCGATACCTCATGGTAACTCTTCACCGCGTAAGCGATGTGGATGACCTTATCTCCCAGGCCGCGCTGAAATTCGTGGATACCGTAGCGCGTATCCAGGCCGCCGGTGGCGGGCTCCACCACGATGGGGTCGCGCGAGTTGTCCTAACCGGCGGTGGCGCTGGAATTGGCGTTCTTCACGAGCTAGCTCGTTTGGAGTTCGCGGCACAGCAGCAAGGCGAGAATTTTCCAGCCCAGCGCATCGATTGGTCGCGCGTTCACGTCTTTTTCGGCGACGAGCGTAATGTGCCCGTCTCTGACGCAGATTCTAATGAAGGTCAAGCACGCAGTGCCCTGCTCAATCACGTAGATATTCCGGACCAGAATATTCACGGCTTTGATCTGGGCGCGGTGTCCATGGAAGCCGCAGCGAGTGCGTATGAGCCAGAGCTAAAGGAATTCGCCCCGAACGGATTCGACCTGCATCTGCTGGGCATGGGCGAAGAGGGCCATATCAATTCCTTGTTCCCCCATTCTGAGGCGGTTCGGGAACAAGAAGAGCTAGCTGTTCCCGTCCATGACTCTCCCAAGCCGCCGAGCGAGCGCATTACCCTTACTCTTCCCGCGGTAAACAAGTCTGCTCGTATTTGGCTTCTTGTTGCAGGCGAGGCCAAGGCGGAAGCTGCCAAGCATGTCGTTGAAGGCGCTGAAGCCGAAGAATGGCCGGCTGCAGGCGTGCACGGTAAGGAGGAGACCATCCTCTTCCTTGCCGATGACGCTGCCTCCGAGCTCTAGGCACGGCTGCCTAACGCGCAGCCGAGCTGAACTTGTGACTCGGCGCCACACAAAAAGCGCCGGTACCGCTTCCCCACCTCCAGTTCCCACAGGGAACCAAGAGGTTGGAAGCCGATACCGGCGCTTTCGTTATTCCAGCTGGTGGCTTAAGCGAATGCCTGGATGAGGTTAAGGCCTACGATGCACGCAAGCCAGATAATTACCATGATCACGGTGTAACGGTCCAGGTTCTTTTCCACGACGGTCGAGCCGGAAAGGTTAGACTGCACGCCGCCGCCGAAGAGGCTGGACAGGCCGCCACCTTTGCCCTTGTGCAGCAGCACGAAGATGGACATCAAAATAGCTGCGATGACCAAGATGATTTCCAGTGCCAAGACCATGAGGATAATCCTTATTTCTAACGTGCGCCCTGTGGGTAACTCTCGCCACCCGCTAGCGCGGAATCGTACTTTTAGGCTTCGCGTACAGCGAAGTAATCACACCGGCCCACTGTACACGATGGCGCGGGCTGGAACCACTCCAACCCGCGCCTTAGCGCAAACCTGTGACAGGTGATAACTCCTGTTAGCTCAGAGCATTAGCTGCGTTGGCAGCCAACTTGGCAAACTCCTCCCCGACCAAGGAAGCGCCACCAATGAGGCCGCCGTCGACGTCCGGCTTGCTGACAATCTCTGCAACGGAATCAACCTTGACGGAACCACCGTAGAGAATGCGGATACCTGCAGCAACCTCCTCGCCTGCGAGCTCCTTTACGAGCTCACGGATGGCGGCGCAGACTTCCTGGGCATCGTCTGCGGAGGCAACTTTGCCGGTGCCAATCGCCCAAACTGGCTCGTAGGCGATAACAGTCTTGGCAAGCTGGTCTGCGCTCAGGCCAGCCAAAGAATTGCGGGTCTGGTTGACCACGTAGTCCACGTGGGTACCGGCCTCGCGTACAGCCAGCGGCTCGCCTACGCACACGATAGGGCTGATGCCATTGTCCAATGCTGCGGCTGCCTTTTCTGCAACGAGCTTATCGGTCTCGCCGTGGTACTGACGGCGCTCCGAGTGGCCCACGACCACCCAGCTGCAGCCGAGCTTGGCCAGCATCTTGCCAGATACTTCACCAGTGAATGCGCCGGACTCGTGCTTAGAGATGTCCTGCGCACCGTAGGTGACCTGCAGCTTGTCGCCCTCTACCAGCGTTTGGATAGTGCGGATATCAGTAAACGGGACCATGTAGGCCACGTCGACCTTCTCGTAGTAGTCCTTTGGCAGGGAGAAGGCGAACTTTTGAACGGAGCCGATGGCCTCGACGTGGTCGAGGTTCATTTTCCAGTTACCTGCAATAAGTGGGGTGCGTGCCATGAATTTTTCCTCTCTTTTGGCAAGTTGATCAGGCAGTTTTAGGCTTCCAGGACAGATACGCCCGGAAGCTCCTTGCCCTCGAGGTACTCGAGGGAGGCGCCGCCACCGGTGGAGATGTGGCTGAAGCCGTCCTCGTCCAAGCCAAGCATGCGCACGGAGGCAGCGGAGTCGCCGCCACCGACGACGGAGAAGGAACCGTTGTTTGCGGTGGCGTCGATAATAGCCTGCGCTACACCACCAGTGCCCTTGGAGAAAGCTTCCATTTCGAATACGCCCATCGGGCCATTCCAGAAGACGGTCTTGGAAGAAGCAAGAACCTCTGCAAATTCTTCCACGGACTTTGGCCCAATATCCAGGGACATCCAGCCCTCAGGGATGCTATCGAGCTCGACCACCTGGGTCTCTGCATCCGCCGCGAACTTGCTTGCAGCAATCAGATCAACCGGAAGCACCAGCTTGTCACCAAAGCGCTCGAGCAGGTCCTTGCAGTTTTCGATCTGATCTTCCTGCAGCAGGGACTCTTGAACGTTGTAGCCCTTGGCAGCCAGCAGGGTGTAGCACATGCCGCCACCAATGATGACCTTGTCTGCCTTGCCGGCCAGTGCTTCAATCACGCCGAGCTTGTCCGAAACCTTGGCGCCGCCGAGGACAACCACGTACGGGTGCTCCGGCTCCTTAACTACCGTGGACAGAACCGACAGTTCCTTTTCTACGAGCTTGCCTGCGTAAGCCGGCAGGCGCTTAGCGACGTCATACACAGATGCCTGCGCACGGTGGACAACGCCAAAGCCATCGGAAACAAAAGCGCCGTTATCGGCTGCCAGAGCAACGAGCTCGTCAGCGAACTGGCCGCGCTCAGCCTCGTCCTTGGAGGTCTCACGGGGGTCGAAGCGGACGTTTTCTACCAACATCACGTCGCCATCGTTGAGGCCGTTGGCACGCTCATGAGCGTCTTCTCCGGTGACGTCGCCGGCTAGGGCAACGTACTGGTCAAGCGCTTCAGACAGCGCTTCAGCTACTGGAGCCAAAGAGAACTTAGGGTTTACCTGACCCTTGGGACGACCGAGGTGTGCGGAAAGAATGACCTTTGCGCCACCTTCTACCAGTGCCTTGATGGTCGGAAGAGAAGCGTTGATACGTCCGGGATCGGTAATGTTTCCCTCTTCATCAAGTGGAACATTGAAGTCAGAGCGGACGAGGACGTGGCGGGATTCGACGCCCTCCTTGAGAAGATCGTCAAGTGTCTGGAAAGCCATTATTTACTCCTTAATTAATTCGGACGGGTTAAAAGGCTATACACATAAGAATACCGGCCGCGACGCAGCGCCGTTAAGGCGTGCATCGGGCCGGTTCCTCATTGCTAGAGCTCTAGTTTAGAGCTTGTCTGCCACCAAGTTGGTCAGGCGAACGAGCTGGGAGGTGTAGCCCCACTCGTTGTCGTACCAGCCCAAAACCTTAACCAGGTTGCCGTTGGAAACCTTGGTCATGCCGGAGTCGAAGATGCAGCCGTGCGGGGAGGTAACAATGTCGGTGGAAACCAGCGGATCCTCGGTGTATGCGAGGGTGTCCTTGAGCTCGCCCTCAGCAGCTTCCTTCAGGGCAGCGTTGATTTCCTCAGCAGTGACGTCGCGGGAAGCGGTGAAGGTGAGGTCGGTAGCGGAGCCGGTGATAACCGGGACGCGCATTGCGTAACCATCCAGCTTGCCGTCCAGCTCAGGCAGAACCAGGGATACGGCCTTAGCAGCGCCAGTGGAGGTAGGCACCATGTTTACTGCAGCGGCACGGGCGCGGCGCGGATCCTTGTGCGGAGCGTCCTGGATCCGCTGGTCGCCGGTGTAAGCGTGAACGGTGGTCATCAGGCCCTTTTCGATGCCGAACTTGTCGTTGAGAACCTTTGCCATCGGTGCCAGGCAGTTAGTGGTGCAGGATGCTGCGGAGATGACGTTGTGGTTTGCCGGATCATAGGTGTCAGAGTTGACGCCGTAGACGAAGGTTGCGTCTACTTCCTTACCCGGAGCGGAGATAATGACCTTCTTGGCGCCAGCTTCGAGGTGAGCCTTGGCGTCGTTGCCGTTGGTGAAGCGGCCGGTGGACTCGATGACGAGGTCTACGTTGTACTCGCCCCACTTGAGCTGCTTCGGGTCCTTTTCTGCGGTTACCACGATGCGGTGGCCGTTAACGGTAATGGACTCATCGTCGTGAGTAATTTCGCCATCGAAGCGGCCCAGTACGGAGTCGTACTTCAGCAGGTTAGCCAGCGTGCCGTTGTCGGTCAGGTCGTTTACTGCAACAACTTCGAGGTCGTTGTCACCCTGAGCGACTGCACGGAAAAAGTTACGGCCAATGCGGCCAAAGCCATTGATACCTACGCGGATAGTCACTGTATTTCTCCTCAAAGAGTCGAGTAAATGTGTGTACGGGTATGTGCGCGGGTCCTTCAATGAAGTCTGTGTTTGAGAAGCGCCCGAGCGTTTTCCCTTACATTGCCGATACTACCGAGCGTTTTTTGTCAGCGCAGGCTCCCAGCAGCCTTAAGAACTAGTAGATGACAGACTTTCCAAAAGCGCGTACACTCTTTCCGATCCTTTTTATTTCCCACATATAAACCCGCTGGATAGGCCCGAACCCGTGGGTTTGTGTTGTGTTTACCCCGTAAACGTGAGATATATCACCGTTACACTTCAGGAGTTGCGCCCGCCTCTGTCCGATCGGACATTGAGAAATGCTGCCGCTAACACCTACCAAGACGACCGTATTGTTTCCGTGACACCCACCGCACGATATGCTTTCCTTACTCACTGGCTCACAAAGCGTTTAAGGCAACCCTGCCTGCTCTAGCGCCACCGTTGGTCACCGTGAGAATGCTTCATGTGCCCGTAATCTCCTACGGGCAAGACCACCGTAGAAATCAAGGACTTCTCTTGTTCGAAATAAATACCTCTGCTGTGGGTGACAGCCTCGGGCTTACCGCCCTGGTGGCGATTCTCCCGCTCATTGCATTCTTTATCATGCTGCTAGGCGTAAAGGCACGCGCGCATACTTCTGGCGCCGTTGCCCTGGCAGTATCCCTCATTATTGCCATCGCCGGCTTCTCCATGCCGGTAGATATGGCTTTGTCCTCTGCCGTACGCGGCGGGCTGTTCGGGCTCCTGCCCATTGTCTGGGTCATCATTACTGCAATCTGGTTCTATGAAATCACCGTAGCTTCCGGGCGCTTCGAGGACCTGCGCAAGACCTTTGACCTTTTGGGTGACGGCGATATTCGCATCCAGGCTATCCTCATCGCCTTCTGTTTTGGCGGTTTGTTGGAGGCCCTCGCCGGTTTTGGTGCCCCCGTAGCCATTACCGCGACCATGATCATGGCCCTCGGTGTGAAGCCACTGCGCGCGGCTACAGTAGTTCTGATTGCTAATACCGCTCCGGTTGCTTTTGGCGCGGTTGGCATCCCCGTAACCACTGCTGGCGAGGTAGCCGGTCGCAGCGCCGAGCAAACCCACGACATCGCAGCACTTATCTCCTTGCAGGTGCTGCTCATCGCCGCCATCGTGCCATTCCTCATCGCCTTCATCTTGGATGGCTTCCGCGGTGTCAAGGAAACTGCCCCGGCTGCTGCCGTGATTGGCATTTCCTTCGCGTTGGCTCAGTGGTTGACCGCGACTTTCTTTGCGTACCAGCTCACCAACGTCATCGCCTGCATCGTCTCTTTGGGCTGTGCTTTCGCCTTCCTCCGGGTATGGAAGCCGAAGGGCGTCAAGGAGTTGCGCGAGCGTCTCGAGCTGCCTGCCGCTGAGTCCACCACCGACCTCAACGGACGCCGTATCTGGATGGCGCTGCTTCCCTACGCCGTAGTGACCGTGGTCTTTGCCGTGGCCACCGCCGCCCCAGCCATCTTCGGATTCCTCAAGCTCCACTTTGCCTGGCCTTTGCTTGATGACGCGATTGTCGACGCCGACGGCAAGCTCATGGATACCAGCTTCAGCTTCAATGTCTTTGGCAATCCAGGTACGCTCCTGCTACTCTCGGGCATTATTGTTGCGGTTGTCTACCACTACTTCAATGAAAATGGCCGCTACAGCCTAAGCTTTGGGCAGCCAGTAAGCGCCTTTGGGGACGTAGTCAGCCGCATGAAGTTCTCGGCTCTTACCATCATCCTGGTGCTGGCCTTGGCCTATACGATGAACTACTCCGGCCAGACTATTGCTATTGGTGAGTTCGTCTCTTCTGCCGGCAGCATCTTTGCGCTCTTCGCCCCAGTCCTGGGCTGGATTGGTACCGCGGTTACTGGCTCCGATACGTCTGCTAATGCCCTCTTTGCCAACCTGCAGGTTGCAGCGGCAGAGCGAATCAGCGTGAATCCTGACCTCATGCTCGCGGCCAATACCGCAGGCGGCGTTGTGGGCAAGATGATCTCCCCGCAGTCCCTTGCAATTGCGGCTACCGCCATCAATATGGAGGGCAAGGAATCAGTCATCCTGAAGAACGTAGTGGGCTACTCCGTGGCCTTCCTTGCGTTTGTCTGCGTCATCGTATTCCTGATGACCAACGTCCTAGGATTCCTCGTGCCCTAGTTCTTTAACGCTTCTGGCTAACCGGTTGCGCACCTGCTAGCCGGGAAGGCACTAAAAATCTCCCCGCAGCTGCGCCTACCACTTTGGTATCCGCACTGCGGGGAGTTCTTTTAATGTAGGTGATTCCGAGGGTCAGGATTCGTTGAAAAGGTCATCTGTAATCGCTTGATTGGTATCGGGGATATCAAGCTCCTCGGCTCGTTTATCGGCCATCGACAGCAAGCGGCGAATACGCCCAGCTACTGCGTCCTTAGTCATAGGAGGCTCGGCCAACCGGCCCAGCTCTTCGAGCGAAGCCTCGCGGTGCTGAACTCGCAAGCGGCCCGCGTCTGCCAAGTGCTCAGGAACATCGTCACCCAAAATCTCCATGGCGCGGTCAACGCGCGCTGCCGCGGTAACCGCAGCGCGCGCAGAGCGCCGAAGGTTGGCGTCATCAAAATTGTCCAAGCGCCGAGACGTATCGTGCGCCTCCCGCCTGACGCGCTTCTTTTCCCAGCTCAATCGAGTCTCCTGAGCACCCATACGCGTAAGAAGCGCCCCGATAGCATCACCATCGCGTACAACGACGCGATCTTCACCGCGAGTTTCCTTGGTCTTCGCAGAGATACCAAGGCGGCGGGCGCAGCCCACCAGTGCCAACGCAGCCTCTTGGCACGGGCAGGTAACTTCCAGCGCGGAAGAGCGGCCGGGCTCCGTGAGGCTGCCATGGGCAAGGAAGGCTCCGCGCCATGCTGCTTCGCTATCTGCCACGGTGCCGGAGATGACCTGCGGCGGCAGCCCCACTACTGCATGACCGGAGCGGGTGATAAGGCCCAGCCGACGGGTCAGCTCTTTCGCGCCGGTGGAGATGCGAACCGTTACGCGAGTCTTCTTGGTGGTTCCTGCCGGGCCAGCGACATGGCTATCGGCAGTGATCCCATACAGGTCATCAAGAGCGTTGATGAAGCGCCGTGCAATAGCGTGGCTTTCTAGCTCTAGCTCATAGGACATGCTGTCGCCGGAAATATCTAGCTCGCCGGCGAAGCGCAACATCGCCGCCAGTTCGGCAGCGCGAGCGGACTGGCGTGGCACAACGACAGCCGTCAATTCTTCTTTGACCTGGTCGGTCAATGGTGTGGTCACCTAGTTCGCCCCATTTCTTTTCTCACAGTCACAAAGTTCGCATACCGGCCAGAGCCATCGCTCCCAGCCCAGTGCGGTGAAAGGATTTCTGACATCATACCGCGCGCGCCCGGTCGACGTGCAGTCGGTCGAGCGCGATCGGCCGCACGCTAGCCGGAAGAGTAGGCGCCGGTTCTAATCGCGAGCGCTGCGATAGTCCGAATATAGGTCCAGAAGTGCTGTAGACAGCTTTTCCGGGTCGTGCTTATTGATGCTACGGCCATTGGCATCAACTTGGCTCACATCCGCGAAGGTAGCGCGAGCGCCTAAGGACTGCGCGGCGCGCTGAATATAGACGCGCTCACTATCGGTGGGCAAAGCCGCCTCATCCACCAAAATGCGGTCAATCCGCAGATCAGGGGCGTGTTGAGCGAGCACATGCAAGTGACGCTCGGCGGAAAAGCCATTAGTCTCACCAGGCTCGGCCGAAAGGTTCAAAACAACGACGCGCAGCGCATCGGAAGCAGAAATCGCATCCACTACCTCCGGCACGAGAGTATGTGGCAATACCGAACTAAACCACGAGCCTGGACCGATGGTGATGAGATCCGCGCGCTGGATGGCATCGAGCGCATCCGGATTCGCGCTGGGCTGTTCGGGCACGATGCGCACGCGCCGCACCTGGCCCGGCGTGGAAGCGACGGCAACCTGGCCGCGGACTTGGCGCATGACACGGGGGTCGTCGTCAAGCCCGGCAACATCCGCCTCAATCTCTAAGGCCTGGTTGACCACTGGGAAGACTCGCCCCTGGGAATTAGTAAGTTCTGCGATAGTATCCAGGGCAGCTTGATAATCGCCGAGCACATCCGTCAATCCCGCAATCATCAGATTGCCCACCGCATGCCCTGCCATCGCGCCATTGCCACCGAAACGGTGTTGCAAGGTTCGCGCCCACAAGTCCCCCACTGGGTCACTATTAGCCAAGGCAGCCAGCGCCATGCGCAGGTCACCCGGTGGGATGATTTCCAGCTCGCGGCGCAAACGGCCAGAGGATCCGCCATCATCCGCGACCGTAACAATGGCAGAAATATCGGCCGCCTCGCTAAAGCGTGCGGACAGAAGGGTTTGATAAAGTCCATGGCCGCCGCCAAGGCAGACCATGTGTGAAGGATTGGTCATAAAAGCGTTAAAACTCCTGTGCTCTAACCTCGAGCGATATCCCTATGTAAGGTGCTGACGTCTAAGGTGTCATTGTCCCGCAGGCGCGCCGCAATAGCCTCTGCGACGGCAACGGACCGGTGGTGACCGCCCGTGCAACCGACGCCAAGCGTGATGAAGTTCTTACCCTCATGGCGGTAGCCATCCAGCATGGTGGAAAACATCTGCAAGAAATTGTCTACGAATTCCTGCGCCGCTGGCTGCGAGAGCACATAGTGGGCAACTGGTTCATCCGTACCGCGGTATCCGCGCAGTTCTGGAACCCAATAGGGGTTGGGCAGGAACCGCACGTCTACTACTAAGTCAGCATCGCGGGGCGAGCCATTCTTAAATCCAAAGGATTCGACGGTGACATGCTGCTTTGCATTTTGCATCTCACCAAAGGCGGCCTCAATGGCACGGCGGAGATCATGAATGGATAGGTTGGTCGTATCGATAATGATATCCGCATGGGAACGCACTTCTGCCACTGCCTGGCGCTCGCGTTGGATTCCTACTTTGAGCGTGTCCCCCTCCTGCAAGGGGTGGGTGCGCCGCACCGAATCGAAGCGGCGGATGAGTACATCATCGCGAGCATCCAAAAAGAGCACGGTGGGCTTCATATTTAGTTCCGTAAGCTCATCCATAATCTCCAACAGAGACCCTGGGAACATGCGCGAGCGCACATCCGTGACGGCTGCTACCTTGCCCACCGGAGTTTCCTCTTGGTTGCACAGCTTGAGCAGGTCAACAATGGCGCGAGGCGGAATATTGTGGGCCACGTAGTAGCCCTTGTCCTCGAACACTTTGGCAGCGGAACTCAACCCGCCGCCGGACATGCCGGTTATCAAAATGGGTGGAGTTTCGAAATGCGTCATGCCCAACATTCTAGCGCTTTAGGATTCGCCGCTTCTAGGAGAATGCCACTTAATTGCCCGCAGAATCATGCAAACTCTCGTACACGGTCTGGGCCAGTTTTGGACCAAAACCGTTGACCTCACAGATCTCATCCACAGTGGCGGCCTTGAGCTTTTTCACCGAACCGAAATGCTTGACCAGATCGGTGCGCCGTTGCGGTCCCAATCCCGGCACGGAATCGAGTACCGAGGAACGCATCCGCTTTGAGCGCTGCTGCCGATGGTAAGTAATAGCGAAGCGGTGGGCTTCATCACGAATTTGCTGCAGGAGGAAGAGCGCTTGCGAGTTTCGCGGCAAAATCACCGGCTCATCATCGCCGGGAATCCAGATCTCCTCGAGGCGCTTGGCCAGGCCCACCAGGGTTACATCCACGATGCCTAACTCATCAAATACTTCTTGAGCCGCGGCCACCTGGGGCGCACCGCCATCCACGATAAAAAGCTGCGGTGGATACGCAAAGCGGCGACCCGCTTCGGCAGATTCTTCCGCCACCTTCTCCTCTGCAAAGGAAGACTCTTCTACTTCCTCATCCGGATGGGCCAGCTTATCTTGCTTGTGGCGCTTAAACCGACGGCGCGTGATCTCTGCGATAGAACCGACGTCATCCGAGCGGCCATCGCCTGCCGCCTCCTTGATGCGGTAGCGCCTATAGTCCGACTTCTTGGGCAAACCATCTTCAAAGACCACTAGGGAAGCAACCACATCTGTGCCTTGAATGTGCGAGATATCGGTACATTCGATGCGCAATGGGGCTTGTTCCATGCCTAGGGCTTCTTGAATATCCTGCAATGCCGCCGAGCGTGCGGTGAGGTCTCCTACCCGCTTGAGCTTATGTTGGCGCAACTGCTCCTTGGCGTTTTTCTCTACCGTGGCCATAAGCTGCTTTTTATCGCCACGCTGGGGAACACGCAGGTCCACCTGGGCACCGCGCAGCTCCTCCAACAACGCGTTGACCTGCTCCGGTTCATCCGGCAGGGCCTGAACCAAAATCTGGCGTGGTATAACCTGCACGCGGCGGGATTTCATGTGCGATTCTTGGTCCACCCCGCGCCGCTTCACGTCCGCGGCGAGCGCAGCATCTTCGCGCGCTTCTTGTTTCTCGCGCTCTACTGCATCGGAATAGAACTGGATGAGGAAGTTTTGTACCAACGCGGGCAGCGCGGGATCAGGTTTTCCTTCTTCCAAGGGCTCTGAACTCGCCTGATCGCCGGCGCGTTCAACTACCCAACCGCGCTGACCGCGAATGCGCCCATCGCGAACGTGGAAAATCTGTACCGCTGCCTCAAGTTCATCGGAGTTAAAAGCAATGAGATCAGCATCCGTGCCGTCTGTGAAGACCACGGCCTGCTGTTCCATAATCTTGTCAATAGCGCCCAAATCATCGCGCAGGCGCGCCGCTCGCTCGAACTCTAAGTTCTCGGCGGCCTGCTCCATGTCCTGGGTGAGTTTGCGGCGCACTGAACCGGTGTTGCCATTCATGAAGGACACGAGATCGTTGACCGTCTCGCGGTGGTCTTCCTTGCTTACTCGGCCAATGCAGGGTGCATCGCATTTGCCGATGTATCCCAAAAGGCACGGACGCCCGAGCCGCTCATGCCGGTTATACACTCCCTTGGAGCAGGTGCGCATGGGAAAGACGCGGGTAAGCAAGTCCAAGCTTTCGCGCACGGCCCAGGCATGAGAATAGGGGCCGAAATAGCGCACGCCCTTTCGCCGCGGGCCACGGTAGAAAAAGGCGCGAGGGACCGTCTCCCCGACCGAAACCGCGAGCATAGGATAGGTTTTATCGTCGCGGTACATGACGTTGAAGTGTGGATCAAAGCGCTTGATCCACGTGTACTCCAACTGCAGGGCTTCCACCTCGCTGGCAACTACCGTCCACTCCACCGAGTTGGCGGTGAGCACCATTTGGCGCGTGCGCGGGTGCAGTTGCGTGATGTCCTGAAAATAGTTGGACAGCCGAGCGCGCAGGTTCTTGGCTTTGCCCACGTAGATAACGCGGCGGTTTTCATCGCGGAACTTATAGACGCCCGGGTCGGTGGGGATGGTACCAGGAGCCGGGCGGTAGGTGGTGGGGTCAGCCAATTGTTAATCCTGAGGCATGTACTTGGCTTCCACGTCGCGGAAGCGGCGGACGTTGTCGATGACGGTGTCCTTATCGCCAGATTGCAACGCCCAGACGGGGACGAATTCGAATTCGGGCAGCTCAAGGCGTGCCATACGCTGGCCTACGGGGAAGGAAAGCCCGTAGACCACCTGCCACGGATAAAAGCGCGTGCCCACGATATTGCGGACCTCTACCCCATCCTCATTGGCGCGCAGGCGTGGTCGGTTTAGAGCGATCCAAGACAGAACGGAAATGAGAACACCGACGCCAGGGAAGGCGAATTTGTCGATGGTAGTCACGTGCGCACCGGTAAAGGACACATCCAAGGTAACTCCCATGAAGATATGGATGGCCATAACGAGGATCACCCAGGCGATAGCCACCTTGCGGAGGAAAGGCGAGGTTGCCGTAAACTCCCATGGCTTAGACGTGGTCTGTGCGAAGGGATCGGCGCTGGTATAGGCCAATACTTCGGCGTCGCTAAGCTGGCGGCTGTGCTGCGGATTCTTTGGGGCCTGCGCCTCGTTCATGTGCATACTCCTTTGGGGCGCGCCCCGCCGGCCACCTTAGTGGTCAAGCATCGGGCGCTGACGCATTGCTAGCGGTTACTTCTGTGCTGCGTTTAGTGTACGCAACTGCAGCACGGTATCTAAAGCTGCAATCATAGCTTCGGCGCCCTTGTTTTCTACCGAATCTGCAAAACCAGCGCGGTCGATGGCTTGCTGCTGGTCGTTGACTGTCAGCACACCGTTAGCAACCGGGGTGGATTCATCGAGCGAGATGCGAGTCAGCGCCTGGGTGACGGAATCGCACACGTAGTCAAAGTGCGGGGTGCCGCCACGGATAACGCAGCCTAGGGCCACCACGGCATCGTAGGCACGGGCTGCGGCTTGGACCACAACGCCAAGTTCCAGCGCACCTACCACTCGGTATTCGGCAACCTCGGCCCCATTATCGGTTGCAGTCTGCACCGCCTGGGCATGGAGCTGGTCGCAGATTTCTGCGTTCCACGTAGCAGTAACCACGGCAACGCGCAGTCCACTGCCATCTACCTGGGCAATATCAGGCAGGCCTTCTTTACTCATCGCTTTCCTTTCAATTGCACGTCAAAGCTCTACTTATGTTCGGCATCCCACTGGGCGACCTGCGGAAGGTCGTGGCCCATGCGGTCGCGCTTAGTACGCAAGTATTCAATATTATCCGCGTGTGCTGGGGTGGCCAGCGGCGTGTGGTGGCTGGCATCCACGCCAAATCCGCTCAGCCCTTCGCCCTTATGCGGATTATTGGTTAAAAGGTTTGCGGATTCTATGCCGAGATCGCGAAGGATCTGCCCGGCCACGGAGTACTCGCGGGCGTCCTCGGGCAGGCCCTGCTCCAGGTTGGCATCGACGGTATCCATGCCCGAATCCTGCAGGCGGTACGCCTCCAACTTATGCAAAAGCCCGATGCCGCGTCCTTCCTGACCGCGCAGGTAGATGACCACGCCGCGGCCTTCTTGGCTGATAAGGCACATGGATTCATGCAGTTGAGGCCCGCAATCGCAGCGTCGTGAGCCAAAGGCATCGCCGGTTAGGCATTCCGAATGGACGCGCACTAGGACGTCGCGCGCGCCGCGCAGGTGGGCGGGATCCCCTGCGACCAACGCAACGTGCTCCTGCCCGTCTACCTCGTGGCGGTAACCAATGGCGGTGAAGTGACCGTATTCGGTAGGCAGCTCAGTGGTTACCTGGCGGGTGACTTGGGTTTCATTATGGCGGCGCCACTCGATGAGCTGCGCGATAGAAATCATGGAGAGCCCATGCGTATCGGCAAAGCGGCGCAGTTCTGGCGAGCGCGCCATATCCGTGGGGTCATCCTCAGAGACGATCTCGCACAGCACACCGGCCGGGCGCAGGCCCGCCAAACGGGCCAGATCAATGGAAGCCTCAGTATGGCCGTCGCGCTCCAGAACGCCACCTGGGCGGGCGCACAGCGGCACCACGTGACCTGGCCGGGTGAATTCGCCGGGCGTGGTGTTTGGGTCTGCCAGACGCCGGATGGTTTCTGCGCGCGAAGTCGCAGAAATACCGGTACTGCCCGTTGCTGCGTCCACGGTCACCGTATAGGCGGTGCCGCGTACATCCTGGTTGACCGCCAGCATCGGCGGAAGGTTCAGGCGGTTGCAATCGTCTGGCAATAAGGGTGCGCAGATATATCCAGAGGAATAGCGCACCATGAAGGCCACGAGTTCCGGGGTGGCTAGCTCCGCGGCGAAAATCAGATCGCCTTCGTTTTCGCGATCCTCATCATCGATGACAACAACCGGCTTACCAGCGGCGATATCCGCGATGGCCTGGTCGATGGAATCTAGACGGATGGAATTATCACTCGCGCTCATAAGGTAGCAGTCTAGTCCTTAGCCCCAGGGGGTTAAGCTTCGGGGTGAAGCATCTTTTCTACATACTTGGCCAGCACATCCACCTCGAGGTTTACCTCTCCTCCCACCGGCAATGCACCGTGGATGGTATCGCGCAGTGTGGTGGGGATAAGGGATACCTCGAACCAGTCTGGGCCCACGGCGCTCACGGTCAGCGAGGTGCCGCTCACGGCAATGGACCCCTTTTCCACGACGTACCGGGCAAGCTCGGACGGCAAGCTAAACCGCAGCACATCCCAGTTCTCGGAGCTAGTTCGGCTCTGCAGCGTAGCGGTGCCGTCCACGTGGCCTTGCATGATGTGCCCACCCAGCCGGGTGGTGGGAAGCAGCGCCGGCTCTACATTGACCGGATCGCCCTCGGCAAGGCGCCCCAGGGCGGTGCGGTCAAGGGACTCCTGCATCACATCCGCACAAAAAGTATCGGCCGACAGATCCGCCACGGTAAGGCATACGCCGTTAATGGCAATGGAATCACCCAGTGCGGCCTCCGCAACGGTACGCGGGGCACGAATGCTCAAACGCAGCGCGTCTGCATGCGGTTCCATTGCCTCCACGGTGCCCAACTCTTGTACTAGCCCAGTAAACACGTCCAACCTTTCTCGCTCACTGCTTTGTCCAGCGCCTAGCGCACGTATTCAATAAGAACGTCATCACCCAGCGCCTTCATTCCCACCCGGCGGAAACGGGTGGCTTCTGCCAGCGTCTGGGTCACGGGGTGCGCGAGCACGCCGCGGCCCTCGCCCAGCAAAAGTGGCGCGATATAGGCAGAGATGGCATCCACCAAGTCAGCCTTGAGAAAGCTGCTGGCCAGGCCTGCGCCTCCTTCCACGAGGACGTCGCGGGCACCGGTGGCGTAGAGTTCGTAGAGAGCTTCTTCGATGCTGTCGTACTGCTCGTACCCCAACTCGCGCAGGTGGCTTGCTGCATCGCCCGCCGATTCCAAATCACGCTTGCCAATGACCACCCGGCGGGGCTGGTGCGCGCGCAAGCTGCCGTCGCTCAAGCGCGCAGTGAGCGAGGGATTATCAGCCAGCGCCGTACCGGTACCTACCACGATGGCATCGCGGTGCGCCCTATCGGCATGCACCCAGTCACGCGCTGCCTCGCCCGTAATCCATTGGCTGGTTCCATCGGCCGCGGCCGTAAAACCGTCCAGCGTTTGCGCGAACTTCAAGGTGACGTGGGGCCGTTGGGTGCGCACGGCGAATAGCCATGGCCCCAAAGCATCCTCGGCGTGCGGGGGCTTTTCTAGCTTGGCGACGTCCACTCCAGCCCGCGCCAACACTTCTGCTCCACCCGCAGCCTGCGGGGTGGGATCGGCGTGGAGGTAGTACACGCGAGCCACGCCGGCATCGATAAGCGCCTGCGCACAGGGACCCGTGCGGCCGGTGTGCGCGCAGGGTTCCAAGGTGACCACGGCCGTGGCCCCGCGCGCCTTATCTCCGGCCTCACGCAACGCCATGACCTCGGCATGCGCACCTCCTACGGGCTGGGTGGCGCCGACGCCCACAATTTCCCCGGCTGGGGACACGATGACCGCGCCTACCGGTGGATTAGGGCTCGTGGTTCCGCGGACCTCAGCACCCGCGGCCATTGCGCGCAATAGCGCTGCGGAGATGTTGCTGTCTTGTAGCCCCGCGCCCATTAGGCACCAGCCGCCAGATCACGCAGCTGCTTCACGACGCCGGCGGGATCGTCCGACTTGAATACGGCTGAGCCTGCCACGAAAGCGTCGCAGCCCGCCTCGGCGGCTGCCCCGATGGTCTCGGGTGAAATACCGCCATCGATCTCGATGACGGTATCAAGGCCCTGATCATCAATGCTGCGGCGCAACTTACGGACCTTCTCCAGCATCTCCGGCATGAACTTTTGCCCACCGAAGCCAGGCTCCACAGACATCACGAGCACCTCATCGAAATGGTGCAGCTTATCTAACCACGGTTCGATGGCGGTGCCTGGCTTGATGGAAAAGGCCGCACGCACGCCCAAATCGCGGATGCGCTGGGCCAAGTCCACTGCCGCCTGGTCATCGGCGACGGCCTCCACGTGGAAGATAATCGTATGTGCGCCCGCCTTGGCATAGGTCTCCACCCACTTTTCGGGTTCCTCGATCATGAGGTGGACATCTAGTGGCTTATCGGTGCTGCGATGGACCGTGGCCGTGATATCTGGGCCGAAGGACAGGTTGGGCACAAAGTGCCCATCCATAATGTCCACATGGACCCAGTCTGCGGTATCAATCGCCGCTAGTTCCTCGCCCAAGCGAGAAAAATCGGCAGCCAGGATGGAAGGGGAAATGATCGGTGCGGACATGCCCACCAGTCTATCGCGATTAGTCGGCTGCGCGGCGAAGCGCCGCAAAGAACATGGCGTCGGTACCGTGCCGATGCGGCCACATCTGCACGGATTTCTCATGGCCCACATCGCCCATATCAGGAATGAGAGCATGTGCATCGAGTTCTTCGGCGCCGAGTTCGCGCACGGCGCGGTCAACGATGCCCCGGGTTTCGCGCAGATCTGGCGAACACGTGGAGTAGATAACCACACCACCTGGACGCACCAGGTTTAATGCGGAAGACAAGAGCTCGAATTGCAGCTGGTTGAGCTCAGCAATATCGGCCTCCGACTTGCGCCACCGCGCCTCTGGGCGGCGACGGAGCGCGCCAAGGCCGGAACAAGGGGCGTCGACAAGCACGCGGTCAAAGCCCTCTCCCACGCCGGGATTTCGGCCATCTGCCACACGAACGTCTACGGGCAAGTCGCTCACCGTCTTTTCAATCAGCGCCGCTCGGTGCGGAGATACCTCCACTGCATCAACATGCGCGGAGTCGATGCGGGCAAGCGCCCCCATCAAGGCCGCCTTTCCGCCGGGACCGGCGCAGAGATCCAGCCACCGGCCGGTGTCCTCGCCCTCGAGGGGCGCCTCGCATACCGCGCGAGCAATCAGCTGCGAGCCCTCATCCTGCACGGCCGCCAATCCTTGGCGCACGGGTTCCAATTGGCCGGGGTCACCGGATTCCATGTACACCGCATAAGGGGAATAGCGCCCCTCCTCATTACCGGTCATCAGGGCCAATTCCTCGGCCGAGATTTCCCCTGGGCGAGCCACCAGATGCACCGAAGGTCGATCCGAATCCGCCGCCAGGGCAGTCTCCAACTCCCCAAGGCCCAACACGCGGCTAAACGATTCCGCAATCCAGGTGGGGTGGGCATGCTTAAAGGCGATGCCGGCGATTTCCCCCTGTGGAGCGAGCTTGTCCAGCCAAGCCTTGGCCGGCGTCCGCGTAATGGTGCGCATGATGCCATTGGCAAAGCCCTTGGCCTTGACTTCACCGGCGGCTTCTACCAAACGAACGGTGGTATCAACCGCCGCGTGTGGCTCCACGCGGGTATAGAGAACTTGATAGGTGCCCAGGCGCAAGGCATCAACCACGGCGGGGGAAATGTCCTCGAGGCCGCGCGAAGAGCACTCTGCGATGACGGCATCAACTACGCCAAGGGTGCGCAGCGTGCCATAGGTGATTTCGGTGGCAAAGGCGGCGTCGCGCCCCTTGAGCTTTTGCTTGCGCAGTGCCTTGGGCAAAATGAGGTTAGCGAAGGCATCATCATCGCTTACCCTGCGCACCACGTCGAAGGCGACCGCGCGCGGCGCATCCACGCCCGCGGCCAGCGCGGCCTGAATCAGTCCGCCTTCCTGGCGCTTGCCGGGACGCTGGCCCTTAGCAGCCTGCCGGCCCCTATGCTGCCCACCGCGCCCACCACGCTGCTGCCGTTGCGGGCGGCCATCTCGGCCCTTCGCACCAGTGGATTTGTGGGAGTCCTGCGGCTTACCCTCCGGGGACTTATCCCCGGACTTGCTGCGGGAACGGAAACCACCGCTCATTGAAACTTCACCTCGGCATCCTTGCCTAGTCCGCGGGCCCAATCGGCCGCATTCATCATCTTCTTTCCCGGAGCCTGGATTTTACCCAGCTGGACTGGCTGCGTACCGGTACCGATGAATACGGCGTTCTTGGCAATGTGCAGCTGCCCTGGTGCTAGTTCCTGTGGAACCGCCGCCTCTTCTATGAGGCTGACCGGTCCAATCTTCACGCGGGCCTCGTCCCACATGGTCCATGCACCCGGCCCAGGCGTGTGTGCGCGAATGTGCCGATCGATGGCAAAGGCCGGTTGGGTCCACTCCACGCGTGCCTGCGCGGTAGAGATTTTCGGCGCATAGGTAGCCTCCCCCTGCTGTGGTTGCGCCTCCAGCTGCCCCGCGGCTAAGCCATCCATGGTGGCCACGAGCAAATCGCCACCGGAATAGGCCAGGCGCGTCAACAGGTCATCGGCAGTATCGGTGCCTTTAATCTCCTCCGTCACGGTGCCGAGCACCGGGCCCGTATCCAGGCCCTCTTCGATGCGGAAGGTTGATGCGCCGGTCACGTCATCGCCTGCGGCAATGGCAGCCTGCACTGGTGCCGCGCCGCGCCATGCCGGAAGCAAAGAAAAGTGCAGGTTTACCCAGCCATGCTGTGGTAGTTCCAGCAGGTCCTTAGTCACCAGATTGCCGTAGGCCACCACCGGAATCGCCTCTGGTTGCAATTCCTTTAAGCGGGCACGCAGCGCCTGCCCGTCCTCCGAGTCAGGGCGCAGGGTGGTTGGGGTCAATACTTCAATGCCATGTTCTTGGGCGAGCGCCTTCACTGGGCTCGGGTGAAGAGTGCGGCCGCGGCCCTTCTTCGCGTCTGGGCGAGTGATTACCGCCACCACCTCGTGCGACGAGGCAAGCAGCTTTTCCAAGGCCACAACGGCTGGCTCAGGGGTACCGGCAAAAATAATCCGCATGCGGGGAAACTCTCCTCTTAATATCGTTCAAAATACTAGGCTACAACGCCGCAACGCTGCCGCCACAGCGAGTGGGCTACGAGGCGTTAAACCACTCGGATTCGCGGATGGCGCGCATGGTCTCCTTGCGCACTGGTGCCTCCAAGCGTTGTAGGAAGAGCACCCCATCGAGGTGATCGGTCTCATGCTGGATGCACCGAGCCATCAGTCCTGAGGCCACCATGGACACTGGACGTCCCTCAATATCCTGTCCCGACACAAAGACCTGGTTGAACCTCGTGGTTTCCGCGCTAATTCCCGGAATGGATAGGCATCCTTCCGGACCTGTTTGCTGCTGCTCTCCCACCGGAGTCCAGACCGGGTTAACAATCGCCCCGCGCAGCCCAGATTGGGTATGCGAGCAGTCATAGACAAAGATGCGCTTCAAAATCCCCACCTGATTAGCCGCGAGGCCTACTCCCCCGGCGTTATCCATGGTCTCGAGCATATCGCTCGCCAGAGCGCGCAGACCTGCATCAAATTTACTAATTTCCTCCGCGCGGCTGCCCAAGACTGGGTCGCCGTAGATACGCAGCTCTCGAAGGGACATGGCAATCACACCTTTCTCCTGGCACCGTGACCAAGCCGGCCGGCGGTGGCGGCTTCCTCCGTCGAGATTAGCGCATGAGCGCCTATGCCCCGATATGGCTAACCCACGTGGATGGGGTCAACCACGATGCGCAAAGGCAGGTCATCCTTGCGGGCGCTGCGCGCGGCGTTGGCGCTGCGCAATGCCCGCCCCAATTGGGAACGCGGCCCCAGCGGGGTGCGCACGACCAACCGCTGCGGTGGGCCAAAGCGCTGGCTATCGTAGTCACCAGGCAGGCTCTGCCCCGGGGGAAGGGGAACTGGGCCTAATACCTCCGCGTGGTCTGGAAGATCCACAAGCTCGGCAAAGCCATCTAGGGATGCATCCGCACCGTCGATGGCAGCAAAATGCACCGCGGGTGGGAAGCGCACTTCGCGCCGGGCAGCAAGCTCTGCCGCGGCCGCGCCCACCATGTCCCATCGCAGGAAATGCTGGACTACGGTGAGCGACTCATCGGCGGCCAGGATTACTCGACCACCCTTGAAATGCGGCTGCACCAAGGTAGCCGCCTGCGCCCACTTCGCTAGGGTGTCCTCCGTGGCGCGCAGGTCTTGCCGGTTGAGCAACGCACCGGCATCCAAGAGCAACGCCGCGCCATAGGCACCATCTTTTACTGTCGGTTCGGCGCCAGGGGTGGCAATGACCAGCGCCGGCGCATTGTCCACTGCATCGAGCACCTTGTTTCCGCCCGAGACCACTACCCGCGTATTGGGAAAGGCCCGGCCCATTTCTTCCGCAGTGCGCTCCGAGCCCAACACGATGGCTCGCAGGCGCGGGGACCCGCATTCGGTGCACCGATGCCGTGCCTCAATGCGACCACACCAGCGGCACGTAGGCATTCCTGCTTCTTCCGAGCCTGCGCTTGCCGACGCCCCCTTGGGCGGCAGCCCCAACGGCCCATTGCAATGCCGGCAGCGAGCCGGCGCTCGGCACTGGCCGCAGGCCAAAATGGGCGCATAGCCCTTGCGCGGTACCTGCACCAGCACCGGCTCTCCCCTATCCAGCGCCTGGTGGGCAGCTTGGAAGGCCTGCGCCTGTACTTTTGTGGTGCCGCCCTGGAGATCGCGAGCGATAGACAGACCGAACGACCCCACCGCCTCGATAGCCGGGCAACGCGCCGTTATGGTTTGGTCTTTGGCCACCACGTCGTGCGCCCATCCTGATTCCACGAGGAGCTGTGTCTCCGCCGTCCGTGAATGGTTGGCCAAAACCATGCTGCAGCCTTCGAAGGCTGAGCGGGTGGTGAGTACTTCCCTCGCATGGACATAGGGCTTGAGGTTGTCGACCAAATTATCATTGCCATCATCGAGGATCACCGCCAGTTGCAGGTCTTTGACTGGGGCAAAGGCAGCGGACCTGGTACCAATGACCACGCGCGCTTGGCCCACTAGCGCGGAGAGATAACGGCGGTAGCGCGCCTGCGGGCCCATGCTATTAGTCAGCACCGTTATCTGCTTTGCCCCAAGTACCTGTCGCAGCGCGGCCTCTACAGCATCAACGCTCTTCTGGTCCGGGGCGACGAGGAGAACTCCTCCTCCGCCAAGCGCCACTTTGGCAGCGAGGGCAGCCAGCGCATGTGCCCAATCATCGCCCGGGGCGATTTGCCAGGCGGCACGGGCGAGCTTGCCGGCCAGAATCGAATCGACGAAAGCCTCACCATGTTGATAGGCCGACCATCCTGATAGGTCGGGCTCGCTCGTGGTGCCGAGCTCCTCCCACGGGGTTTCTAGGTCGGATTCTTCCGCCTTGGCGTGCCGCGGCGGGATAGCGGAGCGGATAATGTCTGAGCGCACGCCGCCGTAGCGGTCTGCCAGGGCGTCGACAAGCCGGGCCAGCTGCGGCGGATAAACCTGGAAGGGTGAGATGATGCGCTCGATAAAGCGCAGGTTGCCGCCAAATTCAGAATCATGCCGGCGTTCTAAGACAATCGCGTCCACCAAGCGCCCGTTGAAGCGGATGCGCACCTTAATCCCCGGTTGGATTTCTTCCGAGTCTGCCTCTTCTACGAGGTAATCAAATCCGCGGTCTAGGTGCGCGACACCTAAAAGAGGCAACACCCGCGCAACCGGCTTCCGGGTGGCGGGTGTTTTCTTAGGCATAGGCCTCGATTCTACAGACCAGCGGCAGCACGCAATGCTTCCACTCGGTTCAACTGCTCCCACGGCAGCTCAACGTCGGTGCGGCCAAAGTGACCGTAGGCCGCAGTTTGCGCATAGATGGGGCGCAATAGGTCGAGCTCGCGAATGATAGCGGCCGGGCGCAGGTCAAATACCTGATTCACCGCAGCCTGGATATTCGCATCGCTCAGGCCTTCCTTGGCGGTACCGAAGGTCTCCACGTACAGACCCACCGGCTTGGCGCGGCCGATTGCATAAGCCACCTGGACTTCAGCGCGATCTGCCAAGCCCGCGGCGACGATATTCTTAGCCACCCAGCGCATGGCATAAGCAGCGGAACGGTCCACCTTGCTCGGGTCCTTGCCAGAGAACGCGCCGCCGCCGTGGCGAGCCATGCCGCCGTAGGTATCGACGATGATCTTGCGTCCGGTAAGTCCGGCATCGCCCATCGGTCCACCAAGGATGAAGGAACCGGACGGGTTGACCAACAAGGTCGTGTCTTCGGTGTAGTACTTCTCCAAGCCGGCGTCCTTGATAACCCATTCAAGGACCTCACTGCGCAAGGGACCTTCCAACCAAGCGCTATCAACTTCGGCATCGTGCTGCGTGGAAATCACCACGGTATCCAGGTGGGAAGGCTCATTGTCGTCGGTGTAGGCAAAGGTCACCTGGGTCTTGCCATCCGGACGGAGGTGGTCGACGATGCCTTCCTTGCGTACCTGCGTCAGGCGGCGGGACAGGCGGTGCGCCAAAGCGATGGGCAGTGGCATGTACTCAGCGGTCTCATTGGAGGCATAGCCGAACATCAGACCCTGGTCGCCTGCACCAGCGGTATCGTTTTCGGCGTCATAGTCCTCGTCATGGGCGCGGGCTTCAGTGGAGTTGTCCACTCCGGCGCCAATTTCCTGGGACTGCTCGCCGATGGCGATGTTCACGCCACAGGTGTTGCCATCAAAGCCGACTTCCGAAGAAGTAAAGCCGATGGACTTAAGGGTCTCCCGCACCAGCGCCGGAATTTCCACGTATGCCTCGGTGCGAACCTCGCCCACCACGTGGACTTGGCCGGTGGTTACCAACGTCTCAACGGCGACGCGGGATGCTGGATCCTTTTCCAGCAGGGCATCAAGGATGGCGTCAGAAATGGCGTCACAAATCTTATCGGGATGGCCTTCCGTCACGGACTCGCTGGTAAAAAGACGAGTTGCCACTGCAGCGTTATCAGTCACAAAAACTTCCTTCGTTCTCACTGTTGATTCGATGCTGTGGGTTTTCTACGCCCAAGCCTAATACCTCGCAAGCCTAGACCAAGCGGTCTATAAACGCAATTTTAGTTGTCTACCCGTGAAACATTTCATTCACGGCCGAAAGAATCTGAGCGGCAACAACCTGCTTCGAGCCATGCTCCACGCGTTGCGGCGCGGAACCCGGACGCAAAATCCACCCCTCATTGGACTTTTGGCCAAAGGTCTTTCCGCGCCCGACCTCATTGGCCATGAGCACGTCGCAGCCCTTACGCGCAAACTTTTCCTGGGCATAGTCCAAGGCGGACTTCTGGGCATCGCCAGTTTCGGCGGCGAACCCTACAATCACGCACTCGGCAGGAATTTCCGAGCGCTCGCGCGCAGCGACGAGCCCTTTGAGCACATCCGGGTTTTCCACCAGATGGAGCGTCGAGAGTGCATCGTCTGCCTGTCCCTTCTTCATCTTTGATTCGGCAACCTGCGCGGGACGGAAGTCAGAGACTGCAGCGGCCATGATCACCACATCCGCATCGCGGGACTCCTCGCGCATGGCGTCCTCCAACTCACGGGTGGAGACAATGTGCCGGAGCTCCGCGCCGCTCGGCACAGGAAGTTGTGCTGTATTACCCGCCACGAGGGTGACCTTGGACCCCATCTGGGCGGCCCATTCCGCGAGTGCAAATCCCTGCCTGCCGGAAGAACGATTACCCAAGTAGCGGACCGGATCCAGCTCTTCCTGGGTGCCGCCGGCTGATATGACAACCTTCTTGCCCTGCCAGGTGTGCTGCACTCGGTAGCCCGCCAGTTCAGTGCGGACAATCTCCGCAATCTGTTCCGGCTCCGGCAAACGACCTGGGCCAGAATCCTTGCCGGTAAGGCGGCCGTGGGCGGGCTCGATGACGGTGATACCGCGACGTCGCAAAGTAGCCACGTTGTCCTGCGTAGCGGGGTTATGCCACATTTCAGTATGCATAGCTGGGGCCACAATTACCGGGCACGTCGCGACCAATACGGTGGCCGTGAGCAGATCGTCTGCCCGGCCTGCAGCCAAGCGCGCGATAAGGTCTGCGGTGGCGGGCGCAATGACCACTGCATCCGCACGCTGTCCTACGTTGACGTGCTGCACCTCATCCACGGCCTCAAACACGCTCGTGGAGACGGGATGGCCGGATAGGGCCTCAAACGTAGCCGCGCCCACGAAGTTCAGTGCACTTTCCGTCGGGACAACGCGGACGTCATCGCCCGCTTCCTTGAGATTGCGCACGAGGTGGCACGCCTTGTAAGCGGCGATGCCGCCAGCGACGCCCAGAACAATATTGCGAGAGGTATCTTTATCAGTCACACCGCACGATGGTACCTGCCGACATAGAGAAAGGCCCCACCCGCCGCGACCAAGAGGTGCACCCCAATTCGGGGATGCACATCCGTGGCGGCGCGTGGAGCCTTAAAGCTATTACACGCTTAGTGCTAGCTACTTGCCTTCCTCGTGGTCAAGCAGGCCAGCATCAATCTCGCGCAATGCGATGGACAAAGGCTTTTCGCCTGGCTCTGGGGTAACCAGCGGGCCTACGAACTCGAAGACACCTTCATCCTGCTCTTGGTAGTAGCTATTGATCTGACGTGCGCGCTTAGCGGCAAAGATGACCAAAGCGTACTTAGAGGAAACCTTGTCCAAAAGCTCATCGATCGGGGGATCAGTAATGCCGATCGGATCATCAAATACTGGTTCCGCCTTTGCGGCTTCAGTGTTAGAAGGGGTGGTCACGTTAGTCACATGCACCTTTACATTGATTGAAGATGGTCAAAAAGGAGGTCTATGCCCGCAGGATATCACTAATGGCAGATACTGCCTCGTCCAGATCCTCGTTCACAACGACGTGATCGAACTCGTCCTGTGCGGCTAGTTCCTCATGCGCAGTTTGCAACCTACGGTCAATGACGTCTTGCGGCTCGGTACCGCGGCCGGTGAGCCGCTCCACAAGTACCTCCCATGACGGGGGCGCCAAAAAGACCAGGTCTGCCTCCGGCAGCGCTTTCTTAACACTCCGGGCACCCGCGAGATCCACCTCAACGAGTACCGGGCGGCCAGCGGCCAAAGCTTCCTCTACCGGCTGGGCGGGCGTTCCAGAGCGCTGCAATCCGCCGTGGATATCAGCCCATTCGAGCATCTCCCCGGCATCAATTCGCTCCTGGAAGGTTTCTGGGGTGACGAAGAAATAATCGACACCGTCCTGC
The DNA here is from genome assembly GCF_022347385.1 of Corynebacterium tuberculostearicum. Taxonomy (GTDB): domain Bacteria; phylum Actinomycetota; class Actinomycetes; order Mycobacteriales; family Mycobacteriaceae; genus Corynebacterium; species Corynebacterium tuberculostearicum_M. Next base: position 65,962 of record NZ_JAKRDT010000005.1, read on the forward strand.
TCCCCGGGGCGGGGCTGGCGCGTGGTCATAGACACGCTGAAGTACAGCCCCTCGACGTCACTGCGCAGACGCGAAACTACGGTGGATTTTCCCACTGCGGAAGGCCCCGCCAGAACGACGAGGCGCCCGCGTGCAGTTGCGTCAGCCATGGTTGTGACTATTCGCCGTAACCGAAACGCTCGAGGAGAGCACGACGCTGACGCTCACCCAGGCCGCGCAGACGGCGGGTCTGAGCAATCTCCAGATCCTCCATGATTTCCTTAGCCTTGACCTTGCCAACCTTCGGCAGAGCCTCGAGGAGTGCAGAAACCTTGGTCTTGCCGATGATCTCATCGGTCTCAGCCTTTTCGAGCACGTCCTTCAGGTCGGTCTCGCCGCGCTTGAGCGCAGCCTTGAGCTCGGCGCGAGCCTTGCGGGCCTCAGCGGCCTTTGCGAGAGCTTCCTTGCGCTGCTCATCAGTCAACTTTGGAAGGGCCACGGGTTTCCTCCGATTCATTAGATTGATTCTGTTACGTCTAGTACTTGGTACCAGATTACGGTTGCCTAACGCAGTTAATACACCGCGGAAAGTTATTAATAACCTTCGAGCAAACCGACTTCTGGTAATCCTAGCACTGCTCATTGAACGGTGACGATTAGCGGGTCCAAAAGCACGCCTATTTTAGCACGTCACCGCACATACCTTAAACAAAGTACCAGGTAAACGGCGCGGCTGTTAATCAGCCACGCCGCCCCTTTTAGTCCCGGAACTCCGCTGCCACCTGAGCAACTGCTTTGCGCAGGTCAGCGATGTCAGGACCTTGCTCCAGCACTGCTCGGGACACATTGGCGAATCCCAGCGATGGTCGAGCAGAAACAATGCCGTGCACCTGCTCTGGGCCGGCGCCCTGGGCGCCAACACCGGGCAGAAGAACTGGGCCATTGAGCGCATCGAGGCGCGGCGGATTGTCCAACGTAGCGCCGACGACTACGCCGACATCGCCAGGCTTGCCCGCCTTGTGCGCCTCGACATTGAACGCGGCGCACTCATCGACGACGCCCTGGGCGATAGTGCTCTCCTCGCCCACCGGGACCGACTGGATGGCACGCGCCTCCGGATTGGATGTAGCCGCCAGGACGAATACACCGCGGCCAGTTTCTTCAGCCTTGGTGAATACCGGCCCCAGGGCGCCAACGCCTAGATAGGGCGACACGGTCACAGAGTCCGCGCGCAGCAGCGAGCTATCGCCGAGCCATGCGTCTGCGTAGCCGGCCATGGTGGAGCCAATATCGCCGCGCTTGGCATCGGCAACAGTCAGGCACCCCGCTTCCCGCAGGGCAGCCAAGACGTCTTCGAGGACCGCAAAGCCCTGGGAGCCAAAGCGCTCAAAGAAAGCAACCTGTGGCTTTACCAAGGCGGCGGTATCGCTAAAGGCTTCAACGCAGCGCAGGCTAAAGGTCCGCAGACCGTCAGCGGTGGGCTCCAGCCCCCACTTGTCCAAGAGATACGGATGGGGGTCGATGCCAACGCACAGGCGCCCGCGTTCCTGGCCGGCTTCTTCTAGGCGCTCGCCAAATCCTTTAGTGCTGTGGGCCATGCTCAAGCTCCTGGAGTGCGCGTACCTGCAGGTTGCCAATGCGCATCGCTTCGATGCCCTGGACAGCCGCGGTTACACCCTGCACGGTGGTCACCAGCGGGATTTCCATGTGCACGGCGGCGGCGCGGATATCGTAGCCGTCGTGGCGGGCACCGGCGGAGCCGGCCGGGGTATTGAGAATCCAGTCGATCTCGCCGTTGAAAATCTTATCCACGATGGACTCTTCGCCTTCCTTGGCCTCAGAGACCTTGGCGGCAACCTCGCACTCGATACCGTTGCGGCGCAGCATCTGGGCGGTGCCGGCGGTAGCGACGATGTTGTAGCCCATGTTGGCCAGGCGCTGAATCGGGAAGATCAGGGTGCGCTTGTCGCGGTTGGCAACAGAAACGAAGACGGTACCCTCCGTGGGTGGTACGGCAAAGGCCGCGATTTCGCCCTTGGCATAGGCCGCGCCAAAGTTGGTAGCCAAGCCCATGACCTCACCGGTGGACTTCATCTCTGGCGAGAGCAGAGTATCGAGCAGGCTGCCATCGGGACGGCGGAAGCGGTTGAATGGCAAGACTGCTTCCTTGACGGCAATCGGGTGCTCCAGCGGCAAAGAACCACCGTCGTATTCGGAAGGAATCATGCCTTCGGCACGCAGATCCGCGATGCTCGAGCCCATCATGACGCGAGAGGCTGCCTTAGCCAGCGGTACGCCAGTGGCCTTGGAGACGAACGGCACGGTACGGGAAGCACGTGGGTTGGCCTCAATGACGTAGAGGATGTCATCCTTCAAGGCGAACTGGACGTTCATCAGGCCCTTGACGCCAATGCCCTCGGCGAGCAAGCGGGTAGACGTGCGGACCTTTTCAATGTCCTCGGGTCCGAGCGTCATCGGTGGCAGTGCACAGGAGGAGTCACCGGAGTGAATGCCGGCCTCCTCAATGTGCTCCATGACGCCGCCCAGGTAGACCTCGTTGCCGTCGCACAAAGCGTCAACGTCAATCTCGATGGCGGAATCCAGGAAGCGGTCCACCAGAACCGGGTGGTCCGGAGACAGCTCGGTGGCACGCTCGATGTAGTCTTCCAGCGCCTTTTCGTCATAGACGATTTCCATACCGCGGCCGCCCAGCACGTAGGACGGACGAACCAGTACTGGGTAACCGATGGAGGAAGCAACCTCGCGGGCCTCCGCGAAGGAGGTGGCGGTGCCGTACTCCGGAGCTGCCAATTCTGCCTCATCGAGGACCTTGCCGAATTCGCCGCGGTCCTCGGCGGAATCGATTGCTGCAGGGCTGGTGCCCACAACCGGAACGCCTGCCTCCTCCAGGCGGGCAGCGAGGCCCAGCGGAGTCTGGCCACCCAGCTGGACAATCACACCAGCAACGTCACCGGAAGCGGCCTCCGCGTGGTAGACCTCCATGACGTCCTCGAAGGTCAGCGGCTCGAAGTAGAGGCGGTCTGCGGTGTCGTAGTCGGTGGAGACGGTCTCCGGGTTGCAGTTGACCATGACGGTCTCGTAGCCCTGCTCCGAAAGCTCAAGGGCCGCGTGAACGCAGGAGTAGTCAAACTCGATGCCTTGACCGATGCGGTTAGGGCCGGAGCCCAAAATGATGACCTTGCCCTTGGAGCCTTCCGGTGCCGGGCGAACCTCGGTCTCGGCATCCGGGTCAAGCTCATAGGAGCTGTAGTGGTACGGGGTCTGGGCCTCGAACTCACCGGCACAGGTATCTACGGTCTTGTACACGGGGCGAACACCCATGCGCCAGCGCAGACTGCGTACGCCATCCTCGCCGTTGAATTCGGGGCGAAGGGCGGCAATCTGAGCGTCGGAAAGCCCAAAGACCTTGGCCTCGCGCAGCAGCTCCTCGGTGAGCACTGGGGCGTCGATAAGCTCCTGGCGGAAGGCCACCAACGTGGCCAACTCAGCGATGAACCAGGGGTCAACGCCGGAAGCCTCGTGGACCTCGTCTACAGAAGCGCCAAGGCGAAGAGCCAGCTCAATGTCGTACATGCGGCCCTCGGTCGGGCGCTCCAGATCCTTGAGCACGGCCTGCAGGTCAGTAGCACGCTCGCCCGCAAAGTACTCATCCGGCTTGGTCCAGAAGCCATTGGGCTTGTTTTCCAAAGAACGCATGACCTTGTTCAGGCCCGCGATGTAGTTACGGCCGATGCCCATGGCCTCGCCCACAGACTTCATGGTGGTAGTCAAGGTGTCATCGGCACCCGGGAACTTCTCAAAAGCAAAGCGTGGGGCCTTGACAATGACGTAGTCCAGGGTCGGCTCGAAGGCCGCCTTGGTCTCGCCGGTGATGTCGTTTTGCACCTCGTCCAAGGTGTAGCCAATGGCGAGCTTGGCGGCTAGCTTAGCAATCGGGAAACCGGTGGCCTTGGATGCCAGCGCGGAGGAACGGGACACGCGCGGGTTCATCTCGATGACGATGATGCGGCCGTCGTCCGGGTTGACCGCGAACTGGATATTACAGCCGCCAGTATCGACGCCGACCTCGCGGATGATGGCAATGCCCAAGTCACGCATCTTCTGGAACTCACGGTCAGTAAGCGTCAACGCCGGGGCGACGGTGACGGAATCGCCGGTGTGCACGCCCAGGGCATCGACGTTTTCGATGGAGGCAACGACCACGACGTTGTCATCGCCATCGCGCATAAGCTCGAGCTCGTATTCCTTCCAGCCCAGGATGGATTCCTCAATGAGCACGTTGGCCTCAGGGGATGCAGCCAAGCCGCCGCCGGCGATGCGGTCCAGGTCCTCATTATTGAAGGCCAGACCGGAGCCCAAACCACCCATGGTGAAGGAAGGACGGACAACGACGGGCAGGCCGAGCTTGTCGACGGTCTCGTGGACCTCATCCATGTTGTGGCACACAGCGGAGCGGGCGGACTCGCCGCCGATGGAGGCGACGATGTCCTTGAACTTCTGGCGGTCCTCGCCGCGCTCGATGGCGTCAATATCGGCGCCGATGAGCTCGATGCCGTACTTGTCCAGAATTCCTTGGCGGTCAAGCTGAACTGCAGCGTTCAGCGCGGTCTGGCCGCCCAGGGTAGCCAGCACGGCGTCGATGGGGTGTCCCTCTTCGCGCTCCTTGACCAGAATCTTTTCGATGTATTCCGGCTCAATGGGCTCCACGTAGGTGTGGTCCGCAAACTCAGGGTCGGTCATGATGGTGGCCGGGTTGGAGTTGACCAGCGTTACGCGCAGGCCCTCCTCCTTGAGAACGCGGCAGGCCTGGGTACCGGAGTAGTCGAACTCGCAAGCCTGGCCGATGACGATCGGGCCGGAGCCGATGACCAGGACGTGGTTGATGTCGTTGCGCTTTGGCATAGTTATTCTTCCTTTTCCTGGTTGTCTACTTATTTGGGGTGTGGTTAGCCATCAGTTCTTCAAACTGATCAAAAAGCGGGTTGGCATCGTGCGGGCCCGCCGCGGATTCTGGGTGGTACTGCACGGAGTAGGCCATGCCGTTGCGCAATGCCACGCCCTCTACAGTGTCGTCATTCAGGCAGATGTGAGTGACCTGCGCTGGGCCGAAGTCGGTGGCGAACTCGGCGTCGTCGCTGTTGAGGTCATAGCCTTCCGGCGCCTTCAGCGCGAAACCGTGGTTCTGGGAGGTGATGTCGATCTTGCCGGTCACGTTATTGCGCACCGGCACGTTGATGCCACGGTGGCCGAACTTCATCTTGTAGGTGTCCAGGCCCAGCGCGCGGCCCAGGAGCTGGTTGCCAAAGCAGATGCCGAAGAACGGAATCTTGGCTTCGAGCACCTGCTTGATGATGCCCACCATTTCGTCGGCGGTAGCCGGGTCGCCCGGGCCGTTGGAGACGAAGACGCCATCCGGGTTATAGGACTTCACCTTGTCAAAAGAGGTATTTGCGGGCACGACGACGGTTTCGATGCCGCGCTGGGAAAAGTGGCGCGGGGTTGCGGTTTTAACGCCCATGTCGAAGGCAACGACGGTGTACTTCTTCTCCCCTACGGCCTCAACCGTGTACGGCTCGTCGGTAGATACCTCCGCAGCGAGATCGGCGCCTTCCATAGAGTCCTGGGACTTAACTTCCTTGAGCAACTCCTCGACCGGGCGCTTTGCATCTTCGCCGGAGAACAGGCCGGCAGCAATGGAGCCGTAGTTGCGCAGGTGGCGAACCAAGGTGCGGGTATCAATGCCGCGGATGCCAATGACACCCTGCTTTTCCATCTCTTCGCTCAGGCTGCGCTCTGCGCGCCAGTTGGATACGCGCTGCGCGAGGTCGCGGATGACGAGGCCCGCAACCCAGATGTGGTTGCCGTGGGACTCATTGTCCTCGTCGTTCCAACCGGTATTGCCAATGTGCGGCGCTGCGGAAACCACGATCTGGCGGTGGTAAGACGGGTCCGTCATGGTCTCCTGGTAGCCGGTCATCGCCGTGGTGAATACGGCCTCGCCCAAGGTGGTGCCGGTGGCGCCAAAGCCATAACCGCGGAAGGTGCGCCCGTCCGCGAGAACGAGGATTGCTGGGGTTCTATCAGTCACGTCGTGGCCTTTCTCTGCCATATAGGTGGTCTCAGTGTGCAAGGTTAGTCTTCTTCGGAGGCTGCCAAGTCAAAAGTGACGGCACCTCGCAAAATGGTGTGGGTAACGCGGGCGCCAAATTCTTCGCCAGCGTACGGGTTGTTTTCGGACTTGGAGGCCAGCTTGGCGGAATCAGAAACCCAGTGGTGGTCTGGGTCCACAATGGTCAAGTTAGCTGGCTCGCCCTCTGCGATCGGGCGGCCATGGCCCGGCAGGCGGGTGATTTCTGCGGGGCGTTCGGACATCACACGGGCGACAAAGCGCCAATCGGCCAGGCCGGTTTCGACGAAGATCTTGGCGATGACGGCCAGGGAAGATTCCAGTCCCAACATGCCAGGGCGGGCATTTTCAAATTCCACGCACTTGTCTTCGGAGCCGTGCGGGGCGTGGTCGGTGGCAACGCAGTCAATGGTGCCGTTAAGCAGCGCCTCGCGCAGGGCCTCGGTATCGCGCTGTTCGCGCAGCGGCGGGTTGACGCGGAAGAGGCCATCGTAGGTGCGCAGCTTGTCATCGGTCATCAATAGGTGGTGCGGGGTTACCTCGGCGGTGAGAGGAATATCCTGCTCCTTTGCCCACTTCAGCAGCTCCACGGTGCCCTGCGTCGAGGCGTGGCAAATGTGCACGCGGTTGCCGTAGTCGCGCGCCAATAAGGCGTCGCGAGCCACGATGGATTCCTCCGCCACGCGCGGCCAGCCGCGCAGGCCTAGCTTGGCCGCGGTCTCGCCTTCATGGGCGGAGGCACCGCCGGTCATGCGGTCGTCCTCGGCGTGCTGCGCCAGCAGCACGTCCATGCCCTTGGCGTATTCCAAAGCACGACGCATTAGCTGCGGATCCTGGACGCACTTGCCGTCATCGGAGAACATGCGGACCTTGGCGTCCGAGCGGGCCATCATGCCGAACTCGGTGAGGGTCTTTCCTTCCAAGCCCTTGGTAATGGAGCCCACCGGATGGACATCGCACAGCGCCAGTGCTTGGGACTTGGCCCATACGGACTCAGCGATGATCGGCTGGTCGGTCACAGGGTTGGTATTAGCCATGGTGAACACGGCGGTGAAACCGCCCTTGGCGGCAGCCTTGGAGCCGGTCTCGATGGTCTCGGTATCCTCGCGACCGGGCTCGCGCAGGTGCACGTGCATATCCACCAGACCTGGCAAGAGCACGTTGCCCTGGCCGTCGATGACCTGTGCATCCTCGGCTTCTGCCGTAGCGCCGATGGTAGCGATGATGCCGTCCTTGACCACGACATCGGTGGGCTCGCCTTCGCCGTACAGGCGCACATTCTTAATCACCAGTGGGGATTCCGCCGGCGCGGAAAGGCGACCGGTTTCCGGGTAAGTAGTCATTGTCTCTCCCTAAAGTTGAGTGTGGGTCGCGGTTTTAAATGCCGGCGTTTTCGCCATTGGTCAGCAGGGTAAACAGCACCGCCATGCGGGCGTGCACACCGTTGTGTACCTGCTGTAGGACCGCAGTTTTGTCCAAATCTGCGACGCCGTAGTTAATCTCCATGCCGCGCAGCATCGGGCCGGGGTGCATGACGATGGCGTCCTTGTGCATGGCCGCCGCGCGATCCTTGGACAGGCCAAAGAGGTTGGCGTACTCGCGGTGGGAGGGGAAGAAGCCGCCATTCATGCGCTCTTGCTGGACGCGCAGCATCATGATGACGTCGGCGTCTGCGATTTCCGCATCAAAGTCATAGGACACCCGCACTGGCCAATTCTCAACCCCAAAGGGCATGAGGGTGGCTGGGCCCACGAGGGTTACCTCAGCACCAAGAGTGGTGAGCAGATCTACGTTGGAGCGCACGACGCGCGAGTGCAGGCAATCGCCCACAATCTTGACCTTCAGGCCGGCAAAGCCTTCGTCGCTGTGCAGTCCCAGGCGCTGGCGCATCGTGACGGCGTCGAGAAGCGCCTGCGTTGGGTGCTGATGCGCGCCGTCGCCCGCGTTGATCACCGAAGGTCCTTTGCCATTAGGCGCAACCCACTGGGCCAGCTGCTGCGGCGCCCCAGAGGAAGGGTGGCGCATGATGATCGCATCGGCGCCGATGGCGGCCAAGGTAAGACCGGTATCCTTCAGGGACTCGCCCTTCTTTACCGAGGAGGAGGAGGCGGATAGGTTAATGACGTCCGCGGACATCCACTTGCCGGCCGTTTCAAAGGAAGAGCGGGTGCGGGTGGAGTTTTCATAAAAGAGGGTATAGATGGTCCGGCCCCGCAGGGTCGGCAGCTTCTTTACCTCACGGCCTTCGAGGGCCTCGCGGAAGCGATCTGCTTCATCCATTAGACCGATAATTTCGCTTCGGTCCAGCTCTGCCATATCGATGAGGTGCTTCATGGTTATGCCTCCCCCGTTTCGGAGCCGGTTCCTTTAGTAGTTGCGGCGGCTCGGGTCAATACGACCGCATCCCGGCCGTCAATCTCGCTGTTGTATACGCTGACGTCTTCTTCTCGCGCGGTGGGCAGATTCTTTCCCACATAATCGGCGCGGATAGGAACCTCGCGGTGGCCGCGATCTACCAAGACGGCCAGCTGAATAATGTCCGGACGGCCCACGTCACTCAACGCGTCCAAGGCGGCGCGGATAGTGCGGCCGGAATACAGCACATCGTCGACCAAAATAACGGTGGCGTTATCGATGCCACCGGTGGGGATGGTCGTGGGTTGTAGCGCGCGATGCGGCTTACCAAGCAGGTCATCGCGATAGAGGGTGATATCGAGGGAGCCCCACGGGACTGCGACCCCGGAAAATTCTTCAATCTTGTGCGCTAGGCGCTGTGCAAGTGGCACGCCACCAGAGGGAATGCCAAGCAGAATGACCCGCGGTGCGTCCGCGGAATCGAGCGCCGTTTTTTCAATGATCTGGTGCGCGATGCGTGCAACGGTACGCGAAACATCATCGGAGCTTAAAAGCTCTAGCTTGTTCGCGGTAGCGTCAGTTCCACTCATCGTGACCTCCTTCCCCGCCTCACGGTGCGGTCTTTAAAGGATGCCGGTTGATGGTCTCAAAAATGTCTATGCTCTTAGACACAAAATACTCTAGCACCTTCCCCACCATTTGGGTGAGGGCGAAAAGAAGGAGGCACTTCACACAGTGAGTTTTTCCGCCGAACACATAGTACCCGCCCCTCGCGAGCAGGTCTGGCAATGGCATACCCGCCAAGGCGCTTTAACCCGCCTGAACGCGCCCTTTGCCTTCATGAAGCCCATCCAGCAGGCAGAGAGCCTGGGCGATGGCACCTCCATCCTGGGCCTTCCGGGCGGCCTGCGCTGGACCGCGCAGCATAAGCTTTCCCAGTACCGCGAGGGCTATGAGTTCACCGATGTGTGCGTAAACTCCCCCATTCGCAAATTCGCCGCATGGCAACACCATCACACCTTTGCGGATCACCCGGACGGCACGCTCGTTCGCGATGAAGTCACCACCCGCATCCCTTCGGCGGCGCTGGAATCGGTCTTTGCTTATCGGCAGCACCAGCTCATTGAGGATTTTTCCTTTCTCCAGCGGCTTGCCGACGCCTCCTTGAACACCCAACCACTAACCATCGCCATGACCGGCTCCCGCGGCAGCGTGGGTACAGCGCTTACCGCACAACTGCGCACCGCCGGACACACGGTGATCCAGCTCGTGCGCGGCACGGCTTCCACGGGCCAGCGCACCTGGCGGCCAGAGGATCCCGATCCCGACCTCCTGCGCGGGGTCGACGTCCTCGTCCACCTGGCAGGCGAGCCCATCTTCGGCCGCTTTAATGACGAGCACAAGGCCGCCATCCGCGACTCCCGCGTTGGCCCCACCGAGCGCCTAGCCCGTCTTGCGGGCACCACGGATTCCGTCCACACCATGGTTTGCGCCTCTGCCGTGGGCTACTACGGATCCGACCGCGGCGATGAGGTCCTCACCGAGGACTCCGCACCTGGCGAGGGCTTCCTGGCAGACGTGGTAGTCGACTGGGAGCGCGCCTGCGAGCCCGCCCGCGCCGCGGGCACCCGCGTGGTCAATATCCGTACCGGCATCGCCATGTCAGGCGGTTCCGGCCTCCTGCCGCTGCTGCGCGCCCTCTTCTCCACCGGCCTAGGCGGCCCCTTCGGCGACGGTGAGTTCTGGTTCAGCTGGGTCGCCCTCGATGATCTGACGGATGCCTACTTCCGCGCCATCGTGGACGATTCGCTGGAACGCCCGGTCAATGCGGCCTCGCCTAACCCGGTGCTCAACAAGGACTTCGTCAAAGCCCTTGGCTCTGAGCTACACCGTCCGGCATTGCTTCCCGTTCCACCCTTCGGTCCCGCAATCTTGCTGGGCAAGGAAGGCGCCCAAGAGTTGGCCTTGGCGCAACAACGCGTAAGCCCTACGGTTCTACACAACATCGGGCATACTTTCCGCTACCCCACGATCGATACTGCTCTCGCGCACGAACTTGGCGGCGAGCGTCTATGGCAGTCCCACTAACTGGATGGGAACTTAGGTAAACTGGCAAAGGTTGACCTTTATCCCCGATTAGTACATGGATTGAGACTACTTAAGTGTCTGAAGAACCAACCCTGTATCCCGATACGCCGGTAGAGCCCGTAACTCTCGAGCGCATCGGCGAGATCTTTGCATCTGAGAACCTGGAATACCGCCTCGAAGAGCAGCCAGTGAGCGAGGAAGAGAACGTGCAGATCCTGCGCACTGGTTTCTCCAATGTCGCCATCGCCATGCAGGTGCGCGATGATGTGCTCGTGGCGGATTCCGTCTGGCGCGGCAACGTGCCGTCTTCTGAGGGCCCAAGCCTGCTGATGGTGCTCAACCAGTGGAACCAGCAGCACTTCGCGCCGACCCTGCGCTTCTTTGAAGCTGCCGAGAATAACCTCGCCGTCTCGGGCGTGCGCGAGATCAACATTGCCCACGGTTTGTCCCGCAATCAGATCGGCGCCTTCGTGATGTCCACGCTGGATTCTATGCTGCAGTCCTTCGCCTTCGTGGAAGAACACTACCCACAGCTCGTGACTTGGGAGGAGCACAACCATGACTAATGCCTCTACCGAAAACAACCTGCCGGAGATTACCCTTGACCGCGTTGTCGAGGCCATGCGCAGCTTCGATATCGAATTGACCAAGATGGACAGCGATATTGAGGCAGCTACCGCCAATCTCAACGGCCTGCCCACTATGTTCGCGGTTCTTGATTCCGTGGTTATTGTCCGTTGCGATGTGCCTACCGACGCCGCCTATTCCAAGGCCGACGCCGGCCTCTTCCTCGCGGCTAACCAGATCAACTCCGTCGCCTTCGGCGCCCGCGCAGTTATCTCGGAGCACGATGACATGCTCGTGGTGCGCACCGAGCGCGATATCCCTGCCGCCGCCGGCATGACCGATGAGCAGCTGCAGGCTGCCCTGAAGTCCGCCGTGGATGGCGTCATCCGCGGCCAGGACGCCATGGTTTCTGCCGCCGAAGAGATGGCCAAGCTTGGCTCCGAGACCGCAGCCAACGCCGGATCTGGCGACGCTGCCGCAAGCGACGCCCCGCAGAGCTAAGCCGCCCTAGAATTCACTGCTCTCCCCTCTCCTTCTGCCTTAACAATGACGCAAGGGTGACGGGGAGAGTTCTTTTTGCTCTTGGCCATACTGGGCACACGGAGACGCGAGGATGAGCGTCGATTGGCACGGTCTTGGGCATGAAAATACCGCCCGCCACAGCTCTTCACCATCGAGCTGGGCGGGCGGTTTAAGTATGCGGGCCAGTCTAAACCTGACTATTCCGCAGTGGGGTCCTGCTGCGCAGAACGGTCTGCTACAGCCGAGTCATCGGCCGCGGCAGCGAAGTCCGAAGCGGTGGATGCGGAAGTATCCTCGGCCGCATCATCCGCGTTCTCGGAGTCTAGCGGCTCCTCGTCGGTCGAATCTTCGCCGTCCGTATCCGCATCGCTACCCTGGTGTTCTGCGGACATCGGGTTTTCCGCAGAACGGGATTGTGCAACGTCATCCAACACAGCGTGAATGTATGGCGCCGCTTGATCGTTGGAATACTGGGAGGCAATCTCCACGCCTTCCACGACCGCAGTAGCGGTGGGAATATCCGGGTTGAACAGCAGCTCCCATACCGACAGGCGCAGGATCGCACGGTCAACGGCCGGAATGCGGTGCAGTTCCCAGTCCTCGGCAAGGAAGCGAGAGATGGTGTCATCGATGGCATCCAGCTCTTCGGCTACGCCCTTAACAATCACCTGCGTGTATTCGGCCACAGGCGCTACCGCGTTGCGATCCTCACGTGCCAAGGCGATGCGATCCTCCACGATGGCAACGGGGTCAACGTCCCTGTTTTCTGCTTCGTAGAGGATATCGGCGGCACGACGACGTGCACGGTACCGCGCGGTGTGCCGCTTGTAGTTGATATCGCGCTTAGGGGTGTTATCAGACACAGTCAGATGCCCTAGTTGTTAACGCGGGAGAGGTACTCGCCGGTACGGGTGTCGATCTTGAGAACGTTGCCGATCTCGATGAACAGCGGAACCTGGATCTCAGCACCGGTTTCCAGGGTGGCAGGCTTGGTGCCGCCGGAAGAACGGTCGCCCTGCAGGCCAGGCTCGGTGTGCTCGACCTTAAGGTCTACGGAAATAGGCAGTTCTGCAAAGAGTGCCTCATCCTCGTAGAAGGAAACCTGAACACGCATGTTCTCCAGCAGGAAGCGAGCGGCATCGCCGAACTTCTCCGGCGGGAGCTCGTACTGCTCGAAGGTCTTTTCATCCATAACAACGTAGCTGGTGCCATCGTTGTACAGGTAGGTCATATCGCGGCGGTCCACGGTAGCGGTCTCTACCTTAACACCAGCATTCCAGGTCTTGTCCACGGTCTTACCGGAGACAACATCCTTGAGCTTGGTACGCACGAAGGCTGGGCCCTTGCCCGGCTTCACGTGCTGGAACTCAACGATCTGCATCAGTTTGTTGTCGATCTTCAGAACGAGACCGTTCTTGAAATCAGTAGTATCAGCCATTGCGGTTAAACTCCCGAAAATTGTGGACTAAAGGTTGAAAACAATGTTTAAGCCTACCGGACAACTGCCCCTTGGGGTATTACCGGTCCCCCATTTCTTCCCCACAGTTACCAGCGGAGTGACTTTCGGGGCCCGCCGCCTGCCCTAAACCATCAGACACGCGAACAATCGAAGGTTTTTATCCAGCAATAACTCGCTGTACGATAAGGCTTTGCTTAATTGATTTTTCACATACCTACCAAGGATTTTTGCGATGCCTCTCAAGAAGCTCTACGCCGCGGCTACCGCTACTGGCGCAGCCGTAGCAGCACTGTCCGCTCCGCAGGCCATGGCAGCAGACGCCCAGACCGTGATGTTCGGCGATTCTGTTTTCGCCAACCCAACCTATGGCCAAGTTGGCACGACCTCGAGCTTGTCCCCTTCGGCGGGCACTACGCTCTCGTCTGCCACCCACGGCATCGAAGACGCTCCAGGCGCACCATCCCCACAGGGCTGCCCGCAGGGTCAGAGCAACGTTGGCCGCGAGCTGGGCCGTGTTTCTGGTCAGCATGTAGCCAACTACGCATGCTCTGCGGCGAAGGCCGCCGGCCACTCGCACCGCAAGGACTTCAATGAGCAGATCAACGGAGCCATTGCTAATAATGATCTCAATGGCCAAACGAAAAACGTTTTGATTCAATTCGGCGCTAATGACTTCCAGGAAATCGTGCGCCCATCGCTTTCTTCTTCCAACCCTTACTACGACGGCATGAAGAATTCGATCCAGCGGGTCCGCCACGCTGCCCCGAATGCCCACATCACCGTTGTAGGCTATCCCGCCATCTCCGCCCGCAATGGCGCGGTTTGCCCGCTGCGTACCTCCGCACCGGGTTCCTCTGAAGCCGGTTTCAACATGGACTACGCGGGCTTGGTTCGCACCGGCGAGGACCAGGTTAATAGCGCCATGTACAAGGCAGCCCGCGCAAACGGCGTGCAGTACTACGACCTACGCGCCGATTCCATTGATCACGGCATGTGCGCGCCGGACAGCACCCGCTGGGTTTCCGGCAAGTGGGAGTACTCCGTACCGCACAACCTCTTCAATCACCTCACGCACCTGGGCAACCGTAATGTCGCCCAGCTGCTTAACTCTAAGGTTCTGGCCCACTAGGCGGGCAGTTCAGTAAACTCCTTCGTCGCGGCGGTGATGATCTTCGGGGCGCCATCGGTGATGATGAGGGTATCTTCGATGCGCACGCCGCCCTTGCCTGGCACATAGATGCCCGGCTCGATGGTCAGGGTCATGCCGGCGGCGAGTTCGCCCTTACCGGTCTGTGCCGCGGATGGAGCCTCATGGACGTCTAGGCCCACGCCGTGGCCCGTCGAGTGCACAAAGTAGTCGCCATAGCCGGCGGCGGAGATGACATCGCGGCAGGCGGCGTCGACGTCGGCAAGCTTAGCGCCCGGCACCGACGCTGCCACGCCTGCCTTTTGGGCGCGGAGCACCACATCATAGATTTCCTTGGCAAAGTCATTCGCCGTACCCACGACGTAGGTGCGGGTGCAGTCGGAGTTGAATCCGCGCAGGTGGGCACCGAAATCGATGGTCACTAGGTCACCGTCCTCGATGACCCGGTCATCGGCACCATGGTGCGGCATCGCCGAGTTCGGGCCGGACGCAACGATGGTATCGAAGCTCACTCGCTCCGAGCCGAGCATGCGCATCCGGTGTTCCAAATCGGCAGCCACCTGGCGCTCGGTGCGGCCGGCACGCAACTCACCGGCAGCGAGCAGATCCTCCAGCGCCTGATTAGCCAGCGCAGCAATCTCTTCCAGCTTCTCTAGCTCGAGCGAATCCTTGACCAAGCGAATTTTTTCAATGACCCCAGCGATAGGGACCAAGGTGACCGACTCCGGGGCGGACTCTTCTAGGTCTTTTAGCTCAGAGACCGAGAGGTAGTCGGCTTCAAAACCGACTCGAACCGGACCCTCGACATCGGCAAATTGCTGCAGGAGCACCTTTCCTACCGCGCGGCCTTGGATAGCCTCCAGATCGGGGACCTCGCGGGCGATCTGCGTGGTGTACCGGCCGTCGGTAGCGACCTGCGCGGTAAGGTCCTTGCGCAAAAGTAGCCCGCCATTCGAGCCGGAGAATCCCGACAGATAGCGCACGTGCGTGAGGTGGGTGACCAGAACGGCATCGATGCGCTGGCCGGCTAGTTCCGCGGCAAGCTTGCGGCGCCGGTCACTAAAACGGGTATCTGCCAAAGCCATGATTTCATCCTTCTGGGTCGACTGCGGTGTAGAAAGTATCCACCCAGTATATCGACCCTGCCCCCGCAGTTGGACGGATTTCTTTCTAGCCGGCTGCCGCTCAGCCCGTTCGTGGGGTGCCTATTGGCAGAGGTAGTCCACTGCCGCCACGTAGCCGAAGACCCCCAACCCGGCGATGACGCCGCGGGCGATTGGGCTGAGATAGGAATGATGCCGGAAGGGCTCGCGCGCATGCACATTAGAGATATGCACCTCTACGAATCCGGCGCCATCGGCTACCTCTGCCAGGGCATCCCGCAGGGCCACTGAGGTATGGGTAAAACCGCCGGGGTTGATGATTACCGGGTGGCCCGCATCCGCGGCGGCATGCACCTTCTCAATGAGCTCGCCCTCATGGTTGGACTGGAAGCACTCTACCTCTGCACCGTGCGCGGCGGCGCGCGAGGCAATCATGTGCTCGACATCAGCCAAGGTGGTCGAGCCGTAGACATCCGGCTGGCGTTTTCCCAAGCGGTTCAAGTTCGGGCCGTTGAGGACAATAATCTTCATTTCTACTCCGAAATCGCGGCGTAGGCCGCCTCTAGCTCTTCCGTACTGGGGCCTTCGAGGCGGGTGGTCTCGCCCACCCCGGTCAAGGCTACAAACCGGATCTTTCCGTCGCGATTCTTCTTATCGTGGGTCATTGCCTCATACAGGTCCGCGAACTGGCCCGGCCTATACGTGGTCGGGAGCCCAATACTGTGCAGGATTCTGCGGTGCTTTTCCACGAGTTCCGCGTCAATGAGGCCGCGCGCATGCGCCAGGTGGGCGATAAACATCATGCCCACCGCCACCGCGTTGCCATGGCGCCACTGATACTGTTCATGGCGCTCCACCGCATGGCCAAAGGTATGACCGTAATTGAGCGTTTCCCGCAGGCCCGATTCCTTGAGGTCCTCGCCCACCACCGCGGCCTTTACCGCGATGGAGCGCTCAATCAATTCTGGAAGATAGCCCTGCGGGTCCACGCATGCGCCGGGGTCACTGTCATAGCGCTCAAGGATCACCGGGTCATGGATGAATCCGGTTTTGATGATTTCTGCCGAGCCAGCAATGATCTCCGCCGCACGCAGGGTATCGAGGCGCTCGAGATCCACAAACACAGAATCTGGCTCGTGGAAGGCGCCAACGAGGTTCTTGCCGGCCGCGGTATTGATGCCGGTTTTGCCGCCGACGGCCGCGTCAACCATGGCCAATAGCGTGGTAGGCACCTGAATGACCTTGATGCCGCGCATCCACCCGGCCGCAGCGAACCCCGCCAAATCGGTGGTGGCGCCACCGCCGAGGCCGATGATGGCGTCACGGCGGTTAAAGCCCTTCTCCCCCAGCTGATCCCATACGCTACCGATGACGCTGAGCTGCTTGGCGGCCTCGGCATCGGGGACGTCGATAAGCGTAGGCTCCACCCCCTCAGCGGCGACGAGTTCCGCTAAGCGCTCGGCCGCGGCACGCAGCGGCGGCTGGCAGATAATGCCCGCCTGGCCTGCACCAATCTGCGCGCAGCGCTGCGCGATGTCCCGGTTGAGATCGGCACCAATGCGAACTTCATAGGGCTGTGGTCCATTAACGGCAATGCTGGGCATGATGGTCCTTTCCGTTCGCCGCCAAGCCAGCATGGCGAGGAACTAGTGGTAGCGCTGCGGAGAATCTACAGGGTATCGAGGAAGCCGAGAATATCGCCTACTACCTGCTGTGGGGTCCGGGCATCGGTGCGTACCCGGTAATCGGCCACCTCTTGGTAATAGGGGCGCCGCGCCTCCACAAGGTTGCGGTAGTGCTCAAGGGGATCTGCGGCTGCGAGAACCGGCCGATTGCTATCCCCGGACGTCCGCCGTGCACCTTCTTCAGGGGAAATATCCAAAAAGATGACGGTATGGCGCTCCAGCAGCTCACGGGTGGCGTCCGTCAGCACTGCCCCGCCGCCGAGGCTAACGACTCCACCAGTGCGCAGCGCCGCAGCAACGTGCTCGGCTTCAAGCACACGAAAGTCTGGTTCACCCAGCTCGCTAAAAACTTCTCCGCACGGCTTATCCTTAGCCTGCTCAATAAGGTGATCCGAATCCACCAGTTCGCAGCTCAAGGCGTGGGAAAGGCGGCGGCCAATGGTGGATTTACCCGCACCTGGCGGGCCAACCAAAACAACACGTGGACGGGGCAGGCCCGTAACGGCGGTTGGGGTGGTCATAACTTACTCCTGGTCAAAAGCAAGGCGGTCCGAAACGTATTTATCATACGTGGCGATGGCTGCAGAGGTTTCTTCGAGGCTATCGCCACCGAATTTTTCTAGCACGGCGCGCGCAAGGACGAGGGCAACCATTGCTTCTGCCACCACGCCCGCCGCCGGTACCGCGCACACATCGGAGCGCTGGTGAATGGCAGTAGCTGCAGCGCCGGACTCCATATCAATAGTGCGCAAGGCACGCGGAACGGTAGAAATCGGCTTCATCGCCGCCCGCACGCGCAGCTGCTGACCGTTCGTCATGCCGCCTTCGAGTCCGCCTGCACGGTTGCTAAGGCGGGATACGCCTTCTTCGGTTCGCACCATCTCATCGTGGGCAGCGGAACCGCGACGACGGGCCTCGGCAAAACCATCGCCAATTTCCACGCCCTTGATAGCCTGGATACCCATCAATGCGCTGGCCAATTGGGCATCCAAGCGGTCATCGCCGGAAATATGCGAGCCCAGGCCGATAGGCAGGCCATCGACCACAACCTCAACGATGCCGCCCAATGTATCGCCCTGCTTCTTTGCGGCCTCAATCTCCGCGATCATGGAGGCTTCAGCCGCCTTATCGCAGGCGCGGACCGGCGAGGCATCGATAGCCTCGATGTCCGCGAACGCTGGCGCAGGCCCCTCATAAGGCTCGGAAGCGCCAATGGAAATCACGTGGGAGAGAACCTCGACGCCGAGGGTCTCGCGCAGGAAATTGCGCGCAACGGTAGCTGCGGCCACTCGCGCCGCCGTCTCACGCGCAGAGGATCGCTCGAGGATGGGGCGTGCTTCCCTGTGGCGGTACTTCACCATTCCGGCAAAGTCCGCGTGCCCTGGGCGCGGCCTCGTCAAGGCGGCACCGCGGCCGGAGTTCATCGCCTTGATGGTTTCTTCATCGTCCATATCCAGCGGATCGGCCGACATGATGGTGGTCCACTTGGGCCACTCCGTATTGCCAATCATGATGGCGATGGGACTACCCAAGGTAAGCCCGTGGCGGACTCCACCCAGCACGGTGACCTCATCAGCCTCAAACTTCATACGGGCACCGCGGCCATAGCCTAGGCGGCGCCGGGAAAGCTGATGGGAAATATCGGCGCGGGTAATAGGAACCCCAGCGGGCATATGCTCCAGCATCGAAATAAGAGCTTGGCCGTGGGATTCACCTGCAGTAGTCCAACGAAGCATGCGGGTATTATCGCACGGCCTGGCCAATCCAGTACCAACTTGGCCCCCGCAATATATTCTTCCACCCCCTCAAAGAGGGTGCGCACATGCGATAACGACCGCTGCCGCTAGCAACATTGCAGGACCATGCGGGCTCTCCTTCTGCCCACTGCACACCGACCACATAAGAGTCAGGAGGGACGCGCTGCCGCTTGCCGCTACCACGCCCATAAACCCGGCCACATGCCCCACCAGCATTCCCAGGGGCCAGGCGAGTTTTATGTCGCCTCCGCCCACGCCTGCACGGGCCAGCCCCAGCACGAGGTACATCCCTGGCCACCACAGCCCACTCCAATTGGCAAGGGCAAGCGAGAGCACCGCAGCTGGAAGCGTCAGCCAGTCTGGCAATCGGCGCTGCCGAATATCCCACCAAGACAAGGCTGCTGCCCACAAACCATAAATAATTCCCCCGACTATTAACACGGGGATCACCCTAAGGCACGCTGTGAAGAAGCGCTGGGCGCCAATGTCTACATGGCGAAATCTGCAGCTTTTACGGCACGGGGGTTGCAGGCCGCGCTTGCCGACGCCCCTCCTACTTAGTCGTCTGCGACCGCTTCTGCAGCTCCTGGTTCAATGCCTTCAGCATGTCTTCCCGCGGGGCGGCCACCCCGGTAAATTGCTCGAACTGGCTAAATGCTTGGTGCGCGAGCATGACATGCCCGCCGACGGTCTTGTAGCCATTGGCCGCCGCGCACGTGGTCAGCGGTGTGGGCCAGGGATCATAGATGACGTCCAGCACCGGTGCGTGGGCGAGGTCAAAGACATAGTCTTTCACCGCCGCGGCTGGAACGGTGGACACAATGACATCGGCAGCGCGAGCCAGCGCGGATAAGTCCCCGTCGAAGCTAACAAAGGAAAGTTCCAGCCCTAGGTTCTGCGCGAGCGGCAAAAGTTCGGTGCTGCGGTCGGAACGGTTGAGGACCGTAACCTTTTTCACCCCGCGCTCGGAAAGCGCCCACAACGCGGGACGAGCGGTGCCCCCAGCACCAATGAGCAGCGCATGAGCTGCTGGATCATCCCCCAGAAGTTCGGCGAGCGCACCGCGTACGCCCTCGGTATCGGTATTGTCCGCATACCAACCATCAGCCCTGCGCACCAAGGTATTTGCTGAGCCAATCAGTTGGGCCCGGTCACTTACGGTGTCCGCAAAGCGGAGGGCGGCAAACTTGCCGGGCATGGTCACGGAGAAACCAACAAACTCTGAGTCGCTTGCCGCCACCAATTCCGGCAGCCCCTCCGCCGAGGTTTCACAGCGGGTGTAGTCCCAACCGGCCAGCCCGGCGGCCTCGTAGCCAGCATTGTGGAGCACCGGAGACAAGGAGTGCTTGATGGGGCTACCAAGGACCGCCGCACGTGGCATGGTGTTCTACCTCTTTGTGGTTGTCGCGACTCTACTGGGCGGGCTGCTCGGCAGCGGCGTCGCCGTTGCCGGAACCAGCGCCCTCACCTTCGCGCTTGGAGTCAAGCACGCCGGAGCGGATGGCGTCATCGACGCGGCCCAAGTGCTCATCGTAGGAATCGGAGAAGACGGTGGTGCCCTCCTTGTCCACGGTGACGAAGAACTTCCAGTTGCCTTCAGCCGGTTCTTCCATGGCCTTGATTGCATCGTCCGAAGGAGAAGCAATCGGGGTATCTGGTAGGCCTTCCTTCGCGTAGGTATTCCATGGGGTCTTTTCGCCGCGGGCCTCGTCGGTGGTGGCCAGCTCAACGTCTTCCAAGCCGTAGTTCACGGTGGAGTCAAACTCCAGGCGCATTGGCTCGTCCAAGCGGTTGAGGATAACGCGGGCAACCTTATCGAACTCGCCCGCCGGAGCCTCGCGCTCCACCAAGGAAGCGGAGGTGAGCAGTTCATAAGGGCTCAAGCCGATAGCCTGGGCGCGTTCCTCGATATTGGTCTCGTTGTAGCGCTTGGTGGAGCGGGTGATGAGGTCCTTGAGGATATCCTTGGCCTCCATGTTGGGGTCGAGGACATACTGGCCTGGGGCAATAAGGCCCTCAATGCGCTTGGGATCATTGCCGCGCTTATTGATGGCGTCCAAGGCCCACTCCGGTGCGCCCAGCTCGGCAGGGTCGGTTTCCGCCGCAACCTTTTCCAAGTCCTCCTTCTTCAGGCAGTTGCCATCGTTGCAGCTGACCTCAGAAATCAGGGAGTAAATGCCGTAGCGGACGTCTCCGCCCACAACCTTGACGTCCTCCAAGGTGGCGCCACCTTGGACCTCGAGCATGTCCACGCGGTTATTCTCATCCAGCAATGCCTCGACTGCCGCGTCCGCGCTCATTTCTTCCTGTAGGCGGTAAAAGCCCGGCTGGATTTGGCTCGCGCCGTGGTTCATCGACGCAGCAGAATCGAAAGCGTCTTGCGTCTTCACCACATTCTTTTCTACCAATGCAGGTCCGAGCTCGGACATGGACGAGCCTTCCGGCACCTCCACCAGCTGGGTGGTACCGTTGCCGGTTCCTTCATAATCGGCGGAGGTATTGCCGAGGCGGAATCCGATGTAGATAAGGGCGCCAAGGATGACGATGATGGACGCAATGACAACGGCAATGCCGCGCTGGCGGCGCTTGACGTATTTCGGCTCCATCGATCGGCCGAGGCGTTCTTGGTTACGGCTCACGTGTTTTAGTCTCCTGAGTCTGAAGGCTGGTCTATTGCATCATGGGATCGTAGCGCGCTCGCGCGCCCATCCAACCAAGTCTGCAATATCTCCACCGCTGCTGCTTGGTCGATGACTTTACGGCCCTTCTTCTCGGACACGCCGGACGCGCGCAGCGCGGTGGTTGCTGCCACGGTGGTCAGACGCTCATCAGCCAAACGTACTGGTGGTGGAACTTTATCTATATTTGCATCTCGATTCAACCGACGGCGGATCCGAAACGCAATTTCTTTAGCGTGTTTTACGCTTTTGGAGCCATTTCCCTGCAAGTCCCGTGGCAGGCCAACGACAACTTCAACTGCATCATAGGAATCTATGAGCTCCAGGATGCGGTCAATATCGCCCTTATCGCGGTCCTTGAACCCGGTTTCCCGGTGCACGGTCTCCACTGGGGTGGCAAGCGTGGCTTCCCTATTGGACACTGCCACACCAATGCGCACCGTGCCGACATCGAGCGCGAGCCGGCGGCCCTGCCCCGGGTCATCAACTCCGGGGCTATCTGGTTCCACTTTTGCCACGGTCGAACTCCTACAGGGACTCGAGCATGTCCTTGACGGCTGCAAAGCCGCGCTCAGCGCCGGCTGCAGTAGAGCCAGAGCCCTGGGCCATATCCGGCTTACCGCCACCACGGCCGTCGACGTACTGTCCAAACTCCTTGACGATGTCGCCGGACTTTACGCCGCGGCCAACAGCCTTGTCCGTGGCTGCCGCGATGAATGGGAACTTGCCCTTGTCTTCGGCGCCCAGGACGATGACGGCTTCTTCCTCGCGCAGGCGGTTGCGCAGGTCCGTTGCAACGGTGCGCAGGTCTCCTCCAGTGGTGCCTTCCGGCAAGGTCAGCGCAATGACCTTGAATCCATTGATGTCCTTAGCAGCGCCGACGAACTCGGAGGCACGTGCAGCCAGCTGCTGCTTGCGTAGGGTTTCAATTTCCTTCTCCGCTGCCTTGAGCTTTTCAGACAGCTGCGCGATGCGCTCCGGCAGATCCTCGGTCTGTACCTTCAGCTCGCGGGACACGCCTTCTACCAAGGCGGTTTCCTTGGAGTAGTAACGGAAAGCATCCAAACCGGAGTAGGCCTCGATGCGGCGAGCACCAGAGCCAACGGAGGACTCACCGAGCACGGACACCGGTCCGATTTCAGCGGAGGAAGCAACGTGGGTGCCGCCGCAGAGCTCGATGGAGAACGGTCCGCCGATTTCTACTACGCGGACCTCCTTGCCGTAGTTCTCACCGAATAGCGCCATAGCGCCCATGGCCTTGGCCTCCTCCAGGGAGGTCTCAATGGTATTCACGGCAAAGTTGGAGTCGATTGCCTGGTTGGTGATCAATGCAATCTCTTCCAGCTGTGCCTGGCTGAGCTGCTCGGTGTAGTTGAAGTCAAAGCGCAGGTAGCCCGGGCGGTTCATGGAGCCGGCCTGGACGGCGGTGGGGCCAAGCACTTGGCGCAGTGCGGCGTGAATGAGGTGCGTAGCAGAGTGCGCCTGCGTAGCACCATGGCGCCACTGCTCGTCAACGGCCGCCTCAACGGACATGCCCAAGTCAAGGCCGCCGGCAGTAACCGTAGCCTTGTGTACCCACAGCTTCTTACCGATCTTTTGAACGTCGTTGACCTCCAGCAAAGACTCGCCGGCCATGATGCGGCCGCGGTCTGCCATCTGGCCGCCAGCTTCGGCGTACAGCGGGGTGTGGTCCAAGATGACCTCAACCTGCTCGCCCTCGTGCACCTGATCGACCTTCTCGCCACCGCGGACGAGGCCGATCACGCGGGCGTCGGAAGTAAGCTCCTCAAAGCCGGTGAAGACGGTGGGGTTATTGTCCACCCAATCGCGGTAGAGGGAAAGGTCAGTGTGGCCGTGCTTCTTGGCCTGATTATCGGCCTTGGCGCGGCGGCGCTGCTCGCCCATGGCGTCGTTAAAGCCATCCATGTCGACCTCAAGGCCGGCCTCCTGGGCCATCTCCAAGGTCAAGTCGATGGGGAAACCGTAGGTATCGTGCAGCTCAAAGGCCTTCTCGCCCGGCAGGACCTTTGCGGTCTTCGCGCGGGAGGTGGACTTGAGCTCCTGTACGGCATCATCGAAGAGGCGGGTGCCGGACTCGAGGGTCTTCAGGAAGGCCTTTTCCTCACTAACCGCAACGCGCAGGATGCGCTCGCGGTTGTCGGCAATCTCCGGGTAGGACGGGGTCATGGTATCCATGACCGTATTCATGAAGCGCTCCATGGTGGCGCCCTTAGCACCCAGCAGCTTGGCGGAACGGATAATGCGACGCAGCAGGCGGCGCAGGATGTACCCGCGGCCCTCGTTGCCCGGGGTCACGCCATCCAGGATAAGCATCATGCCGGTACGGGAGTGGTCAGCTACCACGCGGAAGCGGATATTGTCCTCGTGGGAGGCCTTGTCACCATAGGTGGCGCCGGTAAGCTCCTCAGCTACGTCAATAACTGGGCGCAGCAGGTCCGTTTCATAGACGTTGTCTACGTCCTGCAAAATGCAGGCCACGCGCTCGATGCCCAGGCCGGTATCGATATTCTTCTTGGGCAGCTCGCCGACGATCTCAAAGTTGCCCTTGCCAATGCCCTCGCCACGCTCATTTTGCATGAAGACCAAGTTCCAGATCTCCATGTAGCGGTTGTCATCGGCAATCGGGCCGCCGTCCTTGCCGTACTCAGGACCGCGGTCATAATAGATCTCGGAGCACGGGCCACAGGGTCCAGGGATACCCATGGACCAGTAGTTGTCCTCCATGCCGAGGCGCTGAATGCGCTCTTCTGGAACACCGATCTTGTCGCGCCAAATTTCGGCGGCCTCGTCATCATCGAGGTAGACCGTAACCCACAAACGCTCTGGGTCTAGGCCAAAGCCGCCCTCATCAACGGAGCCGGTAAGCAAGGTCCAGGCGTTGGTAATGGCGCCTTCCTTGAAGTACTGGCCGAAGGAGAAGTTGCCGGCCATCTGGAAGAAGGTGTTGTGGCGGGTGGTAATGCCCACCTCATCAATGTCCAAGGTGCGCACGCACTTTTGGATGGAAGTAGCAAGGCCCTTGGCAAAGGGCGGGTTCTGCTGGCCTAGGAAGTAGGGCTTAAACGGAACCATGCCGGCATTAACGAAAAGCAGGTTAGGGTCATCCAGGATCAGCGAGGCGCTTGGTACTGCCTCGTGACCAGAATTGACGAAGTGCTGGGTAAACCGTTCCCGGATCTCATGAGTCTTCACGAGCAACAATCCTAACTGTCTGAGCTTTCATCTTCTATCAAGAAGTTTCTAACCCGCCCAACTCTACCCTTCGCTGCACAGCGATTTCCCATCGGTGGGGATCAGCGCGGCCGGCGAGCGTTTTTGCCTGGACCACGCTTGCCGCGAATAATGCTGCGCAAGCGGCCTATATAGTCATAAACACGCTTCTCAGCCCCGTGATCGGTGGGTTCATAGTAAACCGAACCCTCCAGCTCATCGGGCAGGTACTGCTGCTCTACAACGCCGCGGGGATCATCGTGGGGGTAGACATAGCCCACGGCATTTCCCATCCGCTTGGCGCCCTCATAGTGCCCATCGCGCAGGTGCGGTGGCACGTGGCCCACCTTGCCGGCGGCTACATCGGCTTGGGCCTGCGTGATGGCAGAGATGACCGAGGGCGATTTTGGCGCGGTGGCCAGGTGAATGGTGGCCTGCGCCAGCGGAATTCGGGCTTCTGGCATGCCAATGAGCTGAGCGGCCTCGGCCGCCGCCACGGCCACCTGGAGCGCGGTGGGATCGGCCATGCCGATGTCCTCGGAGGCGTGCACGATGAGCCGCCGGGCGATAAAGCGCGGGTCCTCCCCGGCTTCTACCATGCGGGCGAGATAATGCAGCGCAGCGTCGACATCGGAGCCGCGAATGGACTTAATGAACGCGGAAACCACGTCGTAGTGTTGGTCGCCGTCGCGGTCGTAGCGCACCACCGCCTTATTGACGTTGTCCGTGACCGTTTGTGGGGTAATCTCCCCGCCATCGTCAACCGCCTCTGCCGCGGCCTCGAGATAGGTCAGCGTGCGCCGCGCATCGCCGCCGGCGAGGAGTACCAACTGGTCCAAGGCTTCATCGGTAATCCGAATCTTGCGCTCGCCTAGGCCACGGTCGCTTTCTAGCGCGCGCTTGGCGACGCCCCTCAAGTCATCGTCGCTGAGCGAATGCAGCTGCAACAGCAGCGAACGAGACAAAAGCGGCGCGACGACGGAGAAGGAAGGGTTTTCCGTCGTTGCCGCGACGAGCAGTACCGTGCGGTTTTCCACGGCTGCGAGGAGTGCGTCCTGCTGGGTTTTGGAAAATCGGTGTACCTCATCAATGAACAGCACCGTGCGCCGGCCATGAATGAGCTCTTGCCGGGCGTGGGTGATGACCTCGCGGACCTGCTTGACGCCCGAATCAAGCGCGGAAAGGCCCACGAAGTTCTGCCCCATTTGGCTGGCGATGAGCGAGGCAATGGTGGTCTTGCCGGTGCCCGGCGGCCCGTACAAGATGACGGAGGCCTCTCCTGATCCTTCCACGAGGCGGCGCAATGGCTTGCCGGGCGCCAGAAGATGGTCTTGTCCGACCACTTCATCGAGGTTTTGGGGACGCATGCGCGCCGCCAGTGGGGACCCAGCGTGGGTGGCAAAAAGGTTCTTCCCCGGCAGCGGCGACGCGCTGCGGTCCGGAGTGGGCCCGCCAAATAATGAGTCTTGAGACACTGGAAAGCTACCTCCTAAAAGCGTGCGGGCACATCGTGATTGTCTATTCGTCATCCAAGCGGCGCGCAATGGCGCTGCCAAATTCCGCGATGGGCGCGCAGGCGGGGCCATCGCAGCGCGCGGCATATCGGGATAGCGCCTCAAAGGTTTCATAGAGGTCGCGGCGCACGAGCAATTCATCTTCCGTGAACGGACCGTGGTCAGCAGGGCGCAAGATGGAGCGCTGCGGATCGTGGACGACCTCGGCTTCTCCCCTGGCAAGCGCAACCAGACCTTCAATGCCGCCGGCGTGCATCGTGGTCACGCTCGATAGCGCCCAACCGATGAGCGACGCCACGATCAGGCCGTGGATTTCGTCCGCATTGGAAAATAGCGGCCACACCTCAGATACGGCACGAGACCAAGCAGAGATGAAGATATCTGCCTCTTCGTCCGTAATCGGCTTGGAGAAGAGGAACTGTGGGAATCCGGCGATAACGCAGGCTACGTCGAAGCCAACATTGCGGAACCCTGCCCATTCATAGTCCAAGAAGTGCAGGCGCTGGGACACAATGATGTTATCCGGTGAAAGGTCGAAGGGAGTAAAGGCTCGGTCCTTGCCGGATGCCAGGGAGCGTGCGGCTTGACCCGCAAGATCCCGGAAGCTGGCCGGTGCCTCCAGCCCGGCTTTATCCAGCAAGTCGAGCCCGATGCCAATGGAGCGCTCCAGCGCCTCATCGCGCACGGACTGGTGCGGGGCCAAGTCCGGATTCTTGCGCAGCATCCTATTGAGCAGGGTTTCATAATCTTGCTCGTGGCCCGCGGTTCCAGCGTGCATGTGCCCCAACGCACTGCCCAGTGAGCGCAGCACCCGCACGCGATCATCATCGGTGGACTGTACAAGGACGTCGGCAAGCGTTTCGCCCTCACCCAAGTCCGTCAACACGATAATGCGCTGCTCCAGATCGTGGGCAAGAAGTACGGGTCCGGGGCGCACGTCCTCAGATAACGCGGTGGTGAACTGATAAGCCACCACCTCGCGCAGCATCGCGGCATCGTCGACGCCATAGCCGGTGACCGGGTTGTACTTAATGACTACCGAGCGGTGCGGCAGGAAGGCTCCGGGGGCAATCCTGGCGCGCAGGACCATTGCATTGCCGGAACCGTCCAAGCGCTCCACGCTCGACATCTCCGGGGTCCCACCAAAACGGCGCGACAGCATCTCCGAGGCGGCCTTGATGACGTCCTCGGGTGATAGCACAGCTTCGTTATCAACCATAGTTCTATCCAGTATGCCCCCTCACACCAAAGCGGGGTCACAAGTTCGCCCGCAGCGAAATTGCCGCGGACTACGATGTGCCCCGCACGGTGCGCCTGAAAGGCTGAGGTTTAAGCCTTCTGCTTACTTCTCCTCAGCGGTTTCACCCGCAGTGGAACCAGACTTTTCCTGTTCCTTCTTCTTTTCCGGCTTGTAGTCTACGCCGGTCTCCTTACGCTGTGCGGCAGGGATTGCCGCAGGGGCGTCGGTAAGCGGATCCACTCCGCCGCCGGACTTCGGGAACGCAATGACGTCGCGGATGGAGTCGAAGCCGCCCAACAGGGAGACGATGCGGTCCCAGCCGAAGGCGATGCCGCCGTGTGGTGGGGCGCCATACTGGAAAGCATCGAGCAGGAAGCCGAACTTCTCCTGAGCCTCCTCGTCACCAATTCCCATGACGTCGAAGACGCGCTTCTGCACGTCCTGCTGGTGGATACGGATGGAGCCGCCGCCGATCTCATTGCCGTTGCAGACAATGTCATAGGCGTACGCCAGCGCCTCGCCCGGGTTCTGGTCAAAGTTGTCCAGGTACTCCGGCTTCGGAGAGGTAAAGGCGTGGTGAACCGCGGTCCACTTGGAGTGGCCCAAGGCGACGTCACCAGAAGCGGTCGCATCAGCGGAAGGCTCAAAGAGCGGAGCGTCTACAACCCAGGTAAAGGCCCAGTCGCCTTCCTTGATAAGGTCCAGCTTCTTGGCAATCTCGCCACGGGCAGCGCCCAGGAGGGCGCGGGAAGACTTGGTGTCACCGGCGGCAAAGAAGATGGCGTCGCCCGGCTTAGCGCCGACGTGCTCTGCAATGCCCTCGCGCTCGGCGTCGGTAATGTTCTTAGCTACCGGACCGCCCAAGGTGCCGTCCTCGCCCACGGTGATGTAGGCCAGACCCTTGGCGCCACGCTGCTTAGCCCAATCCTGCCAAGCATCAAACTGACGGCGTGGCTGGGAGGCACCGCCTTCCATGACCACGGCGCCGACGTATTCGTTCTGGAAGACGCGGAAAGTGGTGTCCTTGAAGAACTCGGTGCACTCTACAATCTTGATGTCAAAGCGCAGGTCCGGCTTATCGGAACCGTAGTACTTCATCGCATCGGCGTAGGTCATGCGCGGGATCGGAGTCTTGATCTCGTAGCCGATGAGCTTCCACAGCTCGGTGACGATCTCTTCCGCCAAGGCGATGACATCGTCCTGGTCTACAAAGGACATCTCCACGTCCAGCTGGGTAAACTCCGGCTGGCGGTCAGCGCGGAAGTCTTCATCGCGGTAGCAACGCGCGATCTGGTAGTAGCGCTCCATGCCGGAGACCATGAGCAGCTGCTTGAAAAGCTGCGGGGACTGCGGCAGTGCATACCAGGTGCCTGGTTTCAAGCGTGCTGGAACCAGGAAGTCGCGCGCACCCTCCGGGGTGGACCGGGTCAGGGTTGGAGTCTCGATCTCAGCAAAGTCATGCGAATCCAGCACCTTGCGGGCCGCGCGGTTGGCTGCAGAACGCAGGCGCAGTGCCTGTGCCTGGCGCTCGCGGCGCAGGTCCAGGTAGCGGTATTTCAGGCGAGTCTCCTCGCCTACCTCACCCGAGGTGGAAGGATCATCAATTTGGAACGGCAGCGCTGCGGACTTATTCAAAACCTCAAGATCCGCGACATTGACCTCAATTTCACCGGACGGCAGGTTGGGGTTTTCTGAGCCTTCTGGGCGAGGCTCCACGGTACCGGTGACCTTAACGCAGTATTCGGAACGCAGGTCGTGGGCGCGCTCCGCCACGTCAGATTCACGGAAGACAACCTGGGCGATGCCGGAGCGATCGCGCAGGTCAATGAAGATCACACCACCGTGATCGCGGCGGCGGGAAACCCAACCGGTTAGGGTGACGGTCTCTCCTGCGAGTTCTTTGCGGAGCTCACCTGCTAAGTGGGTACGCAGCACTGTTGTTCAATCCCTTCTGAAAATTGTGTCACTTGCGGGTCCCGCCACGCGTAAACAGCGCGCGCCAAACCAAGCACAAGACTAGGAACGCGCACAATTCTACATCCCTACCGGTACGCGGAGCGCAGTTAGGTGGACGCAAGCTAACCCTGAAGGCCGCAGAAGAACCCCCGTTTCCCTCCTTCGGCTTCTTTGCAACAATCTCCATCCAGTGTATGAGGGGACCATGTGGCACTATTTAGGCATGACTTTTAGATCAGGTGCCGATTTCGGCGGCAAAGAAGCGCGTTCGGGTGGTGGTGGCGGTGGTATCGCCATTGGCGGTGGCGTCGGCTCGATTGTTCTAGTAGGCCTTTTCCTCCTCTTGGGCGGCAATCCCTCAGACTTGGGCTCAATTCTGGGCAGCGAGCAGACCCAATCCGACGGCGCTGCACAAGGCGAAAGCCCCGAATGCGAAACTGCAGAAGATGGCAACACCAAGGATGAATGCCTCGTTGAGTTCACCGGTCGCAGCGTAGACAACGTCTGGTCCAAGGTCTTGCCGGAACAGGCCGATATCCAATACACCGAGCCGGAGCGCGTGGTCTTCCACGGCGGCGTTAATACCGGTTGCGGCGCGGCCTCTTCTTCTACCGGCCCCTTCTACTGCCCGCGCGATGAGTCCGCCTATTTCGACACCGCGTTCTTTGATTCCCTGCGCAACTTCGGCGCGGAAAATGCCCCCTTGGCCCGCATGTACATCGTGGCGCACGAGTTCGGCCACCACATTCAAAACCTTGAGGGCACCCTCGGCCTGTCGGACTATGACGACCCAGGCGCCGATTCCAACGCGGTGAAGATCGAGCTCCAGGCTGACTGCTACGCAGGCCTGTGGGCTTCCTACGCCGACAAGGGCGATAACCCCTTGCTCGAGCCGATTACTAAGGAACAGGTCTCAGACGCTGTCGCGGCTGCCCAGGCGGTGGGCGATGACAATATCCAGCGCCGCTCCGGCGGCCAGGTCCAGCCTGATTCCTGGACGCACGGTTCCTCCGAACAGCGTGAGAAGGCATTCCTCGCCGGATATAACTCTGGCAAGATGTCCCAGTGCGACACCCTGGAGCGCGGCGCCTACCGCGGCTAAAACTCTCAACGTGGCCGTCGCCGAGAGCGGCGGCCATTATGTTCACAAATAGCCACATTGCTTTCACGAACTCCACATCTTGAGTTCACTTTCCTGACACCTAGGGCCTTTAGTCTGAGTGTGCATTCTCTACATAAGAATTTCCTTTGAGAATCCTCTTAACCACGCTGAGAAGCGCGGTCATCCCTCTCGTGCACGCTTTTCCTGAAAGGTTCTTCCTGTGTCTACCCCTACCACCCAGATGACGGACATTGAGGCCGTCAATGGCAAGGGCAACGACTGGATTTGGCACGCCATCTTTGGCGGCCTTACCGCCGTTACCCTCATCGGTTTTATGATCTGGGGCCACGACTACGTCGATGGCTCTAAGCCTATCCTCCTTGGCACCGCCATTATCTTCGCTCTTTTCATGGCCTTCAATATTGGCGGCAATGACGTTGCCAACTCCTTCGGTACCTCCGTAGGTGCCGGTACGCTGTCCATGAAGCAGGCCCTCGTTGTCGCCGCCATCTTCGAAGTCTCTGGCGCCATCCTCGCCGGCGGCGAGGTCACCGATACCGTGCGTTCTGGCATCGTCGACCTTGACGCCATCGATGGGCTCGACCCCATGGAGTTCGTCTACATCATGATGTCGTCCCTTTTGGGTGCGGCCATCTGGCTCCTCGTTGCCACCCGTATGGGTTGGCCAGTGTCTACCACCCACTCCATCGTCGGCGGCATCGTCGGCGCCGCGCTCACCGTTGGCTTCATCACCGGCAAGGGTGGCTTGGACATGGTGCAGTGGGGCGGGATTGGCACTATTGCCATCTCGTGGGTGCTCTCCCCTGTTCTCGGCGGTCTCGCTGCGTTCATCCTGTTCAAGTGGATTAAGACCTCCATCTTGGTCTACAACGAGGAAGCAGACCAGAAGCTGCGTGAAATCAAGACCCGTCGTGCGGAGCTGCGCCAAGAGCACAAGTCTCGCTTTTCGCGCCTCAATGAAATCCAGCAGATCAGCTACACCAACGCCATGGCCCGGGACGCCGCCTTGGTGGCAGAAGAAGACTTTGATCCGGATCAGCTGGAATCCGAGTATTACCGCGATCTGTATAACCTCAACAAGGACATGGATAATGTCAAGGCTCACCGCGCCCTGGAGAGCTGGGTACCGGTACTAGCCGCCATCGGTGCCATCATCATTTCCGCCATGGTGATGTTCAAGGGCCTCAAGCACACCGGACTCGATTTCAGCGTCCTTCAGAACCTGTTGGTCATGGGCATGGTCGGCGCAGTAGTGTGGATGGCCGTCTTCATTTTCGCCCGCTCCCTGAAAAAGAAGTCGCTGGCTAAGTCCACCTTCCTTCTCTTTTCTTGGATGCAGGTATTTACCGCTTCCGCCTTCGCCTTCTCCCACGGTTCCAACGACATCGCCAATGCCATTGGCCCCTTCGCTGCGGTTATTGACGTCCTCAAGACCGACCAAGTCAGCGATGAGGCTGCCGTGCCGGTTGCCGTCATGATTGCCATGGGTGTCGCCCTGATTTCTGGCTTGTGGTTCATCGGCCGCTTCGTGATTCAGACCGTGGGCTCGGGCCTAACCCAAATGCACCCCTCCTCCGGCTTCGCTGCTGAGCTTGCCGCCGCCGCTGTGGTGATGGGTTCATCGATCTTGGGCCTTCCGGTTTCTTCCACCCACATCCTCATCGGCGCCGTGCTGGGCGTGGGCATTGTCAACAAGGCAGCTAATTGGAACCTGATGAAGCCTATCGCTTTGGCGTGGGTCATCACCCTGCCCGCCGCGGCAGTCATCGCTGCCATCACCGTATCTGTGCTGCGCGTAGTCTTCTAGGGATAGCTCAGCGCCGCATATCCTCGACACTCCCCATTTCATCCGCTAGCCGCACCGGCCATCGAGCCGGGGCTAGCGGATTTTCCATTGGGTAGCTTGGACAAACGCCCTGCTTGGCGACGCCCCCTTCTCTACACTGGCCCATATGACCGCGCACCGAGCAACTGCATTCCTGGCCGCATTCAACGACATAGAGCAACACTTGCGCTCGGCTCTCAACGCTGAGAACTCAGATTCCTTTTGGAGGATAGTAGACAAGGCACGAGACAAACACATGCTTTCTGGCAAGCAAGCCGAGGCACTCAAAGATTTTTCCAACCTACGCAATGCCATTGCCCACGGGCGTTACTACAAATCAGAGCCCATCGCTGAACCGCACGAAGCAGTGGTTAAGCAGATTTCGGCTCTCCGAGACATAGTGGTGTCCCCGCCCGACACGCTTCAGGTTTTGCAGCCACAAAAGGTATTCACCTTGACGTCTGCCACATCCATCATGGAGGCATTTAGCGTCATAAAGGATAAGGACTTCTCCCAAATCCCCATCTACGATGAGGGCCGCTTCACCGCTTTGCTAACCACCAACACCATTGCGCGATGGGTAGCCGGGGACCTCAGCGATAATCACGTGCTCGATGCGGCGGACATCGCGGACATCGTGGAATATCAAGAACCCAGTGATCGCGCTATCTTTCTTGCCCGCACAGTCAGCGTGCAGGAAACGGTGGACGCCCTTTCAGAAACCGACAACCAAGGACATCGCCCATGCGCAGCGGTCATCACGGAACACGGCAAGGTCACTGAGAGGCCCCTGCGCCTCGTTGCACCGGCCGATCTACCGGCACTTTTTGATGCCCTAGAATGGGAATAATTCTCCCGCAGTCGGCTTTTCCGCAGTCGGCACGGCGTCTATCTTTACTCCTGTGCACCGCATAGAAAGGCAACCATGCAATTCGGCATCTTCACTATCGGGGATTTAACTACTGACCCCATCTCAGGAAAGACACCCAATGAGGCTGAGCGCATCCGCAACCTAACGGAAATTGCGCTTAAAGCCGAAGAGGTCGGCCTTGATGTCTTTGCTACCGGCGAGCACCACAACCCACCTTTCGTGCCGTCCTCTCCTACAACGCACTTGGCCTATATCGCCGCGCAGACGGAGCGCTTGCAGCTATCTACTGCGACCACGCTCATTACCACCAATGACCCGGTAAAAATCGCAGAGGACTATGCCTTTCTGCAGCACCTTGCTGACGGCCGCGTAGACCTCATGCTCGGACGCGGAAATACCGGCCCGGTCTATCCCTGGTTTGGCAAAGACATCCAGCAGGGCATTCCTTTGGCTATTGAAAACTACCACTTGCTGCGCAGGCTGTGGCGCGAGCCAGTCGTTAACTGGCAAGGAAAGTTCCGTGCGGGTTTGGAAGGGTTTACCGCAACTCCGGCACCGCTGGATGGAATTCCGCCCTTTGTCTGGCACGGCTCCATTCGTTCGCCGCAAATCGCAGAACAAGCGGCCTACTACGGCGATGGCTTCTTCCACAACAATATCTTCTGGAATAAGGAGCACACCGCTCAGTTGGTGGACCTCTACCGCCGTCGCTTTGAAAGCTATGGCCATGGTCAAGCGGACCAAGCAATCGTCGGACTTGGCGGCCAAGTCTTCATCGGCGATACCGAACAGGAAGCTAAAGACTTCTTCCGCCCCTACTTCGACAACGCCCCAGTCTATGGCCACGGGCCAAGCCTCGAGGATTTCACGGCGCAGACTCCACTGACCGTCGGCACCGTGGAACAGGTAGTTGAAAAGACCCTCAGCTTCGCTGACTGGGCCGGTGACTATCAGCGCCAGCTATTCCTCATCGATCACGCGGGACTTCCACAAGAAGTAGTCCTCCAACAGATAGAAATCCTAGGCACGCAGGTTGTCCCCGAGCTGCGACGCCGCTTTGAGCAGCGCCGTCCGAGCCACGTGCCTTCTGACCCGCCGACGCACGCAAGCTTGCTCTCTGCGCCTCATCCTTCGCACCTTCAGGTCAGCCCAGGAAAGGAAAACTAGTTATGCGCTCCCTCCTCGTTGTCTCAGCTGGCCTTTCGCAGCCGTCTTCCTCTCGC
This sequence comes from Corynebacterium tuberculostearicum, assembly GCF_022347385.1. Classification (GTDB taxonomy): domain Bacteria; phylum Actinomycetota; class Actinomycetes; order Mycobacteriales; family Mycobacteriaceae; genus Corynebacterium; species Corynebacterium tuberculostearicum_M. The sequence goes on from NZ_JAKRDT010000005.1 coordinate 100,433, forward strand.
AGGTTGGCGGACATGCTCGCAGAAGCCACCCGCGCCAAAATCTCCGCGCGCGGTGAAGGAGCCGAAATCGATGTCATTGAGGTCCGCGATCTCGCTTTCGAACTAGCTACCGCCATGACCGATCAGACTGCGCAAACGCCCCTTTTGTCTCGAGCCAAGCAGCAAGTTGCCGATGCCGATGGACTCATCGCCGTCACCCCTGTATTCCAAGGCAGCTATTCGGGCCTTTTCAAGATGTTCTTTGACACCTTGGAGCCCCATGCCCTCGACAACCTTCCCACCATCATCGCAGCGACGGCCGGTTCTTCGCGCCATGCCCTCATTTTGGACTACGCGCTCCGCCCGCTATTTAACCAATTGCACGCAAACATCGTGCCGACGGGTGTTTTTCAGGCCGCAGAAGACCTAGGCACTCCGGAGGGCGAGCGCATTGCCTCCAGAATTGAGCGCTCAGCCATCCAGCTGGCTGACCAGATCGTTACCCCGCGGGACCGGGTGCCAGGAATTGCCGGCGATCTCACTGGGTTGGGAGGCCGCTCCACCGTACGGCTAGCAAAGGAGAACTTCATCCCCCTCGACAAGCTCCTGAATGGGTACGGCAAATAAGCCACAACGCGAGCAGCGCTACGCATAGACAGCGATTGATAGAAGGTGTGACTTTCGCTACCCTGGTCACATAAAATCTGCCTCTACCCTTTGGGTCCAGCTTGACCCCAATAACGGCACAGCAAGCACCCTATAGCTATCCCTTCAGAAAGGTTCGGCACAGCTTAACTATGACAATTAGCGTCACGGACATCTTCTCCATCGGCATTGGCCCTTCCTCTTCGCACACCGTCGGCCCCATGCGCGCGGCTAGGCAATTCCTCGATTCCTTAGAGAAGCACCCAGCCAAGGTATATACGGAGTTACGCGGCTCGCTTTCCGCCACTGGCCGTGGCCACGCTTCCGATCGCGCCGTCATCCTTGGGCTCGCCGGCTGGGATCCGCTGAGCGTGCCTATCGACGCCGAACCTCACGCGGGCGGCTTTATCCCTAGCGAGGGAACCATTTCCGGCCCCCGGGGCACGGTGGACTATGAAATCGTCTTTGATAACGAACCTCTGCCCCAGCACCCGAATGGCATGATTTTTAGCGCCTGGGATGACAGCGGCAACCTCCTCGCAGAGAAGGAAGAGTACTTCTCTGTCGGCGGCGGCTTTATTCTCTCCCGCGCCGAGCTCGATGCGGAAGTCGCCGAAAGCAATGAAGTTCCTGCCGGCGTAGCCGCCGCCCATGTAGATGACTCCGTTCCCTATAAGTTCACCACGGGCGAAGAATTGCTCAACCTCTGCGAGGCTCATGACAAAGCAATTTGGGAGCTCGTCCTTGCCAACGAGGAGGCCTTGCACCGCGATGAAGGCGGAGCGGGATACGTTCTGCGCCACCTTGATTTGGTCTGGGACATCATGCGTGAATGTGTGACTGAGGGTATTTCCACCAAGGGCCTTCTTCCAGGTGGCCTGCGTGTGGCACGCCGTGCCCCGAAGATGTATACCCAGTTGCTAGAAAACCAAGACGATACCAGCTGCGGTTTCTCCGCCATGGAGTGGGTTAACCTGTACGCCTTGGCGGTTAATGAGCAAAACGCTGCCGGTGGCCGCGTCATTACTGCACCTACCAACGGCGCGTGCGGCATCATTCCAGCGGTACTGCATTATGCGCGCGATTTCCGCGCAGACTTCACCCGTTCCACTGCCCGTCGGTACCTACTGACCGCCGGTGCCATTGGCATGATTATCAAGGAAAACGCGTCCATCTCCGGAGCCGAGGTTGGCTGCCAAGGCGAGGTGGGTTCGGCCTCTGCTATGGCCGCCGCAGGCATGGCGGAGCTGCTTGGGGCAGCCCCGGCGCAGGTGGAAAATGCCGCGGAAATTGCTCTGGAGCATAATCTGGGCCTTACCTGCGACCCAGTGGGCGGATTGGTGCAAATTCCGTGCATCGAGCGCAATGCCATTGGCGCGGTAAAGTCCATCAACGGCGCGCGTATGGCCAAAATGGGCGAAGGCACTCACCACGTGACCTTGGATAATGCAGTACAAACCATGGCTGAAACCGGCCGCGATATGCTCTCCAAGTACAAGGAGACCTCTCTGGGCGGATTGGCCAAGACCATGGGCTTTAGCGTTTCGCAGGTGGAGTGCTAAAAAGGACTCCATGCGCGCAGATGCCCTCCACCGCCGCACCGCCATTATCGCTGCGGCCTGCCAGCTCTTCCGTACCCACGGCGATGATGTCGCTTTGGATAAGGTGGCTACACAGGCTGGCGTAAGTGTGGCTACGGTCTACCGCAACTTCCCCAACCGCGCGAGCCTTATCCGCGCGTGCGCGGAATATATGGGTGATGCCTTTGCCAAGTTTCAACAGCGCCTCATCGCGGACTTTGAAAACTCCACGCATTCTGGAGAAGACTACGTCCGGACCTACGCCACCCATATCCTAACCATGGGACTAAACACACTCATCCCTGCGTTCGTCCCTCAGGATTTGGACTCTCTTAGCCCTGAATTAACCGCCCAGCGCGACCTCCTAGAGCGCAACGGCCGACGGTTCATTCAGCTAGGCCAAGAGCAAGGCGAGATTGGCCCCGGCGTTACCCACCTCGAATTCATTGTGGGACTGTTAAGCTTGGCACGACCCCGCGAGGTTGATATTGAGGCCTACCAACCGGATATTCAGGAAAAGGTAATTGACCTCTTTCTGGCGGGCATAAAAAGTGGGCACCGCGCCTAAGCGCGATGCCCACCGACCAAAGAAATCTATGCCTCGGCGTTCATTTCCCGAGCAAGTACGGATACTAGGTCAGAAACCTTTACGTCGTGCTGCTCATGGGCGGCAAGGTCCTTGAGCGCAACCGTGCCATTTTCTAGCTCCTGCTCACCCAAGACCAGCGCGAAGCGTGCACCGGCGCGGTCGGCGCCCTTCATCGCGCCCTTCAGGCCACGGTCTCCGAAGGACATATCCGCAGAGATTCCGGCCTTGCGGAGGTCGTTGATCAGGGTGGTCATCGTGCGCTTGGCGGCAGTACCCAGTGCAACGCCAAAGACGTCCACGCGGGACTCCACGCCATCGAGGGTGATGCCCTCAGCCTCCAGCGCCAGCAGGGCGCGGTCGACACCTAGACCGTAGCCGATACCAGATAGGTCTTGACCGCCTAGTTGGGCCATCAGCCCGTCGTAGCGGCCACCGCCACCGATGCCGGACTGAGCACCAAGTCCGTCATGGACAAACTCGAAGCAGGTCTTGGTGTAGTAGTCCAAGCCGCGGACCATACGGGGATTAATCTCGTAGGCTACGCCCATATCGTCCAGCATGCCGGTAACGGTTTCGAAGTGCTCGCGGCATTCGTCATTGAGGTGGTCGAGCATCAAGGGGGCGTCGGCAAGCTGCTCCTGGACTTCCGGGCGCTTGTCATCCAGCACGCGCAAAGGATTGATCTCTGCACGGTGGCGGGTCTCTTCATCCAAGTCGAGCTTAAAGAGGAATTCCTGCAGCTTCTCGCGGTAAGCCGGGCGGCAATTGCGATCGCCCAAGCTGGTGAGCTCGAGGCGGAAGCCGCTAAGCCCCAGCGCTCGGAAGGAACGGTCTGCCAAAGCGATGACCTCGGCGTCAAGCGCAGGGTCGTCCACGCCAATAGCTTCTACACCGACTTGCTGTAGCTGGCGGTAGCGGCCAGCCTGGGGGCGCTCATAGCGGAAGAACGGACCAAAATAGTTGAGCTTCACGGGCAGCTGGCCGCGGTCTAGGTTGTGCTCGATGACCGAGCGCATCACGCCAGCGGTGCCCTCCGGGCGCAAAGTAACGGAGCGGTCGCCGCGATCGGCAAAGGTGTACATCTCCTTAGACACCACGTCGGTGGACTCGCCCACGCCACGGGCGAAAAGCGCGGTGTCTTCGAAAATGGGCAGCTCAATGTGCTGGAAGCCGGACAGATGTGCCTGCTCCACCATGGTCTGGCGCACCTTATAGAATGCGGCCGACTGCGGTGGGAAATAGTCTGGGACACCTTTAGGAGCGGACAGGGCTTGGAACTGCTTCTTTTTACTCACGGGTATTACAGTACCTCCCTCAATGTTGCGAAGAAGGGATTGGTCGCCCTCTCCTTGCGCATCGTGGTGGTGGGACCGTGACCGGGCAGAATGTCAAGGTTATCGGGCAGACTCCACACTGGGCCGGCAAGAGATTTTTGCATGGCATTGGGGTCCGAGTGAGGTAAGTCGGTGCGTCCAATGGCCCCGGCGAAGAGCACGTCCCCTGTTAAAGCAAAGTCCTCGGAGACAATCATCACGCATCCCGGCGAATGCCCGGGCGCGTGTTTGAGAGCAAAGGTATGACCGATAAGCTCCAGGGTTTCGCCATCGCGTAGCTCGCGGAGGTCGGAGATGGGGGTCATATGGGCGGCGTCGAAAAGCTCTTGCGCCTGGGGCGAAACACCTTCACCGCTGTCAAGCATGAACTTGTCAGCCGGGTGGATATAAACAGGGATGTCGAGCTCTTCTGCCAAAGATCCGGCATCCCGAGTGTGGTCAATATGGCCGTGGGTGAGCACGATAGCCTCATAGTCCAAGTCATGCTCGAGGACTTTTTCCATCGCATCCATGCCCGGGTCCACTATGAAGGCGCGGCGGCCTTCCGCAATCACATAGGTATTGGTCTGAAACGGACCGGCAGTAAAACCGTAGATTTCCATACCCACCACCCTAGCTGCCCAGAGAATAAAGAGCCGCCCGGCCCCGTCTTCGTAGATGAATCGCGACCAGCAACGCTGTGCGGCCTAGCTCAAAATATTCCACACCTTGTCATAGTCAAGCTGAGTGACAACACCTGGAACCATTTGTGTGTGCATCACCCGGTGATTTTCATCGGCCACGACCACGGAGCGAGCAAGGAGGCCTTCCAATACGGAATCGCGAACGGTCACGCCGAATTTCTCTCCAAAGTCAGATCGAAATGCGGAGGCGGCGATGACATCAGCAATGCCTTCCGCAGCGCAAAAACGCTTGAGGGTAAAAGGCAAGTCACGAGAAACGCACAGAAGCTTAGTGTTATCTAGCTGCGCAACCTGCTCATGGAAACGGCGCAGTTGCTCCTGGCAGGCAGGGGTTTCGATAGAGGGAAAGATGGAGATAATAAGGCGCGTGCCCGCGAAAGTCTCATTGTTAATCTGACTCAGGTCCGTACCGATGAGTTCGAATTCGGGCAGCGGGCTTCCCACTGCGGGAAGTTCACCAACGGTGGGTGTTGGCGGGTCGATAAAATCTGGTTCACCCATAGAAACCAGAGTACTTATGACTTGGCTCAATAGCCATTGACTAGCCCGATTTACGTGCCCACGCTTTATTCGAAGTATGGAACCGCTAAACTCGGTCAGGTTGAATCATGCCACCGAAAATCGCTAGAAAGGTTGACTCCCGGTGCCAAATAATAAAAAGCGCGGCGAAGAGGCGCTGAGCAAGCTCGAGCGCGAGCTAAAATCCCGCGAACGCAAGCAAAAGACACGCCCGCTGGGCGTTGTCTTCGCGTCCCTCGTAGTAATCCTCGCCTTGGTAGGCGGCATTTACTACTTGTCCACCCGCGAAGGCGACGATGAGAAGGTACAGGCTGAGGAGTCCTCCGCAGCTGAGACCTCGCAGGAAACCCCACAGGCACAGCCCATCGCAGATAAGCGCGCAAAGGCCCTGCCGGATACCGTGACCTGTAAATACGAGGACACTGGTCAAGATTCCAACGGTGCTAAGAAGCCGGATGGAAAGGATATTTCCACCAAGGGCACCGTTACCGTTTCCTTTGAGACTTCTCAGGGCACTATTGAGATGGAGATGGATCGTGCCAAGGCGCCGTGTGCCACCAACGCAATTTCTGAGTTGGCAAAGTCTGGCTACTACGACAACACCGTTTGCCACCGTATGACCTCAGGTGGGCTCAACGTGCTGCAGTGCGGCGACCCAACCGGTTCCGGTTCCGGCGGACCTGGCTTCAGCTTTGGCGATGAGTACCCCACCGACGAGGTCGAAGAGAAGGACGCACAGAACCCCGTTGTCTACCCGCGCGGTTCCGTCGCCATGGCCAACAGCGGCCCAGACACCAATGGTTCCCAGTTCTTCCTCAACTACGACGATTCTGAACTGGCCCCGAGCTACACCTACTTCGCCACCATCACCGACAAGGGCATGAAGACGATGGATAAGATTGCCAAGAACGGCGTCGAAGGTGGCCAGCCGGATGGCAAGCCGGCAAAGGAAGTCAAGATTAAGAAGGCAACCGTCAAGGCTTAAGCGACAGAAAAAGCCCTGCTTGGCGACGCCTCCCTTTAACCCCACCGGACCACACCCCCCTAACGGGGGCGGGATTAAGCCCCGGCCATTCACCACACATTCCGTGGATGAATGCGCCGGGGCCTATCCTTTCCTTAAAATAGGCTGAGCCCGATTATGAGGGTTAAGCTGCAGAAACAGGAGAACACTAAAATTCCTCCAGATCACAAGAATCACAGTAGTAAACACGCAGCACACAGCTGACTTTCAGCTAGTTCAGCCAATGAGCAAAAACCTGCCAATACTGTTGCGGAAGCCTGACAGCCTGTCTAGTATTTGAAACGTCTTTGAACACACCAAGCTTGTTAGGAATCAAAAAATGAAGCTTTTCTCCCGCAAGGCACTCGTTGCTGGCGCAACCGCTCTGTCCATGACCTTTGCTGGCACCACTGTAGCTACCGCTGCTGAGCCGACCACCCAGTCCACCGCTGCTAAGCCGACCACCACCAAGGCTTCTGAGCCGGCCGAGGAGGGTTCCTCCCTCAAGGACGCTGATCCTAAGGAGATCAAGGCTTGGATCGGCGTTGTCACCGCTGTTATCGGCGCTCTGGGCACCCTGTTCGCATTCGCAAACAAGTACCTCGACCTGCCTTTCGGCAACAAGTAAGGTCACCGCTTCATAGCGATTCTTAAGCCGCTGCTTCCCTTAGTGGAATGCAGCGGCTTTTTCGTGCGCTCTTGGGTAAAGGGAGCCTACAGATGGCCTTTGCACTTCTGGCCAAGCTGTCAGGTGCGTCCTAAGAGTCTTTAGCGTCTTCGATGTATTCGGACCCCACGAGGTCTTTAAAAAGCTCCGGGTCGATGGTTTGACCGACCTTGATGACGGAGATGTGGCCCGTAGGCTCCAGGATCATTATCTGCACGTCTTCCATGCGGCTAATGCCGGCTCTACGAGCCGCCGAGTAGATATCCGATTCTGTAATGTGAGCCAGCGTCAGGTTATCTTCAACCATCTCACCGCTAAAGACTAAAAGGATGGGACGACGGTCCAGAAAGCGCGTCCACTTCACTACCTTGCGTATGGTACCGAAGGCAGCTTCGAGCGCCATCAGCGTGGTCAAGCCGATGACGCCGGCGGCAAGGGTCGGTGGATTGCCCACGATGACACGGCCCGCGACCGCGCCAAACATAATAATGATGATGGCATCTGAGGCCGTCATGGACGTAAGTACGCGAGAGCCAAATACCTTCACCAAAACCATGAAGGATAGGTAGATACCCAAAGTCGCTAGCACGACAACGGGAATACGGTGCCATTCAATACCCAGCTGATAAGTAATCTCGCGCAGGAAGAGTTCTAGAGTGTCCACGACTGCTTAGGTTACCCGGCAGCCGCTAGACATACAGAAAAGGCGGAGCGCCACTCCCCCGTTCAGGAAGAGCCGCTCCGCCTAGTGCTGTGCTGTCCTAGATGTGGAACTGCTTGCGCAGGTCCTCAATCATCTTGCGCGCTGGAGCAGGAAGAATCTGCGGGTTCATGCCCACAACCGCAACGCCAGCTACCAACGCTGCAACGATGGCGAATACTGCGCCACCCACGGAAGAGCCGTTGGAGGAGAAGGAAGAGCCCTTTGGCGCAGGCTTAGCTCCCGGCTTTTCGGAGCCCTCGCCGCTTACCTCGATAGGCAAAGTTGCCTTGGTGCCTGCGTCAGTGGTGATTTCGAGGTTCTGCTTGCCGCTCAGGTTCTCTGGAATGGTGAGCTTTACCGTTGCGCGACCGCGCTCACCAAATTGCGCATCGCCTTCCTGTGCGGCGTTGTCGATGTCTACGGTCTGCTCAGCGTCGCCCAGCTTCACGGTTGCCTTCTTCGCCATCGGCTCACCGTCGGTGGAGTAATTGAGGCTGGACAGGTTCACCGTGATTTCCTCACCCGGCTTCACGTCTCCCTCAATGTGTGCACCGATCTGGCCCTGGCCCGTGCGGACCTCCGATTCACCCGACTTGATGTAGTCGATCATGGCCTGAGTGTCCATGTAGCCCACATCGTTCTTGTCCTTGATGGAACCAGCGTTGAAGTAGCCGTCACCGCCTGCTTCTTCATCACTGGAAGCAAGGAAGGAAGACAGCGCAATGGAGTAATCCTTCTTCGGATCAATTGGCTCGCCATTGATAGTCACGGACTTTACGCGCTCGCCCTTGCCAGCCTTCTGGTCGTAGACCACCTGGACGTTATTGGAAATCCCCATGGCAAGGCGTGGAATGCTTCCCTCCTGCCACTGGTTTTCCAATGCCTTGATGAAATCTTCACCAGAAATCTTGGCGGTAATCACGGAGTTGCCAAAAGGCTGTACTTCAAAGATGTCCTTGTAGGTAACATCTCCGCCCTTTAGGTCGGCACGTACACCGCCGGCGTTCATAACACCGATTTCGATATCCTTGCCTACCTGCTCGCTCATGGCATAGCGTTGGCCTTCTGCGATGAAGTTATTGAGAGTGGATTCTACGCCATGGTTGGAACCAGCCTCTGCGCCTTCGTCAGAGCCACGGAACAGGTCTTGCTTCACATTGCCAGCTGTCTTAGAACCTTCAACCTCGGCTTCCTTCTGTGCCTTCTCAACGAGGTCCGCAATCTCGGCGTCCGGATCAACATCGGCAGCATCCGTAGCATCGTACTGGCTGAGTTTGATGTCGGTTACCTTCTTGGCGGACTTGTCAAAGGTGATGTCGACGTCGTTAAGCAGCTTGCCATACTCATGGCCCTCTGCCCACTGCAATGGAAGGGCACCTTCGCGGGGAATTTCGCCCTTGGTGCGCTGGTGAGTATCGCCGCCGAAGAGCACGTCTACGTCTTTATTGAAGCCCTCGGCATAGTCTTGGGCATCCTCGTGGAAGAGCGCGACGACGACGTCCGCCTCGCCAGATTCCTTCAGGCGGGTGGCCTCTTCATTCGTTGCCTTTACTGGGTCTGTGAAGGTAACGCCCGGGATCTTCGCCGCGGATACCTTGTACTTGGTATTTTCCGTCACGGTTCCGACATAACCCACTTTGACGCCGTCCACGTCTTCAACGTGAGAAGGCTCGAGCAAGGGTTGACCATCCTTAAGCACGTTTGCGCCCAGGATGGGGTACGTAGAGTTCGGCTGAATGCGCTCGGTGAGATCCTCGGTGCCCTTATCGAACTCGTGGTTACCCACTGCTGACACCTTCATGCCCATCTTGTTAAGGGCCTCGAGGGTGTACTTGTCATCAGAAATTGCAGATACGAAGGCGGAGCCACCCACGTTATCGCCCGAAGAAGTCAGGTTGAATTCCTGACCCTCATTTACCTGTTTAATGAGGGTCTGCAGGCGAGCTACGCCGATCTCATCGCCGGCCTTTGCTGGGTCACCAATCTTGTCCTCCAAGTGACCGTGAATATCGGTGATATTGGTGACGGAGATGGTGGTCTTGTTTTCCTGTGCCACCGCCTGCGCGCCGGAGAGAGCAACAGCGGAAACGGTAGTGGCGGCCACAAGCTGGCCGATGCGACGGAACTGCATTGAAGTACTCCTAGATAGTAGAAAGCGACAGGATAATTTATATCGCTTCATGATTTATATCGCTTCGCTAACTACTTGGCAGGAGAAATTAAGCCCGCTTGCTGGAGCTTTACCTTGCAGCAGCCAAGAATTCACACACAAGTAACCTCCCCGATGCCTTCGCGTTGCTTGCCCCGCCCCTCCTTGAGGGTAAGGAGAAAGCGCGCTAAGCAGTTACTCGGTAGACGTCGAAGACGCCTTCGGTATTGCGCAGTGTGGTCATCAGGGTTCCCAATTGCTTGGTGTCCGAAACGGAGAATGTGAACCTTACCGTCGCGATATGGTCATCGCCGCGATTCGAGTTCATGGTCAAAACGTTGATGTTCTGATCGCTCATTACCCGAGTGAGCTCCGAAAGGAGGCCCTGACGGTCGAGGGCTTCCAATTGCAGCGTCGCCGAGAAAGCGCCCGTTGCAGAGGTACCAGAAGACCAGGCCACCTCCAACATGCGCTCTGGTTCTGCCTTGAGCTTTTCCGCGTTTGTGCAATCGGCTCGGTGCACGGAGACTCCCCCGCCGCGGGTAACGAAGCCGAAAATGGCATCGCCCGGCACGGGCTGGCAGCACTTGGCGAGCTTTGCCATCACATCGGGGCTACCTTCCACCAAGATGCCTGTGCCCGATGCCGAGTCTTCGGTGTGTTGGGCACGGGAGTGCTCAATTTCAGACAGTGGCGTGCGCGAGGCCAGGGTGTCGATGGCATCATCTTGGTCGCCAAACATGGCAACCAATTGGTTGGCAACGTGTTGAGCAGATACGTGGCCCGCGCCGATGGCGGTGTACAGCGAATCGACATCGGTATAGTGCAGCTGTTCCGCTACCTGCTTCATGGAGCTGGCAGTAAACAGGCGGTGCATAGGCAGGCCACCGCGCTGGACTTCGGTCGCCAGGGCATCGCGGCCTGCTTCCAAGTGTTCTTCGCGGCGTTCCTTGGCAAACCACTGCCGCACCTTTGTCTTAGCTCGCGCAGACACAAGGAAGTCTTGCCAATCGCGGGACGGACCGGCGTTGGGATCCTTGGAGGTAAAGATTTCCACCTTGTCGCCGGACTTTAGCTTCGATTCGAGCGCGACGAGCTTGCCATTGACCTTGGCACCGATACACCTGTGCCCCACCTCAGTATGTACTGCGTAGGCAAAGTCCACCGGTGTAGAACCGGCAGGCAGGTTCACCACATCGCCCTTCGGGGTAAAGGCGAAGATTTGCTTGGCGGTCAGGTCGTAGCGCAGCGAGTCGAGGAACTCATTGGGATCGGCGGCTTCCTTCTGCCAGTCCAGAAGTTGGCGCATCCACGCCATCTGGTCCACTTCTTCCTGGTGACCCGAGTTCTTGCCCTTGGTTTCTTTGTAGCGCCAGTGAGCAGCCACACCGAATTCGGCGTTGTAGTGCATCTCGTGGGTACGTACCTGGACTTCCAAGGTAGCGCCGCCATTTGCCAGCACCGTGGTATGCAGGGACTGATACACGCCGAATCGCGGCGAGGAAATATAGTCCTTGAAGCGCCCCGGCAATGCCTGGTAGATCGAGTGCACCACACCGATAGCGGCATAACAGCTATTGACGTCCTCGACCAAAATGCGGATTCCTACAAGGTCGAAGATCTCCGCGAAGTCACGGCCGCGCACGATCATCTTTTGATAAATGGACCAGTAATGCTTTGGGCGGCCCATAACCTCGGCTTCAATGCCGTTTTCCTTCAGCGCCCCGCTGACCTGGCTAATGATCTCCTTCAGCGCGCGGTCGCGCGAGGGGGCGCGATCTGCCACCATCCGTACGATTTCGTCGTACTTCTTCGGATACAAGATGGCAAAGGACAGATCTTCCAGCTCCCACTTCACGCTGGCCATGCCGAGTCGGTGAGCTAGCGGCGCGATAACCTCTAGGGTCTGCCGCGCCTTCTTAGCCTGTTTTTCGGGCGGAAGGAACCGCATCGTACGCATATTGTGCAGGCGGTCGCTGACCTTAATGACCAGGACTCGGGGGTCGGTGGCCATGGCGACGATCATCTTACGAATGGTCTCAGCCTCTGCGGCCGAACCCAGCGCCACCTTGTCCAGCTTGGTCACGCCATCGACCAAGCGAGCCACCTCCGGACCGAAATCTCGGGTGAGGTCCTCTAGCGAGTAGTCCGTATCCTCCACGGTGTCGTGCAGCAGTGCTGCGACGATGGTGGTGGTGTCCATACCGATCTCCGCCGCGATCGTCGCCACGGCGAGCGGGTGGGTGATATACGGTTCTCCGGATTTGCGAAAGACACCCTCATGGAGTCGCTCCGCGGTGTCATAGGCGCGATTGAGCAAATCAGCATCGGCCTTGGGATGAAACTTGCGGTGAATGGACATCAACGGGTCCAGCACCGGATTCACCTTCACTCGGCCGCCGGTAAGCGAACGAGCTAGACGCGCCGACATACTGCGCATTCCGCCGCCGGACTGGCGCTTTACGGGTTTGTCCATGGCCAAATCTACCGCCCTTCACAGTGCCACGGGCCTTGTGGCCTCATGTCCAACTAAATCGTGCGATCTAGCTTAGACATCCCATCTTAGTCTGTGGCATTCAGCACAATGAGCGGCGGGCCGGATAAACGCTCACGCCCGTTGAGCCCCTTGACTTCCAGCACCACCACATTGCCAGCGACTTCGGCACCTGCGGACTCAAGCAAAAGCTTGGCACCGTGGAGGGTGCCACCGGTGGCCAAGACGTCGTCGACAAGCACTACGCGCTTGCCCTTGATGTCAACGCCGCTGGCTGGAATTTCCAGCGCTGCAGAGCCGTACTCCAGCTCGTATTCCTCTGTATATACCGGTGGGGGAAGCTTGCCCTTCTTGCGGATGGCCAAGATGCCTAGGCCCATCTTGTAGGCGACGGCCGAGCCGAGGAGGAATCCGCGGGCATCCAGGCCGCCGATCATATCCGCGCCCAATTCCTCGCAGGCGGCCGCCAAGCCGTCCACTACGGTGCGAAATGCCTCTGGATCCGCCAAGACTGGGGTGAGGTCCTCAAAGAGGATGCCCTCCTCCGGGAAGTCTTGAACGAGGCGAACCTTATCCTTGAGTGCCTGTGCTGCTGATTCGTAGTGCGAACTCATAGTCTTCCTTGAGAAATAATTGCGAGAGGTTTTGAACGCCCGATATTCGGGGCCTATTCCGTGTCCGTTGGGGCGGTGCTGTGCCAGCGATCCATATTCCAACCGATGCCCGAGACGCCAGTGTACGGCAGGACGCCTTCCACGTCGCGGCGGACGAGGAAGACGCGCGGCTGCGCGGAGAGAGGAATGGATGGTACATCCTTCCACAGAGCCTCTTCTGTCTTCTTCAGCTCCGCAGAGTTCTTCATGCTCGACTCCACAGTGGAATACTCCGTCTGGGGATCGACTGGGCCGAGGAAGGCATCGACGGTAGGCGCCCAGGTTTCCGGATCCATTTCCAAGTGGTGCTGGGACATGAACTCCGCAGACGCGTCCTCGATGGTGATACCAGCCGGCTCACAGGATGCACGGAGTTGTTCCACCATGGCGGCGTAGCGTTTGTCTGACCCCAAATAGCCGACCTTGATGGTCGTACCGTTGAGGTCACCGGCCTTAGCCAAATCCGTGCCTTGGTGTTCCTTGCCCACCTTGTCTAGACCGCCGGCGACTGGGTTGGTCGCGGAGACGGTACGCAAGTAAGCCGGTGGCACCTCCACACCGGAGGCCGCTGAGCTTGCTTGCGCAACCGCCTGCTGATCGACGCAGGCCGCGAAGCTCTCGCGCGCCCACGGCTCCGCGAATACTCCAGCTTCAGATAGCGTGAGCGTATCCGTTAGCTCGCCGACCATTGGAGTGACCTCGTAGGGGGACTCCCCTGCCTCATCCTTTGTGCTGTCCAGCCAGTCAGGGTTTTCGCTTGCGGCATCGACTACGCGCAACGCGCCTTTATCTGCGAGCTTCTGTGCATCAGCCTCCGAAGGCCAGACCACAACATGATCTTCCGCTGGGGCGTCTCCAAAGTACTTTTCGTTTGCCTTGAGAATAACCTCCCCCTCGTCACCTACCTTGTCAATGACATAGGGCCCAAAGGAAACCTGCAGCTCGGGATCTAGTTGATCCTTGGCCACGGAAAAGCCATAGCGCCATTCCTTAGCAACCGGCGCAAGCGCCTGCATGTCTTCTACTGTCAGGGCGGCGTTGAGTTCCTCAATGCTCAACTCGGACTTCTTGGCCAGCGCATGGGCCGGCATGACCGTGCCGGCGCCAAACATGTGGCGCCAGCGCTGCCCCTGATCCCTGTTAAAAGTCAGGGTGAACGTTCTGCTTTGGGGCTCACAGCTAAAATCCGCGATGTCATTCATCAACGGCATATGGGAGGCAAATTCAGCTGGATGAGTACCGGCCACATACGTCAACAAGTAGTCATCACAGGTGACGGGAGCGCCATCAGAAAAGACGGCATCCTCCTCCAAAGTGAGCTGAACGCTGCGCTGGTCGCTGCCGGCAACGGGCGGAAGCTCTTCAGTTTCAACCAGATCCGCATTAGGAATTAATTCGCCAGAGGGGCCGGGCACGAAAAGGCCCGGATAAAGCCGCGTAGACAGCAGTCCGGCGGAGGTAGCATCACCAAAAGACGTGCCAGCATTTGTGGTGGCCAAGCGGGAATTTACCTGGTAGCCAAAGTATCCATAGGATTCTGGCTCCTGGGGAGCACTAGACGAGTCCTCTTCGCCGCCCTGCCCGCTACAGGCAGAAGCAGCTAGAGCTAGAGCTGAAACGCACGAGGCAATGGCCTTCCTTCCCCAGTGACGATTTCTAGAACTGCTCTTTGATTTAAGCACCGTAATTTGCCCTCACTTCAGCTACCGCTTCGCCAAAATTTTACTACCGCAAGCTACCGGCCCGGGCGCCAGGTTGCGCCAGGTTGCCCAGTGGACTCGGACGGATCGTCTTCGATCTCAGCCGGGGTGGACTTTGCGCTCACTGGTGAGACCACGGTGCGACCGGAGGATGCTGCCCCAGATTCTGCCGCGGCATTCTCGTCCTTGCCAGCACGGTAGTCCATGACCCGCTTGTTGTGGCGCTTGATCTTCTTGGACATGTTGGCGAAGGTCACGACCAGCGGCGTAGCAAAGAAGATGGAGGAGAAAATGCCCTCGACCACGCCGATGAGCTGGATGAGTGCCAGATCGCGGAGGGTACCGATACCCATGAGCCACACGGCGACCACGAAGAGCGCGATGATAGGCAGCGCGGAGATTACCGAGGTAGAAATCGAGCGCATGACGGTCTGGTTAATAGCCAAGTTTGTCAGCTCAGCAAAGGTCTTCTTGCGCTGGCCCTCGAGGCCTTCCGTGTTCTCGTTGATCTTGTCAAAGACGATGACCGAGTCATACATGGAGAAGGTCAGGACGGTAAGCAGACCAATAATGACGGCCGGGGAAACTTCGAAGCCAAAGAGGGCGTAAATACCGGCGATGATCACGCCGTCTGCAATCAGCGCGATAATCGCGGCAAAAGCCATGTTCTTCTGCAAGCGAATGGCCACGTAGACGGTCGCGGCTACTAGGAAGACCAGCATGGCAATGAGCATGCGCTGGGTAATAGAAGAACCCCAGGATTCGGATACCGTGGACGAGCCGATGGCATCCGGCGTGGCCTTGCCGTTTTCATCCTTCGGCTGGAAGTTGTCATAGATAGCCGCGCGGGCCGCATTCACGTCCTCTTGGCTCAGGCGCTCAGAAACGATTTCCAAGGTCTCAGAATCGCCAGCGCCCACGATGTGAACCTGCTCGGGTTCTACACCGGTGGTGTCTTCGAAGACCTGGCTTACCTCGTCTTCCTTGAGGTCGCCTGCCGGCATCGACAACGTGGTGCCGCCTTCGAAGTCAATCGAGAGCGAGAAACCACGAATGAGGATCGCGGCCACTGCGGCCACGATCAACGCGGCGGTGATGCCGTACCACAGCTTGGTGCGACCGATGAAGTCATAACCGCGCTCGTCCTCGTAGAGGCGGTCCATCCGGGAAATCTTGTGCTTAGTCGAAACAGCCATGCTTATTTCTCCTCATCTTCCGCAGCATCTACGGGACGTGCGGTTCCTGCGGCAGAACCTTCTGCCGTTTCCTTGGTGGCTGGCTCCTTTGCACTCACGGATTCAGCAGCGTTCGCTTGACGACGTCCCGATCCGAAGTAGCCGCGCTCACGGCGCTCTTCCACCAGTGCGTAGATACCGCCGAGGCCATTCATCGAAGGTTTAGCGGCAGCCGGACGGCGGCCGACCATCTGCATCAGTGGCGCCATGACCAGGAAGGATACGACCAGGTCGAAGACCGTGGTCAGGCCCATGGTAAAGGCGAAGCCCTTCACCTCACCGATGGCGAGGAAGTAGACCACAACAGAGCCAATCAGGGTCACCGCGTTACCGGTCACAATGGTGGCACGAGCGCGCTCCCACGCCTTTTGCGTAGCGGAGCGGAAGGTGCGTCCCTCGAGGAGCTCGTCCTTGATGCGTTCGTAGTAGACCACGAAGGAGTCAGCAGTTGCGCCCACACCGATGACCAGACCCGCGACACCGGAAAGGTCCAGCGAGTAGCCGATCCAGCGGCCCAGCAGAACCAGGGAGCCATAGGTCAGTACGCCAGAGGCAATGAGGAAGATGAGGGATACGCCGGCCAGCGCGCGGAAGTAGTACAGCGAGTAGGCCATCACGAGTACCAGGCCAACAAGGCCTGCAATGAGGCCGGCCTGCAGAGCGGCCTTACCCAGTGTTGGCGGGATGGACTCTACGGTGCCACCCGGCTCGCCATTTTCACCGGCGAAGGACAACGGCAGTGCGCCATACTTCAGGTTATTAGCCAGGTTTTGTGCCTCTTCCTGGCTAAAGTCACCAGTAATGGAGGTAGCAGAACCGACTGGAGTTGCTCCCTGAATGACCGGTGCGGAAATAACGCCAGAGTCAAGGGTGATGGCTACCTGGTCCTTGAGGTGTTCCTGCGTCAGGTCTGCCCAGGTCTGAGAACCGTTCGGGCCATCACCGGTCTTGAAGGAGAAGTTGATTTCCATCTGGCCGGACTGACCGTTCAGGCCGCCTTCGATCGGAGAATTGGTATCGATCTCGTTACCGGTGAGGCGGGTTCCGTTTTCGTCCTTGATGCCATTGAGAAGCGGTGCTGGCTCCAAAACGTACGGGTTGCCGTTGGAGTAGTCACAAGTAACAAATGGCTTGGCAGGATCATCGGCGCCGGCCAGTGGATCGGTGCTGCCCTGGCAAGTCATCAGCGCGGAGGCTGCAGCCTGGGTGGTCGGGTCCTCGGACTGACGATCCTTCAGCAGCATCTCCGTGACTTCATCACGGCGCTTAGTCTGCTCGATGGAGTTGCTTGGCTCCTCAAGCGGCTTGGCGCTGACCTTAGGAGCCTTCTGTTTCTTTGGCTCCTTGCCAGTCATCTGCGCTTCTTGCTGAGCGATGGCCTGGGTCATCTGCTCCATCTGCTTATTGGCCTCGTCTGCGCTCAGTACGTCGTACTTCACCCAGCGATTGGCCATATCTTCCAGCACCTTATTGAGCTTTTCCATATCCGGCATGGAGGGCTTAGCCACCGGACGGAAGAACAGCTGCGAGGTCTGGCCCACGGCCTGTGCCTGGGAGGCGTCTTCACCTGGCACGGTAATGACCAGGGTATTGCCGTTGATGACAACCTCAGAACCGGAAACACCCATGCCGTTAACACGCTGTTCCAAAATGTTGCGTGCTTGCTTGAGTTGGTCTTGGGTGGGTTCCTCGCCTTGCGGCGCCAGCGTTACGCGGGTACCGCCCTGCAAGTCGATGCCAAGCTTTGGGGTGCTTTGACGGCTACCAGTTAAAAAGATAAGCGCATAGATAACAACCACAATGAGAACGAAGAGCGCGATCGCGCGCTTCGGCCATTGGCGTTTGCTATTTTTCATAGCGCCACGGGATTTTGCGGACAACGATAATCTCCTGTGCTGCTTATAACAGGGTGTTTAAACATTAAATACGGCCCCGCCATACGGCGCAGGCACGTCAACAACGCACAATCGTACGTCATCAGGCTGAGTTTTCCTTAACGAGGGCCGGAAAAGGCCCAAAGTGTGACGGGGTCTACGCTCCGCGAAGGTCCCACCTACCTAGCAAACGTTAAGGAAACTCTTAGGAAATGGCGGGCTATTTCTTCTCCTGGCCGTCAAACGGAGGATATTTCTCATCTGGCAGGTCATCTGCCGCATCATTCTTCTCTTCCCCAGCAGCGGGACGAGACAGGTTATTGGCCTCTTGTTCGGTGCGAATCACGGCCATCTTGTCAAAAGTAACCACCACGCCAGGCGCGATTTCTAAATCCACATCCTTGTCGCTGGTGCTGCGCACCACGCCGTGCACGCCGCCCGCCGTAACGATGGCGTCGCCCGGCTGCAGGGAATTCTGGAGGGCCTGCATCTCATTTTGGCGCTGGCGCTGCTTTCGCATGGCCATAAACGAGGGAACGACGAAGAGGATGCCAATAATGATGAGAATGATGATTTCCATAGCACCCTAGTGTGCCAGACGGCGGTGCACACAGGAACCCCAGGGTGCGTCGCCAAGCAGGCTAGCCCTTGAATTAAAACAGCCCGGCCGCGCCCTCCGGCGGGGTAAGCCCCAGGTGTCGCCATGCTGCAGCGGTAGCTACACGGCCGCGTCCAGTGCGCGCAACCATCCCGGCACGCACCAGGTAAGGCTCACACACCTCCTCGACCGTCGAGGGCTCCTCGCCCACTGCGATGGCCAGCGTGCTCACGCCAACCGGTCCACCGCCGTGCCCCTTAATCAAGGCATTGAGCACCGCCCGGTCGAGGCGGTCAAGTCCCATGTCATCTACGTCAAAGACTCCGAGCGCTCCCTGGGCCGCGCTGAGATCAATCAGGCCGGTGCCATTGACCTCGGCATAGTCACGCACGCGGCGCAGCAAACGGTTAGCAATACGCGGGGTTCCGCGCGACCGAGAGCCAATTTCTACCGCCGCATCGTGGTCAATTTCCACGTCCAAGATGTGGGCGGCGCGCTTGATCACCTGGGTGAGATCGGCCGTGTCGTAGTACTCCATCTGCGCGGTGAAACCGAAGCGGTCGCGCAATGGGCCCGTGAGCATGCCGGCACGCGTGGTCGCGCCAACCAAGGTAAAAGGCGGAATCTCTAGCGGAATAGAAGTAGCACCAGGCCCCTTGCCCACAATGACGTCAATGCGGAAGTCCTCCATTGCCATGTACAGCATTTCTTCTGCTGGCCGGGCAATACGGTGGATCTCATCGATGAACAAGACATCGCCTTCCATCAGGTTAGAAAGCATTGCGGCCAAATCACCGGCGCGCTCCAAAGCCGGCCCGGAAGTCATACGCAGCGAGGTGCCCAGCTCCTGGGAAATAATCATCGCCATAGTGGTCTTGCCCAGGCCCGGCGGCCCCGAAAGCAAGACGTGGTCGGGCGTTACCCCACGGTTCTTAGCGCCTTTGAGCACAAGGGAGAGCTGCTCGCGCACCTTGGGTTGGCCGATAAACTCCTCGAGCGACTTGGGACGCAAGGAGCGTTCAATATCATGCTCCTCGGAGTGTGCGGTGGCATCCACATCGCTATTGCGCTGGGTGGCGTGCGCCGCGTCGACGCCCTCAGGGAGATTGAACTCGGTGCGCTCAATATCGGACATGATTCTTCAGCCTTCCTGCCGGTTATTTCTTCTTGCCCAGCTGCGCCAGCGCTGCACGCAAGAGAGTGGACGTATCGGCATCGGGATTGTCCGCGTAGGCGGATTCCACCACGGGGCGCGCTCCCTTATCGGTAAACCCAAGGCCAATGAGTGCCTCAGTCACGCTGTCTATCACGGCACCACCGTTCGGCGCGACGGCAGTATCAACGGAGCCTGCGGCGGCGGGCTCGCTTGGCGCAAAGGCCGCTACCTTATCTTTCAGCTCCAGCGCCAAGCGTTGGGCCATACGCTTGCCGACGCCCGGGATAGACTGCAGCGCCTTCACATCTTCCGCGCCAATTGCCGCAGCAAGCTCCCCTGCCCCCATTACCGACAGCGCCGCCAAGGCAAGTTTAGGCCCTAGGCCGGACACGGATTGCAGCACGTGGAACATCTCGCGGTCTTCATCAGCGCTAAAGCCATAGAGAGTCAAAGAATCTTCCTTGACCACCAAGTTAGTAAGAACCGTGGCTTGTTCTCCGCGGCGCAAGGTGCCCAGCGTTTTTGGGGTAGCTAAAAACTTGTACCCCACACCTGCACAGTCGATAACCCCATGGTCGAGTCCAATATGGATTACCTCTCCACGCAGTGCAGCAATCATTGGCTTCCTATCCTTCCACTCTCAGTAAAATTCCCTAGCGCTTCTTGCCTTGCCCGCGCACGCCGCTGGTCTTAGCTCCAAGCCCGAGGCCGGTATGGTCCATCCGCACAATGGCCGGGGCACGCCAGCAGTGGCACACTGCCAACGCAAGGGCATCGGCGGCGTCGGCGGGCTTGGGCGGTTCAGTCAACCCCAGAATACGGGTAATCATGGTGGTCATCTGCTTCTTATCTGCGCGCCCGTTTCCAGAGATGGCCTTTTTCACCTCGGACGGGGTGTACATGTAGACCGGAATATCGCGTTCGGCGGCAGCTAGCACCAGCACACCAACTACATGGGCCGTTTGCATGACTGTGGACACCTGACCGCGTTCGAAGACGCGCTCGATCGCAACCACATCTGGCGAATAGTCATCCATCCACTCTTTCGCCGCCACCGAAAGGCGCAGGAGGCGCTCCGTCAAATCCTTATCGCTAGGGGTGCGCACCACGCCGACAGAAACGGGAAGGATTGCTCGGCCACGACCAGCCTGAACCACGGAAAGTCCGCAGCGCGTCAAGCCTGGGTCAATGCCCATCACGCGCATTCCTTCTAGGTTCATCTCTCCCCCATTGTCATGTCGGCATCACTGTGCACCGCCTACTGCCCCATTATGGACTACACACAGGTGTTCTACAAGCGTAGCATCCAACTGTCGCATAACGAAGCGCCGGCAACGTCTCCTGGGCTATACCCACGGAGCGCTACCGGCGCTAAGAGCCGTCCTTGCGGCGAGGTGGTTAGTCCTCGTTCAGCTCAGCTAGAACCTCATCGGAGAGATCCATATTGGTGTAGACGTTTTGCACATCGTCGGAGTCTTCCAAGGCGTCGATGAGGCGGAAAATCTTCTTGGCGTCATTGGCCTCCAGCGGTACCTCGACAGATGCACGGAAGTCATTGTCGGAGTCATCGACCTGAATATCGGCGTCCTTGAGCGCGTCCTTGACTGCCTGCACGTCCGTCGGCGCGCAAACAATCTCAAACTTCTCGCCCTGGTCCTTGACCTCTTCCGCGCCTGCTTCCAGCACGGCCATCAAGACGTCATCCTCCGTCAGCTCGCCCTTTTCTACCAAGACGTAGCCGGTACGGGTGAACATGTAGGCCACAGAGCCGGACTCACCCAGGTTGCCGCCGTTCTTGGACATCGCAGTGCGCACGTCGGTCGCCGCACGGTTGCGGTTATCCGTAAGGCACTCAATGAGCATGGCTACGCCGTTGGGGCCGTAGCCCTCGTACATGATGGTTTCCCAATCGGCGCCGCCGGCCTCTTCACCGGAACCGCGCTTGCGAGCACGCTCAATGTTGTCATTGGGGACGGAGGCCTTCTTGGCCTTCTTGATCATGTCATCAAGGGTTGGGTTAGCCGCTGGGTCACCACCGCCGGTACGAGCCGCCACTTCGATGTTCTTGATCAGCTTGGCAAATTCCTTGCCACGCTTGGCATCGTTGGCAGCCTTCTTATGCTTGGTAGTTGCCCATTTCGAGTGGCCTGACATGTAGTCCCTTTCTAATCGGGTGCTGAAACTGGTGGCAATTATACGTGTGCTGCACGAATGCGTGAAAGCGACCCCCTTATAAGCGGGACGTTCTTATACGTTGTGCCAATTGCCATGGGCAGAGCCGCTGCCCAAATTTTCATCTAAGTAACGTGTAAGCCCCTCTTGATTCACCAACGCCACCAATTCACCATGCTCGGTAAAAATCTTGCCACGCGCAACCGCCGTCGCATTCGACGCCGTGGGTGATACCTGCTCATATAGCAACCACTCATCCACGCGGAATGGGCGCAGGAACCATATCGCATGATCAAGGCTGGCCAATTGCACTTTCTCTCCCTGATGCGGAATCAGGGCCGAGCGAATCAGCGTCATATCAGACATAAAGGTCAGCGCCGCACAATGGAAGGAAGAATCCGCAGGCAGTCTGCCAGTATTGCGGAACCAAATATGCCGATAGCCTGCACCGGTGCGCTCTGCAGCCACCGGATCGCGTCCTTCTTCTGGCACGAGGCGAATATCCCACTCCTCCCACTCTTTGAGGATGATCCGGGTGGAATACGGGGCACCACCGCCCATCCGAGCTACCTCATCGGGCCATGGCACCTTCGGCGCGGCGTCCTGATGCTGCGGGCCACAGTCGCCGTCGCGGTGAAAACTAGCCATGAGGGTAAACAGGAGCACGTCACCCTGGTAGACGCGTACCTGCCGGTTGGCGAATGATTTCCCCTCCCGAATGCGTTCGACCCGGATTTCAATTGGCCGGCTCACATCGCCAGGGCCTACAAAGTAACCATGCAGGGAGTGGATGTCTTTGCCAGACACAGTGCGCTGGGCTGCGGCCACTGCTTGCGCAGCAATCTGCCCGCCAAAGGTACGCTCAATCCGCGACTCCACAGCAGGGCCTGTAAAGACATCGGCCGTTTTCGTTTCCTCGACAGCCAAGACCTCGCGAATGGATGGCATCTGCACGCTCCCTATGCTCTACGTCACTTCTGCCAGCGTTTGCTGACCACACTACTCACCGGACGAGCCGACAGTTGGTTTTTCCAATTCGTCCCCCCACTTCTGGGCGCAAAAGTAGAGGAATTTTCTAGAAGAAACTATGTCCGCTACCGAAGTAAGCGCGCATTGAATAAAGTCTTTCGAGTGAAACGCATCGCTTCTGTTCCAGCAGTATGGATTGGGTGGGTCATCGCCCGCCTGGTCCTTATTTACCTACTCAAGATTGACCACAATCCCAGGGGCGATGTCGCATACTATTTTGCCGGACTCTTTGGCGACGACCCGACGATGATGACCGAATACCCTCACTCGGGCACCTGGCCCACGGTGGTCTTGGGCTGGCTGACCGGTGAGAATATCACCGCATTCTATATCGGCTTCACCATCATGACCCTGCTAGTGGACGCCGCCTTTTTAGCCCTCCTTCTGCGTCACCACGCGACTCAACCGCGCAGTTTCCAGGCCGCCTGGTTCTGGGTCCTCTTTGGCACCGCAGCTGGCCACACCTTTGTGTGGCGTCTCGATATATTCCCCGCCCTAGCCGTGGCCGGGGCAGCTGCCCTTCTAGCTACCCGCCCGCTCATCGCCTCGGCGGTACTGGGTTTTGCCACCACGATGAAGCTATGGCCAGGAGTCCTCGCTGCCGGCCTGGTGGGCCGCTTCAACAGATCCGCAACCTGGCAGCGCCTACTCGCGTTTTTCTGCACCATCGTCGCAGTCTGCACCGTCACGATTGCTGCCTCTGGTACCGAGCGCCTGCTTTCACCGCTGAACTATCAGGGCGTGCGCGGTCTCCAGTTGGAGTCCATCCCGGCGACGTTCCTGCTGCTGCAGGCACATCGCACTCCAGGGCGCTGGCACCTGGGCTACGCCCCGTCCAAGAGCTTTGAGATTTCCGGGCCTGGCGTAGATACCGCAATGACGTGGAGCACTATTGCCACCATTGCCATGCTCGTCTTCGCAGTGGGCTGGGCGCTGTACCGGCTGTGCACCGGCGGATGGACCACCCGCACAACCATGGCGTTTTTTACCGTTACGGTCCTGCTTCTTATCGCGACGAATAAGGTTTTCTCCCCGCAATACATCGTCTGGCTGGGCCCCTTGCTTGCCGTGGTGATCCGCCAGCGCCTTCCGCAAGAATTCGCCCCCTTGCGGATATTCCAAGCCTTGTTAGCGTCCTGCACCATTATCGCCGCCGTGCTGGGCACCTTGGTCTACCCATTCAACTATGACTACATCTGGAACCACGTGGGCGAGAACATGTTCGCCGTCTACCTATTGGTAGCCCGCAATATCCTTATCGTCGTCATGGCCATCATCGGACTTGTCTGGTTTGCAGTCGAGGTGGCTCTGGCTTCGAAGATCGAGCAGGCGCAGATGCAGCAGCAAGCGCCTAACGCCCCGGAGGAAGACCCGGCCGCCAGCACCGAGGCGAAGCCGGTATTCCGCCGCCGACGCGGCCGGCACGCACTTGCGTCCTGAAATTGAGGTAGAACTGCTGGCTACTCGGCCAACATATAGTCAAAATATTCCGGCAGCTTCGCGGTGCCACCCAGATGAAAGAGGCGTACCGCAGGGCGCAAACGCAGCGCGCGAGTGTCGCTGACCGCCTCGTTATAGAAGCGGTGGGCAAGTTGGATGCGGCCCTCGGCGTCGGCAAGCGCGGCAGGGCGACGGTCCGCGGGAAACTCCCTCACTATGGCGGCAGATAGTTCCCGCTCGGCCATCGTGCGCGGTTCGAAGTGTCCTTGATAGAGCTCGGTAGACTCTGCTCGCTGAGCTAGCGCCGCGAGCTCTGGTGCGACGGCCGCTGTCACCGCTGCCCTGCGGTCTAGTGCCGCCTGCAGCTGGGCAAGCGAGGCATCAGTGCGGATGTGCAGCGAGTTAAGTCGCTGGGCGGTAAAAAGCGCCCACAAACCTACGACGATAAGTAGGAAGAGGGCTAGGGCAATTTCAATGGCCATCAACGCTTTGCCCTCACCTTGGTACCGTCTTGGACAGTCTCGTAGACCTGCATCACGGCCGCCGCTACATGGTCCCAGTCATAGGTGCTGGCGCGTTGGACGCCATTGCGCACCAACTGGGCCCGATACTCGGCATCATCGAGCACCTCGTTGAGGACGCGTGCCAGATCCTCGCTGTCTTTATTGCGAAAGAGTGCGCCGGCAACCTCGTCGGAATCGGCATTGCACACCGCACGGAAAGCCTCGAGGTCAGAAGCAACAACAGCCGCGCCGGCCGCCATAGCCTCTACGAGCACGATTCCGAAGCTTTCGCCACCAGTATTTGGGGCCACGTAGACATCGGCACGGCCCAGGATTTCTGCCTTTTCGGCGTCACTGACCCGGCCGACAAAATCCACGCCCTCAACCTCGCGGGCGCGGCCGCCGCCCATGATGGTCACGCGGATATCGTGGTGTACTTGGCGCAGCGCGCTCAGCAGGATATCGAGGCCCTTGCGCGGTTCATCCAACCGTCCCAAGAAGACAACTTCCAAGGGATCGCCGGGGGCTTTGGCCGGGCTGCGGCGCCGAGCCTGCGCGTAGACCGATGTATCCACGCCGTTGGGAATGAGCACCGGGTCGCCGCCCAATTGCTCCACCTGCCACCGCCGCGCCATATCGGATACCGCGATGCCGCCGCGGATCTTTTCCAAGAAGGGAACGAGGAATGGTTTGGCCAGAGTCAGCACCAGGGAGCTCGATGCAGAGGCGTGATAGGTCGCCACCAGTGGGCCTTGGGCCACGGCCAGCGCGGTCATGGAAAAGCTCGGGGAGTTAGGCTCATGGATGTGCAAGACATCGAAGTCGCCCTGCTTGATGAATTGCTTTACCTTGCGTGTTACGTGGGGTCCCACGGACAGGCGCGCCACCGAACCGTTATACGCGATGGGGAAAGCCGGCCCTCCCTTGACTACGAAATCTGGCAGCTGGGTGGATTCCGCAGCGGGGCCAATGACCTGAACGTGGTGCCCTTGCTCAATGAAAACTGTGGCTAGATCAAGGATATGGGCTTGAACTCCACCTGGTTCATCGAAGGAATAGGGGCACACGATTCCTATGCGCACTAGCTCTCCCCTTCCTGCGATGGCCCGGTGTGGCGGGCATTGCGGGCTTCTTTGCCCGCCCGCGCTTGCCGACGCCTCTCTATGTCCACATTCCACTGCGGCTGCAGCATATGCCAATCCTCCGGGTGGCGGCGGATATTGGCGGCGAAGCCATCGGCCATGCGCTGAGTTGTCTCCTGCAGGTCCGTTACCTCGAGCTCAGGAGACACAGAGAGCCCCCAGCCCTCGCCCTCAAACCACGAGTGCACCACGTGCAGGGCGGCGCCGGTCTCTATAGCAAGCTGTGCGGGACCGGCGGCCATATTGGCCTTTTCCCCCATGAAATCCACGGTAACGCCGCTTCGGGTCAGGTCGCGCTCAGCCAGCAGGCAGACCACGCCACCGGCTTCCAGCACCTCTTTGAGGCGGGCAAAAGGCGAGGATTCGCCGCCGGTGAGGGGAAGAACCTCAAAGCCAAGGGTTTCGCGGTAGTCCACAAAGGCGTCGAAAAGCACTGCGGGCTTAAGGCGCTCCGCAACGGTGGTGAACTGCCCATAATGGCCAACGAGGAAGACGCCCGCCATATCCCAATTCCCGGAATGCGGCAACGCCAAAATGGTGCCGCGCCCGGATTGAGCCGAAGCATCAAAATGCTCGAGGCCTTCCAAGCCACTGAGCAAGCGCTCATGCAGCCCGGCATCACCGTGGATGGCTGGCAGGCGGAAGGCCTCCATCCAATAGCGCATATAGGAGCGCACGGAATCGCGCACCAACGCGCGGGTAACGTTTTCTGGGCCTACCACGCGCGCCAGGTTGCGGCGCAAGCCCTCCATTCCGCGACCGTTGCCGCTTGCGTAGTCCGCACCCCAGCGAAAAAGCGTGCGCGCGATGGGCTCGGGCAGACGGCGCACCACCTTCCACCCCGCGAGGTAACCCGCCGCGGAGAGGTCTTCTTTGTCCCACATGGTGTTACAACCTCCTGGTTTTAGGTGGTGCAGTATGAGCTACTGCTGCTCCTGGCGGGCGGCGATAACCATACGTTGGCACACGGTAAAGACGGAGCCCACGGCCAAGATCCACAGCGCAACCTCAATGGCATGCGGTACGCCGAGGCCCTCGAGGCCGATGCCGCCCAGGGCCAAAATAAGCCGCTCGGGACGCTCGATAAGGCCGCCGACCATCTTGAATCCGGACGCTTCTCCCCTAGCCTTGATATAGGAAATGACCTGGGAACATACCAAGGTGACAAAGCAGGCAATGACCGTGATGCGGGAAGAATCCGCAGAATAAATCAGCCACCATGCAATAGCACTGAACAATGCGCCATCGGTGATGCGATCACAGGACGCATCCAAGGTCGCACCAAAGGCAGTGGCCTTGCCGCTCAGGCGCGCCATGGTGCCGTCGAGCATGTCGAAAGCGGCGAAGAGACCGGACAGGACCGCAGCGAAAAAGAGGTGGCCGGTAGGAATAAGGATCACCGAAATCGCAATGGTGACGATGGTACCCACAACCGTGACCACATTCGGGGTCAGGCCCAGCTTTAAAAAGGCCTTGGCTATAGGTTCCACCACCACGGCGGCGGGCTTTCGCCCATGCACGCTAAGCACGCGAATCCTCCTCTTCCATCTCGCGCCATCCTTCTGCCAGCACGCGGCGCGTATCCTGCAGAAGCTGCGGTAATACCTTAGTCCCATCGAGGACAGTCATAAAGTTACTATCCCCGGGCCACCTTGGCACCACATGCAGGTGCAGGTGGTCTCCTACCGAGCCGCCCGAAGCACGACCCAGGTTGAGTCCTACGTTGATGGCTTCTGGGTGTGAGACTCGTTTGAGCACTCGAACCGCCTTTTGCGCGAAGGCCATCAACTCCTGAGATTCCTCTTGCGTAAGGTTCTCCAGCTGCGATTCCTTGCGATACGGCACCACCATGAGGTGCCCGGCGTTGTACGGAAACAGGTTCAACAATGCATAGACGGTCTTGCCGCGAGCAATAATGAGCCCGTCCTCATCGCTGCCCTTCGGGGCTTCCACGAAGGGGTCTTTAGAGCGCTTGGCAATATAGGCCATGCGATAAGGCGCCCATAACCGCTCAAGACGGTCCGGCTCGCCAGCACCTGAGTCAACGAAGGTCTCCACCGCAGCTTGGCTTTCAGCGACGGCGGAGCTGTCGGTTTCGTTTGTCTCTTTAGCGTCGGGCACTGATGAGCTCTTCGGTCGGCTGCTCGTTGTTACGCTCTGCTACCCATGCGGCGATGAGCTCCACGGCTTCCTTTACCGGCACACCATTGACCTGGGTGCCATCGAGAAAGCGGAAGGATACGGCATCAGCTTCTACGTCGCGCGCGCCAGCCACCAGCATGAACGGAACCTTACCGGTGGTGTGGTTGCGAATCTTCTTCTGCATGCGGTCATCAGAGGTATCCACATCGGCGCGGATACCCTTCTGACGCAGCTGGGTGGCAACCTCTTCGAGGTGCGGGGAGAATTCGTCAGCCACCGGAATGCCCACCACTTGGTGCGGTGCTAGCCATGCTGGGAAGGCGCCGGCGTAGTGCTCCAGCAGGACGCCAAAGAATCGCTCGATGGAGCCGAAGAGCGCACGGTGAATCATGATTGGGCGCTTCTTAGTGCCGTCCGACGCGGTGTATTCCAGCTCGAAGCGCTCCGGCAGGTTGAAGTCCAACTGCACGGTAGACATCTGCCAGGTACGGCCGATGGCGTCGCGCGCCTGCACAGAAATCTTCGGGCCGTAGAAGGCTGCACCTGCGGGATCCGGAACCAGCTCCAAGCCGGACTTTTCTGCGACCGACTGCAGGATAGACGTAGAGCGCTCCCAGATCTCATCGGAACCGACGAACTTATTCGGGTCCTTGGTGGAAAGCTCCAGGTAGAAGTCAGACAGGCCGTAGTCCTTCAGCAAGGAAATGATGAAGTCGAGGACCTTGGTTAGCTCTTCTTCCAGCTGCTCTTCGGTGCAGTAGATGTGGGCATCGTCCTGGGTAAAGCCGCGGGCACGGGTCAGGCCGTGGACCACGCCAGACTTTTCGTAGCGGTAGACGGTACCGAACTCAAATAGACGAAGCGGGAGCTCGCGGTAGGAACGGCCACGGGATGCAAAAATCAGGTTGTGCATCGGGCAGTTCATGGGCTTGGCGTAGTAGTCCTGCGGCTCCTTGACGGTATTGCCCTCTTCGTCATACTCGCCATCGAGCTGCATCGGTGGGAACATACCGTCGGCGTAGAAGTCCAGGTGGCCAGACTTCTTGAATAGGTCACCCTTGGTGATATGCGGGGTATTAACAAAGGAGTACCCAGCCTGGACGTGGCGGTTGCGAGAGTGGTTTTCCATCTCCATGCGCACGGTCGCGCCATTCGGGTGGAATACCGGGAAGCCGGAGCCAATCTCATCCGGGAAGGAGAAGAGATCTAGTTCCTGACCCAGGCGGCGGTGGTCGCGCTTTTCAGCCTCTTCCACCATGGTTTGGTAGGCCTCCAGCGCCTCCTTGGACTCAAAAGCGGTGCCGTAAATGCGCTGCAGGCCAGCCTTGGACTGGTCACCGCGCCAGTAGGCAGCTGAAGAACGGGTCAGCGTGAAAGCCGGGATGTACTTGGTGGTCGGCACGTGCGGTCCGCGACAGAGATCGAACCACTCTACGTCCCCGGTGCGCGGGTTGATGTTGTCATAATGGGTGAGATCGCCGGAACCGACTTCTGCGGCCTCGTCGGAGTCAGGGTCAACGTTGCCCTTGTCTTGGACCAGCTCAAGCTTGAAAGGCTCCTCGGCGAGGGCCTTTTCCGCTTCCTCCGCGGATTCATAGACGTGGCGCTCGAAACGCTGGCCGCCCTTGATGATCTTCTTCATGCGCTTTTCAATCGCCTTGAGATCTTCCGGCGTGAAAGGCTCGGCGGTCTGGAAATCGAAGTAGAAGCCATTCTCAATGGCCGGGCCGATGCCCAGCTTAGTGCCGGGGAATTCGGCCTGCACGGCCTGGGCCATAACGTGGCCACAGGAGTGGCGGATGACGGCGCGGCCGTCTTCCTCGCTGGCGGCAACCGGGGTAAAGGTGGACTCCGTGTCTGGGGTGTGCGACAAATCAAAGAGAGTGCCGTCCTCACCGCGAACGACTACGACAGCCTCAGGGCCCTTATTGGGAAGATTGAGCTCTCGCATTGCTGCGCCCACGGCCTGGCCGGCGGGCACGGTGAAGGAATCGTAATTGACCGGTACTGCGGGGATGAGTTCCGCCATAATTGCGCTCCTTTATGCGCTCGTGCGTCGGCGGCATACCTGGCCGCGTCCGCTATTTAAATTTACGGATAGCTATTCTACAACCCTGCATGCTCGCAAAGCGATTTCGCCCACCATGATTCACGCCCATCGGCATCGCGGGTGCCCGGCGGGCAGAAATACATAGCGGAGCCAATATGGGTCAGCCACTCATTCATCAGGTCAGATTTATCCAAACGGGCCTGGATAGGCTCGAATTGCTTGGTAGGATCCTGCTGGTAGCAGATGAAAACCTGGCCGATATTGGAAAGCTGCCCATCCTTGCCATCGGGGGCCAGCTCATAGTTATACGGCCGGCGCAGGATGCGTTGCTCCGGATGATCAGCAGGTGGCGCGGCCACGGCCATGTGCGAGTTTTTATCAATTACCGGCAAGCCGTAGTCATCTACCGTATCGAAATCTGCAGCATCAAATTCTTCTTCACCGGTAAGCGGGGCGCCGGTGTCAAGCTTGCGGCCCACCGCATTTTCGCGGGAGGAGCGATCCAGCTTCTCCCACGTATCCACGTTCATGCGAATGCGACGCACTACCATCGCCGTTCCCCCTTGCGCCCACTTCGGCCCTTCATCGATCCACACTTGGGCTGCAAAATCTTCCTCGCTGCGCGGATTAACGGTTCCGTCCTTTTGCCCGAACATATTGCGCGCGGTAGCGCCCTTTTCGTGGCTGCCAAAGGCATTAATAAATCCTTGCTGAAGCCACTTCACGCTGGCATAGTGTTCGCCGGCTCGCACCATGTGGCGCAGCGCATAAGTGTTCATCAGCGGATCATCGCAGCAAATCTGGAGGACTATATCGCTTTGTCCCCATTGTCGTTGCAGCTCATCACGCTTAAAGGAACGCACATCTCCCAGCCAGTGTGGTTTCTCCACGCCGAGCAGGGAGAAAACCTTCTGGCCTAGACCACAGGTGATGGTCAAGTTGGCGGGCTGTTCAACCATTTCCGGCTCCAGGGTGCCTAGCGGCGCCTCCCCCGTACACAGTGCCCGGGCGTCCTCGGTCCACAATTTCATCAGGCTGGCAAACCCCCGCTTGTCGACGCCCCTTTTAAGGTCAAACCCCACCAAATTCAGGTGGGCCTGCGCTGCGGTAGCGATACCCGCTTGATGGTCGCCATCGAAGGCCACGAGGGCGTCGGCAAGCGCAGGCTGCTCCTGGGCCTCAGCACCCGGGGAAGAACCCTGGTTATTGCAGCCTGCCAACGCGAAGGCGCTAGTCGATACCGCAGCGCCGGTAAGAAATCCCCTTCTGCTGAATTCCGACATGACTAGTGGTCGTGGCCCTTCATGTTGTGCTCCATATCCCCGTGCTCCATGTGGGACATATCGTGGCCTTCCATATCGCCATAGTCCTCATCGCCCGCGGGCATGCTGCGCGTTTGAATCTCGCCCAGATCGAGCTCTTCGCCGCCTTCCAGTTTCACCGTGAGGTCAAGGGATTCGCCGGGAGCGATGTGGTTTTCCATTTCCATGAGCATGAAGTGGTCACCGCCTGGTGCCAGTTCGTGGGACTCGCCGGCTTTAACTACCAACGGGCTCGACATTTCTTGCATCTTGCCGTCGACAGTCTCATGGATCTGATTCACCTTGGCGTTAAGGCTGGTGGAAAATCCGGTGATGGCAATGTCCTTATCGGTGTGGTTCACCAAGGTGCCAAAAATGGCAGTCATGTCCTTGTCCTCATTGGCGCGCACGACGGCATCTTCGAAGGTTAGGTCCTCGGCTGCGGCGGAGGAGGACTTCTCCGCCGCGCTGGTGGTGGCATCCGCCTTCGACTCGGTGGAGTCATTTTGGTTCTGTGGGGAGCACCCGGCCAGGGCGAGACTGGCTACAGTCAGACCCGCAACGGCGAGATTCACGATCTTGGACATTATTTTTCACCTTCCGAGTCAATGCGACGAGACTTGCCAATAAATAGGGCGACTACTGCGGCAATTGCCAAAACGCCGCCCACACCCAGGATGATTTTCAGCGCGGTCGGTAGGCCCTCATCGCCATCCTGGGACGCCGAATCAGCTTCAGCCGCCTCGGTGCTCTCGGTGGAGTCACCCTTGACGGAAAATTCCACTCCCCCGCGGGTAGCGTGTCCGTCCGAAGACGTGATCTGGAAACCCACCTGGTAATTACCCGGCCCAGGATGGATATCCGCTGGGGTTTCAATGGTGAGATCCCGCTCATGGAGCTTTGGTTCCTGGCTAAAGAGTTTCTCACCAGTATCCGCGTTGGTCACGGCAAAGGTATTGAAGTCTTCTTTGGGGATACCAGAAAACTCGAGGGTGATTTCCTTCGGAAACTCGTCGAGTTGGTCGCCGTCTTTGACCGAACCGCCAATAACGGAATCGTGCGCGAAGGCGGCCGGCATCGACCCGCCCAAAACCAGTGATGCAGTGCCGACTGCTGCCGCCGTGCGGCGCAGCCAAGGTACGCGGTAGCCCATAGATAGCTCCTTTTGTGTTGAAAATGCACAAGTTGAATTGTCAGACATACTAGCCGCGCGGTTTGCCGGAGCGGCAATCGCGATAAGCAGCGCGTCGAGTCATATGTCGGGCTGTAGTGCGCACAAGTTCCCTGCCTTGAATAAAAAGAGGCATTTATCACTATTTAAGGAATGTCAACTCAATGATTGGAGCTGGCTCCCTCAGCATTCCCCAGCCGCCTGCTTTCAAATGCAGGACCAGTCAGCATCAAGGCAGTGACTATCGAAACCGTACCTGCAACGATGAGAGCGCAGGGCCAAATCGCGTTACCGGAATTGCCACCGATATCCGCCTCCGATAGCCCCACAGCAAATAGTGCGCTTCCTACCAAGAGTGACAGGCAGCCTGAGGCACCCACCAGTAGCGGAACTAAAACATTGCGTGACATCGCTACCCCTTCCACTGTGGCTACTGCAACTAACAGCTGGTCACCCTGCGATCCTAGCTAGACATGCGAAAAGCCACCCTATTTCTAGGGCGGCTCACCTGAGCGGATGACGAGACTCGAACTCGCGACCCTCACCTTGGCAAGGTGATGCGCTACCAACTGCGCTACATCCGCATAACAAACCGGAGTTTGTTGCAGAGTCCCAAAGAGGACTCTCGTGCGCGATACTGGGATTGAACCAGTGACCTCTTCCGTGTCAGGGAAGCGCTCTCCCACTGAGCTAATCGCGCTTAATGCCCGAAGGCATTAAGAAGTTGAGGTGGAAACGGGAATCGAACCCGTGTGCACGGTTTTGCAGACCGTTGCCTCACCACTCGGCCATTCCACCGTGGCGATACCGCCTCACACAATACAGTGCTGGAGCGGATGACGAGACTCGAACTCGCGACCCTCACCTTGGCAAGGTGATGCGCTACCAACTGCGCTACATCCGCATGCGAAACCAGGCCCGGTTTCTAGGACAAAGTCCTTGTGCGCGATACTGGGATTGAACCAGTGACCTCTTCCGTGTCAGGGAAGCGCTCTCCCACTGAGCTAATCGCGCGCTATTCATTTAGAATCACTCTTCACAGGCGAACCCTTAGAAAAGCGTGGAGCGGATGACGAGACTCGAACTCGCGACCCTCACCTTGGCAAGGTGATGCGCTACCAACTGCGCTACATCCGCATTGCCCCGCAAACTTTGTACCGTTGCGGTGCGAGAAGAAACATTATCGTGCTCCGCGCCAGTTTCCAAATCCCCAGCCCAGCGGCATTCTTTCTGGCACCGATTTTTCACATTCGAGCCATCCCAAAACACACTGGTGTGATTCTCCCAAGACAGTGGACCGCAGGCCACCTCCCCTTGATGCGCACTCCTGCCCAGCCAATTAGGTGTTTGAATTTGGTGCGGTGTAGATTTAGCGACCGCAAGGTCCTATAGCTCAGTGGGAGAGCGTTCCGTTCACACCGGAAAGGTCACTGGTTCAATCCCAGTTAGGACCACTATTTCCCGTCCATCGCTCCCCTCCATAGGAGCTTGGGCGGGTTTCTTTATATGTCTGTAAAGTGTCCCGACGTGTTGTGGATTCTCTTAGGCATTTTCGCCGGACTCGTTCTGCCCGTTCAGACCCTGGTTAATACGCGCCTGCGCGCATCTACTGGCACGCCGTTTTCCTCTTCGCTCATCTCGTTTGCCGTGGGCACGATGACGTTGCTTGTCATCGCGACAGCCGTCACCGGCGGCGAGTTTGGCATTTCCCGCGCCTTTGGGGAACCGCTGTGGATTTGGTTCGGTGGTCTGCTCGGCGTGGTTGCGCTTACTGGAAATATCCTGTTGTTTCCTCATCTGGGTGCGGTCCAGACCGTAGTCCTTCCCATCGCGGGCCAAATCATGATGGGCCTTGTCATCGACCACTTTGGGATGTTTGCCTCCCCCACTTCCCCACTTTCCCTGATTCGCGCCCTTGGGGCACTAATTGTCCTCGGTGGAGTGATTTCTATCGTCGCCAGCCCCGGCGCGCCGACGAAGCAAGGAGACAGCGCTATGGCGTTGTGGCTTTGGCGCCTCGCAGGCTTTGTCTTTGGCTGCTTTACTGCAAGCCAATCCGCCATTAACGGCCACCTGGGCCAGATTACCGGGTCGCCCGTTAGTGCGGCTTTGGTGTCTTTTAGCATTGGCGTTTCCACGCTCGTAATGCTCAATATTGTTTTGCGCTGGCGCCCTCGCATTGAGCGTCCTGAGGGAAAGGCTAACCCCTGGTGGATGTGGACAGGCGGCACATTGGGAGCCATGTTTGTCTTTGGCAACGCGGCCTTAGTGCCGCAGATTGGCGCTGGGCTTACTGTGGTGGCAACCCTTCTTGGTTCCATGTTGGGCTCCGTGCTGATCGATCGTCTGCGAGGCGCCCGCGTAGCAATGCGCCAGGTAGCCGGTATTGCAGTGATTTTGGTCGGCGTAATCCTCATCCGCCTGGTGTAAGCCCCTCTCCTGTGGTTCTATCCTTCGCTGTGCCGTGCTGGGCATCTGGTGCCTTGACTAGGCTGGGAAGGCATGGATATCTCTTCGCTATTGGGCCCCGATTCCGGTAATGCATTCACCGTCCGCACAAATATGGTCAGCACGCTAACAGGATCGGCGACCATGAACCATGTATCCGAAGACATGGGAAATGACACTGATGGGGAGCTTTTTGCTGCCCTACGTAATTGGGCAGACGTCGTGTTGGTGGGTGCGCAAACGGTGCGCGCAGAGGACTACTCCGGAGTAAAACCTAACGGGGATGGTTCGCGGCCGGCCCCTATTGCCGTGCCTTCCCGCAGCCTTGATTTCGATATCACCTCGGACTTCTTCACGGATTTTACTACCCCTCCCATCATCCTGATCCCCCATAGCAGCCGGGACAATCAAGAGCTCGCAAAGCGCATCGCGACCATCGAATCCACAGGCGCGGAAGTCTGCGATGCTGGCGAAGGAACCGCGCAGGACTACATTTCCGTCTTAAAGGACCGCGGGTTTAAGCGCGTGCTCTGCGAGGGCGGGCCAGGAATGATTGGGCAGTTGGTAGATGTCGATGCCATCGACCAGATGTATCTGACCCTGGACCCACATCTATCCACTGGTGTGGAAACTCCCATGGCGACCTTTAAGGGCGAGCATTCCCATCGCCGCATGCAGTTAGAAAATGTCGCGGCCGATCAGGATGGGACGGTGTTTCTGCGGTATTCCCGCGCCCGCTAGGCCGTAGACTAAGGGGCCGTGAATTCCCGAATCAATGCCGCCGCCTGGCCCGTGGCCATCCTGCTTATTGTGCATCGCGTGTTCATCATCGCGCGCAATGGCACGCCGACGGATGATTTCACCACCGTGTATAACGCTGTGGCACGCATGTCCACTGGCCAGCCGGTCTACGAGCAGGCTTATAACCACGTTGACCCGCTGTACCTGTATACCCCGGGAGCCACGCTACTGCTCGCACCGCTAGCACACATCGATTTTTCGCTAGCACGGGGACTATTCATCGTCGCCAACGCGGCTGCAATCGTGGCAGCGCTAGCGGTGCTCACCCTTGCGGTGGGCCGCACACTTACTTCGGCAGTGTGGCCAGTATCCATCGCTTTGGCCTTTGTCACCGAATCGGTGACCAATACGCTCGCATTTACCAATATCAACGGCATTCTCTTGCTGTGCATGGCCGGGTTCTTGTGGGCCTTCGTGCGCGCCGAGCGCACCCCATGGATGGGCTGGGTGGCAGGCGTAGTCATTGGCTTGGCCATCGTCATTAAGCCGCAATTTGCGCCGTTGCTATTCCTGCCCTTGGTCAAGCTGCAGTGGCGCAGTCTCGCGACCGGCATCAGCGTACCGGTAGTACTCAACCTGCTAGCGTGGCCGCTCGTGCCGGACGCTAGCGGCTTTGTGGATAACCTCCTGCCCTACCTCTCGGAAACCCGTGACTATGCCAATTCTTCCTGGGCAGGCTTCCACGCCTACGTTGACTTTGGCGCGGGACTGTATTGGACCGTGTGGTTGGTATTTGCCGCGCTTTCGGCCGCAGCGATTCTCGGGCTTTTGCGCTGGCGCAACTCCGACCCGATCTTGTGGGCACTGACGACCAGCGGGGCGATCATGGTGGGTATCTTCTTCCTGTCTTCCCTTGGACAACAGTATTACTCCATGTGGCTATTCCCATTGATGTTTACCGTGGTGCTCAAGCGTTCGGTTTTCCATTCTGCGGGTGCGTGGTTTGCGGCCTTTCTCTATTTGGCTCCCGTTTCCTGGGCGTCTACAGCGCACCCGGATGCTGGTCGGTGGATGAATTTTTTCACGGCCACGGCGGGATGGGCGCTGCTTATCGTCGCAATTTTCGCTACGGTTGCCGGCTGGTGGCGTGCCGCGCGCAGCACGGTTTAGACTCGGCCCATGACCGATTTCAAGCTCATTGCCGATACCGAATGGCGCCAGCGCTTAAGTCCCGAGGAATACTACGTCCTGCGCGAAGCCGGCACCGAGCCGCCCCACGTAGGCGAGTACACCAATACCACCACCGAGGGGGTCTATTCTTGCCGCGCGTGTGGAACGGAGCTTTTCCGCTCTACGGAAAAGTTTGAGTCTCACTGCGGCTGGCCTTCCTTTTTCTCCCCACTCGCAGGGGACAAAATCATTGAGCGCGAAGACAATTCGCTAGGCATGCGCCGCGTAGAGGTTCTGTGTGCCAACTGCGAATCTCACCTGGGGCACGTCTTTGAGGGTGAGGGCTACGATACCCCCACCGACTTGCGCTATTGCATCAACTCCATCTGCCTGGACTTGGAGGAAAAGCCGGTAGAAGATGGCACCGCCTAAGGGGGCATGCACAAGAAAGCGCGCCCCGTCAGCAGCCTAACGTGCAGGCTAGTGACGGGGCGCGGCTAAGTGAGGACGTCGCCAAGCAGGGCTACTGCTGGGCGGCGTTACTTTTAGGGCAGAACTGCGATGAGCTCTGCTACGTCCTTGACGCGGCGACCGGTGTGGAAAGGAATCTCCTCGCGCACGTGGTGGCGGGCCTCGGTGTAGCGCATCAGGTACATCAGGTCGACGATGCGGTGGAGCTCATCCGCCTCGAAGGCCAAAATCCACTCGTAGTCACCCAGGGCAAAGGCTGGGACGGTATTTGCACGCACATCGGGGTAGTCGCGCGCCTGCATACCGTGCTCCATGAGGATGCGGCGGCGCTTTTCATCCTCCATGGTGTACCAGTCATAAGAGCGCACGAAGGGGTATACCGAGATCCACTCCTTGGGCTCCTCGCCCATGATGAAGGAGGGCAGGTGGGACTTATTGAACTCTGCCGGACGGTGCAAGGCATTGCCCACCCAGGTCACTTCGCTTACCTGGCCCAGGGTGGTCTCGCGGCGGAAATCCCCGAAGACCTTTTGTAGGTCAGAGAATTCCTCGGCGTGCCACCAGATCATGAAGTCGGCGGAATCGCGCATAGCCGTGAGGTCGTAAATGCCGCGCACCGTTACCTTTCCGGCCTTTTCCACGCCGGCAAAGAACTCCTGCGCTTGGGCGATGATCTCCGCTCGCTCGGTGCCGAGCGCGCCCGGGATCACCTTAAAAACTGCGTGCTGGGAATATTGCTGAACCGCGTTGAGTTCCTTGTAGTCAAGCTTCGCCATTGCGTTCTCCTTTGCAGAAGCCTTTGGGTTAACGAACATATCCATCATAAGTTGGATATGAAACCTTGTCACTTCTCGGCCTTAAGGAGGACGACACGCCCGCGCATCGGCGCGCCTCCCCCAGCTAGAGGCCGCGAAACTATAGCTTGAACGTCGTGAGCAATTCCGAATCGACCACCCCACGCAGCGCCGAGGCCTCCGCCCCCACCCCTTTGCACGGGCAGGCGGAAAGCCACGAGCCAGCTACCCCCGCCGCTTTCACCCAAGCAGTGGAGTCCATGCACGCGGCCGACCTGCGCCCTGAGATCACCCTAGGCTCCATTCGCCCACCGCAACGCCTTGCGCCGTTTAGCCACGCAATCGGCCTCGAGGTGGGAAACGAAGACGACCCGGATATCGTGCCCACCGATGCAGAGGGCGACGCCTTTGGCCGCCTCATCCTGCTCCACGATCCGGGCGCTGAGGAAGCTTGGGAGGGCGCCATGCGCCTTGTGGCCTATATTCAGGCGGATATGGACGATGCCGTGGCCGGCGACCCGCTCTTGCCTGATGTGGCGTGGCAATGGCTCAATGAAGGCTTGGAAAAGGAAGGGGCCGACCACACCAATTTGGGCGGCACCGTCACCTCCACCGCGTCCGTGCGTTTTGGCGAGATCGGTGGGCCACCGCGCGCCTACCAGATCGAAATGCGCGCTTCGTGGACTGCCGAAGGCCTCGATCTCGCACCCCACGTGGAGGCCTTTGCCCAGGT
This sequence comes from Corynebacterium tuberculostearicum, assembly GCF_022347385.1. Classification (GTDB taxonomy): domain Bacteria; phylum Actinomycetota; class Actinomycetes; order Mycobacteriales; family Mycobacteriaceae; genus Corynebacterium; species Corynebacterium tuberculostearicum_M. The sequence goes on from NZ_JAKRDT010000005.1 coordinate 139,301, forward strand.
ATTGGCCAACGTTGCCGGACTACCCCCTGAGGGCGTTACCGAGCTCGGCCGCTAATATGCCAGAATTGCGCAGCCGGCCGCTCGAGGGCATCCCGCCGGTTCTTGCCACCCCGGAGGAATTCACCGCTGCCGCAGCCCGCCTCGCCGCGGGTACGGGCCCCTTTGCCATCGATACCGAGCGCGCCTCCGGCTATCGCTACGATGATCGAGCCTTCGTAGTGCAAATTCGCCGCCGCGGCGCGGGCACGATGCTTTTTGCCCCTGAGGGCCACCGCGAGGAGCTCACGGCCGCCCTTGCCCCAGTGATCAACGGCACGGAGTGGATTATTCACGCCGCCCATTCGGATTTGCCTTGTCTCGGGTGGCTCGGTCTTTTTCCTGGCTCCATCTTTGACACGGAACTGGCGGCGCGGCTCGCGGGATTTGAACGGCCCAATCTGGGCACTATGGTCGCAGAGCTTTTTGACGTCGAATTGGAAAAGGGCTACGGCGACGCCGACTGGTCCGCCCCGCAGCTCAGCGAGGAACTCAAGGCATACGCCGCGCTCGATGTGGAGCTGCTCCTCGAGCTAGCCGAAGCCCTGCGCGACATTCTGGCAGAACAAGACAAGATGGACTGGGCTTTAGAGGAATTTTCCGCCATAGTCCAAGAACATTCCGGAGACTTCGCTCCCCAGCCGCACACGTGGCGCGATCTGAAGGGCATCTCCAGTTTGCGCAGCGGCAGTCAGCTCGCTGCTGCTCGAGCGCTGTGGTTTAAGCGCGACGCTATCGCTCGGCGCACGGACACTGCGCCCGGCCGGGTATTAGCGAATAAAACGCTGGTAGAAATTGCGCGCGCCCTTCCCACCACCGCCGGCGATCTTGCCCGAGTCAAGGGATTTCCCCGCCGGCGCAAGGGCGCGACCGCCCGGTGGATGGCTGTACTTAACCAGGCGCGCGCCGTTCCCCCGCAGCAGCGGCCTCGGGTCCATCGCGCCCCACAACCGGTTCCTTCCAAAACCATCTGGGCCAAGGACTACCCGGACCTATGGGAGATCTACCAAACTATCCGCGCGGACATCGCCGATCTCGCTGCTGAACTAAATATGCCTTCCGAGCTTCTTATCCGCCCTGCCGCTCTGCGTGCAGCGGTATGGGCGAAGGTAGGTGTGCGCGCCGATAAGCGCCACCGCGGACCTGATTCTGTCGCCGGCGCCATCCGGCAGCCAGGCGACGTCGCTGCCTTCCTCCGCGCGGAGGGCGCGCGCGAATGGCAAATAGAAATGACCGCCCCGATTATCGTGGACGGTCTTTCTAGGAATATTTAGCAGGCTAGGTTTAGCTCTCTTCTCCTCGCGCGTTGGCATCAGCGGTGAGGTTTTCTAGCCACTCGCTTATCGACGCCGCCATAAGCTCCGGCGTCAACCCGAACTCTTCCAAAACCTCGCCGCGGGAGCCGTGCTTAGGGAAGTAACCCGGAACGCCAAGTCGGCGCACAGGAGTATCGACTTCGGCTGCGCTGAGGGCTTCCGAAATCATGGAGCCAATACCGCCGCGGACAAGGCCGTCTTCTGCCGTAACCACCAAGTCGTGGTCAGCGGCGAGAGCCACCACAGAGCTTGCCACCGGCGCTACCCAACGCGGGTCAACAACGGTAACGTTCACGCCCTGCTCGCCCAGCAGCTTCGCAGCCTCGATGCTGCGCGCGGACATGGCACCGATGGACACGATGAGCACCTCTGGGGTGTGCTCGCCGGCATCGGCTTCGCCATAGTGCAGGATGTCTACGCCATCTCCCAACGTATCCACCGCTTCCATATCCGGCAGCAGGTTGCCCTTAGGGAAGCGGACCACGGACGGGCCAGATTCAATCTCTAACGACTCACGGAAGAGCTCCCGCAGGCGCGCGCCATCGCGCGGGGCGGCAATATGCATTCCTGGCACGATGCTCATGAGCGCCATATCCCACACGCCATTGTGCGAAGCGCCATCGGAACCGGTAACTCCGGAACGGTCAAGCACGATGGTTACCGGCAGCTTTAGCAGCGCAATATCCATAATGACCTGATCTACGGCGCGGTTTAAGAAGGTGGAATACACCGCCACGACGGGGTGCATCCCGCCGAGCGCCAAACCAGAGGCAGAGGTCATTGCGTGCTGTTCGGCAATTCCCACATCAAAGAATCGCTCTGGGAAGCGCTCTTGGAAGGGTGCGAGCCCAGTAGGACCGGCCATGGCAGCGGTAATGGCCACGATGTCATCGCGCTTTTCGGCAGCGGCCACTAGCTCTTCGGAAAAGGCAGCCGTCCAACCAGGTTGCTTGGTGCCCTTAGCCACGCCGGTGACCGGATCGATAGCACCGGTAGAGTGCATCTGGTCCTTCGGCTCATTGACAGCCGGGGCAAATCCGTGGCCCTTTTCGGTAACCACGTGCACAATGATGGGCCCGTCATAATCGCGGGCATAAGTCAGGGCATGCACCAAGCTATCGATATTGTGGCCATTGATGGGGCCGATGTACTTCATCCCCAATTCCGGGAACATCTCGGTAGGCAAGACGGTGGACTTGACGCCCTCTTTCATGGCGTGCAACGCATCAAAGGCACGCTCGCCTACCCACCCCATTTGCTTCAGGCGGCGCTTGCCCTGCTCCATGAGCTCGTCATAGCCGTGCTGGGAGCGGATGCGGCCAAGGTTTTCGGAAATGCCACCGATAGTGGGCGAATAGCTACGGCCGTTGTCATTGACCACGATGACCGCATTGCGGCCCTTGTCCTCCGAGATATTATTTAACGCCTCCCAGCACATGCCGCCGGTGAGGGCGCCATCGCCGACAACACCGATGACATTGCGGTGACCGTCGCCGCGAATCTTGAAGGCCTTAGACAAGCCATCAACCGTAGACAGCGACGCCGAAGCGTGGGAGGACTCGGTCCAGTCATGTTCGGACTCGCCGCGGTCCGTATACCCCGAAAGGCCGTCCTTTTGCCGCAAGGTATCGAATTGATCCGTGCGCCCAGTCAACATCTTATGCACATAGGACTGGTGCGAAGTGTCAAAAATAATGGGCTCACGCGGAGAATCAAATACACGGTGCAACGCAATGGTCAATTCCACCACGCCCAAGTTAGGCCCCAGATGTCCGCCCGTGACGGAGACCTTGTCAATGAGGCGCTGCCGAATCTCTGCCGCCAGCTCCTCAAGCTTGTCTGCAGACAGTGCCTTGAGGTCCTGCGGCGAGTTAATGGTATCCAAGATAGTCATGGAGCGGCCTTCAACTCCTTCTGTGCTTAGTTCTTCTTTTCTACCGTACCCGCGGCGGGCGGTGAATATTATATCGGTCAATGTTCCGAGAACGGCGCGGCAACCTGTCGCACCCCGCCTCGGAGCTATAAAGGCTCATTAGGCAGGGGTAATGAGAGCAATCGTTTCAAAGTGGTGCGTTCCGGGGAACGCGTTAATGAGTGCCATCTTTTCTATTCCGTATCCGTGCTGATTCCAGTATCCCAAGTCGCGCGCGAAGGTGGCGGGATCGCATCCCACGTGAACGACCGCCTGAGGTGCAGCGGCCGCCACGGAACGAATCACATCCTCCCCTGCTCCGGTGCGCGGCGGATCAAGGACTACAGCGCCAGGCTTGGGAAGCTGTGCGGCGACTTGCTCGACCTTCGCGGACTTTACTTCCACATCGCAGTCCGCCAGGCCGGCCTGTTCCCCGGCCGTAGCCGCTGGTGAGTAATCCACGGAGATAACCTTGCCCTGCACGGCGTGGGCCAATACTGGAACGAAGAGGCCAACGCCACCGTAGAGATCCCAGGCGGTGTGCTCTTGGTACTCGCGGCCCCCGAGCCACTCCGCTATCAGATCGGTATACGCGGCCGGTGCGTGACTGTGGGCCTGCCAGAAGGCGGTAGCAGGAAAGCTAAACGTCCGCCCGTCGACATGCTCGTGCACCTTGCCGCTGCCTTCTACCACCTCACGGATGGTCTCCACGCGGCGCCCGCGCGGGGCCTTGCGGGTTTCTACCACGTGTCGGTTGCCATCGCCATCGAGAACGGCGATGACCTCAGCGCCTGGGGTAAATCGGCGCGCGCCCTCTCCAACGAGCCCCTCTGCCAGTCCCGGAGCCAGCTGCGTACAAGCAGCGCCCGTAACAAGCTCATTGGACCGACGCTGACGGGTTCCGGCGCGCCCTTGCTTGTCGACGCCCCACCTCACCCGCGTGCGCCATCCCCGAACCGGCTCTAGGGTGTGCTGCTCAATGTTTAGTTCCTCGCCGGTGACAACGCCGGTGCGGCGCAGCTGCTCCGACAAGATCTCTGCCTTGATTCCGGTTTCGGCCGCGGGATCCAGCTCGGCAAAATCGCAGCATCCTGCTCCCTGCGCGGCAGCGGGACAAGACGATGGCACGCGCAGCGGCCCAGGGCTTAGTACGCTTTCCAGTTCCGCTTTAATGAACGACTTCTTTACACGGCCGGCCGTAGCTTTTACGACGTCGCCGGGAAAAGCGCGAGGAACGAATACCACTCGCCCATCCGGCGCCTGGCCAATTCCTTCCCCGCCGTGCGCCATGCGGTCAATGGTGACCTCAAGACTATCGCCACGGCTCATCGTTGATTCAGTCATTTTCTGCCTCAGACTTTTGTTCTCGTTCTGCGTTAGTGTGCTCACCTGTGCCCGCCGCTGCGTCAACGGCTGCATCCGCGCGGCGCACCATCCACACGGTCAGCGCCGTAACTAGAAGCGTCAATGGCCACCCCATCAGGATTCGGGTCACCCCTAAGGCAGTGGTTGCATCCGCATCATAAATGGCGCGCTGAACAACAAAGCGGGCCAGGAAGATGACCGCCCACCCGCCGGTAGCGATGGCATAAGCCCGGCGCGCCTGAGCAACCTTTTGCCACTGCATTTCCTCGCCATTAATCCCCTTCCAGATGACACCCACAGCGGGCCACCGGAAGAGGATTGATAGTACCGCGGCAATGCACAGTGCCAACGACATCCAGATGCCGTACAAGAAATACCCTTTGGCGTCACCGGTAAACCAGGCGATGGCAGCGCAAAGAGCCACTCCCAGCAGACCCGATATGGCCGGCTGCAGGGTCTCTTTACGGACAACCCTCCAGAGTGCAATAACAACGGCCACGCCGAGCGCCGCCGCCAAGGCTGGCCCCAGCCCAAAGAAATTATTGACAGGAATCAGCACAATGACCGGCAAGGTGGCCGACACGAGCCCTGATATGCCACCCATCTGCTCCAGCAAGGTGGGTTCGGCAGCAGACTCCTCAGAGTCCAGGTTCTTAGCGTCCGGGGAAGGGTGCGGCGAGGAAGAATGTGTCACGTGGTTTACTGCTTTGCCTAGTTCTTGGAATTAGGTGCAGATCCCTCATCGGGATTCTGCGGGGACGATCCATTCTCACTCTGTTGTGGGGTACCGCCCAAATCGCGCAGGTGTTGTTCCGCCTCTGCTTCTGCCGCAGGGTCGGGGCCGCCCACGCCGTTTTCTGGGTGGTGCTGAGCATTAGCGGCTGCCTGCTGTTCTTGCTGACGCTGGTCCATAGCCTGCTTGACCTGCTCGACAAGCTGCTCGGGCATGATGACTGGCAAAGCGTTTCCTGCCAAGATGGGGTCTTCTCCGCGGTAGACGAAGGTACGGGCGGCAACCTCGCGGGCCATGTCTGCAAGGTCGGTTTCCATACCGGCCGGCGCGGCCAGGGTCATGCGCAGCATCCAGCGCGGACCATCTGCGCCGATAACGCGGACCTGGCCGTTGTCGTTCTTGCCCACGACCTCAGCACCCCAAGGCCCCGGCTCGGTGGTAACGGTAAGTCCGTCGCGGCTCATGCCCTCCTTAATTTCCTCCACGGATTCTGCCCACTGGCCTGGCTTACGTGGGGCGGCAAAGGCTACTGGAGTAATTCGGCCTACCTTGGTCACGATGTGCAGCATTCGAGGGCCTTGTTCGCCCATTTCCACCTGTACCTGGGATTCCTTTGGCAGTGGGATGCGCAGGGACCCCAGATCTAATACGCCAATGGAAAAGTCGCTGAAATCAAACGTCTCGATATCGACGGAGTCACCATCAAAGGGGCCGGTCTGACCATTGATGGCATCATGGGCGAATTCGCGGGGTTCATTGCCAGAAGCCGCCGCGGCATCTGCTGCGGTGTCGCCTACTGGAGCATAGGTCTCCTGCGCCTCTGCATCCGCGGACGTGGGGTCCGCCGGCTTTTCGCTTTGTGCTGCAGGCTTTTCCTGAGCCTTCTTTTCTTCGTCGTTCTTCTTGCCAAAGGGCCAGATTCCCATGGGTGCTACGTCCTTTCTAAAAGTCTCGTTGAGTCTCTACTGCTTTAACTACACACCGGTAGAGCCATAGCCGCCGGCTCCGCGGACGGTGTCATCCAACTCTTCAACCTCAGCAAACCCCACCAGCTCTACGCGCTGGACCACGAGCTGAGCGATGCGCATTCCGCGTTCGATCTCAATGGGAGCGTGCCGGTCGTGGTTGATGAGGCAGACCTTGATCTCCCCGCGGTAATCGGCATCTACCGTGCCCGGGGTATTGACAACAGAAAGCCCTTGCTTGGCGGCTAGTCCGGAGCGCGGGTGAATTAAGCCGACCGTTCCTAGTGGCAGCGCAATGGCAATCCCGGTGCCGACGAGGGCGCGCTCGCCGGGTTGCAGGGTAAGAGCTTCGGCTGCATAGAGGTCCGCACCGGCGTCACCGCGGTGGGCGCGGTGCGGCAACGGAAGCTCCTTATCCAGGCGCTTGACTTTAACGTCCCCAAAGGGGCTTTCTGGTTGAGAATGCGGAATCGAGTCAGTCACCTGGCCAATCCTACCTGCCTTGGGAGGTTCATTCTGCGGCGCGTGTGGTCTAGACTGACTAGACGTGTCTGATACATCTGCTACTTCCGCAACTCCGGCACCGTCAAGCGCCGCTTCGGCACAGGGCACGGTGGACTCTCAAGTGCTCTACCGCGAACGCCAGTGGGTCCCTTGGTACTTTTGGCTATTTGCCGCCGCCATCGTGGCACTTACTTCCGCTACTGCCGGCCTTAACCGCTCCATGTGGTGGACCATTATTCCCGCGATCCTCCTTGGCGCTATCGCAGTGTGGGTACTTATTACCTGGTCCAATACGGTCATCAAGGTAGAGCGTGACCCGGATGGAACGCGTTGGCTCACGGTCAAAGACGCCCAACTGCCTAACGACGTCGTGTCGCGGTCTATCACCGTTCCCAAATCTGCGCGGCGCAATGCGCTGGGTCCACAGTTCGATCCCGCGGCGTTTTTGGTCTCCCACGCTTGGGTGGATGAGCACGCCATGATGGTGCTCGATGATCCAGAGGACGATACTCCTTATTGGCTCATCGCCTCGAAGGATCCGGAGGCTTTGCTCCACGCTTTCGTTCCGGAACAGCACTAATCTTTAACGACTTTGCACACCACCGAAATTTTGGTGGCTGCAAAAGCAAACCCCGCACTCGGCTCGTAGAAAGTTGCCAAGTGCGGGGTTTCGTTTCTGCTTCGTATTCCTTTAGGCGCAATCCTTGCAGATTGGCTGGCCGTCCTCATCGTGGGAGTAACGCTTATTGGACTGCACTAGGAAACACGAGCCACAGGTAAACTCATTTTCCTGACGTGGAACTACCTCAACATTTAGCTCCTCGCCCGTAAGGTCTACTGATGGCGGCTGGAAGGCCTCGACGATTTCTCCGTCATCGTCCATGCCGTTGTTATCGCTCTCAGCGGCTTTGAGTCCTTCTAGGGAGTCAGTTTCGAGTTCATCTTCCGCGCGCCGGCGCGGTGCGTCATAATCGGTGGCCATAATGCACGCCCCTAATGGTCAAGTTGCTTTAAGGAATGGGTATTTATCGATCGCGCATAGTAAAGCACAAATGACTAGATGTCATCTCACCGCTTGCCGGCGCGGGAAACTATTACCCCCGCAGCGCGTCCGTGGCTCTGTGCGCTGCTAAAAGCTTTTCGAATGCGGGGGCCAAATCTGCCCCCGCGGCCCAGGTGAGTTCACCGTCAGTAGAGCCTTTATCAAAGCCTGGATGGCGCACTACCGCACCTGCCTCGCGAGCAATGATTGCCCCGGCAGCGAAGTCCCACGCATTGATGCCGTGCTCAAAGTAGGCATCAACGGTTCCCTCTGCCACCCTGCATAGGTCGAGCGCGGCAGCGCCGATGCGGCGAATATCACGCACATTAGGCAGGAGCTTGGTGAGAAGCTCGGCTTGGGCTGCTCGCCGGTCAGCTTCGTAGCCAAAGCCGGTGGCCACCAAGGCCAACGCAGGATCTTGTGTCTGGCCGCACCGCAGTACGTGCTCAATTCCGTCTGGGCCGGTGACCGTGGCGCCCTGGCCGGCTGCGGCAGCATAGGTACGCCCGCGCGCCACGTTGACCACCGCGCCAGCGACGAGGTGACCTTGGTATTCCGCACCAATGGATACGGCGTAGTCCGGCACCCCGTAGAGGAAATTCACGGTGCCGTCAATCGGATCGACAATCCAGGTAACTCCACTGGTCGATTCCACATTGGCGCCTTCTTCGCCAAAAATTCCGTCCCCGGGGCGCTGGGTGCGGATGGTGGTGGCAATGAACTCCTCTGTCGCGGTATCGACCTCCGTTACGGGATCTACGTCGCTGGACTTGGTGTGGGTATGCGCCGCGATGCCGTCACCTGCGACTAGTTCTGCACGCCGCGTAGTAATTAATTCCGCAGCGCGAGTGGCGGTAGAAACGGCAAAATCCCGCAATTGGAGAAAATCGATCTGCTCAGTCATGCCAACTATTGTGCCTTCTTCTAGACTGTCGGGCATGACTACTCTTTCTGGCCATTCCTTTGGCATCGATATCGGCGGCTCCGGCATTAAAGGCGCTGAGGTGGACCTTGCCACCGGCGAATTCGTGGGTGAACGCATGAAGATCGCCACCCCACAGCCGTCTACGCCGCATGATGTTGCCAAGGTAGTAGCCCAAATCGTGCAGGAAAAGCAGTGGGACGGCCCCGTTGGCATCACCCTTCCTTCCGTGGTTCGCAACCAAGAAGTCGAGACTGCGGCAAATATTTCCAAGGACTGGATTGGGGTCAACGCCACAGAACTCTTCGCGGACTACCTGGATGCGGATTTTGCCGTGCTTAACGACGCCGACGCGGCGGGACTAGCCGAGGTTGCCTACGGAGAGGACATCGCCAAGCAAGGCTCCGTTATCTTCCTAACCCTCGGCACCGGTATCGGTTCGGCCTTCTTCCTAGACGGCCAGTTGTTCCCTAATACCGAACTGGGGCACCTCACGGTGGGCGCTGACGAGGCTGAGAAAATTGCGTCCTCGGCCGTGAAGGACCGCGAGGAACTCAAATACAAGCAGTGGACTAAGCGACTCAACAAGGTCCTCGCGGAGTATGAAAAGCTCTTCAACCCGCAGGCCTTCCTCATCGGGGGTGGGATTTCCCGCAAGTTTGAAAAGTGGGGCCCACACCTTGATATTGAAACCCCCGTCATGCCTGCACAACTGCGCAATCGCGCAGGAATTGTCGGAGCTGCGATGGCGGCGGTAGACGGTTTGAAACCGTAGTATTTACGCACTACAGGTGACCCTATCCACCGGCAGATCGGAAAGATCCTCTATACTGGGCGGTCGATCCTAAGTTAAATAGCTCTAGGGCGTGTCTGGCCTGCATAAGGCCACAACGCGTTAACATCACACTGATGCACGAGCGCCCCACCAGGGCGCACTGAGCTGTTTCAATCAAGAAGTTAGTCGAAAGGGCGTACGTGGCAGCCACTGAATCTTCAGACCAGGCACTCGGCGAGGGCGAAAACGCCGCTGAGGCATCTACTCCTGCAAAGAAGACCGCCAAGAAGACGGCAAAGAAAACCGCGAAAAAGACGGCTAAGAAGACGGCCAAAAAGACCGCTAAGAAAACAGCCAAGAAGACTGCGAAGAAGACCGCCAAAAAGTCGGCCAAGAAGACCACTAAGAAGTCTGCCAAAAAGGCCACTAAGAAGACGGTCCGCAAATCCGCGGCAAAGAAGCAGGAATCCCCAGCCGAGTCCGAAAAGCAGGCACAGCCGGAAGCAGAAGAGGAGCTCGAGGAGGACGAGCACGACGAAGACGTCGACTTCGATCCCACCAATGCGGACATCGAAGACGATGATGACTTCGACGCCGGCGAAGACCTCGAGGACGATGACCTCGAAGAGGACTTGGACGACGACGATGAGGAAGAAGAGGAAGACTCCTCTTCCGTCTGGGACGAGGAAGAATCCGCTGCACTGCGTCAGGCACGCAAGGATGCGCAGCTGACTGCCTCTGCTGACTCCGTTCGTGCCTACCTCAAGCAGATTGGTAAGGTCGCCCTGCTCAACGCCGAGCAAGAGGTTTCCCTGGCCAAGCGCATCGAGGCTGGCCTGTACGCACAGCACCGCATGGATGAGATGGAAAAGGCCCGCGCCGAAGGCGATAAGGCCGCCAAGCTCTCCCCCATGGAAAAGCGCGACCTGCGCAGCATCGCCCGCGATGGCCGCAAGGCCAAAAACCACCTGTTGGAGGCAAACCTGCGTCTGGTGGTTTCCTTGGCAAAGCGCTACACCGGCCGCGGCATGGCTTTCTTGGACCTCATCCAAGAAGGCAACTTGGGACTTATCCGCGCTGTGGAGAAGTTCGACTACACCAAGGGCTATAAGTTCTCTACTTACGCCACGTGGTGGATCCGCCAGGCTATTACCCGCGCCATGGCTGATCAGGCTCGTACCATCCGCATCCCGGTCCACATGGTGGAGGTCATCAACAAGCTGGGCCGTATCCAGCGCGAGTTGCTGCAGGACTTGGGCCGCGAGCCTACCCCGCAGGAGCTGGCAAAGGAGATGGATATCACCGAGGAAAAGGTGCTCGAAATCCAGCAGTACGCCCGCGAGCCCATTTCCTTGGATCAAACCATTGGCGACGAAGGCGACTCCCAGTTGGGTGACTTCATCGAGGACTCCGAAGCCGTTATTGCGGTCGACGCTGTCTCCTTCACTTTGCTGCAGGATCAGCTCCAAGACGTGCTGACCACCCTCTCCGAGCGCGAAGCCGGTGTGGTGCGTCTGCGCTTCGGCTTGACCGATGGCATGCCGCGCACTTTAGACGAAATCGGCCAAGTCTACGGCGTTACCCGCGAGCGCATTCGCCAGATCGAGTCCAAGACCATGTCGAAGCTGCGCCACCCCTCTCGTTCCCAGGTACTGCGCGATTACCTCGACTAAGAGGCCAAGCTTGCCAAGGCAAGCGACAAGACGCACACGCTTGCCGACGCCGCCCTCGCCTCCCCCGTTAGCTCTAAGGTGCGGAGGGACGCGAGGGCATTTTGCATCTGTGGCACAAGCTTGAGTTCAGAGGGTCGTTGCAACACTTTCCCTTAGGAGGGTGTTGTTGTGTCTGGGGTTGTTGGCCCGTTTCATTCGTTGTCTGAATCGGATCGTCGTGGCTTAGTTGCCTTGGTTGGCAGTGGGCGTAGTGTCCGTTCGGCGGCTGGTGAGCTTGGCTGTCATTACGGGCATGCTTTGAATTTTTGCCATGCCTTTGGATTGCCAGTCGTGTATAAAGCCAAACGAGTTGATCGCCGCGGCAGCCAGGCTGTCCAGCTTGTAGAGCTAGTCCGAAGCGGACTGTCGGTACGCCAAGCTGCTAAAAGATGTGGGATGCATCTTACCGCTGCGTAT
>NZ_JAKRDT010000006.1:0-150867 GCF_022347385.1 Corynebacterium tuberculostearicum
TACAACACCGAACGCATCCAACAACGACTCAAGGGCCTGACCCCGATGCAATATCGAAATCAGACCCTTGAAGCCCTAACCGCCTAGAATTAAACCAGTCCAACTTTCGGGGGCCAGTTCAAATTCCGCTGGGGCGCATTGTATTGCAGGCCCGGGCGATTAAATGCCGGCCTAAAAGTTAGTCGTAGGTGCCCAGCTGGTAGCTGGGAAGGTCAACCCACATTTTGTTGAATTCCTCGACTTCACCAGACACCGGTTCAAGGGAATCGCCCTGTGCCCGCAGGCGCACGGTGTGGTGGGCGGTAATGCCCTCTGCGGTGGTGCGGCTGCGCTCTCCCCACGTGAAATCGACCTCGTTGTCTGAGACCGGGGTGATGCTCTCTACCTTGTGGAAGATGGACATGTCTTTGGCCGGAGCGCCATTGACGTAGAAGGCTATGCCATCAGCAATCGAAGCGCCGGTGCCCGCCGGACCGTTCAAGTCACCCATTGAGCCGCGGAAGATGATCCAGCTAATCGTGGCGCACGGGTCATAGGAGTTCTCAATATCGGCGATCCAGTAATTGAAATCACTGCCATCATCGGCGGGCATGCGCCCGGGAGCCGTGCCAGAGGCGTAGACCTTGCGCGGGTCGTTGGGCAGCTCCGTGCACTCGCTGTCCTTGGCCTTATCCTGCTGCTGCGTGGTTTCCTCCTCGCCCCCGTCGGTGGACTCGGACGGGGAGGGTGCTGCAGCGGAATCCGCATCCTCCCCGCCGGAGGATTCATCCTCGGCAGGTGCTTGGCTGGAAAAGACCGGCTCTGGGGAGGAAGAAGAATCCTCCTGAGCACCGCAGGCGCTTAGCGCGAGCGGCAGGGTAGTAGCAAGCAATACGGCGGCGGAGAAGCGGCGTAGGCAGCGTGGTGTCACGGCAGGCATGCGGGAACTCCAGGATTAGTCGAGGAGGGTGGCGACGGAGTCCGGGTCGGCGTCGGAAAGCATCTGGCGAATGCGGTCGTATTCGTCGTCCTCGCCGATGGCCTTGGCGGCGTGGCCGAGCGCGGCGATGGCGCGTAGGACACCCTGGTTCGGTTCATGGGAGAAGGGGACAGGGCCCCAACCCTTCCAACCATTGCCACGCAGGCGGTCGAGGCTGCGGTGGTAACCCGTGCGCGCGCAAGCGTAGGCGGTGATGAAAGCGGACGGCTCAGAGCCTTCCTGCTCCTTGAGCTCCTGCTCCGCTAGGAGCGCCCACAGCAGCGGGGAATCGGGGTGGGCAACAATGCCGGCGGCGAGATCCGAGGTGGACTCTGCGCCGGGATCAGCCGGCAGCTCAATGGGTTTCGGGGCAAGCATGTCTTTCATTTCCATGCCACCCCACTGTAGCGACGCCGGCGCGCGGCTACCAGAAATCGGAGACGTTCAGCTCAAAGGCATAGAGCGCGCGGCGCACCACCGGCAGCGATAGCCCGATAACGGAGGAAGGATCGCCCTCGATGCGGTCAATGAACCAGCCACCCATGGCTTCCAAGGTGAAGGCGCCGGCGCAGTGGAGAGGCTCGCCGGAGTGGGCATATGCTGCGATATCGGCCAAGCTGGCGTGGGCAAAGTGCACCGTGGTGGTGGACGTTTCTACATGGCGCTTATCGCCAAAGATAAGGCAGTGGCCGGTCAGCAGCTCGGCTGTGCGGCCGGCTTGCTGGTGCCAGCGCTCAATGGTGGCTTCCTCGGTAAGGGGCTTGCCTTGTAGCTCGCCGTCGAGCAGCAGCATGGAATCGCCGCCGATGACAGGCTCGGTGGGGTAGCGTTCGGCCACCTTTTCAGCCTTGGCGGTGGCGAGGGCCGCCACGACATCGGCCGGCGGGTGGCCCGCGAGCGAGGCTTCGAGAGAGCGCTCGTCTATATCGGCCGGCTCCAATACAGGCTCCACGCCCGCGCCGCGAAGGATAGACGCGCGCGAGGGTGATTGGGAGGCGAGGATAAGTCGCATTAGAAGTACCGCACGGTATGGAAGGCGGAGGGGTTGTAGACGCGCTGCGCCCCAAAGCGCTCGAAGCGCTCGGCCGGGTTGCCCCATTCATTGCGTTCTCCGGTAGCGCCTGAGTGCTTGGCGCTCATCTGCGCCAATACGGTGCGCAGAGCCGCGAGCTCATCCTCGGTGGGATTGCCCTTGACTACCTTGATTTCAGGTGCAGACATGTGCCCTCCTAAACGGTTCCGTGCTTCTTCGGTACCTGGGCCACGGCCTTGCGCTCTAGCAGGCGCAGGCCTTCTACCAGGTAGTGGCGGGTTGCCGTTGGCTCGATGACATTATCGGCCAGCCCGCGCTCCGCTGCGGCGTAGGGGTGCAAGAAGAGCTCGTCCATCTCCTCTTCTTTGTCCTCCGAGCCATAAATGGCCAGGGAAGCTTGGGAGGCCTGGGTGACGGCAATTTCCGCGGTGGGCCATGCGTAGACCAGGTCCGCGCCGAGGTCCTTGGCACCCATAAATACGTAGGCCGGGCCAATGGCCTTGCGGGTGATCACAGTGAGCTTGCCGACGCTCGCTTCAGCCTGCGCATAGGCAAACTTCGACGCCCTGCGCAGCAGGCCGGCCTTTTCCTCTTCCGGGGTAGGCACAAAGCCCGGGGAGTCCACGAATTCCACAATGGGGGTATTGAAGGCATCGCAGGTACGCACGAAGCGTGCGGCCTTTTCTGCGGCGGCGGAATCTAGGGCGCCGGCCAGTGCCAGCGGCTGGTTGGCAACGATGCCGACGGCGCGGCCATCGATGTAGGCAAAGCCGGTAACGATGTTTTGTGCCGCCTCGACAGAAAGCTCGAAGAAGGAGCCTTCATCGACGACAGCCTTGATGACATCGCTCATGTCATAGGCCTGCGCGGCGGTATCCGGGATGACGCTATTGAGATCAAAGTCTGCGACGCTACCGGCTTCCACTCGCGGCGCCTCGGCGCGGTTATTGGCGGGGAAGTAGGCCAGAACGTCGCGCACCAGGGACAAAGCCTGCTTGTCGTCGCTGGCCACCAGGTGAGCGGTGCCAGACTCTGCGTGGGCTGCGGCACCGCCGAAGGTTTCCGGCTCCGCGCCGGCCACGTGGCTGGCGGCCTGGTGGAGGGCGGTGCCCTGGGTGACTACGAGGACATCAGCAAACGTCGGCGCGAACGCCGCAATGCCGCTGGTATTGCCCGCGACAACGGAAATCTGCGGGATAAGGCCCGAAGCCTGGGAGACACGCGCCATGAGGCGGGCGTATCCGGCCATGGTGACGATGCCTTCTTGTACACGCGGGCCGGTGGATTCATAGATGCCGATGATGGGCACGCCGGTCTTGATGGCGAGGTCATATATCTTGGTGAGCTTTTCGGCATAAACCTCACCCATCGTGCCATCGAAGATTTCGCCGTCCTGGCTAAAGACGCACACGCGGCGGCCGTCGATAGTGCCGTAGCCGGTGACCACGCCATCGGTATAAGGGCGGTCATGCTCGCGACCGAAGTCGGTAGAGCGGTGGCGGGCTAGCGCGTCCGTTTCCACGAAGGAGCCCTCATCGAGCAGCTGCGTCACGCGGGTGCGGGCGGCCGGCTCGCCTTCTCCCAGCGGCGCGCGGGACTCGGCGAGCTTGGCGTCCAGGTCCTCGATCTTGCCGGCGGTGGTTTTCAGGTCAGTCATAGGCCCCCACATTACTAGCGCACCCCGGTCAATGCGGAATGGAACGCTGCGGGGACGCGGTGCGGAAAATGATTGGGTGGCAAATGCCACCACAGTGTGGGCGGTGCATAAAACCTGGGAATTCCTTGGGTGGCACTAGGCCAAAGGGCCCTAATCTGGGGGTGGTTCCCACTGTAAACATTTAACGGTGCTGGGCAGGTGAGTGCCCATTATTGCACCTCAAGGTGGATAAAAGCATTAGAAAGATTTTCATTCAACTATTGATGTGTGCCCCGTAAGCCCTTATGATTGCCTGAGTCTTCATGAATGTTTCCCCTGATTTTAACGATCTATTAAGGACGGTCTTCTGGTGATTAAAAAGGGACTGCGTTTGCTCGCACCGCTCGCCGTAGCGGCTCTCTTCACGCCAGTGGCACACGCGGGAGATGTTCCCCCGATGCCGCAGGCATATCCCATTTCCAACCTCTACAAGAGCTGCAGTGCCGCCGGCGATAATGCAGAGCGCGAATGGCGCTTTGCAGAAACCGGCCGCCGCTACATGAGCGACGGCACCCTGCAGTTTAAAAACACCACCAACCAAGAAGTGCCCTACACCGCCGAGGTAGAAACTGGTACCAATCACGAGATTGAAGCCAATTCCAAGGCCAAGCTGCCTTCCGGTTGGGACACCACCGCTAAGTCCGATATCGGTCTGAAGATGACCAACGGCTGGCGCGATAAAGAAACCTTCGGCCCAGTGAAGCTGAAGCCGGGTGAGTCCTTCCGCGTCGAGTACGGCGTGATTGAAAAGGACTTCATCTCCATGTTCGTAGGCTGCAACGATGACCGCTTGGAAAATATCCCAGGCTCTAACGTCATCCGCGGTAAGGGCCCGGCCGAGCGCTACGCCTTTGCCTACATCATCAAGGCGGACGGCTCCGTGTCTGATCTGGCCATGGAAATTCCATCCCGTTCCCCGGGTGCAAACTCCAAGCCCATCGAGGGCAACTACACCTCCGTATCCGGCCCGAGCCTAGAGAAGATCGCCGATCCGAAGAAGGATGAGATCATGCAGCCTTCTGCGGATCTGCAGCGCGATCCCTCCTGGCCTAAGGAAGGCGATAAGTGTGAAGCCGGCGATAGCTCCTGGTACCCGCTGGACATCACCGCTGTAAAGCCGACCTACCGCAAGGCTGGTTACTCCACGGACTTCCTCAACTGGTCCAAGGGTGACTACGAGTTTGCACCGGTAACTGACTTCGTCGTTGGCGCCGAGCACGCCCCATACACCAACTGGCAGGGCAACCGCGGCGATATTCCGAAGGGCTGGCTGGAGTCCGTCGGTGCCGTAAAGCGCGCCTACATGCCGGTCGGCACCGAGCTCAAGCACGTCGACCTCAAGCCAGGCGAGCGCGTGCGTGTGGAGTATGGCACCACCATGACCCGCATTAACTACCGCGAGATTCACTGCGGCAAGAGCGGAGACTACGACCTCACCTCTAACTACAAGCAGACCTCCGCCCCGAGCGGCTTCTGGGCAGAGGCCAAGATCACCGATAAGGCCGGCAATACCCGCACCGAGGACGTCACTCCGGACGACTTCCGTGACCTGCCGGTTTCCACCCAAACCATCTACTAAACCCCACCACACCTACACAAGGAGAAAGTTCCATGTTCAAGTCCAAGATTGCTTCTACCACCGCGGCTCTTGCCGTTGCTTCCGGCCTCATCTTCGCTCCGGCCGCTAACGCCCTGCCGCAGCGCGACCTCGGCCCGGCCAACCCGACCACCATCGGTGAGCGTTGCTCCAACCCGGGTGATACCGGCCAGACCGTTGACATCAAGCGCACCTACTTCGATGGCTCCGCCGGTTCCTGGACCGTGTCCAACTACAACGATGAGCCGCTGCCCGTTACCCGTTCTATCAAGGAAACCAAAACCAAGACCTGGAATGTTTCCGCCGGCGTTGACTTCAAGCTGATGGACCTCATCAACTTCACCTTCTCCTCCAGCTACACCGATAGCCAGTCCTACGAGGTAGGCGAGCAGGTTGGTCCGTACAACATCGCTCCGGGCAAGACCGCCGTCCTGCGCGCCGGCTGGGTTGTCTCTGACTTCGAGGGCCAGAAGACCGTGTGCGGCTCCGACCACAAGTGGCAGGCCAACGGCGGCACCTTCACCGCCACCCTGCCGAAGGAGCGCCACATCGAGGTCTCCACCCGCGATAACAACGATTGGGGCTAAACGTGAGCAAGACGTCCATCGCTAGCGCCCTCGCGGCGCTGAGCCTGGTGGCCGCTCCTGTTGCCCACGCCGCTGATTTCGGTGGGGACTTTGAGCTGCCCCAGCGCTGGAACGACGACTACAAGCCAGGCACGCATTGCTCGACGCCAGGTGAAAACGGCACCTACGTCACCGCAAAGCGCCGCTGGTTCAAGCAGACCGACGCTACTAGCGTGGCAAACCGCAACGCCGAGGAAGTACCGGTCAAGCACACTGTTACCCAGGCTCGCACGCAGACCATCGAGGTCTCCGGATCCGTTGAGGGCACCGGCGAGCTGGCCAAGGTGCTGACCAAGACCTATGGCTTCAACTACGTCAGCGAGCAGCACTGGAAGCTAAACCAGGTGGTTGGCCCGTACACCTTGCCTGCGAACTCGCAGGGCAAGCTGGTATGGGGCTTTACCATGCTCGACACTGACGGTCAGGACGTGCGCTGCAACTCCGACCAGCAGTGGGAAGCCCAGGGCAAGCCGTATTCGGCTTCTGTGCCAGAAGCGCGCTACTCCGAGCTGCGCCTCGAAGACGCGCCTGAGTGGAACTAGGCCACCACAACTATTAAGCGCCCTGTCGGCCCATAAGGACCGACAGGGCGCTTTTCTCTGTGGGTTGCGCAGTGCGCCAGTAGGAGAGGAGGCTGCAGCTGCGCGCTCAGGCTTAGGCTGGCAGCCAGGCGTAGCCGTACGGCCCGAGCTCTACTGGGCCCAAGTCGATGGAGCGATCGCTGAAGTTGTGCAAGCACAGCAGATCGCCGCGCTGGTAGCCAAGGACGGCTTCCTCGCCCGTCTCTACTGGTTCGCACGGAGCGGTGCCGAGATCCGGATGGGCATGGCGCTCGGCAATCATGGAGCGAACGGTGTTGAGCAACGAGGTGGCGTCATCAAGCTGGGCGGCCACGGAGGTACCTCCCACAACCGGAAGGCGGGAAGGTGCTTTGGTGCTGAAACCAGAGTGCTCGGAATCGTCCCACTGCATTGGGGTGCGCACCGCATAGCGGTCTGGGAGCGTGGTGTCATCGAGCATGCCAATCTCATCGCCGTAGTAGATAAACGGTGCGCCCGGCAGGGTCATCAGCAGCGAGAACATGAGCTCCACCTTGCGGCGATCACCGTTCATCAGCGGCATCAGCCGGCGGGCAATGCCCACATGGGCGCGCATTTCATCATCGGGGAGGAAAGCCTCATACATTAGCTCGCGCACGTCATCGTCCACCATCTCCAGGGTGAGCTCATCGTGGTTGCGCAGGAAGGTACCCCATTGGCAGCCATCCGGCAGGGCGGGTAGTTCGTCGAGGATGGAGTAGACCGGGGTGGCGTCGGCAAGCGCCAATGCTTGGTACAACCGCGGCATAACCGGGAAGTTGAAGACCATGTGGAAGCGCTCGCCCTTGCCATAGAACTGCATGGTCTCGGCCGGAGGCTGGTTGGCCTCCGCGATGAGCACCGCGTCCGGGTAGTGGGTGTCCATGAAGGAGCGAATCTTCTCCACAAACTCGATGGTCTCCGGCAGGGACTCGCCACCCAGACCATCGCGTTCAAAGAGGTAAGCAATAGCATCAAGGCGCAGGCCGTCCAACCCCTTGTCCATCCAGAAGGACAAGATCTTGAACACTTCCTCCTGCACGGCCGGGTTATCGTAGTTCAAATCCGGCTGGTGGGAGTAGAAGCGGTGGAAGTAGTACTGGCCGCGCTGGTCATCCCATGTCCAATTGGAGGTTTCCACGTCGGTGAAAATGACACGGATTTCGGGGTAGCGCTCTGGGTCATCGCCCCAAACATAGAAATCGCCATAGGGGCCGGTGGGAGCCGTGCGGGAGGCCTGGAACCACGGGTGGTCGGAGCTGGTGTGATTGAGCGCCAGATCCGTCATAATGCGCATGCCGCGGCGGTGCAGCTGCGCAATGAGCTCTTCAAAGTCCTCCATCGTGCCGTAATCCGGATGGATGGAGTAGTAGTCCGCGATATCGTAGCCATCATCGCGCAAGGGGCTGGCATAAAACGGCGAGAGCCACAGGCAGTCCACGCCGAGCCACTGCAGGTAATCCAGCTTATCGATGACCCCGCGCAGCGTGCCTACCTCCTTATCCCCATCGGCCTTGAAGGAGCCGACGAGGGCCTGGTAGAAGACGGCATTGTGGTACCAGCTCATGAAAGGTCCTTTCTTTTCGCCCGCCAGGTCAGGTAGGTAAGGAGGCACAAGACGCCGGCGAGGAGGCCGGGCCATAAGGCGGGGGAGTCGTGGAAGAGATTGAGTACAGCTTGGATAACCGCGAGGAGGCTAAAGAAACCGAGGAAACCTAAGGCGGTATCCCACAGCATGGCCCGGCGCATTAGGCCTTGACACCACCTGCGGTGAGACCGGCGACGATGCGGTGCTGGAAGATGAGCACCATGATGACCAATGGGATGGTCACCAATGCGCCGGCGGCCATGGTTGCAGCATACGGGTACTCGAAAGCGGACGGGCCGGAAAAGCGTGCAATGGCTACGGTCACCGGCTCGGTATCGGTGGTGGACAGCTGCTTGGCCAGCATGAACTCATTCCACGTGGTGATAAAGGCGATGATCGCGGTGGTAAATAGCGCCGGTGCTGCCAGAGGCAGGAGGATGAGGCGGAAAGCCTGGGAGCGCGAGGCACCATCCACCCGGGCTGCTTCTTCTAGTTCCCAAGGCAGCTGGCGGAAGAAGCTCAGCAGCGTATAAACCGTCAGCGGAAGCGCGAAGGAAATATTGGGGATGATCATCGCGCGGTAAGTACCAATCCATTCCAGGGTGCCAAAGAGCTGGAAGAGCGGAGTGACCAAAGCAATGGCTGGAAACATGGAGGCGGCCAGGATAATGCCGGTGACGATTCCCTTCCCCGGGAAGTCATAACGGGAAAGTGCATAGGCGGTAAAGACGCCGATGAGCACGGCCACAGCGGTAGTAACCAGGGAGATAAGCAGCGAGTTTCCAAGTGCGGCTAGGAAGTCATTTCCCTTATCGGTAGCCAGGGCATCGCGGAAATTATCCAGCGTGACGTGGGTGGGCCACGGGGTGGTATCGAAGGTGAATCGCTGATCCCGCAGCGCCGTTACCAGCATCCAGTAAAAGGGAGCTAGGCCCCAGAACATGATGAAAATGATGCCGGCGTAGTGTCCGAATTTACGCATTATTTAGCTGCCTTCCTGCCGGAGACATCCGCGCCAAGGAAGCGGATGAGGATAAAGGCGACGACGAAGATGAGAAGGAAGATAAGGGTGGAGAGCGCGGAGGCGGAGTTGAAATTGCCTTGGCGCATATCCTCTACCACTAGCTGGGAGATGGTCGCGGTGGGGGAGTTGGAGGAACTAGAAATCATGATGACCGGTAGGTCATACATGCGCAGCGCATCCAGGGTACGGAAGAGTACGGCCACCATGAGAGCCGGGCGCACCAGCGGGAGCGTGATGCGGAAGAAGGTCTGAATACGGTTGGCGCCGTCCACGCGGGCGGCATCGTAAACGTCCTTGGGAATCATCTGCAGGCCGGCCAGGATGAGCAGCGCCATGAATGGTGCTGTCTTCCATACGTCCGCGATGATGACAGCCAGGCGAGCGTAAAACGGGTCCGTGGTCCAAGCAATGTCCGCACCAAGCAGCGAGTTGATGATGCCCTCCGGGGCGAACATGAACTGCCACAGCTTGGCCGTGACGGCCGTAGGAATAGCCCAGGGGATAAGCACCGCAGCGCGCACCAGGCCGCGGCCGCGGTACTCACCATTCATAATCAGCGCCATCAGCATGCCCAGGATGGTCTCCAGCAGCACGGTAACGATGGTGAAAAAGAGCGTAATCTTTACCGCCGGCCAAAAGTCCGTGGCGATAACGCCCGGCGGGCAGGTAGAAATCTGACCAGTGCCGGAAACGCACCGGTTATTAATCCAGTACAGGTAATTTTCCAGCCCGGCAAAGCCGCCTTCCTCAAAAAGCCCCGTTTGCGGGTTGAGGTGCCTATTGCCTTGGAAGGACAGGAAAATGGCGCGGATGATGGGGTAGCCGATGATGACGGCGAGCACGATGAGCGCCGGAGCAATCAGCCCGGCCACGCGCCCATAATTCTTGTGCTGGGGCTTCGGCACGCTTGCCGACGCCCCCTTCGGCGCCCCCTTGGACGCAGTCGGCGAAGCTATAGCCACGCTGGACCGCCTTTCTGTTCAAGAAATGCTAAGTATTGGCTAGATTCTATCCCCATTAGGGGAGTGAAAACCACAAAGGGTGAGGCGGCGGGGTGTCCGCCTACCTCACCCGGATTGGGCGCTTAGCCCTGGGAAGCCGATTCGATGGCCGCCTTCATATCGGCGGTGGCATCATCCACCGACTTGCCATCCGTCAATGCAGCGTAGGCATTGTCTTGGATGGTCTTGGAAATCGCCGAGTAGAACGGGGAAACCGGGCGCGGTGCCGCGTTCTCCAGAGATTCCTTGAGTGCTGGCAGGTACGGGAATTCCTGCTGCAGCTGCGGGTCATCGTAAATGGAAGCCAAGACCGGCGGGAAGGACTGCTCCGCGAAGGACTTCTGGTTGTCCTCGTTGATGATGAACTTCATGAAGTCGAGCGCGGTGCCCTTATTCTTGGAGTTGATATTGATGCCGTTGTTATAGCCACCCAGCGTGGACACGCCTACGCCGTCCTTGCCCAGCGGGGCCTGAACCTCGACGTCGATGCCGGCATCCACCGCGTTGGAGTACATATATGGCCAGTTCATGGCGAAGGCGGTCTTGCCCTCAGTAAAGGCCATATTGGTTTCTTCCTCGGTAGCGGCGGTGGAGTCCTTGGAAATGGTCTCCTCCTTGTAGGCATCCACCATGGCCTGAAGGCCGTCCTTGGCCTCCTTGGAGTCCACGGTGACGTTGCCGTCCTTATCCAGCACAGAACCACCCCAGCCTTCCATAAAGTCGGCGGTGTTGAGTGCCAGACCCTCGTACTGCTTGAGCTGGGTGGTCAGGCAGTCCTTGCCCTTGTCCAAGGCCTTACATGCGGACTTAAGATCCGCGAACTTCTCCGGTGTCTTATCCGCGAGCTCGGTATTGCGGAAAAGCAGCTGTCCGTTGGTGTTTTGTGGCAGTGCGTAGAGCACGTCGTTATAGGTGGCAGACTCCACGGTCGCCGGCAAAAGATCATCCGTATTGGTTTCAAAGTCACCATTGAGCGGCTGGAGCCACTGGTTGGCAGCGAACTCCGCGGTCCACACTACGTCGAGCGCCATGACGTCGTAGTCATCGCTGCCCGCCTGTAGGGACTGTACGAGGGTCTCGCGCTGGGCGTCGGCCTCGCCGGCCAGTTCCTTGAGCGTGACCTTCTCGTCTGGGTGCTGCTCATTCCACTTTTCGATGATGGGGGTCACCTTGTCCGTGTCATTTTTGCCCATGGCAAAAGTGATGGGGCCGTGTGCATCCGCGCCGCCCTCGGAGGAACCACCCGTAGCAGAATCGGAGGAGGAAGAAGAGCAGCCGGCCAAGGCCAGAACTGCGGTAGTTGCAACGGTGGTGCGAAGCAGGAATCTCTTCATGGAATTCACCTTTCGGAAAACTTTCGGTTCTTTAAACCTAAAATACGGAAACCAAAAGGTGGATAATTTTGGCCTATTTAACTCTAAATGGGGGTAG
The DNA here is from genome assembly GCF_022347385.1 of Corynebacterium tuberculostearicum. Lineage (GTDB taxonomy): Bacteria > Actinomycetota > Actinomycetes > Mycobacteriales > Mycobacteriaceae > Corynebacterium > Corynebacterium tuberculostearicum_M. The sequence continues at coordinate 11,533 of NZ_JAKRDT010000006.1, forward strand.
TAAGGGGGATGCTGCTGGCTCGGCCGTGTACCTGTTTTACGACGGTCTAGCTGCCTTTGCGGATAAGTCTCCTCCGTGGGGAATCGTGGGTGCTAGTTGTATTGACCTTAGATGTTAATTGGTTTGCCGAGATCCGTCCCGCTGGGTAGACTCTGCCGCATGTACTCAGGCATCGCTTTCATGAAGCTGCGTTCCGCCCGCTGACGGCGGCGGGACCCCTTCTGATCTTTCGTCTGCCGTCCTGGCCATCTGCCGGGCGGCCATCTTGTGCTGCCCGGCTCCATGACGAGCTGAGAGTATGCAATGCCAAACACACCAACCTTGCGGTCATGTGTGTGGAGTGGAACGCCCCAAGGGCCCGCCGCACACATCCGCGCTGAATCAATACACATCACCTTGGGGGACAGGCACCTCCTGAACGGGCTGGACGTCACCGTCTCCGCCGGCTCACGTCTGGCGATCGTCGGCGACAACGGCCGTGGCAAGACCACCTTGCTTCACATTTTGGCCGGGATCCTGACCCCTGACTCGGGAATAGTGACCCAAATGGGTTCCCGCGTCTTGGTTAAGCAGGACATGTCTACCGAGGGCAACCGCACCGTAGGCGACCTCATCGCCGAAGCGACTGCTCCCTCCCGGTCTGCGCTCGAGGCCCTTGACGTGGCGAGCGCTGCACTCGCTGCGGGTGACGACGCGGCCGATGCCTATTCCGCAGCGCTCGAGACCGCCACGCTACTGGATGCCTGGGACGCAGAAAGGCGGGTGGACATCGCACTGGCAGGCCTCGACGCCTGCAGCGACCGCGCTCGCATCCTGTCGACCTTGTCGGTCGGACAACGTTACCGGGTCCGGCTCGCCGTCGCACTTGGATCGACCCCCGACCTGCTCCTGTTGGATGAGCCCACCAACCACCTGGATGCTGAAGGACTGTCTTTTCTAACCGAGCAACTGCGTGACCACCCTGGTGGCCTGGCTCTGGTCAGTCACGACCGCGCGCTGCTGCATGATGTGGCGACGACCTTCCTGGATCTCGACCCGACCCGAGATGGTGTCCCGCGAACCTACTCGGGCGGCTACAAAGGCTGGATTGAAGGCCGCCGACGAGAACGCCTCAAGTGGGAACAGGATCACGCCGCCCAGGTTGCCCGACACGAGGAACTGACACGCGCTGCAGCCGAGGCGCGCTCCCGCCTGTCCCAGGGTGGATGGAGACCTGAAAAGGGCACAGGCAAGCACCAACGCGCCACACGCGCTGCTGGAGTGGTCCAAGCCTTCAACCGACGTATCGAAGACCTGAAAAGTCATGAAATCGGCGTCCCGGCGCCGCCACTGCGTCTTGCGTGGCCCGCCTCGGCAACCCGTGCCGGACAGAGCATCATGAACGCCACCCAGGTTACTGTGAAGGACCGATTGGACGCTTCGGTTTCGGTCGACGTGAACGGCGGTGACCGGTTGGTGGTCACCGGACCGAACGGCGCGGGAAAATCCACCCTGTTGGCACTTCTCGCAGGGCGGCTGGCCCCCACCACGGGACATGTGCGAGTTAATCCGAGAGCGCGCATCGCTCTGCTGTCCCAAGAGGTCCCCGACTGGGATCGCTCCAGCCCCGCACACGAGGTCTATGAGGCGTACCTGGCGAAGCTAGGCCGTCGAGCTCAGGCGCCGTCCCTCGGCTCGCTCGGGCTGCTCGAAGCCTCCGCAACCGGCACGCCGGTGGGGCGCTTGTCGCAAGGACAGCAACGCCGTCTCCACCTGGCCATGTGTCTGGCCCAGGATCCAGACCTGCTGCTCCTGGACGAGCCCACCAATCATCTGTCCTCGATCCTCGTTGATGACATCACCACCGAGCTGCTGCAGACCTCCTGCGCGGTGATCGTTGCCACGCATGACCGGCAGATGCTCCACGACCTGGCCGACTGGCCCCACCTGAACCTTGACCTGAAGGACATGCCATGAACCCGCTTCACCCCTTGACCATTCCCACGTACCGTCAGCTGTTCGCAGCGATGGTGCTGACCATCTTCGCCCAGGGTGCCTGGGCCCTCTACCTTGCCATGCAGACCCTCGACCTGGGCGCCACGCCAGCCACCCTGTCGGGTGTCGTAGTCTGGAGCGGCATTGGCCTGCTTGCAGGATCCCTCCCAGCTGGCGTAATTGCAGACCGGATCCCCAATAAGTCCGTCATCGTGGGCGTGCTCACCCTGAACCTCGCTATCGCGACCGCGACGTCCACGGCAGCAATCCTCGACATTGTTACCTTCTGGATGCTCGCGGTTTCCGCGTTCATTATTGGCACTTCAACCGCCTTCTTCTTCCCCGCCTACACGGCGCTGGTGCCAGTCCTGTTGGACGGTGACGGCTTAATGGCCGTCAACGGCCTCGAAGGCGCCGCCCGCCCGTTGGTCGGACAGGCAATTGCGCCCGCCGCCGTCGGAGCGGTCATCGGTGCCAGCATGCCCGCCGCTGGCGGATACCTCATCGCAGCAGCACTCGGACTTGCCCTGCTTGCGGCTCTGCAGCTTCCCGCCCCCACCCGCGCCGAGTCCGAGGCCGACGGTGCGGAAGACTCACTGATCACCGACCTGCTCGACGGCTTCCGCTACGTTTCCCGCACACGTTGGGTCCGCTCCAGTGTCCTGTTCGCGGCCGTAATGGGACTGGTAGTGACTGGACCACTCGAAGTCCTCCTACCTGCCCTCATGCGCTCATCGCATGACAACGGACCTGCACTCTACGGCACCGTCCTGGCTGCCCTCGGCGCGGGCGGGGTGGTGGGTTCTCTGCTAGCTGGGTCGTGGCGCACACCGGAACGCTTCCTGCCGGCCATGGTCGGTGCCTGGGTGATCGGATGCCTGCCCCTGTCCATCCCGGCGCTCACCAGCAATTCGTGGGCCATCGGCGCAGGCCTCGCGTTCTACGGGGCGCTGATCGGGATCGGAATGGTCATCTGGGGAGCAGTACTCCAAGAACACGTCCCCTTGGAGATGCTCGGCCGGGTCGCCAGCCTCGACTTCTTTATATCCATCGCCTTCATGCCTCTGTCCATCGCTCTCACCGGACTCCTCAGCCGCCACATCGACATCAGAACTCTGTTTATCGCCGCCGGCCTAGTGCCACTGGCCACGGGAGCACTCCTCGCAGCCCTGGGACAACTCAAGATGCCGCAGAAGACGCTTGTCGAGGCAGGAGAGGATTAATGCATGCCAACGCCATCCTCACACCTCGCCACCGCTCGGAGGTCGCCCAACTCCTCGTCGACGACGGATGGCCGATTAGCGAGGTCGCTGCCCGCTTCCAGGTCTCATGGCCGACCGTATCCTCTCGTCCTGCCATTTCAACCGGCTGACTCGCGTCCGCCGCGCTACGAGCATGACCACCCCGGAGCAAGCCCTACGACCCGTGGATAGGCACGGTCTACGTCCACGCCGTCATCGACGACTACTTCTGCCTCGTCTACGCCGAGATTCACGATGGCGAAACCGCAATCACCGCCACCGCGGTCCTGGTGGGGTTGGCGAGTGATTCAACGCCCACCGGTATACTTCCGAAGCCGAACGCCGCGGTGAGCTCGACGCCTGGCTGCATTACTACAACCGGCATCGTCCCCACACTGCGTGTGGAGACCAGCCGCCGTTTTCACGTTTGACTTACGGCTCCGGTTAGTTCAGCTAGTCCTGGGCGATGCGACGGCCCGTTTCCGGGTCAAAGCGGTGCGCTTCGCGCGGGTTGAATGTCAGCACGACCTCTTCGCCGCGCTGTGGTGGGGTGCCCTCGGCGCGAGCGACAAAGCGGTTTTCGCCCACGGTGACGTAGACATAGGACTCGGCGCCCAGCTCTTCCACAATGTCCACCACGCCTTGGAAACCCACTGGGCCCTTGTTGATAAACATCTTTTCTGGGCGCACACCTACGCGCCCACCGTTGTAGTCAAAGATATTCATGGCCGGCGAGCCAATGAAGCCGGCGACGAATTCGTTTGCGGGGGCATCATAAAGCTCGCGTGGCGGGGCAACTTGCTGCAGCTCGCCGTCTTTGAGCACCGCCACGCGGTCACCCATGGTCATAGCCTCAACCTGGTCGTGGGTGACGTAAACCGTCGTCGTGCCCAGGCGCTGCTGCAGGCTGGCCAGCTCTGCACGGGTCTGCACGCGCAGCTTGGCATCCAAGTTGGAGAGCGGCTCATCCATGAGGAATGCCTTCGGCTCGCGCACAATGGCGCGGCCCATAGCCACCCGCTGGCGCTGGCCGCCGGACAGATCCTTGGGCTTGCGCTTGAGATACTCGGTCAGGCCGAGCGTTTCCGCCGCCTCATGCACCTTGGCCTTGATTTCGGCCTTGGGCAACTTCGCCAGCTTCAAAGCAAAGCCCATATTCTCTTCAACTGTCAGGTGCGGGTAGAGGGCATAGTTCTGGAAGACCATGGCGATATCGCGATCGCCTGGTTCCAGGTTTGTGACGTCCTTGCCATCGATGGTGATGCGGCCGCTCGACGTCGGCTCAAGGCCCGCTAGCGCGCGTAGCGTCGTGGACTTGCCGCAGCCCGAGGGGCCAACGAGGACCAAAAACTCGCCGTCCGCGATATCGAGATCCAAGTCCTTAACCGTGGGAGCGCTCGCACCGGGGTAGGTGATGTTGACCTTTTCAAAAGTGACCTTTGCCATGCGCAACACACTAGCACCATTGGTGGTCGGTATTCTTAAGGCTTATGACTGCACTTGATTTGGAACGCATTCGCACCGCGCTGGCGGACGATTTCACCACCATCGATTTCGTGGAAAAGACCGGCTCCACCAATACCGATTTGATGCAGGCCACCAACGTTGCGAATGGCACTGTGCTGCTTGCCGACGAGCAACTTTCCGGCAAGGGCCGCCTCGGCCGCACTTGGACCGCACCGGCCGGCTCCCAGGTCATCCTCTCCGTGCTCTTGCTGCCAGAATCCCTCGAGCACTTGGGCACCTTGCCGCTGGCCGCGGGCCTTGCAGTGACCGATTCGATTGAGGGCACCGTGCTCAAATGGCCAAACGACGTGCACATCGACGGTAATAAACTGTGCGGCATCCTTGCTGAGGCCGGTCCCGTGGGCCAAGCCTTCAAGGCCGAGCCAAAGACCGAGCTCACCAAGGTGGAGGTAGGCAAGGCCGAAGTCAACAAAGCAGAGGTCAATAAGGCCGTAGGTGGCGCGGCGCCATCCGCGCGCGTCGTCGTGGGCATGGGCATCAATGTCACCCTGACTCGTGAGGAACTACCGATTGAAAAGGCCACCTCGCTCGCACTCGAGGGCCGCGATACGGACCGCACCGAGCTGGCCATTACCGTGCTGAAGAACCTGCGCCGTCGCATCGTGCAGTGGGAGAACCAAGATCCGCAGCTTCTTCGTGACTACCGTGCGGTCTGCTCCTCGCTCGGCCAGGAGGTACGCTTAGAGACCCCGTCCGGCGATGTCACCGGGCACGTTGATGAAATCGGCGAAGACGGCCGCATCATGGTCGCCGGCGAGTACTATTCCGCAGGTGATGTCACGCACCTGCGCCCACAGCAGTAAATCACCACAGTAGACACGCGAGGTAGCATCCATAGCTATGGGACTAATGAAGATGGGCCAAGGTGAGGTCAAGCGCGCGGATGTCTCCGCGCCGTTTCGCGCGCTGATTTTCCCCTTCCTCGAGCTCATCCTCATCACCGGCCTGCTGTGGATTGCTATCGGCTGGTGCGATGTCCAAGCAGTAGACCCGATGCTGCGCAATGGCCTCGTCGCGGTATGGGCGCTGCTGGGAATCTGGCGCTTTCTCATTCCTCTTTATAAGGCCCGCCGGAAGCGCTTCATCGTGACTAATAGGCGCGTCATCGCGCGCGAGGGCCGTAATATTGATTCGATTCCGCTGCAGGATATCCGCGGCGCCCGCAAGCGCCGGGGCGGGGTATCCCTAGCGATTCACGGCTGGGACCGAGCCATGTATTTTCCCAACGTGGCCAGGCCCAAGCGCGTGGCTGAGATTATTAACGATCGCCCTTGGTTTTAACCTCCGTGGTGTGCAGCTGGCTATCCAGATCCTCGGGAGAGAGGTTGGCCCGGCTGAATTCTTGCGTCAGCGGCAGGCGCAGTTCTAGGTCGGAGGCGGGGCAGAGCTCAACCGTTGCCTCATCCACTACGTAGTCCAGCACGTGGCCACCGGAGGTGCGGGCGGCGTCGATAAAGTGCACGTGGCAGCCCGGTACCGAGATTCCCTTTTCATAAACGGGGGTGCGGAAGCCGCCGATGACGCCCTCGACGTCCTTAAAATGCAGCTCCTTATCGCCGCCCACGGCTTCTGACATTGGCGGGTAGGGCTTTTCTTGCTTGACCACCGTGCGGGTGGTCACCTCCTTGAACGTGCCCACGATGCGCACCGCGTACATGTAGTTAGTGGAAGGCTCGAGTTTATCGATGAACGCGGAGAGCTGATCGCGGCGCAGGCCCGCGGGGGCGTCGGCAGTAATGCGCGGGACAAAGTTCGTGGCCACCGCGTAAGGGGTGCGCTGGTCTAGGTCTGCAATCTGCGCGGAGCCATCGCCGCGCAGCTGGTAGCAGGTGCCATCCAAAATGATCATCTCTCCGTCGAGGCCATCAAAGGTGCCGAGGCCAAAATTGCCTTTACCTAGCAGTTCCGAAATGGTCATTTCACCGTCATAAATGCCGTCCAGCAAAGCGGTCATGAGGGAATTTTGGAAGATGGTATGACGAGTGAACATAGTATCCAGGCTAGTATTGGGGGCGTGAGTGACTTAAAGCCTATTGTAACTGTTTGTGGCGACGGTCAGCTGGCTCGCATGATGCAGCCGGCCGCCGCGGAACTCGATATTCACCTGCGGATTCTGGCCAGCAAGCCGGATTCCTCCGCCGCGCAGGTCACCCCGGACGTGGTGCTGGGGGATTACACCTCCTTGGAGGAGCTGCGCGGTGTGGCAGAGGGCGCGGATGCCATTACCTTCGAGCATGAGCATGTGCCCAACGAGCACTCCGCCGCGCTTATCGACGCCGGATTTAACGTCCAGCCCCAGCCCACCGCCCTCATTTATGCGCAAGATAAGCTCAAGATGCGCGAAAAGCTCGCCGCGCTGGGCGCTCCCGTGCCGCGCTTTGCCGCCATCGACTCGGTGGCCGATGCCCGCGCCTTTTTCGACGCCGTCGATGGCCGCGTATGCCTCAAGGCCCGCCGCGGTGGTTATGACGGCAAGGGCGTATGGTTCCCCACCGCCGATAATTGCTTTGAGCTGGTCTCCGAGCTGCTCGAGGCCGGAACCCCGCTGATGGCAGAGGAAAAGGTGGAACTTACCCGCGAGCTTTCCATCTTGGTCGCCCGCCGTCCTTCCGGCGAGGCCAAGGTGTGGCCGATTACCCAGTCCCGACAGGAAAACGGCATTTGTGCCGAGGCCATCGCACCCGCACCCGGCCTTACACCGGAACTTTCCCAGCGCGCGTCCGAGCTGGGCCTGTCCATCGCCGAGTCCCTCGGCGTGACCGGCGTGCTGGCCGTCGAACTCTTTGCTTTCGACGGCCCCGAAGGCGAGGATATCTCCGTCAACGAACTGGCCATGCGCCCGCATAACACCGGCCACTGGACCCAGGACGGCTGCGTGACCTCCCAATTTGAGCAGCACCTGCGCGCCGTGCTCGACCTCCCCTTGGGCGCAGTCGACGCGCTCGCACCCGTCACCGTGATGGCCAATGTTTTGGGCGCTGACGAAGATCCCGCCATGCCTATGCCGGAGCGCGTCCGCGAGGTCATGCAGCGCTACCCGCAGGCCAAGATTCACCTTTACGGCAAGGACCACCGCCCAGGCCGCAAGATTGGCCACGTCAACGTCACCGGTGAAGATACCGACGAGACCCTGACCATCGCCCGCCAGGCCGCGCACTTCCTCGTGCACGCCGAATGGGCTTAAATTCCTTCCTGTAGAAAGGACACTATGCAACCGCACGTAGGCATCATCATGGGCTCCGATTCCGATTGGCCCACCGTTGAACCCGCCGCTCAGGTCCTCGCGGACTTTGGCATCCCCTTCGAGGTCGGCGTGGTCAGCGCCCACCGCACCCCGGAAAAGATGCTGGCCTATGCCAAGGAAGCCCATACCCGCGGGTTGAAGGCGATTATCGCTTGCGCCGGCGGTGCCGCGCACCTTCCCGGCATGGTCGCCGCGGCCACGCCGCTGCCGGTCATCGGTATCCCCCGCGCACTAAAGGATCTCGATGGCCTCGACTCCCTCCTGTCCATCGTGCAGATGCCCAGCGGCGTGCCGGTAGCCACCGTCTCCATCGGCGGTGCAAAGAACGCCGGCCTCCTCGCCGCCCGCATCCTCGGCGCTGGCGATCCCGCCATCCAAGACAAGATGGTGGACTACCAAAAGCAGATGGCCGAAGAGGTCGAGCAGAAGGATAAGAACCTGCGAGACAAGCTGCTGGGAGAGTAGTTTTCCGGTCTAAGGCCAAACAAAACAAGCACGTTTTAGCCAAAGCCGCGTAGTTTTTCGGCAAAACGTGCTTGTTTTGTCTCCTAAGCTCTAGCGAAGTTCTCGTCGCCCCTTGCCAACATGCAAAACAACCACGATTCGGCAGAATTCGCGGAGGAAAAGGGTAAAACGTGCTTGCTTTGCATCGTTGTAGCCTGCGGCCTGAGGTAGCGTGCTTTAAGCTTTCGGGCAGGGGAATAATGCTCAAAGGGGGGAAGCATGGAAGAAGTACTGGTTTCAGGTCTAAGCAGGGGAGAGCTGCAAACTCATGTAGCGAATGGAAAGATAATCCGAATCGGCCGCGGGATCTATACGTGGCGGGAACCGACTCCCATGGAGGTAGCTCGCATCCTGCACAAGCGGTGGCCTGGAATTATGCTTGCAGGAAGCTCTGCGGTGCAGCTGTACTCCAAGAAGGAGATGACCTTTCCTCTAAAATGTGCCTACAGGCATGTCGTGAGTGGTTCGCAGTGGTTTGAAGTCGAGAGAACTCGGCAGAAAACGAGATTTACGTTTGAAGGTATCCCCGTGCAAAATCCCCTGCTAGCGGCGGCTGCGGTGGATGACGATCGAGCAGTAACGATGCTTGAAACGCGATATCAAAACAGGCGCGGTAAGCAAGCCTTAGAAAAAGATCTCGGATGCATTGCGCGGGTACCAGCTCGGGTTAGGGAATTAGTGAATAAATCTGCGGTAGGTGCCGATAGTGAAGCAGAAAGGAAAGTAATCCGCGCGCTTCAGTGTCGTGGGAAGAAGGTTCAGGTAAACCACCAGATAAGTCCCTATCTATGGGACATCGTTGTAGGGAAGGTCGCCGTAGAAATCGATGGCTATGACTTCCATAAGGCGGAGGATTTGGGGACCTTCGTTAAAGACCGCTGGAAGGGAAATGATGCGGCGCTAAGAGGGTATACCGTTCTTCGCTATTCAGGCAGCTGCGTTAAGCATCACTTGGTGGATGTGGTTCAGCAGATTTCTGAGGCTCATGAGGGGCGAACGAATTTCGGCTCTCTTGCTCACGAATCCGTGTGGCGTTGGCATTGGCTTTTAGCCGGGTATGAAGCCGAGCCAATTTACGGCTAGCGCCCTTCGATTTCTTCCGTGACCTGTTCAAAAGAGAAGCGTTCGCCGGTATCGGCAACGCGGGCTTGGCGGAGGGCTTCAGCATCTGCAGCGGCTTCGAGGCGGTCAAGGAAAGCTAGTTCCTGAGGCGAAATGATAACTGCGGCTTCCTTACCGTTGCGGGTGACAACGGTGCGGGTGCCTGCGTAGTGGGCTTGGTCAATGACCTGGCCTAAGCGGGTGCGGAGTTCGGAAAGTGGCAAAGACAATGAAAGCTCCTAAAACATCAAAGTACTACTAGTACTAAGTTAGCAAAGAGTACAATTTTTAAGAGGTCATGGGATACAACATCACGTTTACGCGGCAGGCCAAGCGGGAGTTACAAAAAATTCATCAGGGAAACCGAAAGCAATATCAACGGATTAAGCGCGCGATCGGTGGACTGGCCCAAGACCCATATCCACCAGGATCTATCGCTTTGTCCGGCAGGAGTGGCCGAAGAATAAGGGTGGGAAATTACCGCGTGCTGTACTCCGTTGAGGAGCAAGAAGTGCTGGTGGAAGTGTTTACCGTAGGGGCACGCGGAAACGTCTATAAGCGCTAGAAGGGCACGCCGGAGCGCAGAATGACATTGGCAAATGGCGTGGTGGACCCGGTGCGCACGACGAAGGAGGCGCGGGCGACCTCGCGCTTGAGGTCGTCATGGGAGACCTCGGTAAGCGGTACTGCGGGAAGCAGGGAGCGCACCTCGGGCGGAGTGGCATTGGCGATGGTGGCGGCTTCGACCACGACCTCCTCAAGGAGAGCCGCCAGGGTATCGGCAAAGGTGGGGATGCCGAAGGTCAGCGTGAGGTCGATGACGGGAACATCGTGGGGGATGGGCAGGCCGCAATCGGCGACAACGAAGGTATCGGTGTGCCCGAGGCGAGCGACAGCGTTGGTGAGCGCGGGATTGAGCAGACCAGATTTACGCATCGGTGACCTCCGGCAGGACGGATTCGGTGGTGGGGTAGGACGGTTGCGCGCCGTTGCCGGTGGCGGCGAAGGCGCCGACGCGGGCGGCGAAAGTGGCGGCTTCGACAAGCGAGGCACCGGCAAGCAGCTGGGCGCAGAAGGCACCTGCGAAGGCATCGCCGGCGCCGGTGGTATCCACGGCGGTCACGCGCGGGGTGGGGATGTCCGTGCCGCCCTCCGGGGTGGCCACGTAGGCGCCGTGGGCGCCAAGGGTGAGCACGACGGAGCGGAAACCGGCCTCTACCAGGCGGTGGGCGAGCTCGCGCGGGGCGCCCTGTGCAGGTAGGCCGAATTGGTCCAGGATGAGCCCTGCTTCATGTTCATTGGCCAGCAGGGGATCGGCCTGCAGGAGCGAATCGCGGTCGACCTCGACCACGGGCGCGAGGTTAACCACCACTCGGCCTTGGGCCGCCTCGACCGCGGCCTGGAAACCGGAGGCGGGGATTTCACCTTGGAGGAGGACCACGTCGGCGTCGGCGATGGTGGATGCACGGGAAGAGACAAAGGGGGCGTCGACAAGCGCGTTGGCGCCGGGGGAGATGACGATGGTGTTCTCGCCATCGGCCGAGACAGTAATGACGGCGAGGCCGGTGTTGGTATCGGCCTGCTCCACGGCGCTCAGATCGATGCCGGAGGTGCGCATGTAGTGCATGGCGGGCTCGGCATAGGGATCGGAGCCGACCGCGCCCACGAAGGCCACGGTAGTGCCCAGCTGTGCGGCCGCGACAGCCTGGTTAGCGCCCTTGCCCCCGGCCAAGATGTCGCCGCCAGAGCCCAGGAGGGTCTCGCCGGGCTGCGGGTGGCGCTCGGCGTGCACGATGAGATCGGCATTGATGGAACCGACGACGGTTAGCTTGCTCATTGGAAATCCTCCACATTGTCGCGGGTGACGGTGATGACCTCGACGGGGACGCTCTTCTCCGCCGCGCCACCGTGCAGGAGCGCTGCGGCTTGTTCGATGGCGCGGGCACCGAGCTCTGCGGGCTGCTGGGCGATGGTAGCTTCCAGCTTGCCATCTTTGACCGCTTTGAGGCCATCGAAGGTGCCATCAAAAGCCACCACCTTGACCTCAGATCCGGCGCGCGAACCCAAAGCTTCGACCGCGCCGAGCGCCATTTCATCGTTCTCTGCAAAGATGGCCTTGATATCCGGGTTGGCCTGCAGCAGGTTGGTGGCGACGTTGAGGCCTTCGGTGCGGTCGAAATTCGCCGATTGCTTGCCGACGACCCGAATGTCCCCGTACTTCGCAATCTGCTCTTCAAAGCCCTTACCGCGCTCGCGTGAGGCGGAGGTACCAGCGGTGCCCTGCAGGATGAGGATATCGCCCTTTTCCCCGATGGCCTCAGCGAGCTTATCCGCAGCCTGCGCGCCACCGGCGACGTTATCGGAGGCCACCATGGAATCCAGCTCTACGCCGTTGACATCGCGATCCACGCCGATGACGGGCACGCCGTCATTTTTGATGCCGCGAACCGCTGGGGCAACGGCATCGGAATCGGTGGGGTTGACCACGACGACCTTGGCGCCCATGGAGGTGGCATTGCCCAGCTGGTTGACCTGCTGGGCGGGGTCATCGGAAGCATCTTGGATGTCTAGCGGAACGCCGAGCTCCTTGGCCTTATCTTGTGCGCCGTGACGCAGCTCGACGAAGAAGGGGTTGGTCTGCGTCGAGAGCGCTAGGGTGATGCGGTTGCGGTCTTCTTCCGAGCGATTGCAGGAGGCAAGGCCCAGCGCGAGGGCCGGTACGAGGAGGGTAGCGATGAGCTTCTTCATAGCGGGTGCTCCTTAGTTGGCCGTCTTATTGCGGATGACGTCGAAGCCGACGGCCAGCGCGATGACCAGGCCGATCACGATCTGCTGCCAAAAAGAGGAGACGTTGAGCAGGTTCAAGCCATTGCGGATGACCGCTAGCAAGATCGCGCCGACCAGTGTGCCAGTGGCCTTGCCTTGGCCACCGGAGAGCGAGGCACCGCCGATGACGACGGCCGCGATGGCATCGAGCTCATAGCCGGTGCCGGCCTGTGGCTGTGCGGATTCGAGGCGGCCGGCCATGACCATGCCGGCCCAGGCGGCGAAGAAACCGGAGAGTGCGAAGACGGCGATCTGAATGCGTTTGACCGGCAGGCCCGAGAGGCGGGCGGCCTCCAGGTTGCCACCGATGGCGTACATGGAACGGCCGAGCACCGTGCGCTCCAGGATGAACCAGCAGATGAGCCCGGCGATGACCATCATGATGATGGGCACGGGGAAACCGGCGATATCGCCACCAAAGGCATTGACGGACGGGGCGGTTTCAATCGGCGAGCCCTGGGAGATGACCAGGGTGAGGCCGCGGGCGATGGACATCATGGCCAGCGTCGCGATGAAGGAGGGGATCTTGCCCCACGCGGTGGCCATTCCGCAGATGGCGCCGGCCAGCGCACCCACGATCAGGCCGAGAAGCAGGGTGAGCCAGCCAGGCAGTCCAGCGGTGGAGAACATATAGGCAGAGACCATGGCGCCGAGCGCGGCGACCGAGCCCACCGAGAGGTCGATGCCGGCGGTGACGATGACAAAGGTCATGCCGAAGGCCAAGATGGCTACCGTGGCGGCCTGGATGCCGATATTGAGCAGGTTCGCCACGGTAAGGAAGTACGGCGTAGCGATAAACAGCGCGATGCACAGGGCAATGAGGCCGACGAGCGCGCCATTATTCATCGCCCAGTTAACTACTCGATTCTTGGTCATGCTTCATCCTTGGGGTTAGTGCCGGCAGGCGCGGCAGCAGAGGCAGAGGTAGAAGAGGTCACATTGGACACTGCGAAGGCCATGACCTCGTCTTGGGTGGAGTCCTTAGGTAGCTGGCCGGCGAGTTGCCCGCCGGACATGACGAGGATGCGGTCGGACATGCCGAGCACCTCAGGCAAATCGGAGGAGGCCATGAGAACGGCGCCCCCGGCAGCGGTGACCTCATTGATGATGTTGTAAATCTCCACCTTGGCGCCAACGTCGACGCCGCGGGTGGGCTCATCGAGGAGGAGGACCTTGGAGCCGGCCAGTACCCAGCGGCCAAAGACCGCCTTTTGTTGGTTGCCGCCGGATAGGTTCCGGATGGGCTGGGAGAGATCGGCCATGCGGATGCGCAGCTTCTCCGCTACGTCACCGGCGCGGCGGCGTTGGCCGCTGCGGTCTGCCAGCCCTGCCTTAGCGGTGGGGTAGAGGGTGGCGAATCCGAGGTTATCGCCCACGGAGGCATCTAGGACTAGCGCTTGGGATTTGCGGTCTTCGGGGATATGGCCCACGCCGGCACGGATGGCGGCGCGAATATCGCCGCTGCGCAGCTGGGTGCCGCCGACGCGGATGGTGCCGGAATCGTACGGGTCAGCGCCCGCGATGGCGCGAATGAGTTCGGTGCGACCGGCGCCCACGAGCCCGGCGAGGCCGACGACTTCGCCGGCATGGACGGTGAAAGTGACGTCGTGAAAGGCGCCGTCGGCAGTCAGCTCGGAGACCTCCAGTAGGGCCTCGCCGCGCTCGGGAGGAACCTCGCGCGGGTACTGGTTTTCAATCTCGCGGCCGACCATGAGGCGCACCAGTTCGTCTTCGTCCGTATCGGCCGGGACCTCGGCGATGAAAGAGCCATCGCGCAGCACGCTGATGGTCTCTGCAATGCGCGCCAGCTCTTCCAGGTGGTGGCTGATAAAGACCATGGCCACGCCCTTGGCCTTGAGTTCCTCGAGCACGGCAAAGAGTGCATCAACCTCCTTGCCGGTGAGCGCGGCAGTAGGCTCATCCAAGATAAGAATGCGCGCGTTCATGGACAGCGCTTTGGCAATTTCCACGAGCTGCTGCTTGGCCACGCCCAGCTCACCCACCGGCATGTCTAGGTCCACGTCCAAGCCGATAAGGTGCAGTGCCGCTTGGGCTTGTGCCTTGAGGTGTTTGCGATTGACCAACCCAAAGCGGCGTGGGGTGCGCCCGAGCATGATGTTCTCGGCCACGGACATGGTGGGCACAAGGTTGAGCTCTTGGTGGATGGTGGCGATTCCCAGCGCCTCTGAGGACTTGGTATCTGGGATTTTCACCTCTGTGCCATCTACCAGGATGCGGCCGGAATCTGGTTCGTGAACGCCGGCGATCATCTTGATGAGGGTGGACTTGCCGGCGCCGTTTTCACCCAGCAAGGCCTGGACCTGGCCGCGGCGGACGGTGAGGTCTACACCCTTAATGACCTCCACCGGGCCAAAGGATTTGGTGACATTATCCAGGCGCAACACGCAGTCACTCATGGCGTGGCTCCATCGAGTTGGTGGGCGGTGGACATGCGCGGGATGTAGCGGGTTTCTAGCACCTCGCCTTCCGGTTGGTGCTTTTCATTGATGGCCGCGATGAGCTTGGCCGTGGCGGTCTCGCCCATTCTGGCCACACCTTGGTCCACCACCGAGATAGGGGAAGGTTGGAAGCGCAGGTAGATGAAGTCATCGAAGCCGACGAGCGCGATTTCTTCTCCGATGCGCTTGCCCGCATTATGGCAGGCCTCCAGCGCGCCGGCCGTCATCATGGAATCGCCGGCAATGAGCGCGGTGACGCCTTCTTGCAGGAGTGCGAGGGCTCCTTTATAGCCCTCGCGGTGGCGGTAGCTGCCGTGGTGGATATGGGTAGGCATGCCGCGGGTGGCGGTCTTGAAGGCTTGGAGGCGCTGGCGGCCGGTGGAGGTTTCCTGCGGCCCGGAAAGGTAGCCGATGTGCGTGTGCCCCTTCTCTTTGAGCTGTTCCACGGCTTGTTTTATGCCCGTGTGGGGGTCCGATAACACTGCTGGAATCTGGCCCAGGGTGCGGTCAATGAGCACGAGCGGGCGGTAAGCGCGCGCCTGCTCCAGCGCTTCTTCGGCGCCTTCGAGCGGTACCGCGATAATGCCGTCTACCTGGCGTTCCATCAGGGCATCGAGGGACTTGACTAGCCGCTGCGGATCCTCGCCGCAACTGGTAATCATCGTGGCGAGTCCCTGCTTATCGGCGGCCTCTTCAATGGCTGCGGCCATTGCGGCGAAGTAGGCATTATCTAGGCTGGGGATGACCAAGCCGATGGCGTTAGATCGGGAGCTGCGCAATGCTCGGGCTTGGGCATTGGGCCTATAGTTGAGCTTGATGGCCGTGTCCTTGACGCGTTGGCGCGTGGGCTCCGAGATGGCTGGGTTCCCCGAGAGCGAACGGGACGCGGTGGAAATGGATACTCCAGCAGCAGCGGCCACGTCCTTGAGGGTGGTTCCGGCCATGCTGTCCTCCTTGGTTTAGGCGTGTGGGCCGGCTTCTGGCCCTCCTGGGTGCAATCGATTGCATATTTGAGTTAAAGGTACGGCTATTTCCGTCTTTCTGTCAAGGGTGGGCGAGTCTATGCTGGTATCCATGTCTGACCCGCTCCTTGTTTTGGGCTCCCGCGTAACTCACGGCTACCCCGGCGCCATGCTGCGCTCGCGCCTAGACAAGGCGTTGGCGCTCTATAGCGGTCAGCAGATTATTGTCTCCGGCCGTGGTGAGGCGGGGCCCATGGCTACCTACCTCATCGAACGCGGTGTGCCGGCCGAGCGCGTAGTGGTGGAACCGGAAGCCACGAGTACCAATGAAAATCTAGAAAATGCCCATCGCTTGGCCCCAGATGCCGTATTGCACGTGGTGACCAATGATTTTCATATCCTGCGCACCGCGTTGTGGGCCTGGCACCTCGGCATTGCCGTGCGCCTGCATCCCGCGCGCACCCCGTGGCGGTTGATGCCGCGCAATTACCTGCGCGAAGTCCTAGCCACTCCTCACTCCGCGGCGCGCATAGTGTGGCGACGAATGCAGGGATAGCGCTCCTGCCTCGGTGTGGCGGCCCGCGGCCCATAGATGCCTCCAGCCCCGAAAGAGGTTAACAAGCGGTTAACTCTACTGCGGTGAGCAGCTGAAATAGAAGGTATTCGCGGGCGGTTATGCAAACGATTGACCTGTGCTTTGCCGTACTCCTAGGCTAAGTCCAACGAAAGTTATAGCCAGAAAGGTCTTTGTTATGACCAGTGGAGGAGCGGCTGGCCCTGACGCTGACTACCCCAGCGTCGCACTTGCCCACGGCGATTATGCGGCCGAGATTGGTCTATTCGGCGGTGCACTCAAGGCGCTGACCTATCGCGGCGCGCCCTTGGTAGAAAGCTACGAGGGCAAGCCGCCGCTGATGGCCGGAGTGGTGCTGGCGCCGTGGCCAAATCGCACCGAAGATGGCTGGTTTGAATGGCAGGGGACAGCCCACCAGTTAGGCATCACAGAGCCGGAGCGCAATAACGCCATCCATGGATTCGCGGTGGATTGGTGGCGCATCAAGGAACGCTCGGACAACCGGGCGGCCCTTGCCTTTGATATTGAGCCGCGCCAGGGCTGGCCGTGGGCGATTCAGCTAGAGGCTACCTACGCCCTCGATGAGCAAGGGTTGCATCACCGGCTGACCGCACGCACCACGGAGCCCGGCGAGGTTCCCTTCGCCTATGGGCTGCACCTCTACCTCTCCCCACAGGGAGCTGAGGCGGAGGAAGCGGTGCTCAGTGTGGACGTCGGCAAGCGCTACCTGCTAGGCGCCCGCAACCTGCCTACGGGAAAGACGGAGCAGGTGCGCATTGTTAATCAGCCCATCGCCGAGGTGGACTGGGACGATTGCTTCCACGGCGAAGGCCCACTGACGGCCGTGTATTCGGCCGGCGGAAAGGGTGTGCGCCTGGAGATGGGCGAAGGCCTGAACTGGGTGCAGATGTTTACCCCGGCCGATTTCCCGCGGGCGGGCGGCCCCGGCAAGGCATTGGCCGTGGAGCCCATGAGCGCGCCGCCAAATGCGCTGCGCAGCGGGGAAGACCTCGTGCGCCTGAGCGCTCAGAACCCGCAGAGATTCACGCTGCGCCTTGCAGCAGAGAACCAATAACTAGAAAGGTCAGCCATGGAGACTGCTGAATCCGTATTGAGGCTCGATGCCTCCTGGGTGGACTACTTCTTGGTAGCCATCTACTTCCTCTTCGTACTAGGCATCGGCTGGGCCGCCAAGGCCCGAGTGTCTAGCTCCATCGACTTCTTCCTCTCCGGCCGCGGATTGCCCGCCTGGGTGACCGGACTGGCTTTCGTCTCGGCCAACCTGGGCGCGGTGGAAATCATCGGTATGTCCGCCAACGGCGTGGAGTATGGCTTCCAAACCATGCACTACTTCTGGATCGGCGCCATCCCGGCCATGGTCTTTTTGGGCATTGTGATGATGCCGTTCTACTACGGCTCCAAGGTGCGCTCGGTGCCGGAGTTCATGCGCAAGCGCTTTGGCAATGCCGCGCACCTGGTCAATGCGATTTCCTTCGCCGTAGCCCAGCTGCTTATTGCCGGCGTGAACCTGTACTTGCTGGCCACCATCGTGGAGGCCCTGCTGGGCTGGCAGATGTGGGTATCGCTGCTCGTGGCCGGTCTCATCGTGCTGTCCTATATCACTCTGGGTGGCCTTTCGGCCGCCATCTATAACGAGGTCCTCCAGTTCTTCGTCATTATCGCCGCCCTCGCCCCGCTGACCATCATTGGTTTGAACCGCGTTGGTGGTTGGAATGGGCTGAAGGACGCGGTGGCCCAGGATTCGCACTTCCACACCTGGCCGGGCACGGATATCTCCGGTTTTGAGAACCCAGTGTGGTCCGTCATCGGCATCGTGCTGGGCCTCGGCTTCGTGCTTTCCTTCGGTTACTGGACCACCAACTTCGTGGAAGTTCAGCGTGCCATGGCCTCCGATTCCATTTCGGCCGCCCGCAAGACCCCGATCATCGGCGCCTTCCCCAAGATGTTTGTGCCCTTCCTCGTGGTCATTCCGGGCATGGTCGCCTCCGTTTCCGTGGCCGATTTGATGGAGGAGCGCGCGGAGCCCAACGACGCCATCCTGCTGCTCATGCGCGACCTATTGCCCAATGGCCTGCTGGGCGTGGCGATCGCCGGCCTGCTGGCTTCCTTCATGGCCGGCATGGCCGCGAATATCTCGGCCTTTAATACCGTCATCTCCTATGACATCTGGCAGACCTACGTGGTCAAGGACCGCGAGGATGACTACTACCTGAAGTTCGGCCGCATCGCCACGATTATCGCCACCGCTATTGCCATCTTTACCGCACTGCTCGCGCAAAACTTTGGCAATATCATGGACTACCTGCAAACCCTGTTTGGCTTCTTCAATGCGCCGCTGTTTGCCACCTTCATTCTGGGCATGTTCTGGAAGCGCATGACCCCACACGCCGGTTGGTCCGGTCTTGTGGCCGGTACCGCTTCCGCCATTGCCTTCTGGTACGTCGCGTCCTTCACTGACCTCATCAACCTGCCGGGCCAAGGCACGGCCTTCGTGGCGGCCGGTGTGGCCTTCGTGGTGGATATCCTGGTATCCATCGTGGTCACCCTATTCACCCAGCCCAAGCCGGATAGCGAGCTGGTTGGCTTCGTCTCTTCCGTGACCCCCAAGGACCACTTTGAGGACTACACCGAAAAGTCCTTGCCGTGGTACCAGCAGACCGTCCCGCTGGGCATCATTTGCCTGGTGATGGCCGTAGCCCTCAACGTCATCTTCGCCTAAGGAGCCCAAAATGTCTGAGAAAAAGCGCGCGGGCGCATTCGACCTGCGCAACGTCATCGCCGCACTCCTCGGCCTCTACGGCCTGATTTTGCTCGGCTGCTATTTCTTCCTCGACCCAGGCATCAACCCGGATACCGGGCAGGCTAAGAACGCCAGCGATAACCTATGGGCAAGCCTTGCTTTGCTGGCCGTGGCCGCTGCCTTTGTGCTGTGGGCACGCCTGAAGCCCATCACCATCCCAGGAGAAAACTAATGGTTGAGATTACCTCTGCCACGCTTGCCGACGGCCGCGAGATCCTCTACTTCGACGACCAGCCCCATCCCGACCGCGTGCTTGTCGACGCCCGCGACATCCCCACCGTTGCCCCCGCTTCCGAAATGCGCCGGGATCCCCTAACGGGGGATTGGGTGGCCTTTGCCGCCCACCGCATGAACCGCACCTTCTTGCCACCGGCCAACGAGAACCCGCTGGCGCCCACGCGCGAAGGCCAGCTGCCCACGGAGATCCCCAGCCCCAGCTATGACGTGGTGGTCTTCGAAAACCGCTTCCCGTCCTTTGCCACCGCCGCGGAGATTGAGCACCCGGAGGAAGACAACCTGCTCGGCATGGTGCCGCGTCTTCCGGCCCGCGCCCGCTGCGAGGTGGTCTGCTTTACTGAGGACCCAGCCCTATCCTTCAAGGACCTGCCGGAATCGCGCATCCGCACCGTCATCGAGGCCTGGGCCCACCGCACCGCCGCGCTATCCCAGATCGACGGCGTGGAGCAGGTATTCCCCTTTGAAAACCGCGGCGAGGAAATCGGCGTGACCCTCCAACACCCGCACGGCCAGATCTACTCCTATCCCTTCCTTTCGCCGCGCCTGCGCTCCATCGTGGATTCTGCCCGCGCCTATGACGGCGATCTCTTCCAGGATCTCCTCGATCGCGAGCGCGCCGCCGGCACCCGCATCATCGCCGAGACCGAGCACTTCACCGTCTTCGTTCCCGCCGCCGCCAAATGGCCGCTGGAAGCCATGGTCCTGCCCAACGAGGAAGTCCCCGATTTCGCCGCGCTTACCGACGCCCAACGCGCCGACCTCGCGCCCCTCCTCAAGAAGCTGTACTCCGCGGTGGACCGCTTCTTCGATGGCGTGAAGAAGACCCCGTATATCGCCGGTTGGACCCAAGCGCCGGTGGACCCAGACCTGCGCCCCGGCATCCGCATGCACCTGCAGCTCTTTTCGCTCATGCGCTCTCCCGGCCGCATGAAGTACCTCGCCGGTTCCGAGTCCTCGCAGGCCGTGTGGATCAATGACACCACCCCGGAGCGCATCGCCGCCCGCTTCAAGGAGATCTGGGATGCTTAACTGGATTGACACCCGCAGCGATGCGGAGCTTGCCGCCGCAGCCCGCGACCTCTTCGCCGCTACCTTCCCGGACGCGCCCGAGCCCGGCGGCGTGTGGGCCGCCCCCGGCCGCGTCAACCTCATCGGCGAGCACATCGATTACGCCGGCGGCGCCTCCATCCCCTTTGCGCTGGAACAAACCACCGCCGTCGCCGTCGCACCCCGCACCGATGGCCTTCTCCGGATGGCCTCCGAATTCGACGGCAGCGTCGCCCAAGCCAGCCTCCCACTCTCCGAAGTCCGTCCCGGCCACCCTTCCGACTGGTCCGGCTACGTCGCCGGCACCGTCTGGGCCGCCACTGCCGCGGATGTTCTGACCTGCACCGGCCTCGATATTGCCATCGTCTCCGATGTCCCCGTCGGCTCTGGCCTGTCCAGTTCCGCCGCCCTCGAATGCTCCGTGGCCGTGGCCGCCTACGAGCTTTGCCACGGCAACGCTCCCGATGACGCCGCCCGCGCGCAGCTGGCCCAGGCTTGCATCCGCGCCGAAAACGAGGTGGTTGGCGCCTCTACCGGCGGCTTGGATCAAAACGCCAGCCTCCTCGGCCAGCGCGGCAAGGCGCTATTCCTGGATTTTTCCACCGGCGCTGTCGAGCGCGTGCCGTTCAATATCGAGGCCCAAGACATGGTGCTGCTCATCGCGGACACCAATGCGCCGCACACGCTTTCCGACGGCCAATATGCCTCCCGTCGCGGCATCATCGACGCCGTCCAGTCCGCCGCCGGCCGCTCCATCCGCGACATCCCGGATGCCGTCGCCTTCGCCGCGACCGTCAACCCCCAGGAGGCTGAACTCTACCGCCGTCGCGTGCGCCACGTGGTGGAGGAAACCGCTCGCACCCTCGACGCCGCCACCGCGCTCACCTCTTCCGACCTGGCAAAGTTCCGCCGCCTCATGCGCGAAAGTCACCTTTCCCTGCGCGACCTGTACGAAGTCACCACTCCGGAACTCGACTCCGCCTTCACCGCGGCCGGCGAACTCGGCGCCCGCATGACTGGCGGCGGCTTCGGCGGCGCCGTCATCGCGCTCATCCCGCGCTCCGCCGTGGAGTCCACCGCCCAGGCCATTTACGACGCTGCAGCATCCCGCGGCTTCCCAGAGCCCACCTTCTTGGTGGCCCGCCCGGGAGACGGCGCCCGCCGCTTGGCTTAAGCTCCGGCTCCCTCCAAGCGCGCCTATTGTCGTTAGGTCCATATTGATCAGGCTGATCTGAAGGCTGGGCCGCCTCAGATCGGCCCTAACTCCCTCAATTCGGCCTGATCAGATCAGCCCTAAGCCTGTCCCAAAGCCCTAAGCGTTCGGATCACAACGCCGAGAGAGCTTTCTGAATCCCCTCGCGCAGCGTCTCGCGAGACTGCTTCATCGGATGCGCAATCGCGCGCAACCCCATGTACGCAATCTGGTCGGCCGCCCGATTCAGCGGATCGCCCGCATGCCCGAGCACACGGCGAATGTCGACCTCGCATTGGCCTTGGATATCGCCCCAAGCTTGCTGGAATCGGGACCGCGCACCCGAAGACACCCCTCGCCACGTGCGCCCCGGCCGTGATGCTTTAGAGCCGCGCTTATGCACAATCTGCTCGACCGCCTCCAAAGCGGCTACGGAATCTGACTCAATAACCGCCTTGCGAGCACCCACCTTGAGCAGGTATTTCAGCGCAAGCGTCAGTGCTTCGAGCTCAAGCTCATCCGTGCTCGCCTTGGTTTCTCGAGTTCGCAATCGGTAGTCGCCGTTTCCCGCAACGAAGCACATCGACCCCTTGAATACGGTATCCGAGGAAGCATCGGTGGCTATGCGCACCACGTCGCCCTCGGCCCACGAGGAGGCGCGCGAGAAGTTCGGCCACCAGTGTGCTTTCGGCGTCTCTACCTGTGCCGCTTGCTTCTTTTTCGGCGCCTCACCCATCTTGCGCGCCTTGCGTGCGGTGATGCCGGCTTGTTTTCTGCGCACGGAGCTCGCGCTCTTCGAAGCCCTATTTTCTTCCGCAAAGCTTCCCGTCACCGTGAAACCGTCGGCCGTGAGTGCCGCTCGCAATGCATTTTGCCTGCGACCAGTGACAATCCACACTCGTCCGTCGAGTCCCTTGAGCGCGCGTTTGACCTCGCGCACGCCGATATCGACGATATCGCCCTTCTTCGTTTGGCCGCGGCGCACAAAACGCGTCTGCTTGGTATTGACCGCGATGACCCAGCCTTCGATGGTGCCGTTGGGGGCGGAATCCCAACGCTCGTCCCAGAGCGCGACCGCAACGTGGATTGGTGCCGAGACCATATCCGAGGTGATCTTGCGGGTGCCGTAGGTGCGCGATTGCGTACCGGTTAGTTCTGAGAGCTCGATGGGTTCCATTATCTCTAGTAAAGCACGGTTAACCGTGCTGCTGAATTATCCCCCACACCGCCGCTGTGAACTGCTTCTCCTTAGGTCGAATGTGATCGAGCCGATCTGAGTACAACCCACCCTCAATTCAGCCTCAACGCCCTCAATTCGGCCCGATCACCTTGGACCTAATATTCCGACCCTCACTCAAGGTCCTCGGAAATTCACCTTCCTGAGCCTCATGACGCGTGCCCCGCCCCGCCAGCCGCGAAGATGAAACCATGATTACAGATCACTTCATCAACCTTCGTTACGCCGGAGCCGAAAGTCCGCACCATTTAGCCCTCCAGCGCGGTGAGCTCACCCAGATAGCGCCCTGGGTCGCCGTTCCCACGGCCACCTGGAGGCAATGGGTTCGCCATAAACAACAATTCGCCAAAGTAGTCGCTGCCGGGTGGAGCACCCACCGCGCCGTCCTCATCGGCAAATCGGCCGCGCGGCTGTGGGGAATGTGGGTAATTTCCAGGGAAGGGGAGGAGGTGGAGTTAGCGGTGCCTTCGGGAAGCATTCCCCCACGCAGGCTCACCCCGAAAGGCTACCGGTACCGCCGAGTAAAGTCCCTTCAAGAATCCACGGTGTCGATTGCGGGTGTGCGCGCCACGAATCCCGCCCGCACCTGCCTCGAAATCGCCCGGCTACACGGCTTCCCAGATGGCCTGGTAGCTACTGATTCTGCCCTTGGCCGACACGACGTCACTACATACGACCTGCGCGAAGAACTGGCAAAGATGCAGCGCACGAGGGGACAAGCAGCCATGCGTAAGGTTATCGAGCATGCATATGGCGGATCGGAATCGCCCTATGAGTCCTATCTGCGAGCCCTTATTATTGAGGGTTTCCCGCAGGTGAAAACTGAGCCCCAGAAATCGCTGCTCGGGAAATATCGGGCGGATCTTTGTCTCGATGGCTGGCTGGTTGTCGAGGTCGATGGCGATGCCAAATATGACGGTACCTATGGCGAGGCGCCCGCTTACGTGGTCAAGCAGCAGATAAAGAGGCAGCGAGCGCTAGAAAACCGCGGATACGTGGTGCTGCGCTTTGGCCCCAGCGATATGAAAGCGCCGGACGAGGCTTTGCGGATAATCGCTAGCCACTTGGAAAACGCGGCAGGAAAGTAGCCTAGATCACCCCCGCGCCACCCCGCAGTACATAAAAGTTGTTGAACAAAAGGCATAGCAACCTTTAAGATGATGCGCATCACAAACTAATGCGACCTGCATCACGAAAGGTGAAATCTAGTGAGTGCTGAGACATCACACGCCACTCCGGCGCAGGCAGGGGACAAGACCCCGCCCAAAGGCCTCGGCGCCATGGCCGGTGCCATGTTCCTCATGGCCACCTCCGCCATCGGTCCGGGATTTTTGACCCAGACCTCGGTCTTTACCGTGCAGATGGGCGCATCCTTCGCATTTGCGATTATGCTGTCCATCCTCGTGGACATCGCTATCCAGCTCAATGTGTGGCGAGTTCTCTGCGTGACCGGCATGCGCGCCAACACTCTTGGCAATACGGTGCTCCCCGGCCTGGGCTGGGTGCTTGCCGTATTCGTGTTCATCGGCGGCGCAGTCTTCAATATTGGCAATATCGCCGGTTCTGGCCTGGGCATTAATGCGATGCTGGGCATCGATTCGCGCATCGGCGGCGTCATTGCCGCGGCCATCGCGATCTTTATCTTCCTCTCCAAGAAGGCGGGCATGGCGCTTGACCGTCTCGTTGCGGTCCTCGGCGCGGTCATGATCCTGCTGATGCTCTACGTTGCGGTGGTCAGCCAGCCACCGGTGGGGGAGGCGCTCAAGAATACCGTCGCGCCGGGCGAGATCGACTTCTTCGTCATCACCACCATCATTGGTGGCACCGTGGGTGGTTATATCACCTTTGCCGGCGCGCACCGCCTCATCGATTCCGGCCACACCGGCGTGGAAAACGTCAAGAACATTACCTATACCTCGGTAAGCGGCATCGTGGTCACCGGCATCATGCGTATGCTCCTTTTCTTGGCGGTTCTCGGTGTGGTTGCCACCGGCGTGGCGCTCTCGGACGACAACACCGCGGCCGATGCCTTCTACAATGCCGCCGGCGAGTTTGGCCTGCGTGCCTTCGGCGTGGTCCTCTTCGCGGCCGGTTTGTCCTCGGTTATCGGCGCCGCCTATACCTCGGTATCCTTCGTGACCTCCCAGGACACCTCGACGCGCACCCGCAATATCTTCACCATTATTTTCATTGCGGTGTGCACGGTAGTCTTCGTGGCCATCAACTCCGCGCCGCAGAAGTTGCTCATCTTCGCCGGCGCCATCAATGGCCTGATCCTGCCCATCGGTTTCGCCCTCGTGATGTGGGTCGCCTGGCGCCGCCGCGACCTCCTGCAGGGCTATAAGTATCCTAAGTGGTTGCTCATCATTGGCGCCCTGGCGTGGGTACTTACCATCTTCATCGGCTTCAAGGCTTTCTCGGGTATCACCGAGCTGTGGGCATAATGCAGACCCCAGAGCAGGTGCGCGAGTATGCGCGCAGCCATGACATGGCCACCACCGCCGGGCATGCCCGCGGTTTCATGCAGGCTAACTTGCTGGCCGTGCCGCAGGAATACGCCTTTGACTTCTTGCTCTTTGCCCAGCGTAATCCCAAGCCATGCCCGATTGTGGGCGTGCTGGAAGCCGGTCAGTACACCTCCGAGCTGCTGCCGGGTGGGGACATCCGCACCGATATTCCGGCCTACCGTGTCTTTGAAAACGGCGAGCATACAGCCACGCTTGCCGACGCCACCTCGTACTACACCCCAGACATGGTTAGCTTCCTCATCGGTTGCTCTTTTACCTTTGAGACTGCGCTGCAGGATAACGGCATTGAGGTCGCGCACATTGCCCAGCAGCGCAACGTGCCGATGTTTAAAACCACGATTCCCACCACCCCGGCCGGTGTCTTTTCCGGGCCCATGGTGGTCTCCATGCGCCCGATTCCGGCCGCGCAGGCCTCCGATGCCGTGCGGATTACCTCCCGTTACCCATCAGTTCACGGCGCCCCGGTCCACGTGGGTGACCCGGCGGCCATTGGCATTGAGGACTTGAACCGCCCGGACTTTGGTGATCCGGGCGAAGTGCCGGAGGGCTGCTTGCCGGTCTTTTGGGCCTGTGGTGTGACCCCGCAGGCCATCGTGATGGAATCTAAGCCGCGCTTAGCTATTACGCACGCACCGGGCCAGATGCTCGTGACCAACGCCCGCGATCAAGATTTTCTCATTCCTTAATCGTCCAGCACGGCGAGGATCTTCTCGCAGGTATTCATGAGGCTGTCATGCGAAAGCGTGGCGGCCTCGAGGCGTTTTCCATCTGCGATAAGCGTGGCCAAGGTGATATTGCCTTGAATGTGGTCCGCATGCAGCTGAGGGTAGCGCGGGATTGCTAGCAAGAAGGTGAGCCGCATGCGGGCGAGCAGGTTATCCATCTGCTCATTGAGCGTAGGCGAGCCCAGCGCGGCCACCAGCGTGCGGTGGAAGCGTTGGTTGATGGCGGATACTTCCTGGTGCTCGCCGCGTGCCGCGTAATCGAAGGCGGAGGAAGTGAGGGTGACGAGCGAGGGGGCGTCGGCAAAAGCGCCCCACCGCACCGCCGCCGGTTCGATGGCCGCGCGGGCGGCAAAGAGGTCACGGATATAGTCTGCGTCCGGCGTGGCAAGGAAGACGCCACGGTTGGGGATGCGCTCGACAATGCGCTCCGCGGCAAGTCTAGTGAAAGACTCGCGGAGGGTATTGCGCGAGCAGTGAAAGCGCTCGGCTGCCTTGACCTCGCTGAGCTGCTCGCCCGGCTGGAACTCACCGGCGGAGATGGCCTCACGCAGCTCGGAGGCGACAGACTGGGAAAGCATGACCACAACTGTACTAAAAAGTTATGCACCTCACATTGAAATGAGGTGCATAACGATGGTGCGAGCGCTAATCGATGGTCGCGATGACCTTGGAGGAATCCAGACGGTCACCTTCTGCGGCCAGGAGCTTGATGGTACCGCCGCGCGGAGCCTTGATGGCCGATTCCATCTTCATGGCCTCGACGGTGGCGATCGCATCGCCCTCGGCCACGGTATCGCCGTCCGCAACGTTCCAGGCCACGAGGTTGGCCTCGAACGGGGAGGTAACCGCGTTGTCATCGGTGGACTGTGCGCCGGCCGAAGACGGCGCGGTGGAGGCAGAACCACCGGCCGATGCGGCACCCGGTGCGGCGAGGAAGTCCACGGGCACGCCGACGTTGACCAGCTTGCCGTCGATTTCCACGGCCACAGTGCGGCGCTGGGTGTAGATGGCCTCGACCTTTTCCACCTGGTTGGCGGCAGACGGGCGGTAGTTGTGATCCACCCAGTCCGTAAATACGCCAATCTCGGAGGCGCCGGCGGCAGCGACATCGTCTGCTGGGGCGGCAGTGCCGATGAGTGCAGGCTCATCCATCATGTCGCGGTGGAACGGCAGCACGGTGCGCACGCCGGTGACGGTGAACTCGCGCAGGGCAAAGCGGGCGCGAGCCAGAGCGATCTCGCGGGTTGGGCCCCACACCACGAGCTTGGCAATCAGGGAGTCATAGTACGGCGGGATGATAGAGCCAGAGCGCACCGCGGAATCCACGCGGATGCCCGGGCCGGTGGGCGGCTCGAAGGAGACGATGGTGCCGGGGCACGGGGCGAAGCCATTGAGGATGTCCTCGGCATTGATACGGAACTCAAAAGCGTGACCGTGGGACTGCGGATCCTCATCGAAGGACAGCGGCTCCCCGGCCGCGATGCGGAACTGCTCGGCGATGATATCGGTACCGGTGACTACCTCAGTAACGGGGTGCTCGACCTGGACGCGGGTATTGACCTCCAGGAAGGAAATGGTGCCGTCCTCGGAAACGATGTATTCCACAGTGCCGGCGCCGGTGTAGCCCACCTTGGAGCAAATGGAGCGGGCGCCTTCGATGATGCCGTTGCGTTGGGCGTCGGAAAGCGCGGGCGCCGGAGCTTCCTCAATGAGCTTTTGGAAGCGGCGCTGGGTGGAGCAATCGCGGGTGCCGAGCACGCGCACATTGCCGTGCGTATCGGCCAGCACCTGGGCCTCCACGTGGCGCGGGTGGGTGAGGAATTTCTCCACGTAGCACTCGGCGCGGCCGAAAGCCTCCATGGCCTCGCGGCCGGCGGAGTTGAACGCGCCCTCGATCTCTTCCATATTGTCCACGACCTTCAAGCCGCGTCCGCCGCCGCCATATGCGGCCTTTATGGCAATGGGCAGGCCGTGCTCTTCGGCGAAGGCGCGGGCCTCCTGCCAGTCATCGATGGGATCGGAGGTACCCGGTGCCAACGGCGCGCCGACCTCCTCGGCCACGCGGCGCGCAGCGATCTTGTCACCGAGCAACTCGATGGACTCCGGGGAAGGGCCAATCCAGATCATGCCGGCCTCGGTAACCGTGCGGGCAAAGTCAGCGTTTTCGGACAAGAAGCCGTAGCCCGGGTGGATGGCATCGGCGCCGGCGCGCACCGCGATATCGAGCAGCGCGGGCACGTTCATGTAGGTATCGGCCGCGGTATTGCCCGGCAGCGCATAAGCTTCATCCGCTACCTGGGTATGCAAGGCACCGGCATCCGCTTCGGAGTAAATGGCGATGGACTTAATGCCTAGGTCACGAGCGACGCGGGCGATACGCACGGCGATCTCGCCGCGGTTAGCAATGAGGACGGTTTTAATCTGCATTCTGTTCTCCAGTGTTCAAGGCTTGGGGTGCTACGAGTTCAAAGTTCACGCGCGCGCCGGGTGGCAGCTGCGCAGCAATATCAATATCTTCTTCCAATACGGTGGCGATGACCGGGTAACCGCCGGTCACGGCATGATCACGGAGGAAGACCACGGGCTTGCCATTGGGCGGGATTTGGATCGAGCCGGCGACCATGCCCTCGGAGGGGAGCTCGCCGTCCTTGACGCGTTCAATCGGCTCTTTGCCATCGAGGCGCAGGCCCACGCGGTTGGAATCTGAGGTGACGGTCCACTCGGTATCCAGGAAAGCGGAGACATTATCGCCAAACCAGTCATCGCGGGGACCGAGCACGCAGCGCAAGGTAGCGCGGGTTTTTCCGTCGGAGCTTTCGCGCACGCGCAATGGATTAGAAAGCTGGGCATCGGTCATGCCGGTAGAGCGCGGTAGAACGCCAATGACATCGCCGGTGGTGACCGGGTCCGGGCCAAGGCCAGAAAGGACGTCGGTGGCCGCGGAGCCAAGCTCGGATTCGGCGATGATGCCGCCGCGGATGGCCACGTAATTGCGCATGCCTACCGTTGCAGGATCCACCGAGACGGTGTGCCCGGCCGTGACCAGCACTGGGCGGGCGAGGTGAACCGGCATCTCGCCGAGGCGCACACGCGCGGTAGCGCCGGTGACGCAAATGACGGTATCGGTGAGCGCGTGGAGCTTAATGCCGCCGATATTCTCCAGCACCGTTGCCCCGCGCGGGTTGCCCACGGCCACATTGGCGGTCGCGGCGGCGGCGCGGTCGGCAGCACCGGAGGGAGTCACGCCGAGATCGCCCACACCGGGGCGGCCCAGGTCTTGGTAGAGGGTGAGCAGGCCGGCATCGATAACCTCCATGCGCGGCAAGCGGGCAGGGGCGCGCTTCGAGCGGGCAGAGTGATCAACAAGCTCAGGCAGCTTATCCACGCTGCGATAGCGCACGCGGTCGCCCGGCTGTACTAGCGCCGGTGGGTTGGCATTGGAATCCCACATTGGCGTATTGGTGGTGCCCAGCAGCTGCCAGCCGCCCGGGGAAACGCGCGGGTACACCGCGGAAAACTCGCCCGCGATACCCACAGCACCGGCCGGCACCGCGGTACGGGGGTTGGAGCGGCGTGGCACCGCGCGCGCCTGGGAAGGGTCCGACGGCGCACAGTAGGTAAAACCCGGGGCAAAGCCACCGAATGCCGCGGTCCACTCGGTAGAGGTATGCCAATCAATGAGCGCTTCGCGCGAAAGACCCAGCAGGTCTGCGGCCTCGTCCACATCCTCGCCGTCATAGAGCACATCAATTTCTACCGTGCGGGCCTCCGCGGCCGTGGCGGCGGCGGGGGAGAAGTCCTGCAGGAATTCCGCTGCATCGCGCGCCGAATCCGGCGCTTCAAACGTCAGCAGCAGGGTGGTGGCGGCCGCGATGCAGTCCACCTGATTCTTCAACGGCTTGGCAGAAAGCGCCGCGTGCCAATCCATCACCTGGTTCAATCCATCCAGGTCAATGAGCAACGCGCGCGTGCCCACAAAATTAATGTGCATTAGATAAAGCTCCGAATCTCGATGCCTTCTTCCCGCAGGCGCTTAACCACGCCGCGCAGCAGCTTCACCGCGCCGGGCGAATCGCCGTGGGTGCATACGGATTGCGCATCTACCTCAAGCTTCGTGCCATCCACGGCCGTAATCGAGCCGGTCTGCGCCACCTCAAGCACTCGCTGCACCACCTCATCGGCACTGCCAAGCACCGCATTGGCTTCCTTGCGTGAGACCAGCGTGCCATCGGGGTTGTAGTTGCGGTCCGCAAAAGCCTCACGGATGACGTTAAGCCCGCTGCGCTTGGCGACGTCCACCGCTACACCCCCTGGCAGTAACATCACCGGCAAGTCTCCGAAGGCCTTAATGCCCTTGATGACGGCTTCTGCTTGCGCCTCATCTTTCACGATTGCGTTATACATCGCACCGTGTGGCTTCACATAGGAAACCTTGGTGCCATTGGCGCGGGCCAAAGCGTCGAGCGCGCCAATTTGGTAGGTCACCTCGTCTGCAAGCTCGTCCGGGTTGTAATCGATAAAACGGCGGCCGAAACCCGCGGCGTCGTTATAACCCACGTGCGCGCCTACGGTCACGCCTGCTTCTGCTGCCGCCTTGAGGGTGCAGGCAATCGAGTGCGGGTCGCCCGCATGGAAGCCGGTGGCCACGTTTGCGGAGGACACCATCTCCAGCATTGCCGCGTCATCTGCGACCGGGTTGCCTGCAGTAGTCTCTCCCAAATCCGCATTGAGATCGATATGGAGCGAGGACATTCAACACCGTCCTTAAGATTGTTGAACAATTCGAATGTCATTAAGTGTAACCCTCGCCACTGCCATTTGTGAAGGCGGTTACGTTTCATTTACCCGCGTGCGCACCCCCACCCAGGCACGAGAAAACCGCCCCGCCCCGGGTAGGTCCGGGAGGAGGCGGCGTGGCCCGCTAGAGCCCAAGGGCCCGAAGGCCCTAGCTTGGGAAATCTTTAGCGGCCGTAGTTCTGGACAGCGTAGAGCTTGCCCTCAGAGTTGACGGCAACACCAACGCCGATGGTCTTGGCGCGCGGGTCCAGCATGATCTTGCGGTGGCCTGGGGATTCGTACCAGAGCTTAACCAGCTGTGCATCGGAGTAGTCGCTCCATGCCTGCAGGACGTTCTCGCCGCCGGCCGGGATATTGGAAGGGTAGTAGTTCCAGTGCTGTGGGCGGTGGCTGAGCTTATTGGCGCGAACCAGCTGGTTGGCCCAATCCTGAGCCAGTCCATTGAGTGCGGCGTTGGCGCGAACCGGGCGCAGGCCGTGTGCTTGGCGGTAAGCGTTGGTGTGATTGATGATGCTCTGTACGCGGTTGGAGGCCGGAGCAACTGGCTTTGCGGCGGCAGCCGGAGCGGCAGGCAGGTTGACGGAGGGTACCGGAAGGTTCACGCGACCGAAGCTGCTCAAAGAGCTCGATGCCTCTGCAGGGGCTACGCCAACACCGAGTGCGACGGCTGCTGCGAGTGCAGGAGCGACGAACTTCTTGGCGGAGAAGTGAACTTTGGGGGTGAACATGAGCGGTACCTTTCTACTGGAACCTAGCGGGAATCTATAAGGCGGGGATCTTGGAGTGTTAACGGCTAACTTCCGTTCCCCTTCACTTAAAAGTTAATCAATTCTGCCCGGGTAAAATCCAGCTGACCAGCAAATATTAGGATTCTTGAAGTTGATTTCGCGTAAAACTAATTGCCTCTTAGTTATTTCTCGATTTGAGCTAGGAAACCCCTAAATTCCCTCAGTGATGGCGCTCAGCTCCCCGCCCCCACGGGGGTAGATTTCAACCAATATCTCAGGTTCCCAGGGAAATGAGATTGTTTTAAGGTATGTGGGCCTAGTTTTAAGTCCCCTTCTGGCAAAACTGGCCAGTTTCTTGATAGAGCCTATGAGAAACCTTGTGGTTCTCTGGCTGTCTAAGGATTATAAGAGGGCACCAGGGTGATCCGTGATCTTGCTTGAGCCTGCCGCGCTGCCGCTACCACTCCCTCGAAACCGTCCCTCCGCCCCATCCCTGCGCAGTATTGGCATAAGAAAAGCGCCCAGCGGGGAAATCGCTGAGCGCTTGCAGTTGCAAGACTATTTAGGCCTGAGTGGTTGCGGCCGCCTTGTCAGTCGCTGGTGCAGGGGAGAGTACCTGGGAAATGATGTCGGCAGCTTCCTTGCGGGTCTTCGCGCCGTGGAGTTGTGCGCGGAAGTCCTCTTTCATGATGTTGCGGGCCAGCTTGGACAGCAGCTTGAGGTGCTGCTTTCCAGCGTTATCCGGAACAGCAATAAGGAAGGCCAAGGTAGTCGGGTCCTCACCCTCTGCCCACGTGACGCCGTGCGGCAGGCGGGCGAAGGCGAGAGTTGGTACCTTCACCCCGGCAGACCGAGCGTGCGGAATGGCTACGCCGTGACCCACACCAGTGGAACGGGTAGATTCGCGCTTCAATGCGGCGCTAGCGACCGCCTCGGCATCAGACATGCGCGCGGAGGTGAGCTTCACCATGGAGCGAATGACCTCTTCGCTAGAAGAACCCAGATCTTTATCGAGGCTAATCGTATCGACTGCAACAAGTGGCTTATCCTTGCGCTGCGTCAATCCCACCAGCAGGAGAATAAGGCCAGCGCAAACAACGATGCCGGCAAGCATGGCGATAAAGAAGCCAACGACGTTATCTACCGCGCCGAGCACCGCGACGATCGGGCCGCCGTGCATGACGTGGTCTTGTGCACCGAAAAGACCGGCGAGCGCACCGGCTACGGCACCACCGGCAACATTGGCGGGGATGACCTGTAGCGGGCGTGCAGCCGCGAGCGGAATGGCGCCCTCGGTAATGCCGAAGAATCCCATGAACAACGCGGCGATGCCCGCATCCTTTTCGGCCTTGGTAAACCAGCGGCGGCGCAGGAGCGTAGCTACGCCCACGGCGAGGGGAGGTACGGCAATCGCACATGCCGCCATGCCCATCGGCGCCGCATTGCCGGCCGCGATCATGCCGCCGCCGAAGAGGAAAGCCGTTTTATTGAAGGGACCACCCATATCGAAGGCGATCATGGCGCCCAGGATAAGGCCTAGCACGATGACGGAGGAGCCCTGCATTCCAGCGAGATAGTTGGTCATTGCCTCAAACGCGGCCGAGACCGGTGCGCCAATGAGCAAGATGAAGATGAGCCCCACGATGAGCGTGGTGAAAATCGGGATGACGATGATGGGCCAAATCGGTGCGATGAACTTGTGCACCGGAATCTTCTTAATGGCAAGAGCCACATAACCGGACAAAATACCGGTGACAATGCCGCCCAAGAATCCGGCACCTGCCTCAGAACCGTAAAGGGAGCCGGTGGTGGCGATGAGTCCGGTAATAAGGCCAGGGGCAAGGCCTGGGCGATCCGCGATGCCCACTGCAATGTAGCCGGAGAGCACCGGGACCATCAGTGAGAACGCCAGGGCGCCGAGCTCATTGACCGTGTTCCAGAAGCTATCTTCCGGAATCGCCATGCCCTCAGGCGTGGGCGTGCCGCCGATGGAGAGGGCGACCGCAATGAGCAGACCACCGGTCACCACGAACGGGATCATGTGCGAGACGCCGTTCATCAGCGCCTTGTACAAGGTTTGACCCACGCTATTTTTGCGAGGAGTCTCTTCCTCTGTCTTCTCGGAAGAGCCCTCCCAGCGCGAGGCGCTCAAGGACCTGCTGAGCAGTTCCTTCGGGTGCTTGATGGCCTCGTCCACACCGGTGGCCTCGAGACGCTTGCCGTGGAAGCGGTCCTTGGAAATGACCGTATCGGCACCAATGACAATGGCGTCGGCTTCCTCGATGTCTTGCTTGCTAAAGGTTCCCTCGACGCCGATGGAACCATGAGTTTCAAT
The DNA here is from genome assembly GCF_022347385.1 of Corynebacterium tuberculostearicum. Classification (GTDB taxonomy): domain Bacteria; phylum Actinomycetota; class Actinomycetes; order Mycobacteriales; family Mycobacteriaceae; genus Corynebacterium; species Corynebacterium tuberculostearicum_M. The sequence goes on from NZ_JAKRDT010000006.1 coordinate 45,592, forward strand.
CTTGATGCGATAGCCCAGCTCTTGGGCTGCGGCCTCGAGGTTCTCGGCCGCCATATAGGTATGCGCGATGCCCGTCGGACACGCCGTGATGGCGAGGATGAGGGGCGATGACTCTGTAGTGCTCATGGTTCTCATTAAACGGCAATCGTTTGCGTTGGCACAAGAGCCGGTGCGTCTATTCTCTGCGGATCTGGTAAGTCGTGCGTTGCGAGCCACGCTGGCCCCGCATGACAATCCAGCCCTTCCTCTCCAAGGCCTTGAGTGCGTAGCGCGCTTGCCCGGTACTGAGTTGGGTGCGTTCCGCGATCTCGTGAAGGCTTAAGGCGGGAGCATAGTCCGCCTCCGCGCCGAGCTGCATACTGTGAAAAACTTGCGGAACGTTTTTGCCTAGCTGACGAAGCTTGTCCTCTACGTTGGCTTCCACTGCTCTAACCGTGGGGCGGGCAGAAACTCGATGCGGGCTATCCGGCCTGGTGCGGGGGAAGATGACACGAAACTCGGTGCCAGTATCTATAAGGCGCGGTGCAGCTAGGCCTGCATCTAAACAGGCACGAATCATCTCTCGGATTCCTCCGCCCTCGCCTTCAATGACCGGGTGTCCTTCGCTGGTGCGAACTAGTTTGGCAAGCTCATAAAGGCGCTGATTTACTGCAGCTTTGGATAAGGTGGTGCTGGTCAATTGGGAGACCGAGACCCCTCGCAGCCCACCAGGGCTAGTAATGATCACTGCCTGCCGGGTGATGCGAACCTCAATTCTTTTTCCCACGCCTCGCGTGTGCGGTCCTAAATCCCGGTGCACTAACGCGTTGGCTACAGCCTCCCGAAGGGCGGCCGGCGGAATTTCCGGGATCTCTTCCACATGACCGCTTTCCGCATAGCGCAGGTCGGCCTGCAGATTGGCACGCAGCCAATCCACCACATCATCGAGGAGAGCGGGTAGAGGGCCGTCGAAATGGGTGAGGTTCCGCGTGCGCGCGGCGTGCTCCCGCGGAAGCTGCACCGCCGCGGTTACCCCGAGGGCAGGTACTTTTCCCTGCGGCAAGAAGCCGAGGGCATAATTTCCGGCTACGGTCAGTTGCCCGTTTACGGTTGCGCCAAGTACCTCGAGGAGGCGCTTGTCCTCCGTGATGGTGGATAGGCGCCTACTGCGTGAGCGGGCTGCGCGTAGCGCCTCTGCCGTAATGCTTTCATCCATGTCCCGCAGGTCGCTGCCAGGCACTGTCTGCTGGTCATAAAATTCTTGCTCAGATTCGTGGAGTGCCGCCACCTCGAGGATGCGCAAGTCGTTAGGCCCCATCACATAATTGCCATCCGCTTGCCGTAGGTAGGCCTCTCCTTTGATGCGGGCTGGTTTAAGCATGGGTGAAAGGGGCGCTACCGTCACTGCGATTACTACCGCTTCATCGATGCTGATGTGGGTAAAAGAGAGCTGGGGCGCAGGTTCTATTAGCGTTCTTGCTTGGTCCGCCACAGCCTTTTCTACCTGTGCAGGGTGTGCGACGCCGGTGGCGGCAAAGTTGAGGCTCTGATCGACGCCCAAAAGGATGTCACCGCCCATTGGCATGTTTGCAAAAGCACATATGGTGCGAGCCAAATCATGCGGTGCGCGAAGGAAGGAGCGCTTACATTCCAGCATCGTGCGGTCATCGCCAAAAAGCCGCAGCTGCTCAAGTGCCTCACGGAGGCTAATTGCATCCCAACCCATGGCGTCATTATAAAACCCTCATTGCAAAGTAGCAATGATTTTTTAATGAGGGGGAAGGGGCTTCTCGCTCATTGTGATGAACGGTACGCTGGAGGCACTTCGCAACAGAAAGGGGAACGCTCGCTCGTGAGTAAAGCATCGCCGGACAATATCTTGCTCTACCTGCCGCCAAAGCAGGAAGATCAGGTGCGCGACATCTTTGCCGGTCTTGCTGAGCGCGGCTTTCCCGTCCAGCAGCAACGCCCGCACATTACGGTTACCTTTTCGCCGCACATGCAGCCGGAAGTGGTGGATTTGGCGGCCCAGCTGCTGCCGGCCGTTATCCCCGCGGATTTCCGGCGGGTAGGAAACGTCATTTTTGGCACCAAGCGTAAACAGACAGTGGCCTGGCTGCTGGAGACCACCGACGAGTTAGAAATCGCCGCGCGAAAAATCAGCGCCGCAAACCCGGACGGGCGCGGGCCGCGCTGGACCCCGCACCTGACCATGGGCTTGCGCCTGCCGCGCGAAGAGGTCCCCGGCTATATCCAAGCGATGGACGAGCTCACCTCAGCGCACTTCAAGGAACTTACCGCCGTCGAGGCCGCCTATTGGCGGCCGCGCACGCAGGAAAAGACCGTTCTAGCAGGGGGCTTAGAGTAGGGCCTGCAGGGCGCGGGCAACGCGCAGGACGGTCAGGTCCTCGCCCGGCTTGCCGACGACCTGCACCGCATCACCCACGCCTTCTTCCTCTTCGCCGCGCAGCGGCACCGTAATGGCTGGCCAGCCGAGCACATTGAACGGCTCGGTCCACCGCCGCAGGCTCGCGGCCGACTCCGCGGTATTGTCCGGGGTGATATCGGACCACTTGAGGGGGCCGGAGTCGAGGGTAGGGGTGAGGATAATGGGGGCGTCGGCAAGCAGGGCAAGGGCGTCTTCGCGCAGCTTTTCTACGCCCCGTGCGGCCGCGTCGTAATCTTCCTGGCTGATATTTTCCCCGCCCAGGACGCGCTGCAGAATCACGTCCTGGTACTTCTCGCGCTGGTCCAGCAGCGGCCGGTGGACGTCGTAGACCTCCTTCAAGCGCATCGGCTCGTAGAGCTCGGCCGTGGCGGCGATGGTGTCTTCCAAGTCCGCGCCCTCGGTGAGCTCAAAGTCCGATCGCTCCAGCGCGGCCAGAAGATTAGCGAAGCGCTCGCCCTTGGCCTTAAGGGCCGTGACATCAACAGCAGAAACGTCCTGCGCCGCGGCCGGTTCCTCCTCCGCAGTGGCAATAAAAGCCTGCTCAATCAGGTCAATCGAGCTGGCGAAGAAACCAATGCAATCAAAGCTCGGGGCAAAGGGGAAGACACCTTCGACCGGAATCACCCCAAAGGTGGGCTTGAACCCCAGCACGCCTTGGCATGCGGCCGGCACGCGCACCGAGCCGGCGCTATCGGAGCCCACCGTAAGCTGCAGCGCCCCGCAAGCTACCAACGCCGCCGAACCGGAGCTCGATCCGCCGCCGCACACCTCCGGATCACGTGGATTGATCACGCGACCATAAGCCGAGGCATCGCCCAAAATGCCGTAGGAAAACTCCTGCAGGTTCGCCTTTGCCACCGGCAGGGCACCCTTCGCCGTCAAGCGCTGCACCACCGGCGCATCCTTGACCGGAGTGCGGCCCACATTCACCTCGGTGCCGCAGGTAGTCGATACCCCGGCGACATCCACGATGTCCTTGAACGCCACCGGCTGTCCCTTAAGCGTGGGCGATTCATCCAGCGCGTGCTCATCAAACGGGATGACGGCAATTACCGCATTAAAGTCCTGCTGGGCGCTGTGCAGGCGATCAGAAACAGTAGGCATAACTGGAAGCTAAGTCCTTTCAACGTCGGCGTCCTTTGATGCTAACGATGTATTAGAAGGATGCAGATGTTACTACCGTACATCACGGAAAAGTTCTTGCAGCAAAGGCCGGAAAATGCCCGGGTCATGTGCCACACAGTAACGGCGGCCCGAAGCCTTATCCCCTTTACAGCGGGCTAGAAGTACGCACTCCGACGAACACAGCGGTTCCCATCGATTGCAACACAAACCACGGCGCCATGACAGGGAATAAACCCACGCTCCCCACTATGGAGCGAAAGATTCATCAACTACATTTAAAACCATGACTTCCACCACCTCCGAGCCCCCAAAGCTCCAGCCCAGCGCCTATATTCCGTTGATGTTCGCACTGCTGACGGCAGTGTTTGCTTTCCAGCTCAATGCGTCGATGCTCTCGCCTGCCTTGGCGACGATGGAGGATGAGCTCGGCGCCACCACCGCACAAATTGGCCTAACACAGACTGCCTTCTTTACGGCCGCGGCATTGTTCTCGCTCTTCCTTCCACGCTGGGGTGACCTCATCGGACGCAGAAAGGTCCTCGTCGGCATGATGGGCGTTGCTGCGCTGGGCTGCGTGGTTTCGGCCATTGCACCGAACGTCGCCGTGCTGCTTATCGGCCGCATCATCCAGGGCGTGGCCGGGCCGACCGTCCCGCTCTGCCTCATCATGCTGCGCCAGCAGGTGCTCAATGAGAAGCAATACGCACTGCTGCTGGGCATTGTGACCTCGGTAAACGGTGGTATTGCGGGCGTGGACGCCTTGGCCGGTGGCTGGCTGGCCGGCAACTTTGGCTATCGCTCGGTGTTCTGGACCATGGCAGTACTATGCGCCATCGCGCTAGTAGCAGTGCAGGTATTCACTAAGGAATCCACGGCCACCGAAACCCCGCGCATGGACTGGGCGGGCGTGCTGCCCCTGGCCGTGGCGCTGGGGTGCGTTCTCACCGCATTCAACGAGGCCGGCAAGCTTGCCGAGGCCAATTGGTTCCTCGTCATCATCCTCATCCTCATTGGTGCCGCCGGCTTCTGGGCTTTCTGGAATGTGGAGAAGAAGGTCGCCGACCCGCTCGTTCCGGTGGCTTACCTCAAGCAGCGCCGCACGTGGGCGCTGCTTTCTACCACGCTGCTCACCATGACCGGCGTCTTTGCAGTGATGAACGGCCTCATTCCAAACCTCGGCCAGGACCCAGACGCCGGTGCCGGCATTTCCGCCAGCACCATTTCCTGGGTCACCCTTACTCCGTACGCCCTCGCTGGCCTAGTCTTCGGCCCGATTGCTGGTTGGATGGCCTCCAAGCTGGGATATAAGTACGTCCTGCAAACCGGCCTCATTGGCACCGTCGTCGGCCTGATTATTTCTATCTTCGTGGTCAGCGCCCCGAACGCATGGACCCTGCTCTTCGTTTCCATTTTCTTGGGCGTAACCTACGCCGGCATTGCCAATATCATGCTTAACGGCCTGGGTATTGTGCTCTCGCCGGCCGATAACCAGGGCTACCTGCCCGGCATGAACGCCGGCGCCTTCAACCTCGGCGCGGGCTTGTCTTTCGCCGTGCTCTTTGCGGTTTCCGGTTCCTTCGAGCACGGCTACCGCGCGGGCATGATCGCCGGCGTCATCATCTTGCTTGCGGCCCTTGCCCTGTCCTTCCTCATTCCTCGCCCGGAGTCCATCGATGACACCGTGGCGGCCGTCAACACCCGAAAGTAGGCTCGTGGTATGACGCGAAAAATCATTCTGGACTGCGACCCCGGCCACGATGATGCGGTGGCCCTGCTCCTAGCTTTGGGCAACCCCACCATTGACCTGCTGGGCATTACCACCGTTGGCGGCAATCAGACCTTGGATAAGGTCTCCCACAATGCCCTGGTGGTCAAGGAAATCGCCGGCCACCCGGAGGTTCCGGTGTACGCAGGCTGCGATCGCCCGCTCGTGCGCCCAGTCGAGGTCGCCGAGGCCATCCACGGTTCCACCGGCATGGACGTCGAGGGCGTCCAACTTCCGGAGCCAAGCACGGCGCTTGCCGACGCCCACGCTATCGACTTCATCATCGACACCATCATGTCCCATGAGCCCGGCACCATCACCCTGGTGCCCACCGGCCCGCTTACCAATATCGCGATGGCCGCGCGCAAGGAGCCGCGCATCGTCGAGCGCGTCAAGGAAGTCGTCCTCATGGGCGGCGGCTACCACGAGGGCAATTGGTCTCCGGTTGCCGAGTTCAATATCAAGATCGATCCTGAGGCCGCCCACATCGTCTTCGAAGAGCCTTGGCCCGTCACCATGGTGGGCCTCGATCTCACCCACCAGGCGCTTGCCACCCCAGAGGTTGAAGCCGAGATCAAGGCGCTAAATACTCCCGTCTCGGAGTTCGTCGTCGGCCTTTTCGGGTTCTTCCGCAAGGCCTACCAGGCCAACCAGGGCTTTGATAACCCACCGGTCCACGACCCGTGCACCATTGCATACCTCATCGATCCGGACATCGTCCAGACCCGCAAGGCTCCCGTCCACGTTGAGCTCGCCGGCACTCTGACCACCGGCATGACCGTCACCGATTTGCGCGAGCCTGCCGACGCCTCCTGCCACACCCAAGTCGCCACCACCCTCGACCACGCTGGCTTCTGGCGCCTTGTCACCGACGCCCTCAAGAACCTCGCCTAGGCCACCCTCGCTTCGCCTCGCCTCCGCCGCGCGGGAACCCAACTTTCAGCCACGTTATGGCTCCTGAACCACCAGTTAGAGGAGGCAACGTGGCTGCTTTGGCCCTTATGTTTCACCTCTTCTAGGCTTGCGTACCTTGGAGATTCTTTAAGGAATATCGTGAGGTTCTTCCTGGGGAAATTCGAGATTCGGGGCCACAAGATGAAGCACTTTCTGGCGAAACTCGCGAATTGAGGTCTCGAGACCGACGCTAGCGAAAGCTACAGGGTGTCCGTCGAGAAGGAATGAGATCGTCTCATCCTGTTGGTTTCGGCCCGAAGAAGCATAGAGCATGATGCCCTTTGCGGTTTTCCATTCTTCGCCGAGAATTTCTTGGCTGCGTAAGTAGGCGTAAAGCTGATAAAGGTGCGGGCTTTTTAAGGATTCGTTTCTTACTCGGTTCTCAATGAGCATATGCGTGAACTTGGCATCGATAATGGAAATTTCACCTACTGGTGATCGCAAAATGATATCCGTTTGCATGCTCGGTAATTCTTTGGGCACCTGTTGAGCATTCCAGTACAGCCATTCGCCGCTACTTACTTTCCAACCTAAAGGGCAGAGATGGTATTGGAACAGACCAAATAGAGCTTTTTCGAAAAGCTTGCGGATCTCGTGCTGCGTGAAGTGCTTTCTGCTGAACAGAGAAAGGGCATCGTCCCCGCGCGTGGGGACGGCAAATTCTAAAAGCAATCTAGCTACGGCAACTGGTTTCTTGTCTGCAGGGGATAGCCTGGAGTGAGGAAATACCGTCGACTTTGGTTCGGAAATTCCCATTTGAGAAAGCCTTTGAGAAAGCACCTTACACCGTCGGGCACTGGCGTCACTGTCCACGCTGGACAGTAGTTGCGCTGCGTATTCGAGGGCGTATCGAAGGAATTGGTTAACTTCGCTGTTGATGGTGAGCTCATTGAACTCACAGGCAATAAGCCCCTTCTCAAGGAGTTGGCGGCGGGCAGTTTCGTACATGTTAATTCGGCCTCGCACCCGAGTTATATTTCGTTCGGTCAGCGTAAATCCGATGCTTAATTCTCTCCGGAAACGCTTTTCTACAGCGTCACACAGCATTGTTCCAATGAGCTCTGGAAGCTCAACGCCTGCGTCTTCCACCGTGGAACTAGATATATGCCCATCAACGAAAGACTGCGAGGCGTATAACTGGAGCATCCATATACTACGGATAGGAACGTATATGTCTTCCGGTTGTAGCGAATTAGCCGATGAGGACATTGAGAGCCTGCTCTCGCTTCGCAGGATTGTCGAACCAGTACTCTCCTATGAGCGGCTTGAGATCCGAGGCTACTACCTGGTTAAACCATTCCATAGTTGCATCGAAGGAACTGTCTGCTAGCTTTCGGCGTGGAGTAACAAAGCTGTGTCCGATTAGGTAGTCATCACCGAGATTGAAATCGTCTCGAATTAATTGATTAACCTCTTCGATTCTTCGCGCGATTTCGCTGAGAGCTTGGTCATTGCGGTTACGCTGGGCAACACAGAAATTTCGCCAAGTAGAACCCAACTGCGGTTCGAGATTTATGAAGGCAAACCTGCGTCGTAAAGCCATATCTACCATGGCGAGGGATCGGTCTGCCTGGTTCATCGTACCAATAACAAAGAAGTTATCAGGTAAGAAAACTGCTTCCCCTTCCTGGCTATATAGCGTGGTGAGTGCATTTTCTGGATTTCTCTTGTCAGCTTCTAAGAGGGTGAGCATCTCGCCAAAAATTTGCGCGGGATTGCCGCGGTTAATCTCTTCAATCACTACTACGTGTGGATTGGAGTCCTCTTTAGCCTTTTCCACAGCTTGGAGAAACGGTCCATCTTTCAATTCCAGCTTTCCATTACTGCTGGGGCGAAAGCCCTGAACGAAGTCCTCATAAGACGTAGATGGATGGAATTGAACGGAGGTGACGACATCTTCCGCATCTGATTTACACAAGACATAAGCTAAGCGGCGAGCAAGCCAAGTCTTGCCTGTACCTGGTGGGCCTTGGAGAATTAGGTTCTTCTTCTCCTTCAGGCGTTCCAGCATTAGTTCGATATAGTCTTTTGAGATAAAGCAGCCGTCTTCGATAAGTCCAGAAATGGTATACAGGTCTTCTTCCGACGAGGACTCTACGGTTTGGGCAGTAGCATCCGTTGGTTCTTGGTTAAAAACCCAAGCTTCATATGACAATCTCGGAAAATTAGCCGGTTCGATCTCGGCGGTAGTAAGCCAGTCTCGGATTTCATCGAGTGTAAGCAAATAATCTTTACCCGTCGAAACATTTTTCTGAATATTGATTCCAAGCGCGGAGTCTTGGGCAAGATACTTGGTGATGACTGAATCGAAAGTGAGGAAATACCGGGGACGTGCCCAGAACAATGCCATGGTGTATGCCGTGAGCTGGCGGTCTTTGGTCATCACGTCGAAATCGTATATAAACTGAGCTCGATTTTCGGGCGTATCTGATTGGCTCACCGCGAGGGCCGAAGCGAAAAGACTCCAGCTATTCTCCCAAAAATCTAGATTAATAACATCCGACGGCTTCGTAGCAAAGCACGAGCGTAAGTTGTTGAGTTGGGGCAGTCCCGAAAAATCCGTTGGTGCTGGGGCTTCAATTCCGAAGACGGTTTTAAAGGCTTGGCAAATTGCCACCTTATTAGATGCCGAAATTTGCCGGTTAGCAACACCGAGGATGGTAAAAGGATCCATATCAGTAGCGGGCACTTCTTTATCATCTATGTGCCAATTCCATAGGTGCTTGAACCGGAGTGGGCGTCCTGAGATTTCAGCGGTCTCTTTTAGCTTTTCGAGTAGCTCCGCGCGGTTATTTTTGAATGCAAGTAGCTTGGTGGCGAGTTCTTCGAAAAATTCCGGCCAGTCAAACGACGGTGACAGTGGAGTCTCAGAGGAAAATTCAGGATCTCCCATGCCTTGGATGACGGATTCTACTCGGTCGTAAGCATGATTGCGTGAAACCTGGCAGATAGTAAGCAGTGAAGTTAGAGATCGTTGGAGGTCTATTCCTAGGTCATCGCGATTGAAGAAATCGCTTGACCAGTTGATCGGTCGGACGTGCCGCATCTCTTTCGGCTCATGAGGGCGGTACTCGTAATCGCCGGAGACATAGCCAAAATAAACTCGCCCTTTGTGCAACTTGCTCGGCATCAGAACCAGGTCGCCTACCTGCATTTGGTTTTTAAACCGGTTGAGTTGGGAAGCGTAGCTTGTGGATGTTTGTGCTTTGAGATCTGGGTGCTCTCGGACCATCGCAGCCTTGATAGAGTCCAAGGTATTTTGCTTGTTCACCTCTGGGCCATAGTCCATGCCGGGGATGCCTAGGTTGGACTCTAAAGCTTTCTTTTCGCGCTCGCCCTGGCGGCCCGCGCGAAGTACCCAGAAAAAATCCGCACTAGATTCCTCAGGAACTTCTTCCTGCGGGCCTGAATCGGCGTCTTGTTGCTTATGCGCCTTAGAAATAAGACCATTGATTTCTCGGATCTGATCTTTGTCCAAAGGATATGGGTTGGAAGCAAGCCAAGTGGCGCCCTCGGCAGTCAAGGAAAAGGACCCCGGTTTAGAGGAACTGACAAAGCCTATTCTCCTTGCATTGAACACTGCCCATCGTGTCCGGTCTTCCACAACTGATCGGTTTTTGAGCTGGCGGTGAGCTTGTCCTGGAAAGTCCGCTTCAGCAATTTCTTGAACGTGTTCAAATAGTTCAGGGTAAGCGACTTCTGACGTACCCCGCATCGTTTCTAAGACGACGGGAAGAACGGTTCTCCAAGAAAAAGATTGCTGTCGGTTACTCATCAAAGCATCCTTAGAAGTCAAAGCAGGGGGCGTTCTCATAATAGTAGGAGAACGATTCATAGGGGATGGGCGCATCTCAATTGGGAAACTCAGGAGGATAAACTCGAGGGGAAGAACCCAACCCAAGGAGCCACCATGAACCAGCACTGTTTCCGCCACATCGTAGTGATGGGAGTATCCGGCTCGGGCAAGACAACGGTGGGGGAGGCGCTGTCGCCGTTGGTAGGTCTGGAGTACCGCGATGGCGATGATATGCATCCGCAGGCCAATATCGACAAGATGGCTGCAGGTACACCGCTCAATGATGCGGACCGGGAACCGTGGTTGAAGCAGATTGGTCAGTGGCTCGCGGATAGGCCAGAAGGTGCGATGGTGGGCTGCAGTGCGCTGAAGCGCAAGTACCGGGATTTGATTCGCGAGTACTGCCCAGCCGTGGTGTTCGTTCACGTACACGGCGACTTTGATGTGCTGCATGAGCGGATGCAGCACCGGCTGGGGCACTTTATGCCAGCGTCGCTCTTGCAGTCGCAGTTCGATACCTTGGAGCCGCTGGAAGAAGATGAAACTGGCCGCGTCTTTGATGTGACGCGGCCAGTCGAGGAGATCGCTCAAAAGGCTGCTGCTTGGATTAAGACTGGGGCCTAAAAGAGCGCTGCTACTGCGTAGAGCACCAAGACTAGGGCAAAGCCGATAACGGAGATGAGCACCTGGTTGACCGTCCAGGTCTTCAGTGTGGTCATGGTGTCCATGCCCATGAGGCGGCCGACGAGCCAGAAGCCGGAGTCATTGACGTGGGAGCCGAAGACAGAACCGGCGGCAGTGGCCACCACGATGAGGGCGAGCTGCAGCTCGTTGAAGCCGCCGGCTTCCACGGCGGGAACCATAAGGGCAGCGGCCGTGGTGAGTGCCACGGTGGCCGAACCTTGGGCTAGGCGCAGGGCCACGGCGATGAGGTAGCAGGCCAGGATGACGGGGATGCCGAGGCCGGAAAGCGAATCGGCCAAGGCGTCGCCAATGCCGGAGGTACGCAGAACGCCGCCGAACATGCCGCCGGCACCGGTGATGAGCACGACGGAACAAATGGGCCCGAGTGAGGAATCGACAAGCTTTTCTAGCGCAGTCTTTTCTACGCCGCGGCGCAGGCCCAAGACCACGAGTGCAATGAACACGGTGATGAGTAGCGCGATCGGGGTCTGGCCCAGCATGACAAAGAACCGCACCCACGCGGCGTCGGCATCGATGGTGCCGTTGGAAGCCAGCGCGTTGAGGCCGGTGTTGAAGAAGATGAGCACCATCGGGATGAGCAGGAGGGAAATCACCGTTTGGGCAGAGGCCGGCTTGAGGGGTTGCTCTTCTTCCGAAAGTACCGGGCCGGCGATGGCATCGGTTACTTTGATCGGGAATTTCTTGCCGGAAAGCAGGCCGAAGCGGTAGCCGGAGATATACCAGGTAGGCAGCGCAAGCAGCAGGCCAACGAGGAGGACGAGGCCGAGGTCAGCGCCATAGAATTCGCTGGCTGCAACGGGGCCCGGGTGCGGCGGCAGGTAGACGTGCATGACCGAGAACGCGCCGGCTGCCGGCAGTCCGAAGGCGAGGACAGGGCCATCCAAGCGGCGAGCGACAGCGAAGATGACCGGCAGCATCACGATGAGACCGGCATCAAAGAAAATAGGAAAACCCATAATCAGCGAGGCTAGGCCGAGGGCTAGGGGTGCTTTGGATTCGCCGAAGCGGTGAACCATGGCGTCGGCAAGCGATTTGGCGCCACCGGAGGCTTCCACCAACCGGCCAATCATGGCACCCAGTCCCACCAGCAATGCCACCGAACCAAGGGTGGAGCTAAAGCTTTCTGTCATGGTGGGAACGATGCCTTCGAGCGGAATGCCCGCAGCCAGCGCTGTGAGAGCCGAAACCACCAGCAGAGTGAGAAAAGCGTGGAGCTTGAAGTAGATGACCAGCACCAAAATTACGGCGATGGCGGCCACCGCAATGCCCAGCAGCGGGCCGGTGGATAGTGTAGGTTCCCACGTTTCCATAGAGAGTTCCTTTTCCTTTGCAAACCTTTGAATAATGGAAACGTTAGCAGTGGTCCTGTGCGCTGCCTAAAGCAATCGGCTAAAGGCGACCTACCCAACACGTAGCCGGGTGAAGACAGAAAAATCCCCTAGGCACCGTACTGGGCCTAGGGGAAAGGAGGCGTCAGGCGATTTAGTCGAACTGCCCCTGGATGATAGCCGCCGCATCCAGCGGGGTCACGTGGTAGGAGATGGGGTTCTGGTTGGCGCCGGCCATGAGCGCGCCGGCGCAAGAGTGGCCTGCGCCCATCATGTGGCCCAGCTCGTGGGCGATGGTGCCCTGGACTGCCTCTGGGTACTGGGCATTAGGAATCTTGATGAAGACCATCTTGTGGTCAGGGTAAGCGGCGCCCTGGACGTAGCCGTTTGGGTCGGGCTTGAAGATGATGGCGATGGTGTCATCATCAGCCTCGGAAGGCTTTACTTCCTTCAGGGAAGCCTTACCGTCAAGGGCCTTGTTCCACTCGGCAACCGCGGCTTCCAGCTGTTTGCGGTACGGGAAGCCTTCGACCACCTTGTACTCCAAAACGCCATCTTTGAAGTACGGCTTTACGGAGTCTTCATCGTGGAGGATGGAAGGATCCGGAACCGGCTTGCCATCGTTGGCCAGCTTGGTGATGGTCTTGCAGGTGCCTGGATCAATGAGGGAGCGGACTGGGTCGCTCTTGGCGCTGGCGGCCGGTGCGGCGACGGTGCCAAGGATGGCGGAAGCGGCCAGAGTGGCGGCAGATAGCTTCTTGAAAGAAGGCATAGGCAGTGAGTTACCTTTCGGTTGATTTTAAGGTTCGCTGAGTGCGATATTCCCAGCAATATCCGTGGTAAACGGGACTACATGGGCATCTTATGCGTGCAGGCATATATCAGTTTCTTATTGTCTGCAAAGGGAAAAATAAGAAACTGAGGAACTTACTGCCGCTTTATCGCCTCTTAGTTCAATCGCTCCCCAGTGGTGGTGCTAAACAAATGCACCCGGTCCGGGTCAGGGGAAACATAGAAAGTATCGCCCACCGCATAGCGGCCGCGGGCATCGACCAAAATGCCGGTCTGGCCACCCATCCGGGTCGAGGACTTGAGCACGCCGTCGGCGGAGCTGTTGCCGGCGGCGTCGTTAAGCTCGCCATAGACATAGGTCTGGTTGCCCAGCTCCTCGACGTGCGCGACGGTGAACTTCGCCCCGCCATTGCCGGTATCGCTTAGCTGCCAGTCTTCCGGGCGGATGCCCACCGTGACGGTCTCAACGCCCTCAAAGTTGTAGTTGGCCAGATTGATGCGGGTAGAGCCGATGGTGAGCTCAGAGGAGTTATGGGTGAGGTCGTAGATATTCATCGCCGGGGAGCCAATGAAACCAGCGACGAAAACATTCTGCGGGCGGTCATAAATGGTACGGGTGGTATCTACCTGCTGCAGTACGCCGGCGTTGAGGACGGCGACGCGGTCACCCATGGTCATCGCCTCGGTCTGGTCGTGGGTGACATATACGGTGGTGGTACCAAGGCGGCGCTGCAGGTTAGAGATTTGCGCGCGGGTGGAAACGCGCAGCTTGGCATCCAGGTTGGACAGCGGCTCGTCCATACAGAATACGGCTGGTTCGCGGACGATGGCGCGTCCCATGGCCACGCGCTGGCGCTGGCCACCGGAAAGATTAGCCGGCTTGCGGTCTAACAGGTCTTCCATCTGCAGGATCTTCGCGGCCTCGTGCACGCGGGATTTAATCTCGTTTTTCGGGACCTTGCGGTTTTCCAGCGCGAAGGACATATTCTGCGCCACGGACATATTGGGGTAGAGGGCATAGTTCTGAAAGACCATGGCCACGTCGCGGTCCGATGGGCTGACCCCGGTGACATCCTTGCCGCCGATGCGGATGGAGCCGCGGTCGGTGGGCTCGAGGCCTGCCAGCATGCGCAGGCTGGTGGACTTACCGCAGCCGGATGGGCCGACGAGAACTAAGAATTCGCCATCGGCAATATCCAGGTTGAGGCGGTCAACGGCGGGGCGTTCCGCGTCCTTAGAGTAGATGCGGCTTGCGCCATCGAAGGTGACAGTAGCCATGGTTACCTTTCAGAAACTAGTGGGGAAGGGGAGGGGCTGTGAGAGCCTACTTATTGATGACGGTCTTGACCTGGTTGTCATAGATGGACTGCAGGGTCTTTTGCAGATCGGTCAGGACCTTGGTGACGTCATCGCGGTTGGTGACGATCTTTTCAAAGGCGCCGCCGATTTCCTGGTCCGCGCCGGGGAGGAATACGCGGGCATTATCCTGCGGGCGGGTCTCCGGAAGCTGCTTGATAGCGGTTTCGAAGTTCGGGTTGTCCTTCATGAACTTCTTCTGGTCCTCGTTGTCCACCGCGGTGGAGCGCACCGGCATGTAGCCCACGTTCTGGGACCAGTAGCAGGTGTTTTCTTCATTGGTGATGAAGTCAATGAGCTTGATAGCAGCCAGCTGGCGGTTCTTGCTGATGCCAGCCGGGATGGCCAGGCCGGCACCACCGGTAGGGCAGGCACCGTCGCCAGTCGGGTTAGGCAGGAAGGCGGTGCCGAGCTCGAACTTGGCGGTATCGGTAAGACCTGCCAGGTCACCGGTGGACAAGACGGTGGCGGCGGCGCGGCCGGTGCCGAACTCCATGGCCATGTCGTTGCCCACGTAGGAGTAGCCCTTCTTCTCATCGGTGATGTCCTTGAGCCACTCGACGGCCTTGATGGTCTTGTCATCGGTGAACTTCAGGTCCCACTCATCGGAGTAAGCGCCGCCCTTGGACCACAGCGGGCCCTGGAAGATCCAGCCCAGGTAGTCCACGGCATCGCCCCAGCCAAAAGGCTTCATCTTGGAATCGGCCTCAGCCAGCTTCTTGGACCACTCATCCATCTCATCCCAGGACTTGGGGCCACGGTCCGGCAGGCCGGCCTTCTTCCAGGCGTCCTTGTTGTAGAAGAACAGTGGCGTGGAGCGGGCAAAGGGGAGGGCAAAGTGGCCGCCATCGTACTTGTAGTCCTCATAAAGGGGCTGCACGTAGGTAGACAGGTCGATGCCTGCTTCCTTGGCAAGGTCGTCCACGTTGGCAATCTGGCCATTGATGGCAAAGTTGTACCACCAGACGTCAGACAGCACCACGATGTCCGGCAGGTCCTGGCCGGTGAGTGCGGCGTTGAACTTCTGCGCTGCTTCTTCGTAGTTCTTGCCGGCATCAACGAGGTTGACCTTGATGTCCGGGTTTTCCTTTTCAAAGCGGGAGATGATCTCCTTCTCAATGTCCTTGGAGGTGCCCGGGTGGTTGGACCACCAGGTCAGCTCGGTGACTTCACCGTCGCCGCCCTTGTCGTTGCCACCCTGCGGATTGGTGGACGAGGTGCCGGCACAAGCGGCGAGTGCGGTAGCAGAAGCGGCCGTGGAGGCCAGGGCGAGGAATTTGCGGCGTAGCATGTAGTTCTCCTTAAAAAGCGTGGTTAAGGGGTGGAAAATAAAGCAAGTGGAAACGGCGAGCGTGGGTGGGGAAGAAGCCTTCTAACCCTTCACGGCGCCAGTGGTGAGGCCTTGAATCATGTACTTTTGCAAGGCCAGGAAGATGATCACCATCGGGATGATGGTGAGGATGGTGGCGGCCATAACCGGGCCCCAGTTGGTCACGCCATCGTTGTTTTGCAGCATGGTCAGGCCCACCTGCAGCGGGGCGACGTCCTCGGTATCCGCCATGAGGAAGGGCCACAGGTAGGTATTCCATTCATTGACCATGGTGATGACGGAAAATGCGGTCAGCGTGGGCCACGAAACCGGTAGCAGCACCTTGGTCAGCAGGCGGATGGGGCCAGCACCGTCCATGCGGGCGGCCTCCACCAGCTCATAGGGCAGGGACAGAAAGTGGTTACGCATCAAGAAGGTACCGAAGGCCACGCCGGCCAGCGGCACGATGATGCCCACGAAGGTATTGCGCCAGCCCAAGGAATTGACCAGGGCGTAGTTGGAAATGACGGTGATTTCACTCGGCACCATGAGCGAGGAAATAACCAGCAGGAATACCAGGTGGCGGCCCGGGAAACGCAGGATGGCCAGCGCATAGGCGGAGATGACACCCAGCACAATCTTGATGATGGACAGCACCGCGGTAATAAGCACCGAGTTGCGCAGGTAGGTCCAGAACGGCACACGGGTGGTGGCATCGGAGTAGTTCTCGGTCTCCCACACCGGTGGGAGCCAATTGACCGGGTCGGTATAAATATCGCCCTTGGCCTTAAACGAGGTCATCAGGATCCAAAACAACGGCAGGCCAATGAGCAGCAAGACCGCCAGGATGCCCAGGTAGCCGCCGATGAGCTTAGCGCGGCGGGTAGCGGGGGATTCATCCGTGACCATGTGAAGGGTAGAAGTAGCCATGTTGGGTTAACCTCGCTTATCCATGATGCGGACCTGGATCAGGGTGATGATGAGCAGGATGAGGAACAAGATGGTGGCGGCAGTCGCACCGTAGCCGGCGCGGAAGTTGACGAAGGTCTCGTTGTAGATCTGGAAGACCAGCGTCTGCGTGCCATTGCCCTGCGGGCCGCCGCGGGTCATGACGTTGATGATGTCGAAGACCTGCACGGAGTTGAGCAGCACCGTAATGGACAGGAAGAAGGTGGTATTGCGCAGCTGCGGCATGGTCACGCGCCAGAATTTGCGCCAGCGGCCGGTGCCGTCGATAGCGGCGGCTTCATCCAATTCCTTGTCCAGGCCCTGCAGCGCCGCCAAGTAGATGACGAAGGTATAGCCCAGGTTCTTCCACACAAAGGTGAAGGTCACCATGAACATGGCCCAGCCCGGTACGGCGTAGAAGTTGGGGGAGTCCACGCCGAACCAACCCAGGATTTCCTGGATGAGGCCAAAATTGGGGTCGAAGACGAATTGGAAGGCAATGCCGATGGCCGCGCCGGAGATGGCATAGGGGGCAAAGACCACCGAGCGCGCAAAGTTGCGGCCCTTAATGTTCTGGTTGAGCAGCAAGGCCAGCGCTAGGCCGATAACCATGGAGCCAATCACCGCGAAGAAGGTAAAAACCAGGGTGTTGAGCACGATGGTCTTCGTGTCATCGCGGCTAAACCACTCCACATAGTTATCCAAGCCCACGAAGGTGGAGGTGGGGCTGGAGATATTCCAATTGAAAAAGGAGAGGCGGATATTGTCCAGCAGGGGCCGGTAGGTAAATACGGCCAGCAAGATAAGGTTCGGCGCTAAGAGCGCCGCGGCCAGCAACCATTCTTTATGGCGGTTGCGCTTGGCCTTGCGGACAAGCGCCGCGGAATCACCGGGGCTTTCCGCGCGTGTGGGAGATGCGGTTGTAGTGCCGGCGCCACCGGCACCGAGAGAGTCTTCCTGAAAAGTCACTCGGTCAATCTAGGGCGGGCAGGTGACACCCAGCTACACAGAAAACAAACTTCTGATGAATAATAAGAAGCCGATGAGTTAAAGGTAGACACGTCATCGAATATTCTATAAAGCCGCAGCGCAACCTCCTATGGCGCTGTTCGCTCCACCGTCCAACTATGTCCGGCATTACAAAGACGCTTCGCTTGTCGACGCCCACCTTCCTCCCACCCCACTACACTGGCCCCCACAATCCACCGCGAGCCCACTAGGAGGAAGCATGTCTGTCCGTACCGTTTGCAGCAACTATGACTCCGTCAAGGATTGGCAGGAGCCGCTGTATAAGGATCTGCACCAGCACCCGGAGCTATCCATGCAGGAAGAGCGCACGCTGGGCATCATCAAGGACAAGCTTGCCGATCTCGGCTTGAAGTAGGCGGCGGGGTGGTCGGTGTTTTAGAAAACGGTGCCGGGCCAACCGTCATGCTGCGCGCGGATTTCGATGGCCTACCAGTTAAGGAGGCCACCGGCCTGGATTATGCCTCCACCGATACCGCCGTTGACCAGGAAGGAAACACGGTCCCCGTCATGCACGCCTGCGGCCACGATTCCCACGTGGCCAGCCTGCTGGGTATGGGCGCGCTCATGGCGCAGGCCACTGACCAGTGGTCCGGCACTCTGCAGCTCATTTTCCAGCCGGGCGAGGAGATTGCCGCCGGTGCCCAGTCCATGGTGGATGACGGACTTGTGGACAAGGTCGCCACGCCGGACGTAGTGCTCGGCCAGCACGTCTTTGCCAGCAACTTTCCCGCCGGCACCGTGGCGCTGGCCTCCGGCCCATTCATGTCCACCGCGGTAAGTATGGACGTCAAGGTTTATGGCCAAGGCTCGCACGGCTCCATGCCGCACCTCAGCGTTGACCCCGTGGTACTGGCCAGCGCCATCGTCATGCGTTTACAGACGGTCATCTCCCGCGAACTCAACCCATCCGAATTCGGTGTGCTGACCGTGGGAGCCATCAACGCCGGTTCGAAGGCCAATATCATCCCCTTCGAGGCCAACCTGAAAATCAATGTGCGCGCCTATAGCGAGCAGGTACGCGATAAAATCACCGGCGCCATCGAGCGCATTGTCAATGCCGAGTGTCAGGCTGCCGGCAGCCCGCAGCCGGCCGAGTTCAGCTACCACGATTCCTACCCGCTTACCAGCAACGATGAGGACTCCACGGAACGCCTTAAGGAAGCCTTTGTGTCCTACTTCGGCACCGACCGCGTCCTTGATGCCGAGCCCCTCACCGCCTCGGAGGATTTTTCCACCATTGCCCGCGCTTTCGGCGCTCCCTACTGCTTCTGGGTATTTTCCGGCCGCGAAGAAGAAAAGGATGTCCCCAACCACAGTCCGCACTTCGCTCCGCTGCTCCAGCCCACTCTGCGCACCGGCACCGAAGCCCTTATCTCCGCTGCGATGAGTTACCTAGGAAACAGCTAACCGAAGCGCAGCATTCGGCCGCACGGCTCCAATAGGGTGTGTGGCCATTCCTTTTGGGGGTTAAGGGTCAAAAAGTGTGTCCGGAATCGCGGATTTTCACGGATTGACCTGTAGGTTTCCGGAAAGTATATGCTCCGGAAGCATATATCTAGCCCCCGACGGGAAATCCTCGGTGTGGCAGCCGTGATGTGCTATGCGCGGCGTGGTGTGGTGTCGCAATGTCGAAGAACCAACCACGCTGCCACTGCGGCGGTGAAATGAAACGCAACGGCACCACCAGCAAAGGCACCACCAGATGGCGCTGCAAACAATGCGGCGCCTCCAGCGTCAAACGTCGAAACGACATCACCAACGCGGCAGTGTTCACCCAGTTCATCGAGCATTGCACCACCGCAATATCACTCGACGACCTAGCCAAACGAAACGGTGTTAGCCGCGCCACCATGAAGCGGCGCTTCAAGTGGTGCTGGCTCGTTGATGTGTCTGACCCCACCGCCGGCCACCACAAGCGGATCTACGACCAGGTATTTCTCGATGGCACCTACACCGCCGGTGGCTGCCTGATCGTCGCGGCGACCATCGACCACGTGATCGCCTGGCACTGGTGCAAACACGAAACCACCCGCGACTACCAACTGCTGCTTGAACGCATCGAAGCCCCACTCATCGCCGTCATCGACGGCGGCCAAGGCGCATACAGCGCAATCAAAAAGTGCTGGCCGACTACGAAAATTCAACGCTGCCTCGTCCACGCCCAACGCGTGGTCCGCCGCTACACCACCACCAACCCACGCACCGATGCCGGGCGCACCATCTACCGACTTGCGCTGAAACTGACCCGGATCACCACACTGGATGAAGCCGCCGCGTGGGGTGTGCAACTGCACGAGTTTTCAACGATCTACCGGGAATGGATGAACGAGAAAACCATGATCAAAGACCCCAAAACAGGTGCATGGACCCGCGTGTGGACCCACCACAACGTGCGCAAGGCCTACAACAGCCTCAACCATCTTTGGCGGTCCGAGATGCTGTTTGTCTACCTCAACCCGCCAGCAGGAGTCCTTGCGCCCGAGCGGATCAAATCCACCACCAACAGCTTAGAAGGCGGCATCAACGCCCAGCTCAAACTGCTCGCCAGAACCCACCGCGGCAGATCAGGCGAACGACAACGCCGCATGCTGGATTGGTGGCTCTACTTAAAAACGGAACTGCCTGACGATCCAGTACGAATCGCCAGGCAGTCCGACTGGGGCCAGGGCCAACTCGCCAAAGTATCCACCCTGACCCAAACCGAGAACCAAGCCGACCACGAAACAGGACGCCCAGCCCTCTACGACAACGCTATCGACACCGACTACACCCACTCAATCGGCATTCAAAAAGGCCAAATCTAACCCCCGCGACACGCCGAGCCAGACACACATTTTGACCCTTAACCCCCTTTTGGCATGCGCGCTGTATGAGGTGGCGGGGGTAGCCCGTAGGATCTATAACCGCGAATTTGAGCCATGCACCGCTTTCCGACGCCTTCTCCTTCCCCCACGCCCCAACCTGCAGACCCCTAAAACAGCTCCAACGCCCGGGCCTCGCTTGGGGCCACAGGGCGCTGGAACTGGTTCTCTCTATCTCTCTTGCGTTCTCTCGAACACGTAAATTAAAGATAACGCGCTAGGCTGCCATAGGTCTGGTATTTTCCTGTGAATATAGTGGCAATCATTTGGCGGAGGATAAAAACAGCTCAATCAGGTTACGGGTATCAAGGTGGAGGCTTTTGGATCGATGAGCCTGATTCACAAGAGGCTTCTTTTGCGTAAGATTCTAGGGAAACTACAAGCGCGCTATCGGGTTGGGGTCGACAAGTCTTTAATTGTGCGCCAAGAGCAGTGTCAGAGGAGGAGAGATGGCACAACAATTTGATCCGGAGATGCATCGGCAAATGGGTGTCGAGGCGGACGTTGTATTGCGGGTGGGAATGCTCCTAATGGGGGCCGGCACCTCTGGTTATCGCGTACTTAGAGGGATGAAACGGAGTGCGCGAGCATTGGGGTTTGACCATCTAGATGCCACAGTGGGTCTGACGCAGATTACCTGTACGTTTCACCGCGGCGAATACTTCCGGACGGTCATTGCTCGGCAGCATTCGCCCGCAGTTGATGCCTCTCGGATTGAAGCCTTGGAAGATTTAACCCACAATCGCCTCTACGCAGGGATCACCGCTCAGGAATTAGCGGCGATGCTGGATACTATCGAGCATAATGTCAAAAAGCGCTGGGGCGGTCTAACTCTTTCTTTCGCTGCCGCGATCGCATGTGCGGCGTTTGCGTATCTTAATTTTTTCCCGCTGGAAGCAGTGGGGTTGGTTGCTTTGGCGGCGTTTGCGGGCCAGTTTGTTCGTTATACAGTTCTCCACCGTCACGTTCATCAAATTGGAGGAGTGATTGCTGGTGGTGCGACGGCAAGCATAGTTTTCTTCTTGTTGACGGAATTTTTCGGGGCTATAGGTTCGGTGGAGCCCAGTGAATTGTCCTCGGGCTTTGTAGCAGCTGTTTTATTCTTGATTCCTGGGTTTCCACTTTTCTCTGCTTTGATCGACATAGCGCGATTTGATCTTGATGCGGGGATTGTCAGATTGGGGTACGCCTTTACCGTCATATTCACGGCGGCTTTCACGGTCTCTATGGTTAGCTGGCTGACAAAACTTAGTCCTGACCCACCTGCACCTGTGCAGGATATGCAATGGTTTCTGTTGGCGCCGCTGGCAAGTTTTCTGGGCATTGCTGGGTTTGCTTTTCTTTTTAACTCTTCTCGCCGCATGGTCTTAGTAGCGGCGTGCGTTGGAACCGTGGCAAATGAGCTTCGTTTGATTCTAATTCACGCGGGAACAACCATTTTCTTTGCAGCCTTTGTGGGTGGATTAATCATCGGGTTGCTGGGGGCAGTAGCTTCTAAAAGGGCGCGTCTTCCTCGTATTACAACCACCGTTCCGGCCGCGGTGATTATGATCCCAGGGGTGACAATGTTCCGGGCGGTGTTTTATTTGAACGATGGTCAGATGGATCAAGCGTTGGCCAATGTGGCAACTGGAATGATGGTAGTTGGATCTATTGGTGCCGGTTTGGTGTTTTCTCGCTTGCTTACTGATAAGGATTGGGCCTTGGGTCGCCTCATTGATTTTGATAAAAAGCTTCCGCAACGGCCTTCTTCCGCATGATGCCTAGACTTTAGCTAGGGAAACGCCCGTGGCCCCAGTTCCTTTCGGAGCTGGAGGCCACAGGCGTCTCTCATGTCGTTTCCATGTATCGGCATCTGCCGCCCTGTGGAAACTGCAGGGGTTCTCTCTATCTCTCTCATATGCGCTCTCTCAAACGCACAATCTCAGTATGGGGCACTGGGCTGTAGCGGCCATGGGGTCCGGCTGTTGGGTTGCTGTTAGTGGCTGGGAAAGGGGTGGGGAGGGCGTCGGAAAGCAGGTCTGGGGTGGAGATGTGCAACATTGGCGCGTGAAAGTGACGTAGAACATAGTTTGTTTCTGTAGGGTGGAAGATATGCGCGCAGTCAGGCTGCGCCGTTTCACCTGCTTGTAGAGCTACAGAATCGAGGTGAGGAGCATGTCTCCTCTCACAGCCCAACCCCCAACCAAGGACGTTGTGCCGGCGCAGGTAGAGGATGCGGAAGAAACCAGGCGCCAGCATCGTTCGGCCATTAAGGCGGCGTTTATTGGCACCTTCATCGAGTGGTTCGACTATGCGGCCTATATCTATATGTCCGCGATTATCTCCCGGGTGTTCTTTCCGGAGATGGAAGGTCGCCGCGCGCTGATTATGACGTTTGCGCTCTTCGCGCTGTCGTTCCTGGTGCGGCCCTTGGGCGGCATCGTGTGGGGTCACTTTGGTGATAAATACGGGCGCATCCATACGCTGACGGTGTCTATTGTGATGATGTCGGTGGCAACTGCGTGCATCGGTTTCCTGCCGGGCTATGCCACCATCGGCTTTGCCGCCTCCATCTTGCTATTGCTGTGCCGCATGGTGCAGGGCTTTTCCGCAGCCGGTGAGTATGCGGGCGCGGCCACGCATTTGTCTGAGATTGCCCCGGCCGGCAAGCGTGGCATCTATTCGGCGGTGGTGCCCTCCGCGACGGCCTCGGGCTTGCTCTTGGGCTCGCTCATTGCGGCGCTGCTGACTGGAGTCCTTGATGATGCCGCCCTGGATTCCTGGGGTTGGCGTGTGCCATTCCTGATTGCGCTGCCTTTGGGTCTATACGGCCTGTGGATTCGCCGCAACACGGAGGAGTCCTCTCACTTTGAGGACCAGGATGAGCCAGAGGAGTCTCCGCTGCGCGAGGTTCTGAAGTACCCCAAGGCCCTGGCCATTGCCTTTGCGGGCGCGGTGCTCAACGCCATTGGCTTCTACGTCATTTTGACCTACCTGCCCACCTACCTTTCGGAGGAGCTGGGCATGGCCGCGACGCCGGCGTTTATCGCGTCCTCGGTGGCGTCCGCATTCTATGTGGGCTTTGCCTTGCTCACCGGCATGCTTTCGGATCGTCTTGGTCGCCGCACGACGATGCTGTGCGCGGCCGCCTTCATGGGCGCGACCATCATTCCGGCCTTCATGCTTCTCGATGGCGCGGGGCTCCTCCTCGTCATTATCATTCAGGTCTGCTTGGGCGGCGTGCTGGCGCTTAACGACGGCGTCCTGCCCTCCTTCCTTTCCGAACAATTCCCCACCCACGTGCGCCTGTCCGGCTTCGCGTTGACGTTTAATACCGCCAACGCTGTATTTGGCGGTACCGCACCGATGATTGCCACGTGGCTTATTGACGTCACGGGCCTGCAGCTCGCCCCCGCCTTCTACTTGGTGGCCGCGGCGCTGGTGACCGGCATCGCAGTTCTCTTCGCGTCGAAGAAGAATAAGCTGCACGGGTAGTACCGTGGAGCCGTGTAAAACGCCTGCGGCCCTCGGAACCTAAAAGGAACCGAGGGCCGCAGGCGTCTCTCTCTACAAGGTGTTCCCATGTCTCGGCTTAAAGCCGCCCTCTGGAAACTGAGGGGTTCTCTCTATCTCTCTCGTATGCGCTCTCTCAAACGCATGATTTAAGTATGGGGTACGGGGCTGCTACTGCAATGGGTTGCGCCTGATAGGTCGCTGCGAGTTGCTGAAAGTTTACTGTTAGCCGCGTCTGCCCATTGCGCCTAGTAGTCGTAGCTTTCGGCGGTATTGGCATCCGCTCCAATGCGCTGCAGGTGCGTGCGCCGCTTCAAGCGGATGGCTGGGCGGGCTGCCATGCCCAGGCTGCCGAGAAGGTAGAAGACGGTGGCGACCATTGACATGCCGGCCAGTGTCAGCACTGAGCCAAGGATGAAGACCACAGAGATGGCGATGTCATTGGCGATGGAAAACGTCTCGTACTTGTTTTTAATTTTGATTTCGTTGTTCTGCCCGAGCTTTATCTTTAGGTCGGGGTCCTTTTCCTGTACTGACTTGATGTCTCCCACCCTGCCAGAGAGGAAAAGGCCTTGTCGAACCATGTTTTAGTGGGATTATTGGAACATTCCCCAGATGGTGGCAAAGAGCACGATAAGACCCATGATCGCCACGAAATAGTTGGTCTTATTGCTCCGGAACCGCGCCAATGCCTCCACGCGGTAGATGACCCAGATGGGCAGCAGGTAGGTCATGAAGGCGAAGAAGACGCCGCCCACGACGGAAATCATATCCAGGATGGAGGGGTTGAAAATGCCCACCAGGGAGGTTGAAACAAAGATGAAGAGGTAGGTCCACAGGTCGAGCGTGCGCGTAGACATCTTCTTCGTGGCCTTTGGCGCGGCCAGGTTGAAGAGGTATTGGGTGCCCTCGATGGTGCCAAGTGCGTGGCCGAAGTAGGAGGAGGCCACCGCACAGATCACGACGATGGGCGCCATGTAGGCCATAAACGGCGTGCCGGTTTCGTTGGCGAAGTAGGAGAGTACCGGCAGGTTCTTGTCATTAGCCTCCTGCATGCCGTCCGCGCCCATGGCCAGGGCGCAGGACCAGACGAAGAACATGGTGAAAATGGTCAGCAGGATGGCGGAGTTGCGGATGACTTTATCGGACTGCGCGTGGTGGTCCGCACCGTACTCCTTCTCCATGCCCAGGGAGAACTGGGAGATGGCGGCGACGAAGGAGAAGGAGAAGACCAAGACTGGAAGGATGAGGATGATGGCCTTGAGGACGCCGCCGGCGCTGTGGTCGCCGGCTTCCAGGAAGGAGCCCAAGTCCCATTGTGGGATGAGGTAGAGCGATACCGCTGCGAGCGCCACGATGAGCGGGTAGACCACGAACTGGGCAATCTTGAGCATGATGGCGTTGCCAAAGGCGAGCGCAAGTGTCATGAGGCCCACGCACAGTGGCGCCAGGATGTAGCGGGAAATTTCCGGGCCGCCCAGCTGGTTAACGATGAAGCTATCGACCGTATTCGTAATCGATACGCCGTAGATAAGTACCACCGGGAAGATGGTGAACCAGTAGATGATTGCCAGGATGATGCCATTGCCGCGGCCGAAGAAGTGAGTGAGTACCGCGAGGACGTCCTCGCCGTGTAGCGGGGAATAGCTAATGATCCAGGAGAACGCGCGGTGGGCTAAGTAGGTCATCGGGAAGATGAGCAGGGTGGCCACCAGCAGCGGGATGAAACCGAAGCTACCGGCCGAAATCGGCAGGAAGAGGATGCCTGCGCCCACGGCAGTGCCGAAGAGCGTGATGGTCCATTGGCTATTGACGGCCTTATTAGTGGTCACCTGGCCGCTGGGTGAAGTACCTGCACCGCCAGTGGTGGGTGGGCTGGCTGGTGAAGCGGGCGCATTCGCAGTCGTGTGAGACATAGAATTCATCCTCCAGTGTTTGTGAATGGGGTAACATACACAATCTATCTGAAGGTTTTGGCGAACGAAAGCAAATTTGTGATCTAAGTTAAATAAATGTTAAAGACCGCCGCACCGAGGGTGGTGCAACGGTCTTTGGGAATCTTGTTAAGTTTCCGCAGCTAGTCCGCGATCAGGTTTTCTTCCTTTAAGAAGTCCAGCGCTACGGTGGTGTAGTCCTCGCCATCGACGTCGACGCGGGCGTTGAGGTCCTGCATCTTTTCGTCGGTAAGCAACTGCGAAAGAGGAGCGAAGAGCTCTTCAATCTCTGGGTGCTCGTCCAGGGCCTCGGTGGGAGCATCTGGAGCGGAGTGATGACGTGTATGGGGAGGGGGAACATGAAGGAAGGCCGCTGCACCGTTTGATGGTGCAGCGGCCTTTTGAAGTGACTGGCTAGGAAACTGTGTCCCTAGGACAGAAGTGGGGAGTTCTTAGAACAGGCCCTCAGCCTTCTTGCCGGTGTCCTTCATGGTGTGCTCGCGGGAGTCAACGTTCTGGTCGTTGTGCTTGGAGTCATCACCCTTGATGCGGGAGGTCTGGGTTACCTCGATGTTGTTGATGATGCGGCCTTCCTTGGTGTTGCCATCGCCGAAGTCCAGGTTTGCGATGCGAGCCTCTTCGCCAGCGTTAATCGGGTTAGCCAGGGTTACCTCGAAGGAGCGGGTGGAGGTCTTCTCGTTGAAGCCCAGGTCACGGATGTGAGCGCCGTTGGAGGAACGCGGGGTGATGAGGCGGTCAACGCCCTTCGGGCCCTTAGCGGTCTTCACGTCAACGCGGAACTGGGTAGCTGGGAACTCGCCGTAGTAGCGCTCAGAGCCAACGTTCTTGGCACGGACTGCGACGGTGCCTGCGAAGCCAGCGTGCTTAGCGCCGGAAACGGTCATGTAAGGCTCCAGGTCGAGCTTGTGCTTGGAGTCCTTCTTGTCCTCCTTGGCGTCAACCTCTTCCTGCTTCTTCTTGTCAGCAGCCTCTTCGTTCTTGCCCTCTGCCTCAGAAACCTTCTCGGTTGCTTCCTTGGCGTTGCCCTCGGAGTCCTTGATTACCTCTGCGTCAGCCTCGAGGTTCTTGTCCTCTTCCACAACCTTCGGGTCGTTGACGTCGGTGGTGTTCTGAGCGTCCTTGTTAGGAGCGTAAGAGTCAGACAGCTTGTCGTACAGCTTGACGCGAACCTCGTTCTTTACCGGCTGCATTGCGTTCCATGCGGTCGGGGTGGACCAGGTGCCGTTCGGCTTGCAGTACTGCTGGGTACCGGTCATGTTCAGCACGCGGAAGCCGTAGGTAGCCTCGCCGGTGTGGTTTGGCGGAACGTCGTAAGGTCCAATGGACTGGCCAGCCTCCCAAGACAGGGAGTAGGAAGCGCTAGCGCCAATCTTGGTAGCGATCTCGTGGGAGATGCCTGCGGAGCCTTCTGCGCCCTTGTGGGAGCCCTTGCCGCCCAGGTTCATGGACGTGGTCTCGGTGCGGTCACCGTTAACGGAAACGGAGATGGACTGGGACTTGGACAGATCCTGCTGCAGCGGGATGTCCTTCTTGGTCTGGTTGGTGGTGGAGATGGTGCCGGCCGGTAGGAAGCGATCGGAAACCTTGTAGACCACGGTGCGGTGGTCCTCCCACGGGTTACATACCGGGCGAGGGTTCAGGACGTTCGCCTTCATGTGGTCGGAACCGTGGGTGGTGTGGATGATTGGCAGATCCGGGTTCAGGGCCGGGGTCTCCGGGTAGGACTCGGTCTGGGTAGCTGCGCCAGCCAGCGGTGCCGCGAATGCGGTGCCGGCGACGATGAGGCCGGCGGTCAGGCCGGTCATGCGACGACGAATCGACATATAGAACTTCTCCTAGGCAGGTAGAAAATGAATGAACTTATGAATGAAATCCAGCAACTCTCAATGTTGCGCTAAGAAAACGCTAAAACAGGCTAAGAATTAATTCATCTCTTAGATGTCTATATATTTGCCACCTCGGCGGGTGGGTATTTTTTATATAGACCAATCTGTTTATTGGTGTTTGTTCCCGCTAAGCGGTCGATAGTGCGTGAAAAAATATTGATGAATGATTGTCTATACAATCGAGAATCGACACGAAGGCAGTGGGCCCCTATATGGGGGTGTTTTGGCGGCCTTTGGAAGGGGTTTGGGGCCCTGCCAAAAGGTTGTGGACACGTCACAATATGCGTCGTACGCTGCATTTAAGCGGGTAGGGAAGGGTTATAAAATGCTTTGTCATGAATGTTACGTGACATAAGTTATAGGCGTTTACATGGCAGAGGTTGGTGCGTTTCGCAACAGAAACCTGTTGGGCCTTCTTCTGAGGGAAAGCGCGTGGGGCTAGAGTAGGGCTGATTCGACAATCAGCATGAGGGCCGCAGAGATGGCAACGATGATGACGATGCGGTTGAGGAGGTGCCTATCTATAAATCGATTGAGGTGGTTGGCGGCAATGAGCCCAACGACAACTAGGGGGAACTAGGCCGCCGCGGTGGTGACCTGGGCGCCGCTGATCTGCCCATTGAACGTCAGAATTATAAGAGAAATTAAGGTTCCGAGGACGAAGGTGCCCGCTAAGGTGCCGCGGGTCCGGTTCGGATCAAAACGCTTCATAATCAACGCCATGGGAGGGCCGCCGATGGAGGTCGAGGTGCCCAAGATGCCGGAGGCTACGCCAGCGATGAGCGTATTGGCGGTGGTTGGGCGAGGGCTCCATCCCAAGCTGGATAGCGTCATGGCAAGGAGGACGGCGCAACCGATGAAGATGGACAGTCCATCGGGGGACAGGCTCGCGATTGCCCAAGCACCTATTAAGGAACCGGGAATGCGGGCGAGGGAAGAGATGCCGACGACGCGCCAGGACGTCTCGCGGAAGGTGCGCGAGAGCGTATAGCTGGAAATGCACAGTGCGAGCAGCAGAATGAGGGTGGGCACGAGCTCAGGTCGAATGAGCGCGATAATGGGCGTGGCAATGGTGCCTAAGCCAAAACCAATGGTGCCCTGAGTAATGGTGCCAGCGAGGATGAGGAGGCCAATGAAGAGAGAGGACCATACGTCCGCGGAGATTCCCAGAAACATAACGAGGGTTAAGTGTATCTGGGCCAAGCCTGCATACAGAAACTATTAGAGGCGGGCGGTGGCCTTCTCATTGGCGGCGATTTCCTCCAAGCGCTCGGCCGGGCACATGCCGGCAACGATGACCGCGGAACCACCAGCGGCTAGGGGCTCGAGCACGGCGCGGGAGAAAGACTCATTATCGGACCAGCCGGTAGAAAGCAGGCGCTCGGCAGATGCGGGGGCATCGACAAGCTGGGGCAGTGGTTGAGTTTCGCCAAAGTACTGATCACCGTAGAAGCGCACGGTGGGACCAAAATCGATGGCGCCGGTGGGCAGCTCCCCGCCGGACTCTACGACGCCGCGGCCAAAGGGGTCCTCGCTAATGAGCACAATGTCGGCCTGCGGCTGGCGCTCGTGGGCGGCCGAGTAGCGGGAGGGGGAGGTAAAGACGACGTCGGCAAGCGCGGCAGACTCGCCAAAGCTATAGGAAGGGCCGGCGGCGAGCGCGCCCAAGGCCACAACAGCCGCCTGCCACGAGGAAGGGAGATCGATAGCGATGGTGGAATCTTCCTCTAAGTCGAGTTCTTCTTCCAGCATATTGGCGATCTTGGCTACCCAATTGTCGAGCGTTTGCGCGGAAAAATCCATGCGCGCACCGGTGGACTCGTTATATACGGTTAGCCGCGGGGAGGCGGCGTCGGCACGCAAAAGATGGGCGAGTAGTTCCATACCCGCCCATCGTAGGGGAGAAGTGCTAGTTCACGCAGCGCGGGCCGTCGCCGCCGGCGTCAATCTCCGGGGAAACCTTGGCGGTACCGAAGTCATTGCCCGGGGTGCCAACCGGCTGGCTGGACTTATCTTCCTCCGGCTGCTGGGCGCTGGCCTCTTCATCGGAAGGTCCCTGGTAGTCATCGGTAGCAACCACGATGAGGGTGTCATCATCGAGCTGCGGATTCTCTGCCACCGGCAGCCCGCCCAGCTTCTTGGCCAGGGCCTTAGCTTCCTTGCTCGATGGATCGGCGGCGACGACCTGCGACTCGCTGTAGATGCCCGGCTGCGCATTGGCGGAGCGCTCTACCGTGTATCCCTTGCCCTCCAGCCAGGAGCCGATGCCGGAGGCCAAGCCATCAATATTGCCAGCGTTGAGGACGTGAATATTGATATTCGGATCGACGTCCTTGTCCTTCTCCGCCTTGTCCTGCTTGTCCTTATCCTCGGCCTTGGACTCATCGGTGGCTTCATCGTGGGTCTTGGCCAGGTCATCCATGAAGCGGTGGACCTCGGCGGCATCGATGGTGACGATGGATTCGCCATAATCGCCCTGGCCGTCGATGGAGGTCACCGGGATAGTGGTGAAGGTGACATTGCCGCCGGCCAGGCCTGCGAGCTGGGTGACAAAGCCCATGATGTCCCAGCCATCATCGATGACTACGGAGCGCTCCACGGCCTTGGCAATCTTAGACAGCTTGGAAGGATTAGCCAGGGTGTCATTGTCCAGGATCTTATTGACCAGGGACGCCATGTAGGCCTGCTGGCGCACGATGCGGTCGAGGTCGCCGCGCGGGAGGTTATAGCGCTGGCGCACGAAGGCTAGCGCCTTGGCGCCGTCGAGGGTCTGCTTGCCCTTGCTGAACTTAGCGCCCGACATGTCATCATCAACGTCATCGTTGAGGCAGACATCTACGCCATCGACGGCGTCGGTTAGCAGGGTAAAGCCCAACAGGCCTACCTCGGCGTAGTGATCAATAGACACACCGGTCAGGGTGCGCACCATGGCCAGCAATCCTTCGCGGCCGGCTTCGACGCCCTGCTTTTCGATGTCCTTATCCGAGTGCGGCTTCTTTTTACCCTTAGCCTCCGCCTCGGCATTTTCCTGCTCGAGCTCTTCCTCCTTGGCGTTCTTGTGGGAGGCGAAGACAGCATTCATCTTCATATTGCCGTAGTCCGGATCCTTGACATAGGTATCGCGCGGAATGGATACGGCGGTGGCGCGGGAACCGTCCTCCGGAACGCGTATGAGCATCATGGTGTCGGTATTTTCCTCACCATCGGCCACGCCGGCGTGCAGATCCGCCAATTCCTTCTCAGAGAGGGGATCGCCTTTGGCGTCGGTACGCGAATCCTTGCCCACCAGCAAGATATCCACTGCGCCATCGAGCGAGTTGCCGGACAAGCCTTGGCCGTCCAGGGACAAGTCCGTGGCCGAAGACATGCCATTATCCAGCCGGCCCACGGTGGCATAACCCACGCCGGATACCACCAGGATTAAGGCGGACACGAGGGCCACGATCGTCTTGATGGCCGTGGAACCTTTTTGCTTTACCGCACTAGCGGCAGAGGGCGCCGGCTGGATGGTGCGCGCCCGGCGAGTGTTCTCAGAAGTCACAAGTGGAGGCTTTCTAGATTGGTGGGGATCTGGAGACAGTTTAGGGCAGAAAAGCCAAAAATTAGTGATCCGCGTCCGATTTCGCGTGTTCGGGCAGTGTCCCTGCCCAGTGCGAGGAGCGCCTGTGACTAAGCTCGGGGCCATTGTGACTACACCAAATCAATCCCCGCTGGCCGTGATCACCGTGACCTATAGTCCCGGTGAATACCTCGGTAGTTTTTTGGACTCCCTGCCGGGCGCCTGCGCCCGCGGCACCAAGGTCGTGCTTGCGGATAATGGCTCCACCGACGGCGTGCCCGAGGCCGCGGCCCGCGAACGCGCCGGGGTGGACTTTCTCGATACCGGCGGGAATATCGGCTACGGCGCTGGCATGAATGCGGGTGCCCGCTTCGCCCGCGAGCACGGTGACGTGGATGAGGAATTTTTCCTTATCTCTAATCCCGATGTCACCTTTACCCCGGGATCTATTGACCAGCTCATCGAGTGCGCCCGCCAGTGGCCGGATGCTGCGGCCGTGGGCCCGCGCATCGTGGAACCGGATGGCAGCAATTATCCCTCGGCCCGCGCCGTGCCCACCGTGGCTACCGGCATTGGGCACGCACTCTTTTCTTCTATCTGGCCGTCCAATCCATGGTCGCGCGCCTACCGCGATGAAGCCGATATGACCGCCCAGCGCCCGGCCGGATGGTTATCCGGTTCCTGCCTTCTTGTGCGCTGGGAGGCCTTCGACGCCATCGGCGGGTTTGATGAGCGCTATTTCATGTACCTCGAAGACGTGGACCTAGGAGATCGCTTCACGCGCGCCGGCTACCAAAACATCTTCTGCCCGGAGGCCGTCATCAGCCACGCCAAGGGGCATTCCACCCAAGCGCACGCCGGAGCGATGCTGCGCGCCCACCACAACTCCGCCTATCGCTTTCAGGCAGACCGCCACCCCGCATGGTGGCAGGCCCCGCTGCGCGGCGCGTTGTGGCTGGGGCTGCGAGTCCGCGGGCTGATTGCCTCAGCCTCGGCACGTTCTTAAGGCCCGGTGCGCGTGCCGTTGACCTGGATTGCGCGCCATACGCTCTACACTGTCCCTCAGAAAATCACAGAATAAAACTGTCCGCATACATAAGGAAGACTATGACTGAAGCAGCCACCACCCACGGTGCCAGCACGGATGCAGTGATTCTCGTCGGCGGCCGCGGCACCCGCCTGCGCCCACTAACCATTGGCACGCCGAAGCCGATGCTGCCGACGGCAAACTACCCGTTCCTGCAGCACCTGCTCGCCCGCATCAAGGCCGCCGGCATCGAGCACGTCGTCATGTCTACCTCCTATAAGGCCGAGGTCTTTGAGGAGTACTTCGGTGATGGCTCCGAGCTGGGCCTGGAGATCGAGTACGTGGTGGAAGAGACCGCGCTGGGCACCGGCGGCGGCATCCGCAACGTCTACGACAAGCTGCGCAATGACACGGTCATGGTCTTCAATGGAGACGTGCTCTCCGGCATGGATCTGGAAGGCATCCTCACCACGCACCATGACAAGGACGCCGATGTCACCATGCACCTGCTCAACGTGGCTGACCCGCGTGCGTTTGGCTGCGTGCCGACCGACTCCAACGGCCGTGTTACTGCGTTCCTAGAAAAGACCGAGGATCCGCCCACCAACCAGATCAACGCCGGTTGCTATGTATTCAAGCGTTCCGTCATCGAGTCCATTCCGGCCAACCGCGTTGTTTCCGTGGAACGCGAAACCTTCCCAGGGCTCCTGGAAGAAGGCCGCTTGGTTGTAGGCCACGTAGACAATTCCTACTGGCGCGATATGGGCCGCCCGGATGACTTCACCCGTGGTTCCTCTGACCTGGTACGCGGCATCGCGCCTTCCCCGCTGATTGAGGGCAAGACTGGTGAATCCCTGGTGGATCCCTCTGCTGGCATCGCTGGTGGCGTGCTGCTGCTGTCCGGTACTGCCGTGGGCCGTGGCTCCGAGGTGGGCGCGGGCTCCCGCCTGGAGGGCACCGTTGTCTTCGACGGCGTGCGCATTGAGCCAGGCGCCATCATCCACAACTCGATCATTGCCTCCGGTGCCCACATTGGCGCCAACGCGGTCATTGAGAACTGCGTCATTGGTGAAGGCGCCCACATCGGTGCACGCTGCGAGCTTCTCGACGGCATGCGTGTCTTCCCCGGTGTTTCCATCCCCGATGCCGGCGTGCGTTTTAGCTCCGATGCTTAACGCTTGTGCAGTGGTCTGGGCGCTGCACTAGGTCCAGCTGACATAGGCCGAACTGAGGAAAATAGAGCCTCGGTTCGGTCTTTCTTTTTAGGGGGCACCTAGCCCGCCTGTCCGCACCGGCCGACATGGTGCGGAATCAGTGCGAACGCGGAGGGATGGATCCCTTCTTTGCGGGGTTGTGCGCGCGACACGCCGGGATTTCCTGAAAATTGTTGACAGAAAAACGGGGTACCACTACATGTAGTACCCCCTACCTATACCCCCACAGGGGATCAGTTGTTACGGATGTGACGGATGGGGATCGTGTGCTGCGTTTTTGCCGGAAAGCGCGAAGAAGCCGCCAATTCGGGTTGACGATATTTAGTGATCCGGTGTGAAATTACATCAGTGAAAGAAACAGCGGCCGGCGCCGTTACTTCCACACCATCCCGGCGGGGCTACCCAAAGAGAATGTGGTGTACAGTCGGTCGCACTGATGAGAATTACCCAACCTCGGAGAAAGGAAAAGGCGTGGACAAAATGGCTAATAACAACGCCATTCTCCGTGGCGGTGCTGCTGCAGAGATGTCGCTCGATGAACTCTTCGGTGCCGTCGAGCAGGAGTGGCAGGACCAGGCGCTGTGCGCGCAGACCGACCCTGAAGCATTCTTCCCTGAAAAGGGAGGCTCTACCCGCGAGGCCAAGCGAATCTGCCAGGCCTGCGCGGTGCGCGATGAATGCTTGGAGTACGCGCTGGAGCACGATGAGCGCTTCGGTATTTGGGGCGGGCTATCTGACCGTGAGCGCCGCCGCCTCAAACGCGAGATTGGATAATTAAGGTGTCCAGTAAGGCCCCTGGCTAGCACGCAATGTGCGGCCAGGGGCTTTTCTGCTGCGCCGCGAAATTTACCGGGGCTACCAGCTATAGCGCGGGTCCACTTCTTCGGGGTCCAAGTTGAGGTAGTTGGCCACCAGCGCGGTGATAACGGTACCCAGGAGCTCGGAGCGCTCGGACGGGGTGGAGGCGCGTTGTTCGATGGGCATGCGGAAGATGACCAAGCGTGCGCGGGTGGGCTGGCCCTCGGAATCTACGCCGGCGGGAACCACGCGGCCGAGGGGAACTGGACCATCGGCGATAATCTCATCCGGTAGCACGGTCATATCGGGCGAAAGCCGCATGCGCGGGATAGTGTCTACAGCCAAGTCGAGGCCCCGCAATTGTGGCGCGAAGGCGTTTTGGATGGGGGCATAGGCCTCCAATACGGCCATGTCGAAGTGCTCGCGCGCGCTGCGGTAGCGCGGGGTCTGCTGGGGGAGGAGAGGTCCGCGCATGCCGTGGCCGTGGCGGTTGCGGGCGGGTCGGATATGCGGGCGAGCGGCGGTCATGACCTTGATTCTAAGGTGCTGGCGGGCTGGATTTAGCGGAGCCACGCCGGGGCGAAGACTATCTAAATCTCAACTAAGGGTTTAGACTTATGCGCTGTGACTATTTCTCGCCATTGCTCCCGCCCAGGCTGCGGCCGCCCCGCCGTGGCGACATTGACCTACGCTTACGCGGACCAGACGGCCGTCGTTGGGCCGCTGGCGGAAGAGGAAAACCCACACAGCTGGGATCTGTGCGCCACCCACCGCGACCGCATCTCCGCCCCTGTGGGTTGGGAGCTGGTGCGTGTGGACCGCATCGAGCTGGATGAGGAAGATGACCTGATGGCCCTGGCAGAGGCGGTCAAGGAAGACGGCCGCGTGACCACCGGCTTGGTCGATGACCGCAGCGCCGGCTCCGGTGCAGACCCTATCGACTATTCCGCGACCTTTGATGGAGCGGATCCTGCCAATTCGAATCACCCGGTCTTTCGCACCCGCCGCGTGGCTTATGCCAAAAAGGCGCGCCGCGCGCACCTTTCGGTCGTGCCCGATGAAACGACGCCCGCGGAACCGGAACAGGACTGACACGAACCCCGTGGTGCGGTAGTTTCCCAGCGGGCGGGGGTACTATTGCAGGTTATGCGAACTCGTGAGCATCTTGATGCAGTAATTAAGGCCTATGACGTCCGTGGCGTGGTGGGCGAAGATATCGATGAGAACTTCGTGCGCGATACGGGCGCCGCGTTTGCCGCCATCCTGCGGGAAGAAGGCGAGAATACCGTAGCAGTCGGCCACGATATGCGCCCGTCCTCGCCGTCTCTGGCGCGCGCTTTTGCTGAAGGCGTGACCTCGCAGGGCCTCAACGTGACCCTGCTGGGGCTAACCTCTACCGACGAGCTCTACTACGCCGCCGGTTCCCTGGAGTGTGCAGGCGCTATGTTTACCGCCTCCCATAACCCAGCCAAGTACAACGGCATTAAGCTCTGCCGCGCCGGCGCCGTACCGGTGGGCCAGGAGACCGGCTTGGAGCAGATTAAGCAGATGCTTATCGACGGCACCCCGGAGTTCACCGGCACCGAGGGCGCGATTGCCGAGCAGGAGATCCTGGCCGGCTACGCGGACTTCCTGCGCAAGCTGGTACCGCTGGAGGATTCCAAGCCGCTCGTCGTAGCCGTTGACGCCGCCAACGGCATGGGTGGCCACACCGTGCCGGCCGTCTTCGATGGCTTGCCTTTCGACGTCCGCGATTTGTACTTCGAGCTCGATGGCACCTTCCCGAACCACGAGGCGAACCCCTTGGATCCAAAGAACCTGGTGGATCTGCAGAAGTTCACCGTGGATCAGAAGGCTGATATTGGTTTGGCCTTCGATGGCGATGCGGACCGCTGCTTCGTGGTGGATGAAAAGGGCCAGCCGGTTTCTCCGTCTGCCATTTGTGCGCTGGTGGCTGAGCGCTACCTGGAGAAGTTCCCCGGCGCTACCATCATCCACAACCTGATTACCTCCAAGACCGTGCCGGAGCTCATTAAGGAAAAGGGCGGCACCCCGGTGCGCACCCGCGTAGGCCACTCCTTCATCAAGGCGCAGATGGCCGAGCACAAGGCTGCCTTCGGTGGCGAGCACTCCGCGCACTACTACTTCCAGGAATTCTGGAACGCTGATTCCGGCATGCTTGCTGCGATGCACGTGCTGGCCGCACTGGGCCAGTCCGACAAGCCGCTGAGCGAGCTCATGGCGGAATACTCCCGCTACGAGGCCTCCGGCGAGATTAACTCCACCGTGGAGGACCAGAAGGCCGCTACCCAGGCAGTACTGGATGAGCTGGCGGATAAGATTGAGTCCGTCGATGAACTCGATGGCGTGACCGTCGAGCTCAAGGGAACCGAGGCATGGTTCAACGTGCGCGCGTCCAATACGGAGCCGCTGCTGCGCCTTAACGTAGAGGCAAAGACCACCGACGAGGTGCAGTCCATCGTCGACGAGGTCCTTGCCATCATCCGCCGCTAATTTTCGGCGCGCGAGTGGGAGACCATGTCCTCCCACTCCACAAACTTCTTACGCTCGCGGCCCTCGCGCTCGCCTAGGGCGCGCTCGGCCGCGTCCAAGCGCTGCCAATCCTGCCACGTCAGATAATCGATACCGCGCTCGGCAAAGACTTCGGTGATATCCGCGGCGCTGGAGGGGGAGGGGAGGGTGCCAGAAGCGGCGTCGGCAAGCAGCATGCCAATCGTCTCCGTGGCATCGGACTTGGTATTGCCAATCAGGCCCACCGGGCCGCGCTTAATCCACCCGGTGGTGTAGAGGCCCGGTACCACTGCGCCGGCCGCATCGATAACATGGCCGCCATCGTTATTGATGACGTTCTTGTCCTGATTAAAGGGCACGCCATCGACCGCATCGGAGCGGTAGCCGGTGGCGAAGTAAACCGCCTGCACCGGCCATTCCGTGAACTTTCCGGTGCCGTGCACGCTGCCATCGCCGTTGAGCGCGGTGCGCTCGGTCTTGATGCCGCTGACCTTGCCGTCCTCGCCCAAGATCTCTACCGGCTGCTCAAAGAGGTGGATCTGCAGCGTGTGTGGCGCTTCTTTTGGATCGCGAATCGCGTACTGCTCTAGCACCTGGCACACCAAGTCGGTGGACTTGCTCTCCTGGCGCGCGGCCAGCGAGGCCTCGTCATAGTCGATGTCCTCGGGGGAGACCACAACATTAATGGACTCGGAATGGTCCAGTTCCTTGAGCTCCTGCGGGGTGAACTTGGCCTGCGCCGGGCCGCGGCGGCCGAAGACGCGCACGGTCTCAGCCTGGTTCTTGGCTAGGGACTCGTAGACATTATCGGGGATCTCGGTGACCTTGAGCTCATCGCCGGTCTTGGCCAAGATGCGGGAGACGTCAAGGCCCACATTGCCTACGCCAATGACTGCCACCTCCTTGGCGGAGAGATCCCAGTCGCGCTCAAAGTGCGGGTTGCCATCGTAGAAGCCGACGAACTCGCCGGCGCCATGCACGCCGTCCAAGTCCGCGCCAGGGATATCGCGGTGGCGGTCGCCCACGGCGCCGGTGGCAAAGACCACGGCATCGTAGTGCTGCTGCAGTTCGTCGACGGTGATGTCACGCCCGATGTGCACGCTGGTCAACAGGCGAATCTGCTCGGTATCGAGCACGCGGTGCAGGGACTTGATAATGCCCTTAATGCGCGGGTGGTCCGGCGCTACGCCGTAGCGGATGAGGCCGAAGGGCGCGGGCATCTGTTCGATGAGGTCAATCTGTACCTCGCCGCCGGTCTTTTTTACCAAGATATCGGAGGCATAGATGCCGGCCGGACCTGCGCCGATGACGGCTACCTTCAAGGACTGATTCATACTGCGTGAATGCCTTTCTCTTAATCGCGGGGGTCTAGACCGTTAGGTTCATTTTTTGTGGCTTATCTTTCTGGCAATTGAACCGTTTAGTCTAGTTTGCGGCAAGGAGTTGAATTAGATTCTAAAAATATTCTCCCTTCTGGCCAGTTCAGGGCGATTTTTGACTTGAAAATAAAAAAGACCGCTTTGTCTGCTCATTTTAGACGGGTAGGTTGTCTTCCAATACTTAGGAAAGGCAGGTTGAGATCTACACCATGACCACCGCGACTAATACCAAGCGCACACCCCGCGCCAAAAAGCCCGAAGGCCAATGGAAGATTGACGGCACCGATCCCCTCAATAACGATGAGGTAATTAAGCAGGAAGACGGCGGGCTTTCTGCCAAGCAGCGCGTCATCGATATCTATTCCAAGCAGGGATTTTCCTCCATTCCGGCCGATGACCTAGCCCCTCGCTTCAAGTGGCTGGGCCTTTATACTCAGCGCAACCAGAACTTGGGCGGCGAGATGACCTCCAAGCTGTCCAACGCCGAGCTGCAGGACGAGTACTTTATGATGCGCGTGCGCTTCGACGGCGGCCGTGCCGATCCTGCCAAGCTGCGCGCCGTGGGTGAGATTTCGCGCGATTATGCCCGCTCCACGGCGGACTTTACGGACCGCCAGAATATCCAGCTGCACTGGATTCAAATCGAGGATGTGCCCACCATCTGGGACAAGCTCGAGTCAGTGGGGCTGAGCACGCTCATGGCCTGCGGCGATGTGCCGCGCGTCATTTTGGGCTCTCCAGTTGCCGGCGTGGCCGAGGACGAGATTATCGATGCCACCCCAGCCATCGAAGAAATCAAGAATAACTACCTGCCGCGCGAGGAATTCCATAACCTGCCGCGCAAATTCAAGACCGCTATCTCCGGCAACTCCCGCCAGGACGTCACGCACGAGATTCAAGACGTTGCCTTCGTGGGTGTGAACCACCCCGAATACGGCCCGGGATTCGATTGCTTCGTTGGCGGCGGCCTGTCCACCAACCCGATGCTCTCGCAGTCCCTCGGCGCCTGGGTTCCCCTCGAGCGCGTGCCGGAGGTCTGGGCCGGTGTGGTCGGCATCTTCCGAGACTACGGCTTCCGCCGCAATCGCAACCGTGCCCGCCTGAAGTTCTTGGTAGCCAAGTGGGGCATCGAAAAGTTCCGCCAAGTGCTGGAGGAGGAATACCTGGACAAGCCGCTGTTGGATGGTATCCCTCTGGAGGTCGAGCCTGGCTCCCGCGATCATCTTGGCGTGCACCGCCAGAAGGATGGCAAGTTCTACGTCGGCGTAAAACCCACCGTGGGCCACGCCACCGGCGAGCAGCTCATCGCCATCGCGGACGTGGCCGAGAAGTTCGGTATCAGCCGCATCCGCACCACCCCGATGAAGGAATTGCTCTTCCTCGATGTGGAGGAAGAAGACATTCCGGCGCTCTCCCGCGCGCTCGATGAGACCGGCCTGTACTCCCAGCCGTCCGAATTCCGCCGCGGCGTCATCTCCTGCACCGGCCTGGAATTTTGCAAGCTCGCGCACGTGACCACGAAGGCCCGCGCCATCGAGTTGGTCGACATCCTGGAAGACACCTTGGGTGATCTAGACGTGCCGATTTCCATCGCGCTCAACGGCTGCCCTAATGCCTGCGCGCGTTCGCAGGTATCGGACATTGGCCTGAAGGGGCAGGTCGTCACCGATTCCGAGGGCAACCGTGTCGAGGGCTTCCAGGTCCACCTGGGCGGCGCCCTTGGCCTGTCCCCGGACTGGGGCCGCAAGCTGCGCGGCCATAAGGTCGTGGCCGATGAGGTGCCCGAGTACGTCATTCGCCTAGTCAATAAATACAAAGAGCAGCGCGAGGAAGGCGAACAATTCCGCCACTGGGTTCTGCGCGCCAAGGAGGAGGACTTGCAGTGAATTTTCGCCGCCAGCCGAACCCGAACCGCAACCATCCCAGCTTCTGCCCGTATTGCGCAGGCACCGACCTCTTCCCGGATGAGGAAGATGACTTTGCCTGGAAGTGCCAGGAATGCCTGCGGATTTTCTCCGTGCGCTTTCACGGCCAAGACGATGCCCCGGTAGCCCCCGCACCGGCCGTGTCTTCCAACGAGGCCCTTAAGCGCTCGCTTGCCCGCCGCGGACACTCCACGGCACCGCAAGCTTAAGGATGCCCCCCATGCCCGCACTTATTACCCTGTCCCACGGTTCGCGGCACCCGGGCGCCGCAGCCGGCATTGAGCGTTTGACCCAGGCCGCGGGTCTGTGGCCAGCCCGCGCGGCGCACCTGGAATTCAACGAGCCCGACCTCACCACGGCCGCGCTCGAGCTCGCCCAGCTAGGGGAGACCGAGGCCGTTGTGGTTCCGCTGCTTTTTACCCAGGGCTACCACCAACGCGTGGACGTCCCACGCGCGCTTGCCGACGCCGCCCAAGCCTCCCACCTTTCCCTCCACCTCGCCGCTGGGCTCGGCACCGGCGAGGACCTCGCCCGCGTGCTCGCCTCCCGTACTCGGCCTGACGATGCCCATGTGGTCATCTACTCCGTCGGTTCCTCCGATCCGGCGGCCAATGATTCCATCCGTGAGCTCGCCCACCGCACCTTCGCGCTCACCGGCGTGCCCACGACGGTGGAATTCGCCACCCGCGGTGGTCGCGAAGGGATCGTGTCCCTGTGTCGCGAGCATCAAGACCCCGCTCGCGTACGCGTTATTCCGCTCTTCGTGACCGAGGGCCTGCTCCTTGACCGGCTGGCGGGCGTTCCCGCGACCGTCGACCGCCCTCTTGGCACTGATCTCGCGGGCCTCGTTGCAGATCGCTTTCACCACGCCCGTCGCGCCGCACAGGAGGTGTTCGCGCCATGCTAACCCTCATCCTCATCGCGCTCGCCGGTGCGGCCGCCAACCTCGTGGACGGTGGCATCGGCATGGGCTTCGGCGTCACGTCTACCACGATGTTGTTGCTGGCAGGCCTCGGTCCCGCGCAGGCGTCGGCCGTCGTCCATACCGCTGAGCTTGGTACCACGGCCATCTCCGGATTGAGCCACGCGCGCTTCGGCAACGTGGATTGGAAAACCGTGGTCCGTCTCGGCGTGCCGGGCGGGATCGCCGCCTTCTTAGGTGCCACGTTACTGTCGAATATCTCCACCGCTGCGGCCGCGCCGGTGACCGCTCTCATCTTGGTCGGCATCGGCGCCAACCTCATTTGGCGTTTCTCCCAACCACGCCGCCGTGGCTCCGCCTATAAGCGCACCCACTCCACGCCGTTTCTGGCCGGCCTTGGCCTCGTCGGCGGATTCGTCGATTCCACCGGTGGCGGCGGCTGGGGCCCGGTGTCGACCTCCACACTCATGGCCATCGGCCGCGAGCAGCCGCGCCGCATCGTGGGTACGGTCAACGCCGCCGAGTTCCTGGTGACCTTCGGCGCCACCGCAGGCTTTATCGTCGGTCTCTGGCACGATATCGTCGCCAACCTGGCCGCAGTCATTGCCCTACTCATCGGTGGCGCTATCACCGCGCCCATCGCCGCGTGGCTTATCTCCCGCATCAACCCGGTCCTGCTCGGCGGACTCGTCGGCACGGCCATCGTGGG
Source organism: Corynebacterium tuberculostearicum (assembly GCF_022347385.1). GTDB lineage: Bacteria > Actinomycetota > Actinomycetes > Mycobacteriales > Mycobacteriaceae > Corynebacterium > Corynebacterium tuberculostearicum_M. The sequence continues at coordinate 87,389 of NZ_JAKRDT010000006.1, forward strand.
CCTGAATATCAGCAAAGTCATCGGCGGTGCCGAGACGTACTTTGGCTGGGTAGTGCCTGCAGCAGATACCTCCGTTGTCATCGCAGTCGTGGTCGCGGCTGGTGTGGCCGCCACCATCCGTGGCGCGCTGCGCACTAGGCGTGCGCGTGCGGCGGAATTGGAAGCCGAAAACGCTGAGGAGGCTGCCCATGCTGATTTCCATGCCCCGGATTATCCGGAGCGCGTCGCCGCCGCCCACCGCGTCCACGGTTCGCGCAAGTCTGGCGTAACCATCGTGCAAGACAAAGCCCCCGAAAGCCCCGCCGCTGACCGCGCGTAGCCCTTCCGTCGCGCCCTTTGGCCACGTTATCGGGCAGAACTCGCCTCCGATGGGCTAGAACGCGGCCATAAGTTGGCCCCGGCCACCCAAGTCTCGAGAACCCGCTACCTGCTGCCTGCTACAGCCCGGCCACCTCGCCGATGACGTAGACCGCCGGCGCGGAAATCTCGTGCTCGGCCATCGTCTGCGCCAAGGTACCCAAGGTGCAGCGATAGGCGCGCTCGGTAGAAAGCGTGCCCTCTTGGATGATGGCGCAAGGAGTGGAGGGGGAGAGGGAGGCGTCGATAAGAGCATTGGCAATCGCCGGGGCATTCTTCACACCCATGATGACCGCGAGCGTAGCGCCGGAGCGGGAGAGCGCTGCCCAGTCGACCAAGGACTTCTCATGGCCGGGCGGCAGGTGGCCGGAAACCACCGTGAACCCGTGGACAATGCCGCGCTGGGTTACTGGGATTCCTACGGCCGCGGGAACGGAAATGGCTGAGGTCACGCCCGGAATGACCGTGGTGGGAATAGACGCTTCCGCCAGCGCTTGCACCTCTTCAAAGCCGCGCCCAAAGACGAAGGGATCGCCCCCCTTAAGGCGGGCCACCTTGCGGCCGGCACGGGCGTGCTCGATGAGCAGCTCGTTGATCTTTTCCTGCGAGATTGACTTCTTATAGGGGAGCTTAGAGACGTCAATAAGCTCTTTGGAAGAAATATCACACAGCTTATCGAGCTGCGCCGTAGGTCCCAGGTGATCGGCAAGAATAACCTCTGCATCCTGCAGGGCGCGCATGCCGCGCACGGTAATGAGGTCCCATGCGCCGGGGCCGCCGCCAATCAGGGTTACGGGATGAATCTGTGCGGAAGTCATAGGACTTCATCTTAGTGGGCGCCCGACTATGCTTGGGCCACATGGATACCGGTAATTACGATGCCGAAACCGTGCGCTTTTTCGATGTGGCGCACGAAGGCGCCCAAATCCGCCTAGTGGCCGGAGAAGTGGAGCGCTGGGGCGAGGCGCTCAGCGGGCTCAATCCCCGCTCGCTTGTCATTATTCCCACCGACGCGATTGCCCGCCAGGCCGCCCACCTGGGCGTTGGCCTAGCCGAGCCGCTGCGGATACCGATTGTGGTCACCGAATCACTCCCGCGCTACGTGGGGGCGCTGGACCTGGTCGTGGTCGTCGGCGAGCCCGGCGAGTGCGACTGGGCGTCGCGCGCCCTCATTACTGCCAGCCAGCGCGGTGCCACCACGGTTCTCATCGGTCCGGCCAAGGGCCCGCTGGTGGAGGACTGCCCGGAGGATACGCTCGTCGCACCTTGCTTGCCGACGGCCGAGGGTAGCTCGCCCGCGCGCAGCATTGCCGCCCTGCATGCGCTGTGCTGCCTGCTCTACCAGGGGCCGACCGCGGTGAAGGAGACCCTCGAGGACCTTGCGGTGGCCGTGGACCGCGAGCTCGCGCAGCTTTCTCCCGAGCGCGATGCCACCACTAATCCGGGCCGCCAATTGCGCGAGTTTATTGATGGCGCCCGCGTCATCCATTCCTGCGTGCTCGACCCGTACTCCTATTCGGAACGTCGCGAGCACGTGCAGCTCGACGCCCTCGTGGCCCGCATGGCCGCGACCATCTGGGCCGTGCACGGCCTACCGAGCGCTTATGTGGACCCAGCCGAATTGCGCCGCGCGCTCGACCGGGACTCCGATAGTTCCCCGGCCACTGATCTCTTTTATGACCCCTTCATTGATGGCGATGGTGCTGAGGGCGCTTTGGTACCCTTGAAGGTAGTTTTCTGGGGGCAGGAAGAGGCGAACCTGCCCAACTCGCTTGCAGTCCGCAGCATCGACCCGGAACCGGGCATGGGGCATCTTGCCCGCTCACTGCAGCTTATTACGCGGAGTTTTGCCGCGACCGCCTACGAGATTTCTAAAGGATAGAAACACATGCAGCTGTTGCACAGCGCCACTCGCAATTATTCCTGGGGCTCGCGTACCCTTATCCCGCACCTGCAGGGCCAGCCCGATTCCGACAAGCCCGTCGCAGAGCTGTGGTTCGGTGCCCACCCCGGCGACCCTTCCACGGTGGATGGCCGCCTGCTCAATGAGGTCATTGCCGAGGATCCGGCAGGGCAGCTAGGTGGCCGCGTTTCTGCCGAGTACGGCGAGCGCCTGCCCTTCCTGCTCAAGGTGCTTGCGGCCGAGGAGCCGCTGTCCTTGCAGGCTCACCCGTCAAAGACGCAGGCGGAAGAGGGCTTTGCCCGCGAAAACGCCGCCGGTATCGAGCTCACCGCGTCCAATCGCAATTACAAGGACGATAACCACAAGCCCGAGCTCATCGTCGCGCTCACGGATTTCTATGCCATGGCCGGCTTCCGCCCCTTGGCGCGCACCCGCGAGCTTTTTGCCGCCCTCGAGTGCCCTGAGCTGGATCACTACGTTGCCATGCTTGACGACGACCCCTCGGCAACCACCGAGTCCGCCAACCTGCGCGTCCTTTTCACCACGTGGATTACCATTCCGTCTGCCAAGCGCAAGGAGCTCATTTCCGCCATTGTGGCCGCCGGCGAGCGCCTGATCGCCGCCGACCCGGCCGATTGGAAGTCCCGCGTCATGTCCACGGTGCTGGATCTTAACCAGCGCTACCCAGGCGATATTGGTGTGCTGGGCGCCTTGCTACTCAACCACATCGAGCTCTCGCCCGGCGAGGCCGTCTACTTGGATGCCGGCCAGCTCCACGCCTATGTCTCCGGCCTCGGCGTGGAGATCATGGCTAATTCCGATAACGTGTTGCGCGGTGGCCTGACTCCTAAGTTCGTGGACGTTCCAGAGCTGGTCAAGGTCTTGACTTACGCCGCTGCCGACGAGCCGCGAGTGCAACAACAAGATAAGTCCGCCCAGGGCAACGTGCACGATGCCGCCGCATGGTCCTACCCGGTACCCATCGAGGAATTCCTGCTTGACCGCGTGGAGCTCACCGATTCGTCTTCTGTGGATCTCGATTACGATGGCCCGACCATCGCCCTGTGCACCGCAGGTTCCGTAACCTTTACCGATGCTGCGGGCAAGACCCTCACCGCGACCCCAGGCCAGGCCGTCTGGCTGCCAGCCTCCGAGAGGCTCGTTACCGCTACTGCGGCATCCGACGCCGCCGACCTCTTCGTCGCCCGCGCCTAGTCCGCGTTAAGCCACACAAGCACGCTTCGCCGCCGTCCTCCGGTTTCAGGCGAAGCGTGCTTTTTGGGCTTCATTACGGCCGCGTTTCGGCCGTTTCCTTCCAGTTTCAGGCGAATATTGTGGCTGCTTCGTAACTACCGCATTCCTGCGCATGCAAAACAAGCACGTTTCCCCGATTTCTGCCTTCAGGATCGAGGTAACGTGCTTGTTTTTGTTCGTCTACGCTGAGAGCCGACTCCGAATTAGCGCGAAGGTGCCGCTTCGCTCGGAGCCTGCTGGGCCGTGACCGGTGCCTGCTTGGTTGGTACCAGGTCGGTAGGCTCCTGGTTCTGATCGGCGGAGGGTCGCTCTGCAGCGGCATGGCCGGTGAGCTGTTCCTGCTCCGCCTTCTCGGCCTCGGGTCGCTCCGTACCAGCTGGTTCCTGGGCCGGTGCGTCGGAAGCCTTGCCCGAGTTATCTTGCGCGGCAGGTGCCTCAGGTGAGGACTGTGGAGTGGACGGACCAGAGGTGGCCGGCGGGGTGGTGCCGCCCTGGTTGTTCTGTGGAGCGCCAGTAGACTGCGAGCCGTTCTGGTTGCTCGGGTAATCGGGTGTCAGACGCTGATTGCCCTGGCCGGTACCTTGACCACCTTGGGTGGTGGTATTGCCCTGCGAGGCGGTGCCCTGCGGGGAGATGTTTTCTGGACGGTAGACCTTGGTGGGCTGGGTTGCTGCCTGTGGGCGCACGACCGCATTAGGGGCGAGAAACGGATCGTTGTTGTGAGGCTGCTGGTGCTTGGCATCACCGGACGAGGAGGTGGAACTCGTAGCACGCGTGGAGTGCTGCTTTGAAGGGGAACGGTCCGTGGAAGAAGTGGTGGTCTCCTCGGCTGCGGTGTGGGTCGGGGAGACGGAGGTGGTCGCGGATTGATCCGCGGCATTGGAATAGTTGGCGCTCGGCGAGCTCATACGCCAGACGGCGACTCCGACGACGACCGCGGCGATCAGTCCGGCCACAATGAACACGTAGACGCGGCGCGAATCTGGCTTCATCGTGGCTGTCCTTTCTATGAGGCGGGCCGTTACAGTCCAAGGGGGGAGGGCGATACAGCGCCCCGGTAACAAGTTGGTAACGAGACTATCATGTTTGGGAAACGTTGCGACGGCGTCGCAATTCTGTGATAGGTAAACAAAAAGGCAGTTCGCGGGCGTAGAAGGCCATGCAAACCTTTTCATCGTCTGCTTTCTTTCGCCAAGAAAGCGTGTATAAATGGCGCTGAAAGCACCGAAGGAGTCAAAAAGTGAGTACTTGGGACGAAAATATTTTCAGCACGGACCTCAACATCGATTTCTTGGATGAGATGGCAAACCTCGATGAAGAAGGGGTAATTCGCGCCGTCGAGGATGCCTGCGAGGTCGCACACAGCAAGCCAAAACTCAGCGAAGAAGAAGAGCAGAATGCTCAAGCGGCGGCCACCATTGCTGCCATTTGGGCTGGTGCGCCGTTTAGCGCGGGCGAAGTTGTCGAAGACTACCCCTATATTAGGGAACTGGTGGGCTCTGGCAGCGAGACCTTGACGGAAAATGCGCTCGAGGTGCTCGAAAACGTCGAGGAAGAATATGACCTCGAACCGTTCATTGAGGCCCTGTCCTAAGTCGATCCTGCTGCCCGCGGCAGCGGCGGCGCGAAAGCGGCCCCGCGGGTGAAATAACAGAAGGGAAGGTAGCCCACACCTATGCTGATCAGCATCGAAGGCATCGACGGTGCCGGTAAAAATACGTTGGTCTCCGCACTTAAGGAGTCGTTGGACCGGCCCGTAGAGGTTATTGCCTTTCCGCGCTATGCAGATTCGATTCACGCGCAGCTAGCGCAAAAGGCGCTCTACGGAAAGATGGGCGATCTCACGGATTCGGCTTATGCCATGGCGACGCTATTCGCGTTGGATCGCTATGGCGTCAAGGACCAGCTGCAGCGCGCCAAGGAATCCGACACCGTGGTGCTACTGGATCGTTACGTGGCCTCCAATGCGGCGTATTCGGCGGCGCGGCTCGAAGACGATGCGGTGATGGAGTGGGTGCACGATCTGGAATTTGGCACCCTCTGCCTGCCGCAGGCGGACCTGCAGGTGTATTTGGATACTGCGGTAGAGGTGGCGTCGGAAAGAGCGCAGGCACGAGCCCAGGCAGACGCCAGCCGGGAACGCGACCGCTACGAACGCGATGGCGGGTTGCAAGAACGCACCGCCGCGGCCTACCGGCGCCTAGCAGATGCGGGCTGGGGTGGACGCTGGATCGCTACCGCCGATGCGGATACTATTATTTCAGCGATAAAAGACCTTGTAGGAGAATAAAACGTGGCGCCCAAGATTTTGGTTGTCGATGACGATCCGGCTATCTCAGAGATGCTGACCATTGTGCTCGAGTCCGAGGGACTCAAGCCCATTCCGGTCATGGATGGCAATGACGCCGTGCCTGCCTTTGAGCAGCACGAGCCGGACCTCATCCTGCTGGACCTCATGCTCCCGGGCATGAATGGCGTAGATATTTGCCGTGCCATCCGCCGTGAATCCTCCGTGCCCATCGTTATGCTGACCGCCAAGACCGATACGGTTGATGTGGTCCTTGGCCTGGAATCCGGCGCGGATGATTACATCACTAAGCCATTCAAGCCCAAGGAGCTCATCGCACGCATTCGTGCGCGCCTGCGTCGCACCGATTCTGCGGAATCTGAAATCCTGGAGGTTGCGGACCTTGTCATTGATGTGCCGGAGCATACCGTGCGCCGCACCGATGGCACCGAGCTGAACCTGACCCCGCTGGAGTTCGACCTGCTGCTGGAAATGGCGCGCCGCCCCGGCCAGGTGCATACGCGTGAATCGCTGCTGGACTCCGTGTGGGGATATCGCGATGCTTCTGATACCCGCCTGGTTAACGTTCACGTCCAGCGCCTGCGCGCCAAGATCGAGCACGATCCGGAAGACCCGCAGATCGTGCTGACCGTGCGCGGCGTGGGCTATAAGACCGGCAAGGCCGGCGCCGGGGAGTAAGGACCATCGGCATCATTGAGCGTCTAAGGCGCATTCGAGACGCCTTCATTACAACGTGGCGCACCTCTTTGCAGGCGCGCGTCATTGGCATGATTTTGGTCGCCTCCTCGGTGGTCATGATCATCTTGGCCTACGCGCTGGTGTCCGTGCTCACCCAGCGCCTGGTCAGCCAGAAAGAAGACGTGGCCCAACAGGAGCTGGAGCGCGCCCGCACAGCCGTGGAACAGCAGATTGATGCCACCAGTTCTGCTAACTCCGTCCAGGTACGTATTAACTCCGCGCGTGCTGCGTTGGGCCAGCTCTCCGCCCAACAGGGCGATGCCCAAGCGGTCTATGAGCCAGTCATCGTGGTGGAAAACCAGGATGGCTCTGTTACCACTTCGCCCGAGGATTTCCCCGTGCCGGATCAGCTGCGAGAGATGGTGGATCAAGGCCAGATTGCGCAGCAGTATTTCCCAGCGCCGCGCGAGAATGGTGATCACTACAACGCCTTGCTGGTAGGCACGCCTACCGATACCGATATTCCCCATACCCAGGTCTACCTGGCGCTGTCCATGGAATCGGAAGAATCCACCATGGCGCTGATGCGCGGCCTGCTCTCGGCAGCCGGCGTGGTGGTCGTGGTGTTGCTGGTAGGCATTGCCTGGCTGGCCACCCAGCAGGTTATTACGCCGATTCGCTCGGCCTCGCGCATTGCACAGCGCCTGGCGGCGGGTCATTTGAAGGAGCGCATGGCCGTCGATAGCGATGATGAGATGGGCCGCTTGGCCGCGTCCTTCAATAACATGGCCGATAAGCTGTCCTCCCAAATTGCGCAGCTGGAGGAGTACGGCGATTTGCAGCGGCAGTTTACTTCTGACGTCTCCCATGAGCTGCGCACCCCATTGACCACTGTGCGCATGGCCGCGGACATGATTGAGGCGGAAAGCGATAGCCTACCGCAAGGCGCGCAGCGCGCTTCCCGCTTAATGTCGAGCGAGCTCGACCGTTTCGAGGAATTGCTCACGGACTTGCTGGAGATTTCGCGCCACGATGCTGGTGTGGCGGATTTGTCTACGGCAGCCATTGATCTGCGCTCGTGTGTGGAGGCGGCCTACGGGCAGGTGGAGCATTTGGCCCGCGAGCTCGACGTGGAGGTCCAGCTCAACCTGCCGGAGGAGCGCATCGGAGTCGAGGCCGATTCCCGCCGCCTCGAGCGCATCTTGCGCAACCTGCTGGCCAATGCCATTGACCACTCGGAAGGCAATCCGGTGGCAGTCGACGTTGCTGCCACGGACACTGCGGTGGGCGTTACCGTTACGGACCATGGCGTGGGCCTAAAACCTGGCCAAGAAGAGCTGGTATTCAACCGCTTCTGGCGTGCGGATTCTTCCCGTAAGCGCCATTCCGGCGGCACCGGTTTGGGCCTGGCTATCGCCCGCGAGGACGCCGTCCTGCATGGCGGCACGCTAGATGCCACCGGCTATGAGGGATTTGGTTCTCGCTTCCGCCTTATCATTCCGCGGACCCCGAATACCGAGGTGGGCGAGGCCCCCATCGCTGTGGAGATTCCCGGCGCACCCGTCACCAGCACTGCGGACGGTAGCGAGCTGGCAGAACCCGAAGCTGAAGCTCCAGAAGCACAGGACACTGGCGTCGCCGCGCCGGATGCTGGGCCTGCCTCGGCAACGCCGGCCATTTCCTCGGGCATGAGCTCGCCGCACGTCGACAAGAGCGAAAAAGGCACCGATGGCGAGGCGGAGGGCGATGGCATCCTCTGGCCTTCGGAACGCGAACTTAACCGCGGCGCGGCCGCCCCAGACAGGCGCGCCTATAAGGCCCCGGACTTTGAGGGTAGGAGGAAGTAAGCGTGTTGAGAGCGAACTATCGCAAGACCGCGGTTGTCGGCACCGCAGCGGCCGTGCTTTTCGTCAGCGGTTGTTCCACGCTGCCGAATAACACCGGTCCGCAAGTAGTCGGTACCTACCAGCAGCAACCGGATGGCCCGGAAGAAGTCATTGCACCGCAACCCGGCGATGACCCGGACTTGACGTTGCGCGATTTCTACCAGGCTTCCGCCGTGCCGGGAAACGACCATGAGGTCGCGCGCGGCTTTCTGACCGATAACGCCCGCGAAGCCTGGGACGCCAGCGGCGATGTGATGGTGGTCGATAGCTTGGACATCGTTACCGCGCCCGCTAGTAAGCAAAGCTCGAGGGATAATGAGCGTGCGTTCACGGTGCGCGGCACCATCATCGGCCGCCTGAAATCCGGCGGTGCGTATGTGCCGGAAAATGAGGGCTACGAGGCCGTCATCTACATGAAGATGCAAGACGATAGGTGGCGCGTCGATGGCTTGCCGGCCGGAGTAGTAATGGAGCGCAATGAAATGCGCAATCACTACACCCCGCAATCGTTGTACTTCTTTAAGCAGAGCAACGATGTGCTGGTTCCAGACCGCCGCTGGCTGTATAAGGGCGGCGAACAATCGGAGTCGACGCTCCTTACGCTGTTGATGGAGGGACCTTCATCTAGCATTGCGCCCGCTACCCGGCGGGCAGCGGGGGAGAATGTCACTTTCGCCGGCTATGACCGCGAACAGGGCTACCAATTCGAGGGCCTTGCTGACCTAGACGCTCAAGATCGCACGCTCTTTGCGGCCCAGTTGGTGTGGACGCTCACGGAAGCCGGCCATACCGGCCCCTTCAAGGTCAAGGCCGATGGTGGTGACCTAGTAGAGGGCATGGATAGCCTGAGCGTGGATGACTTCGCGGACTATAACCCGGAGGAAAGCAGCACCTCACTGTCTAAGCTCTATGCCCTTAATGAGGGCAACCTGCTGGAGGTAGACGATGGCGTGGCCGAGCCGGTCAAGTCCACGCTGGGCAGCAGCGGCGATGTGCAATCCGTGGATGTTGCCGATAGCGGCCTCGTTGCGGCCGTGCGCCGCAAGTCTAATAGTGACTTCTCGCTGCAGATAGGCGAGCTTGACGGCCAGCTGCAGGATTCAGTGGATGGCCCCACACTGGCACGGCCCACCTTCGAGTACAACGGGCAAGCCGCCTGGACCGTGGTCGATGGCGATCGCATCGTGCGCGTGGTGCGCTCCAAGACCACGGGCCGCATCTCCGAATCCGAGGTGGATGCCCGCAGCATCGACGATATTGAGGGCGAAATCTCCGTTATCCGCTTGTCCCATAGCGGTGCGCGCGTGGCCATGATTATTGATGGCCACGTGTACATTGCGGCCGTTGCCCAATCCAGCAGCGGCGATAAGCGCATCGTCAATGCCCGCGAGGTAGGCCCCGAAGTATCTGGCTCGGCACTATCGCTGGACTGGAATGCGGATGGCTCGCTTATCGTGGGTACTTCCTCGAGCCAGTCGCCCGTATGGCGCATCGAGCAGGATGGTTCCTCAGCCTCGACCATGCCCACCAGCAATATCACCGCCCCCGTGGTGGCCGTGGCAACCTCGCCTACCAAGCTCTTTATTACTGATTCGCACGCCATGCTGGAGCTTCCTTCCACCGTCATGGATGAAACCAACTGGCGCGAGGTCTCCGGCCTGCAGGGTCGGCGTTCTTCCCCTATCGTTTCTAATTAGCCGCCAGAGGGCCTGCGCGGCTGGGGAGAGGCGATTATGGGCTTGGGGGAGCTTATTTTTCCGCGTGCGTGCGCTGGGTGCGGCGCGCCGGGCGAGGTTTTGTGCCCACAGTGCCGCGATCACTTGCGGCAGCCGCCCTACATGGTGGCGCGGCCCCGGCCGCTCGGCGCGCCCGTCTATGCTCTCGGCCCCTATTCCGATATTCGCCGCCGCATCATCATTGGCATGAAGGAGCGAGGCAATCAGCCGGTTCGCGAGTATGTGGGGGCCGTCTTCGCGGCCGGGCTGGCCCATCTGAGCGCCCGCGGCGATATCCCGCGCGAGTTCACCCTTGTGCCCGCGCCTACTCGGCCGCGTTCGGCGCGGGCACGCGGCGGAGATCCGGTGTCCGCTGTGTGTCACGCCGCGGCGCAGCACCAGCGCGTGGGCGTGTGCGCGGCGCTTACTATGGGCCAGTCCACCGCGGACCAGTCCGAGCTCAATGCCCAGGATAGGTGGGCAAATCTGCAGGGCCGAGTCCGCGTGCGCGTGCCCAGTGCTCAGGCGCCTGCGCTGCTTGCCGACGACGTCATTACCACCGGTGCCACCCTCGCCGCGAGCATCGCCGCCCTGCAGGCCGCGGGTGTGGAAGTCTGCGGGGCATTGGTCTTTGCGGATGCCTAGATAGGGGTGGCGCCCACCCTCGAGGTAGGGGAGTTGCTTAAAAATTTCCCGCAAAGGTCATAACCAGTGCTACCATGAGGAGTGTCACAGAGAGATAGTTACTGTGATTGATTCTAGTCCCCACTACTCAAGGGAGGCATCTCAATGTCCCAGCCGAACAAAGCTCAGGTAACGATTACGGGCCGCAATGTCGAGGTCCCCGAGCACTTCCAAGAGCGAGTTAATGACAAGCTGGCCAAGATTGAACGCCTTGACCCCACCCTGACCTTCTTCCACGTGGAGCTGCAGCACGAACCAAACCCGCGCCGTGACTCCGAAGCGGAGCGTCTTCAGATCACCGCTACGGGCAAGGGGCATATCGCCCGCGCTGAAGCTAAGGAAGATTCCTTCTACGCAGCGCTCGAAACCGCCTTGGGCAAGATGGAGCGTTCCCTGCGCAAGGTGAAGGTGCGCCGCGAAAACGTCAAGGGCGGTCACCGTGCACAAAAGGGTACCGGCGAGATTGCCGCTGAGATGGTGGCCCAAGCTGAAGCGGAGCGCGCCAAGGAAGAGCGCTACGTTGACCCCTATGCTGAGACCGTGGAGGATGTTCGCCCCGGCCAGATCGTGCGTACCAAGGAGCACCCGGCTACCCCGATGAGCGTGGATGATGCCTTGAGCGAGATGGAGCTGGTGGGCCACGACTTCTTCCTCTTTGTCAACGAGGAGAACAATAAGCCGTCCGTGGTCTACCGCCGCCACGCCTACGACTACGGCATTATCTCCCTGTCGGAAGACGCTGAAGCTTAAAGGAGCTCATACATCTCTTAGCTAACGACCCTGCTGCGAGTATGCAGCGGGGTCGAATGTGTGGTTAGAGGAGGGGGCGTCGGCAAGCAGGTGCCGGGGCCTATACAAGCTGAACGGAGGCTGTCCGCCTGCCCTTTGTGCTAGGCGGGAGATGCTTTGTGAAAGCGAGTGAGTACAATAGCGACGAGTTAACTTTATTGTCGCGACTAGAAGGACTAACTAACCGTGTTTGGACTTTCCAAGCTGCTGCGCGCGGGCGAGGGCCGTACGGTCAAGCGCCTGGGCAAAATGGCAGACGATGTAATTGCCCTTGAGGATAAGTACGCGGAGCTTTCGGACGACGAGCTTAAGGCGAAGACCGACGAGTTCAAGACTCGCCTGCGAGACGGCGAAGAGATGAATGACATCTTGCTCGAGGCCTTTGCCACCGTCCGTGAGGCTGCCTGGCGCGTCCTCGATCAGAAGCACTACCGCGTGCAGATCATGGGCGGTGCGGCCCTGCACTTCGGCAACGTCGCCGAGATGCGCACCGGTGAGGGCAAGACCCTGACCTCGCTGCTGCCGGCCTACCTCAATGCCCTTGACGGCAAGGGCGTCCACATCGTGACCGTTAACGATTACCTGGCAAAGCGCGACGCCGAGATGATGGGCCGTGTCCACCGCTGGCTCGGCCTGTCCGTGGGCGTCATCCTGTCCGAGATGCGCCCGCCAGAGCGCAAGGCCGCCTACGATTGCGACATTACCTACGGCACCAATAACGAGCTGGGCTTTGACTACCTGCGCGATAACATGGTCCGCTCCCTCAATGATGTGGTGCAGCGCGGCCACAACTTCTGCATCGTGGACGAGGTCGACTCGATTCTTATCGATGAAGCCCGTACCCCGCTCATCATCTCCGGCCCGGTAGATGGTTCCTCCCAGTTCTACAGCGTCTTCGCGCAGCTGGCCCCGCGCATGCGCGAGGGTATCCACTACGAGGTGGACCACAAGAAGCGCACCATCGGCGTGCTGGAAGAGGGCGTGGAATACGTCGAGGATCAGCTCGGCATCGATAACCTCTACGCCCCCGAGCACTCCCAGCTGGTGTCCTACCTGAACAATGCCTTGAAGGCTAAGGAGCTTTTCACCCGCGATAAGGACTACATCGTCCGCAATGGTGAAGTCATGATCGTGGACGGCTTCACAGGCCGCGTGCTGGCCGGCCGCCGCTACAACGAGGGCATGCACCAGGCCATTGAGGCCAAGGAGCAGGTGGAGATCAAGAACGAGAACCAGACCCTGGCTACCGTTACCCTGCAGAACTACTTCCGCCTGTACGAGAAGATCTCCGGCATGACCGGTACGGCAGAAACCGAGGCCGCCGAGCTGCACTCCATCTATGACTTGGATGTGGTGCCGATTCCTACCAATAAGCCGAATCAGCGTGCCGACCACTCTGACCGCATCTACAAGACGCAGGAAGCTAAGTTCGCTGCCGTAGTGGACGATATTGCCGAGCACGTCGAGTCCGGCCAGCCGGTTCTGGTCGGTACCACCTCCGTGGAGCGCTCCGAGTACCTGTCCCAGCTGCTGTCTAAGCGCGGCATCAAGCACAACGTGCTTAACGCTAAGCACCACGAGGAAGAGGGCCAGATCATCGCCCGTGCGGGACGCCCCGGCACCGTCACCGTGGCTACCAACATGGCCGGCCGTGGTACCGATATCGTGCTCGGTGGCAACCCCGAGGTCATCCTCGATGAGAAGCTGCGCGAGCGCGGCCTAGACCCATTCGAGGATGAAGAGAAGTACCAGGAGGCCTGGGAAGCAGAAATCGATTCCGAGAGGGAGCGCTCCAAGAAGCTGGGTGACCAGGTGCGCGAGGCCGGTGGCCTCTACGTGCTGGGCACTGAGCGTCACGAGTCCCGCCGCATTGATAACCAGCTGCGTGGTCGTACCGGCCGCCAGGGTGACCCGGGTGAGACCCGCTTCTACCTGTCCATGCGCGATGAGTTGATGGTGCGCTTTGTGGGCCAGTCCATGGAAAACATGATGAACCGCCTCAACGTGCCGGACGATGTCCCCATCGAGGCCAAGATGGTTTCCAACTCCATCAAGGGTGCCCAGGCGCAGGTGGAGAACCAGAACTTTGAGATGCGCAAAAACGTCCTCAAGTACGACGAGGTGCTCAACGAGCAGCGCAAGGTGGTCTACGCTACCCGTCACGACATCCTTGATGCCGGAGATATTCAGGACAATATCCGCGGCATGATCGATGACACCGTGTCCGCGTATGTCGCTGGCGCTACCGCCACCGGTTACGTGGAGGACTGGGATTTGGACGCGCTGTGGAATGCGCTGGATTCCCTCTACGGCCCCACCATTTCCCATGAGGAGCTGGTGGAAGGCTCCGAGTATGGTTCCCCGGGTGAGCTTTCTGCTGAGCAGCTTCGCGACGCCCTGGTGCAGGACGCCAATAATGAGTACGACAAGCTCGAAGAGTCTGTGACCGCCATTGGCGGCGAGCAGCAGATGCGCAATACCGAGCGCATGGTCATCCTGCCTATCATCGACCAGAAGTGGCGCGAGCACCTCTATGAGATGGACTACCTCAAGGAGGGCATCGGCCTGCGCGCGATGGCGCAGCGCGACCCGCTGGTGGAGTACCAGAAGGAGGGCGGCGAGATGTTCAACGCCATGAACGATGGCGTGAAGGAAGAGACCGTCCGCCAGCTATTTATGCTGCGTAAGCAGTTCAAGCAGCAGGAAGAGGAGCAGGCCGGCGAATCAGCTGCTACCGCTTCCGGCAACGGTGAGGGCACCGTAGAGGCCTAGGCCTCGGCGCCCTTCGTCCAATCCCGCCCCGTCCCCGCTCGTGATAGTGGGAGCGGGGCGGGTTTCTTTTCAGGAAAAAATGAGTAGAATATAAGAAACCCGTCCATTCTGCTTATTTCCTGTGAGGATCTTCACTGACGATGCGCCGCCGCTCTTTGCGTCTCGGTATTACGACGCTCCTGTCTGCCACCTTGCTCGGTGGCGCCACCCCGGCCGTGGCCTATGAGATGCAGCGTGATTCTGCCACCTCGTTGCGCATCATTTTGGATTCGGGCGAAAAGATTGAGCAGGATAACGCGGCTGCCGCCATCCTGGCTATTGCTACCCAGCGCAAGGAAGCATTGGTGGCCGATGGAATTTTGCACCAGGACAAAGCGGACGCCGCCTTCGAGTACTACTTTGGCAAAGCCCGGCTCAATACCGCGCGCACCGATGGCAATATCTATTCCACCCCGCTGGACTTCCCGTGGGAGCCAGAGGAGCGGACGCAATCCCTAGACGGCAAGCAGTACACCGAAGCGGCCGTATTGGATTACCTCGACATGCTGGGCGCCAACTATGCCCAGGCGGTAATTCGTGCCGAACTGGGTGAGTTTACCAAGGACTTGCCACAGGCCCCCGCCGGCAACGCGGCTACCTCTCCGCGTGCCCAGCTGCCGACCATCGGGGAAACCGGCTCCGCGTTCCCAGATGAGTTTCCTGCCTATGCGGCGGCGTTGCGCGATATTGTCACCATCACCACGCAGGTCAATGCACCCTTGGAGCAGGCCGCCGCGTCGCACCATGCTGCGGGAACCGTGCCTGAGGATGCGGCGGCGGACGAGCATTCCGGTCTATCCGCCTTTGAAGGCGGCCTCCTAGCCACCGGTTTGGCGGCGCTGACCAGCGCCGTCGGATTCGGATGGTCCGCACTCGACTGGTCCGAGATCCTTTCTCACCTGGGCCAGTTCTTTTCCTAGGCGTTAAGCCCTGCCCGCTGAGTTAGAGCAAGCGGAATGACGTTAAACCGGTGGGGCTCGCCGAGCCCGTAAATGCATGCTGCTGTTGGCCTATGTAGGCGGAGCCAAAGTACTCGCCATTGGGCCGCGCGTGCAGGCTGGTCAATTGCAGTCTGTCCGTGGCATAGGGGCTTGTGCGTCGGCGTACCCACGATCCAATGTGCAGGCGGATGGCATCCGAATAGCGCGGGGAATTGAGATGGGCTAGCGGGCGATAGCCGGCGGCTACCTCCAGCGCGAAGACTACCCAGCCTTGGATGCGGTGCTGGGCGGCGACTTCCGCGGACGTCGGCAAGCGGCCATAGTGCACGCGGTGGGGTGCAATGAAGAGTTTGAGGTGCGAGTAGCCAGGAATGGGCTCGTACATGGTGGGGAAGTAGTGCTCCTGAATAAGGGCAGGAGGCGGACGCGTGATAATTGTCTCATGCCCGCCCCAACCCCGCCATTTCTGAGGGTTTCCTGAAAGGGATGGGCGCGAATGAGCGCGCGGTTCGCTATACTCTCGGGGAGTTAAAGAGAATCGTAACCAAAGGATTTAAGTACATGCGTGGTCTAATCGTTGACTATGTCGGCGTCCTTGACGGCACCGAAGAAGACAACCGCCGCTGGAAAGCGCTGCTGGCCGCCGCCAAGGCAAATGGCGCAGCAACCGCCATCCTGTCCAATGACCCAGGCGGACCAGGCGCGGAGCACATCCGCGAGTGGGGGTACCGCGGAAACGTCGACGCAGTCGTTCTCTCCGGAGAGGTGGGGGCGGAAAAGCCTGAGTCCGCTGCTTTCCAGGCGGCCGCAGATGCCCTAGAACTGCCACTCAATGACTGTGTCATGGTTGATGATTCCATCCTCAACGTGCGTGCCGCCGTGGAATCCGGCATGGTGGGCTTTTTGTACACCAGCTTTGACCGCGTCTCCGTTGAAATCCAGGCAGTCTTCGATATTGAAGGTGAGTTTTAGTGGCTAAAGCCCGCGTCTACATCCCTGCGACCTACGCCATGCTGGCGGAGCTGGAAGAAACCGGCTCGCTTTCCGCGCGCTCCGGCTGGGGCTTTATGGTGACCCCTGCACTGCAGGAGTTCTATACCGAGGGCGATGAAGAAGAAATTGCCTACTCGGCCTTCCTCGAGGCCTCTATGGCCTCCATGCGCCTATTGGCCATCGGCGATGAAGAGAAGTTCCCGCACCGCCGCGTGGTTATCTCGGTAGACTTGGATGATTCTGTCCTCACCCCGCGCCCGGATATGGGCGAGCCGGTGGTAGAGCTCAAGCCGGCGCAGTTCAGCAAGGATGACCTAGCAGCCATCCACGTGGATATTGCGGAGTCCGAGGAAACCACCGCAAAGGCCATCGAGGCTATCGATACCGCAGACCTGGGCGATGAAGACGCGGAGCTGGCCGTGGGCGATGCACTGGATAAGTTCATGGCCTTTTATCACCCCACCGAACTCCCTTTCCTCGTAGAATTGCTCTAAAACTCAAGGAGAAAACATGACTCAGCGTTTCAAGAACCTCGCTGCGGCCACCGTTACCGCAGGCGCAGCCCTCATCGCCGCGCCGGCCGCCCTGGCAGATACCACCCCAGCTGCAGATGCGGCTGCCGACGCCGTGCCCACCACCCCGTGGCTGGCGCTGCTAGAGACCTCGTCCCAGGGCACCTGGGGCCAGATCCTCGATGTATTCTTCGGCATCGTGGATGGCATTTTGGGTGTTATGGCCGATACCGGCTTCCACCTCTAATTTTCCCACTCCACGTTGGTGCGCAGGGCCTCGAGTAGGCCGCGCACCGCGTCGCGCCGCCGCGCACTGGCGGTATCAGGGGAGATAAGCGCAGGATCATCGAGGCCGCATTCTGGGTCCGCAGGCGGGCCCATGTGCGTACAACCGCGGGGGCAGTCCTCGATGGCTGCGGCAAGGTCTTCAAAGACGCCCAGCACGTCATCGGCATCCACGTGTGCGAGGCCAAAGGAACGGATGCCTGGGGTATCGATAATCCAGCCGCCGGTGAAGGCATCCTCGGCGGGGAGGGGGAGCGCCACCGATTGGGTGGAGGTATGCCTGCCTTTGCCGACGCCCGATACTTCCCCTGTCTCCCTATCCGCATCCGGTACCAGCCGGTTGACCAGGGTGGATTTGCCCACGCCGGAATGCCCGATGAGCGCGGTGACGTGGCCGTCGATGTGGTGGCGTACCGCCTCGAGCCCGTCGTCGACGCCGGCTTCCACCACCGTGACATCGAGATCGGCGAACTCCGCCGCGAAGGGAGCAGGGTCCGTGAGATCGGTCTTGGTCAAGCACAGGATGGGGTGGATATTGCCCACAAACGCAGCGATGAGGGCGCGCTCGACAAATCCGGAGCGCGGCGGCGGATCGGCCACGGCGGTGACGATGAGCATCTGGTCCGCATTCGCCACCACGATGCGCTCATAAGGGTCGGTGTCATCCGCCGTGCGCCGGAGGACGGAGGTGCGTTCCTCCAGCTTCACAATGCGCGCCAGGGTGTCCTTCTGGCCGGAGGTATCGCCCACGACGCCCACGCGGTCGCCCACCTCGATGGCGGTGCGGCCCAGCTCGCGGGCGCGCATGGCGGTGACCCGCGGGCCGTCGTCTAGCGCTACGCCCCAGCGCCCGCGGTCCTTGGTGATGACCATGCCGAACTTGGCATCTTTGTGCTTGGGGCGGTCCTTGGTACGCGGCCGCGAGCCCTTGCCGGGGCGCACGCGCACATCGGATTCGTCGAAGGAACCGAAACGCCTAGCCATTGCTCTCCTGTTGCTCGGGGTCCACCATCGTCTCCCACATGCGGTCGAAGCCGGGCAGGGTCTTCGCGGTGGTGGAAATGTCTTCTACCTCTACGCCCGGTACCCGCAGGCCGATAATCGCGCCCGCGGTGGCCATGCGGTGATCCGCGTAGCACGGCCACTCGCCGCCGTGGAGAGGGGCGGGGTCGATGTGTAGGCCGTCGGCAAGCTCGGTGACCTTGCCGCCCAGGGCGTTGATATTAGTTGCCAGCGCCTTGAGGCGGTCAGTCTCGTGGCCGCGCAGGTGGGCAATGCCGGTGAGCATGGAGGGGGTTTCTGCCAGGGCACACAGCGCCGCGACGGTGGGGGTGAGCTCACCAATATCACCCATGTTGCGCTCGATGCCCTGCAGCACGCCGCCCTTGGCGCCCTTTGCGGTGACAAAGCCCGGCTCTTGGGTGACCATAACGCCCATATCCACCAAGATATGGCGAATAGCGTCACCCGGCTGTGTGGTATTGGCAGGCCAGCGCTTAATGGTCACTCGGCCCCCGGTGACGGCAGCGGTGGCAAGGAAGGGCGTGGCATTGGATAGATCCGGCTCGATGGTCCACTCTCGGCCTGCGATCGGGCCAGGATGCACGGTCCAGGTATTCTCGCCGGAATCCACGCGTACGCCGGCTTGCCGCAGCATTCCCACGGTCATCTCTACGTGCGGCATGGACGGTAGGGGACCGCCCTCGTGGGTGACGGTGATGCCCTTGGCAAAGCGCGCACCGGCCAGCAGGAGTCCGGAGACGAACTGCGAGGAGCCAGAGGCGTCGATAGTGACCTCGCCGCCTTCCGGAACTCCGCGCGAGCGGACGGTAAAGGGAAGGCTATCGCCGTCCACCTCGACGCCGAGCTGGCGCAGTGCGTCCAGGGTGGTGGACATGGGACGGGCGTAGGCCTGCTCGTCGCCGTCGACAAGCACGGCGCCATCAGCCAAGGCCGCAACCGGCGGGATAAAGCGCATGACCGTGCCGGCCAGGCCGCAGTCCACCGTGGCACCCTTAAGCGGGCTTGGGGTGACGTGGATATCCTCGCCCTCGTGCTCGAAGCGCACGCCCATAGATTCCAGGGCCTTTTCCATCAGCTGCGAATCGCGCGAGACGAGCGGCGCGCGCAGGGTAGAAGGGCCATCGGCCAACGCCGCCAGAATGAAAGCGCGGTTGGTAATAGACTTCGAGCCCGGCACGTGCTGGGCCCACGTAATGGGGCCTGCCGCTTGCGGGGCGGACCAAGGTTGAGACATATCGTCCATAATAGAGGGCATGTGCGGAAGATTCGTTCTTTTTACCGAGTCCCTTCTCGATGAAGTGGGCGCACTGCCCGGAGTTACTGAGGTCCACGCCCCACAAGGCACCCCAGGCCCGCGCTACAATATTGCGCCCACCCAGCCGGTGGCGATAGTGCGCGTGCGCGAAAGCCTCGCCCAGGTCGACCCTGCGCGGTGGGCACTGCTGCCGCACTGGAAGAAGGACCTGGACGGCCCGCCGCTGTTTAACGCCCGGGCGGAGACGGTGGCCAGCAAGCCCTCCTTCCGGCATGCCTTTAAGGGGCAGCGCTGCCTTATCCCCATGAACGGCTACTACGAATGGCATCAAGAAGAAGGCGGCAAGCAGCCCTATTACGTCCGCGCGGAAGAGGGCCTGTTGTGGGCGGCGGGCCTATGGGACACCGGCCTGGACCGCCTGTCTGCCACGATTGTCACCACCGCCGCCACGGAAGAAATGGAGTGGCTGCACCACCGCCTGCCGCGCTTCTTGGCGGCCGAAGAAATGCGTACCTGGCTGGAGGGCAGCCCCGAGGAAGCCGCTGAGCTGCTCTTGCCGACGCCCCTCCGTGGCTTCCACACCCACCCCGCCGACAAGGCCGTGGGCAGTGTATCCAACGATTATCCGGAGCTACTCGGCGAGTAGATCGGCAAAGCTAGCAGAGCACAGCTCTGCGAGATCTTCCGCATTGAGCTCGATATCCAGCCCGCGGCGCCCGCCGGAAATAAAGACGGTATCGAAAAGCACGGCGGTTTCCTCAATGACCGTGGGCAGCGCGTTCTTCTGGCCCAGCGGGGAAATGCCGCCGGGAATATATCCGGAGGACTTGGACGCGTCATGCGGATCCGCCATGGCGGCCTTAGAAACGCCGTGGGCGGCCGCGGCCTTCTTGAGGCTCAGGTGGTGGGTGGTAGGGATGACGCACACCGCCAACTGCCGCTTGGGCCCTTTTCCCGCCGTTAAATCGATGACCAGGGTTTTGAGCACGCGTTCCGGCTCTACCTCGAGGGCCGCCGCGGCGTGATCGCCGAAGTGATCCTTGCCCGCCTCAAAGGTGTACACATGGTGGTCTACGCCGGCGTCTTCCATGACTTTGAGCGCTGGGGTGGCTGCATGCGGGGACTTTTTAGACATGACTGGGATTCTAACGCTACGCGTTAGGATAGAAATTGTGGCTAAAGAAACAATCAGCGAAAAGGAGCTGCAGCGCCGCTTCGAAGCGGAAGCGCTGCCCCTGCTAGACCAGCTCTACGGCGGTGCCCTGCGCATGACGCGCAACCCGCAAGATGCTGAGGATCTCGTGCAGGAGACTTACCTCAAGGCCTATAAGTCCTTTCATTCCTTTAAGCAAGGTACAAACCTTAAGGCTTGGCTGTATCGCATCATGACCAATAACTACATCAACTCCTACCGCAAGGCGAAGCGCCGGCCCACGGAGTCCTCGGCCGATGACCTGAGCGATTTTCAGCTCTATACCACTGCTGGGCACGATTCCACTGGCCTGGAATCCGCCGAGGTATCAGCGCTTAAAGACATGCCGGACGCCACCATTTCAGAGGCCATGAATGACCTGCCCGATGACTACCGGATGGTGGTGTACTACGCGGATGTAGAGGGCTTGGCGTATAAAGAAATTGCAGAAATCATGGATACTCCGCTGGGCACGGTGATGTCCCGGTTGCACCGGGGAAGAAAAATGCTCCGGAAAGCGTTGAAAGACGTGGCACGAGAACAAGGCATTGGATTAGAACACCCAGACATGGAGGAGAAGTAATGGACCGCGCAACGGAACACAACTGTGGTGCGTGTAGCTCCCCAGAGGTACAGGCCCTCCTGTGCGAGCTTCTCGATGAATCCACCACCTATGCCCGCGCACTCGCCATCCGCGAGCACATCGCCCAGTGCGATTTCTGTCAACAGCGCCTCGAGAGCGAGGAGATTATCCGCTCCCTGGTGCGCAACTGCTGTAACGGCCAGGCCAAAGCGCCAAAGGCACTGCGCCGCCGCATTTCGGTAGAGATCACGCGCATCGACACGGCGTGGTAGGCACTGTTGCTCACTCGCTGTGGTGGGGTCATGGTCTCCTGATCTTCCAATTTTTTGCTTGAGTCCATACTGATCGGGCCGAATTGAGGGTGGAAGGACCGAATTGAGACCCCAATGTGTTCAATTCGGCCCGATCACATTGGACTTAAGGCACGGAGAGGTCAAGCGGGGAGCTAGGAGACGACATCGATGTGCGTCTGACATAGCAAAAGCCCGGTTCTACGGTCGAAGTGACCGAGGGAACCGGGCTTTGAGTAATGCTGTGCGTTATGCGCCAGGACGCTTGCCGTGATTAGCGGACTTCTTGCGGCGATCCTTGCGCTTGCGACCACGCTTGCTCATTGCGCACTCCTTCGTTGAGGGTATCTGAACTTTATTCAACTGTAGCGGCTAAGGGCGCCGAAACGAAAATTGGGGGCCGCTATTTAAGCGGAAACGCGGGCGCGGCCACGGCCGCGGTTGCGGCGACGCTTGAGGGCGCGGCGCTCCTCTTCAGACAGGCCGCCCCAGACGCCGGCGTCCAGGCCGGATTCCAGTGCCCACTTCAGGCAGGAAGAGGCAACGGGGCAACGGTTGCAGACCAGCTTGGCCTTAGCGATTTGGGTAAGTGCAGGACCAGAATTGCCTACTGGGAAGAACAGCTCGGGGTCTTCGTCGCGGCAAACAGCTTCGTGGCGCCAATCCATGATTGATATCTCCTAACAAAAATTCGACAGCAGTAAGCACAAGCGCTTTTCATGAGAAATGAAAAGCAACCAATGCCAGGGTGGGTGGTTGTGTGAACTGGTCTGCGTGCAGTGGGGCCCGGTCTCGAGGTCGGGCCAGCGTCGCCGCCGCCAATGGTTCACATTGTGGTTACTTGAAGTTTCCTTCAAGTTAAGAAGAGGTTTACGTCCTCTTTCTTTTTGCTACCCCAGAATCATGACATGTTTACTCAGACTCCGCTAGGGGTAAAGGCAAAATTGTGGCCAACCTCACGTGAATGAAACTAGTGTGGGGGTCATTTAGGTCGAAGTATGAGTTGAAAGAAGCCTGTGAGAAACGCGCTGAACTGGCGCATTGTCCAAAAAACATTGAGTGTGGTGACTGAAGAAGCGTCAAATCTACCCGGCTAACCCCTGCCCCCGCGAAACCTGAGTGGCGCACAAGGAAATGGCCTTGACCGGTGAGTAGACTGTGGGTTTGTGTCTAAGCAGAAGAAAAAGCAGGTAAACAAAAAGCAAAGTGTTTCCTCCGCGCAGCCGGCGCGTGAGGAGAAGGCCCAGCAGGGCGCGCCACAGCCGGTCCTCGTGGCCGCAGCGCTCGCCGTGGTTCAGTCCATTGCCGTCATCTGCTTCGGTATCTTCCTGATCGTGCGCGAGGCGACCGGCGCAGAAAATGGTTCCATGGTGTCGGACTCGGGCTCCGGAAGCTTTGTAGGGCTAGGCACCGCACTATTTATCTTTATTGTCTTTGGCTTTGTCATCGTCGGCGCTTGGGCCATGGTCAAGGGAAAGCGCTGGGGTAGGGGAGCCATTATCCTGGTCGAGCTCATCTTGACGGCGAGCTCCTTCCAGATGTTCAGCGGCGGATCGCCGCTACTTGGTGCGGTGACCTTGGCGAGCGCCGCAGTAGTCATTTTCCTACTGATGTTCGTCCGCGCTTCCACCGAGTGGGCGGCAGCAAACTTCTAAATTCGTTGCCACGCACAAGGGCCGCGCCCCGGGTAAATCCGGAAGGCGCGGCCCTTTCTGTAGTGGAGGGTGTTAATCGGCGCTTAGGCCCACGACCTGATCGCCGCGGGTTTCCACGATGGTGTCGCCCGCCAAGGTGAGGTAGACGGGGCCGTGGTAGCTGCCGCGATCAACCGGGATGGTTCGCAGGGTTTTGCCGGTGGACCAATCCATGACAGCAATGCCTTCTTGGGTAGGCACCAACATGTGCTCGTCGACGGCGATGGGGGTGCCGATGGCATCTTCTACTACGTGATCCACTGCGAGGTCGCTCGGCTTGAAGAGATAGAGCCGGGAGCCATCAAACCACGTCATATGGTGCGGAAGATCCGCGGTTGCCGGGGCGAACGGGGAGGCGCCGGCGTCAATGTCTGGAGAGGGCTCTGCCGAAGTAGAGTCCAGCTTTTCGCCCTTATTGTCATAGGACTCAATCGTGGGATTCGGGCCTGGGCGGTAGACGGCGGCGGCCTTTTGTCCCACAGCGACAAGCCGGGCGCCGTCGGTGGCTATGTCCACATCGGCGGCGATATCGGGCTCACGGGAATCATCAGGGGTGGTGTTTTGGAAACGCAACCAGGTGGTGCCCGGTTTATCGGGGCAGGACTCGGTCAGCACTAAATTCTCGGTACGGGTGAGGGCGGAGCTAATGGTGCAGTCCTCATGTGGCTGCTTGTCCGGCTCCTGCTTTGCCTCCACATCACCGTATTCCACGGTGCGCACCAAATCGGAGCGCCACAGATCAATGCGGTCGGTGGAGACCGTTCCTACCCGGTCATTAGAGGAAACGGGTACTACCTCTTCCGAGTTGACGGCGCTGCGGGTGCTGTCATACTCACCAGTTGCGGCATCAATCGCCACGGTATCCCCGCAGCCCACACCGGTCTTATACGACGCCACGATCTTGCCCCATGCAGTAGACAGCGAGCACAGATCCGCGTCCGTGCGCTCATAAGTCCACGCCTCGGAGCCGTCCGGGTTAGTGGCGGTGAGCGTGTGATCGGCGTGCGTGATGGTCAGGCCGTGCGCCGAAACCGCCCGGTATTGGCCAGGAACCGGTGCGTTGGGGAGGCTGAAGGACTCGTGGAGGGCCTCGGGGACGTCGGCAAGCGCGGGTGCATCCTTATCCCCAGGAACGGCCGCTTGGCTAAGATGTGCCTGATTAATATTGGCGGTAATAGCCGCCCCGCCGACCGCGATGGCGCAGACCACGGCAATAATGCCGGTAGCCTTCCAATCGGCGGGGGTCGAGCGCAAAATGGGAGCTTTAGTCATCGGCGGCCTCCTCGCCGGCGCCGGGAGCTGCCACGGCGCGCGGTGGTACGGGTGGGGGATTTCTCGCGGACAGGCACCTGGCCCACGACCTTGGTCTCAGAGCCGACAGTTTCCTCTACCTCCGCGGGGATGTCTAGGGCCTGGGCCAGCTCCGGGGACGTGGAGAACCACTGCGGCGGATTCGGCTCACCCAAATCCAGCTCATCATTAATAACTTGCCATTTGCCCAGCTCATCATAGCCCACCATGGTGATAGCGGTGCCCGTATGGCCGGCGCGACCCGTGCGGCCAATGCGATGGACAAAGGTCATCGGATCATCCGGAACCTGATAGTTGATGACGTGGGTGACATCATCAACGTCGATGCCGCGGGCGGCAATATCGGTGGCGACCAAGATATCCACCTGGCCGGTGCGGAAGGCATGGAGCGACTTCTCGCGCGACTTTTGCCCCAGATCGCCGTGGACCGCGCCCACGTGGAAGCCGCGCCGGGCAAGATCATCGGCCAACTGGGCGGCCGCGCGCTTGGTGCGAGCGAAGATGATGGTGCGCCCGCGGCCGGAGCCCTGCAGGGCGTGGGCGACGACGGCAACCTTATCCATGCGGTGGGCCTGGAAGGTGACCTTGCGAGTGGAGGAATGGGTGAAATCCTGCTCGCCGGATTCGGCGCGGATATGGATGGGCTTTTCCATAAACCGGCGGGCGAGCGTCAAAATTGCGCCCGGCATCGTGGCGGAAAAGAGCATGGTCTGGTGGGCATTGCCATCGAGTGCCTTGAGGATAGCCTCCACCGAGGGTAAAAAGCCCAAGTCCAGCATCTCGTCGGCCTCATCGAGCACCAAGATAGCCACGCGATCTAGTTGCAGATTGCCGCGCTCGTGGAGATCGATCAATCGGCCGGGCGTGCCAATGATGACGTCGACGCCCTTGTTGAGCTTTTTGATCTGTTCCTCGTAGGGACGGCCGCCGTAAATGGAGGCTAAGCGCACGGGCAGGTGGGCGGCAGCCACCTGCAGGTCCTCGGTGACCTGCTGGGCAAGCTCGCGGGTGGGGACCACCACGAGGGCGCGCGGGGTGCCATCGAGCTCGTCGATATCGGCATCATCAAAGACGCGGTCCAAAAGCGGCACGCCAAAGCCATAGGTCTTGCCCATGCCGGTGCGCGCTTGGCCAATCAAGTCCTGGCCGGATAGCGCGATGGGCAGGGTTAATTCCTGGATTGCAAAAGTACGCGTGATGCCACGAGTGGCGAGACCATCGCAGATTTCGGCCGCAACGCCGAGTTCCGCGAAGCTCGGTGGCTGGGATTTTATGTCAGACACACCTTGATAGTAGCCGGGATGGTTATAGTGGGGCCATTGACAATAAAACTCTAGTTAGAGGAGGAATCTTCATGGATATCAAGTTTGGCTTCGCAGATACCGCTCGCGAGCTGGTCATTAGCGCTGCAGGTGACCAGGCCGAGCTGACGCAGAAGATTAACAGTGCCCTGGCGGATAACTCCACCCTGGAACTGGAAGATGACAAGGGCCGCAAGTACCTCGTGCGCACTGACCGCGTGGTCTACGTCGAGGTCGGCATTGCAAAGAAGCACGCCGTGGGATTCGCCGGCGCCTAAGGCGAGCGCATAGGGCTGCTGATTCAGCTTTTTTAAATACAAACGGGTAACCTAAGGCCCCATGGAAAAAAGGGAGAATCGCCACGCTCACCGGAGCCAGGGCCATGCGCCGGACCACCCCAATGCGGTGGTCCGGTTTGCGCGTCAATATGGCTGGTGGCGCGTGGTGGCTATCCCCCTCATGATCGCGCTGACCATTTGGTTCATCGTCGATATCGCCACCTCCTCTTCCTCTGAAGAAAAGGCGGAAGTCACTAGCGAGGCTGCCCCAACGAGTACGGAGAAGATGGGCCCTGATCCTGCCGATGCTGCAGTGGTCAAGCGGGAAATCAGCGAGATGCCGCCCGGTGGCTCCTATACCAAGCAGGGCAAGGGCACCTTCCACGAGGTAGGCGAGCCTGGCGCCGTCGCGGGTAAGGGCGGCGAGCAAAAGGTGCGCTATTCCATCGAGGTAGAAGATGGCCTTAACACCGCACCGTATGGAGGCGATGAGTCTTTTGTCGCCATGGTGGAGGCCACCTTGTCTGACCCGCGCGGCTGGACCGCGCAGAAGGACTTTGAGTTCGAGCACGTGGCCGCTGATGCGGAACCGGATACCCGCATCCAGCTGACTTCGCTCGGCACCGCCGCAGAGCGCTGTGGCGAGAAGATTGAAACGGAAACCTCCTGCCACACCACCATTACGGGCGAGTCCACCACCATTATCAACGAGGCCCGCTGGGTGCGCGGCGCCACGCCTTTTGAAGGCGATATGGGCAGTTATCGCCAGTACGTCATCAACCATGAGTTGGGTCATGCCATTGGCTATGCGGCCCACCAGCCGTGTGGCGGCCAAGGCAAGCTAGCGCCGGTCATGATGCAGCAGACCTTGGACCTTAACAACAAAGAATTGCACGATCGCAAGCCCAGCGAGGTCTATCCTGATGAGGACGTGACCTGCTCACCAAACCCGTGGCCTTATCCGAATCCGAATAATAAGGATCCCCACCAACCCGAATAGGAGTTAAGGATGCCGCTTCCCCCAGAGCATGTGTTAAGCGCCTTCCACGCGGAAACCGGTGCCACTGGTACCCGCCGCGCGCAGGGCGATCAATTGGGCCCGGTGTGGGATAACGGCATTAAGGTGGGCGACGTGGTCTATTCCCAGGCCGGTCCGTTTGCCGCCTGGTCCGCTAAGGTGCGCGAGCGCCTCAGCGTGCAGGGGGCCCGCGTTTCCCGGCCGGTACTGTCTAGCGATGGTCGGCACACGGCCGCGGGGTGGAAGGCTACCCAGTTTATTCCGGGCCAAGTACGCGGGCGAATTGATGAAACCGCACAGATGGCGTTGCGCCTCGACGCGGCTATAGCCGAGGTGCCCCTTCCTAACGGGCAGCGCAGCGATGTCTTTGCACGCGCCGAGCGCGCCGCTTGGGAGGAAACAGGCGAGGCTTATCGGCCAGATCTGCTTGCCGACGTCCCCCTTATCCCCGCCCACACCGCACTTCTCACCACCACGGTTTACCACGGCTCCAACCCGCCGGGCATTGTGGACATTGTGCCGAGCGAATCCCCACGCCCAGCCGGCTGGACGGCCGCTTTGGTTATTGTGGATGGGCTCATTGGCCAAGCGGTCGATGATGGGATCTGTCAGCGCTTTAGTCATGTACCCGGTATGCCGGAATTGCTGTTGCGCGCGGTGTCGTATCGCCGTCATGTCAATGACCTGCACTCCGCGTCGCGTTCAAACACGCGTTCGCATATTGAACGGGTGGAGCAGCATCTGGTGTCGCGGGCATCTGCCATACTGGAGCGGTGAGTTACGACCCCCATTCCACCGCGCGTGCGGGAGTGGTCCTTCCACCGTCCCCGCAGGTGCGCCTCGTTCCCCGTACCCAGTCCGCTACGACCCGCAGTTGGCCTGTTGAACTGCCCGAATCCGGTACCTGGAAGGTAACCGGTGCCGCCGGCACCGGTGTGTCCAGCTTCCTTATCGATACCGTCATTCATGCCTTGGATAAAGCCCGGCAGACCGGCGCGGATCCCTCCGGCATCCTGGTTATCGCTCCCTCGAAGGAATCCGGCGCCCGGCTGCGCCGCGAGCTTTCCGAGCGGCTCGAGGATTACGCCGCACAGACCTCCATGGTGCGTTCCGTACACTCCCTCGCATTTGCATTGCTGCGCACAACGACCGAGGAGGAGCTGCGACTTATTACCGGTGCGGAGCAGGACGCCGTCATCCGCGAGCTGCTCACTGGCCAAGCAGAAGACGGGCATGGCTCGTGGCCCGCGGAGATGCGGCCCGCACTGGAATATGTGGGCTTCGCCCGGCAGCTGCGCGATTTCCTTTTGCGCTCCATTGAACGCGGCCTGGGCCCGGGCGACCTAGAGCGCCTCGGTGCCGAGCACGGCCGCCCCATGTGGTCCGCGGCGGGTGAATTCCTGCGCGAGTACGAACGCGTGCAGCTCCTTTCCCGCGCCCATTCCTATTCCGCTGCGGAATTGGTTACCGCGGTTCTTCAGCGCCCCCAGCTACTGCGCGAGCACCCCTTCCACACCATCATTGTCGATGATGCGCAATTGCTCGACCCCACCGCAGGCAAGCTCATTCGCGACATGGCCCCGCAGGCGGATCTCGTGGTGGTAGGCGGCGATGCCGATCAATCCGTCTTTGCCTTCCGCGGTGCTAGCTCGCGTTTCCTGCGGGATTTCCCAGCTGACCACGACATCGAGCTCACCGAGCCCCACCGCACACCCGCTCCGGCGTGCATCTCCATTGTGGATTCGGACGGCAGTCTGCGTGACGTCGTAGCCAATACCGTGCGGCGCCGTCACTTAGAAGACGGCGTGCCTTGGCGGGATATCGCCGTCATCGTTCGTTCAACCGGTGATATCGGGCAGATGCGCCGCACCCTTTTGGCCGCCGGCGTGCCCGTGCACATTAGCCCTACCGACGTCGTCTTGGCCGAACAGCGTTTGGTTTCCGCCGTGCTGCTCGCCCTGCGTGCCTTGGAGGAAGACCTATCAAACTCGGAGTTGGAAGAATTGCTCACTGGCCCCGTAGCTGGTGCCGATCCCGTCACCCTGCGCCGCCTTATCCGTGGTCTGCGCCGCTGGGATTCCACCACCCGGGGCATCGATAGCCTTCGCGGGCTTCTCTATGGCGAGCTCCCAGATTTTAATGGGCAACTTACTGAGCGCGAATACTCCATTCTGGAGCGTGTACGCGCGGTTCTAAGCGCCGGCCGGGACGCACTCGCCTCTGGCGCCTCGGTAGAGGAGACCCTCTGGGCCGTGTGGAGTGCAACCGAGCTCGATAACCGCCTGCAGGCTTCGGCGCTGCGCGGTGGTGCGACCGGCTCGCAGGCCGACCGCGACTTGGATGCAATGATGGCGCTTTTTGACGCCGCAGGCGACTACGTCGAGCGCCGCCCTGATTCCTCGCTGCGCGCCTTCCTGACGCATATCACCGAACAGGAACTTCCCACCGGTGTGCGTGACCGCCGCACCGCTATTCCGCAGGCAGTAGAGATCCTGACTGCACACGGCGCCGTGGGCCGTGAATGGGATACCGTCATTGTGGCCGGCGCACAGGAGGGAAGCTGGCCTTCGCTAGGGGAGACTGGCTCCATCTTTGGGCAGGAAGATCTCATCGATCTCCTCGACCACGATATTGATCCCGATACCCCCGTCAGCCACGTTGCCTCCCGTTTGGCAGAGGAGCGTCGACTCTTCCATGTCGCTACCACGCGCCACCGACAGCGCCTGCTCATTGCCGCTGTGGAAAACCCGGAAGGTGATACGGTCTCTGAGCCTTCGCGCTTCATTAGCGAATTCGCTGGCCGTGGCGTGGACGTACCTGGCCAGGCTGCGCGGCGGCAAGCAAAGCGGGCGCTGCGCCGCACGCAACTCCCGCGCGAACTGGGCCTCGATGTGCCCGAACCCGCACCCGTGTCATTGCGCGATGGACTCGAGGTGGATCCCCTCGATGTGGCGGTGCTGTCCGTGCCAGCCTTTGTTGCACAATTGCGCCGCGTAGTTACCAATCAGGAATCCGGTGAGGTTGAGCGCAAACAAGCAGCCCGCCAGCTCGCTCGGCTAGCGGCAGCCGATATCCCTGGCGCCCACCCGGAGCAATGGTGGTCTGCGCGCTCCGTTGCAGCAGAAATGCCGCTGCATACCAGCGGCAGTTTGTCACCCTCCCGAGTGGAAGCATTACTCAACTGCCCGCTCAAGGCCGTGCTAGGAAATGTGGCCGAGGACCCAAGCACCGAGGAGCACCTGCTCCGCGGTACTTTGGCGCACGCCTTCTTTGAAGCCATTGGCCGCGGCATGGACGCGGAAAAGGCCAAGCTATTGGTGATGGAGGCTTTCGAGCGCATTCAGGACGTACCGCAGTGGCAATTGCGTTTCAGGCTCGATGAGTTTTCCACCCTGTTGGACCGCGCCCGGGAATGGGCGCGCCAATCCGAGGTCAATCAAGAGCTTGCCGGTGTGGAAATCCCCGTAGGCGTACGCGTCAGCGAGGAGGTGCGCATCGGCGGCTATATGGACCGTCTGCTTCGCGATGAAGAGGGCAATTACCTGGTGGTGGACCTCAAGACGGGCAGAAGCAAGCCGGCTAAGAAAGAGGGCGAGGACCATGTGCAGCTGATGACCTATCAGCTTGCGCTTGCCCATGGCGCATTTGACGGCCACCAGGTTCACGACGGCGAAGGCATGCCGCGCCAGGGCGGTGTGCTGGTGTATCCGGGCGCGACCACCAAGAAGATTGGTGAGATTTGGCAAAGCGATAAATCGCCGGAAGCCCTGGAAGAATTCGCCGCACTTCTGCCCCCGCTGGTGGAGGAGATGCGCGGCCCGCGCATCACTGCGCGCACCAATAAAGACTGCGATAAGTGCCCAATTCGCTCCATCTGCCCCGTGCAGGAAGAAGGAAGGATGACCACCGATGCCTAAGAGCAACTTTTCCCCACAGCAGATTGCTGCAGCCTTGGGCAAGAACTTTCCGCCTACCGAGGAACAAGCCCATGTCATCGAAGGCCCCTTTAGCCCCAAACTCGTGGTTGCCGGCGCTGGTGCCGGAAAGACAGAAACCATGGCCTCGCGCGTGGTGTATCTGGTGGCCAATGGTTATGTGCGCCCGGAGCAGGTTCTCGGCCTGACCTTCACCCGTAAGGCCGCGCAACAGCTGGAGCAGCGCATCCGGCGGCAGCTGATTAAATTGCGCGATTCCGGCCTCATCCCACCAGGCGGCGAGGTGGCAGAAGCGTTAGAAAACATTGCGCCGAAGGTAGCTACCTATGACTCCTATGCGGGAGAACTCGTTCGCGAATACGGGCTGTTGGTTCCAGTGGAGCCTACGGCTCGCATCATCACCGAGGCCGAGCGCTATTCCTTGGCCTACGATGTGGTGCGCAATTACACCGGCCAGCTGGAAGACGATCGCGCCCTAGCCACGATTACCGAGACCCTGCTGAAATTCAGCCAAGATATCGATAATGGGCTCAAGGACACGAGTCACATCGCCGAGCATGCCCGCGATTTTCGGGCGGACATCGATAACCTCGATAAATCCCAAAAGAATGGCCCCGAATACTCAAAGGCGCTGCTGGGCTATATCCAAACACAGGAGCGCCGTGTGCAGTACGTGCCGCTGCTGGAGGCCCTGAAAAAGGAACAATCCGAGCGACAAGTCATCACCTTTGGCGAGCAAATGGCCGTCGCCGCGCGCGTCGCGCGCGACCATCCTGTGGTGGGAAAGCAGCAGTCCCAGCGCTATAAGGTCGTCATGCTAGACGAGTACCAAGACACCTCCTATGCCCAGCGCGTGCTTCTCCGCAGCCTGTTCGGAGGGGACCAAGAGGACCTGTCGGTTACGGCCGTGGGCGATCCAATGCAGGCCATCTACGGGTGGCGTGGTGCGACCTCTGAAAATCTCACTGCCTTCGTGGAAGACTTCCCAGTTGCGCCGGGCACATCCGCCCCGAAGGACCAGTTGACCACCTCTTGGCGCAACCCCTCTGGTGCGCTGGACTTGGCTAACTCAGTCGCGGAGGGGGTATTTGAAGGCGTAGAGCGCCCCGTGGACGAGCTTTCTGCCGCCCCGCATAAGGGCGAAGGCGAAATCCAGTTGGCGTACTTCGAAAGCGAGGTTCGCGAGCGCGAGTTCGTCGCCGAGTACCTGAAGGAGCAGTGGGAAAAGCGCGAGGGAGATACCTTCAGTGCGGCGGTTTTGGTGCGTAAAAATAGGCACTCCGCACCCATCGCTGCGGCCCTGGACAAAGCGGGCGTACCCAATGAAATCATTGGTCTCGGTGGCCTGCTGTGGCAGCCAGAAATCCAGGACCTTGTAGCCATTGCCACCATGCTCGTGCGCCCAGAAGATTTGCCTGCGGCCGTGCGCCTGCTCGCGGGCCCCATTTGTGGCCTGGGAATTAGCGATATTCAAGCACTTGCTTCCCGCCAACGAAACCTGGCTGGCGCGAGGGAGGAGCGCTTGCGCTGGGAACCGGGAATGGATCCGGAAGACTACCTGCGTGCGCAGTTGGAAGACGTCACCGCTGAGGAGCCGGATCAGCGCGTCGGCCTTGCCGACGCCCTGGCAGATTTAGGTGAGAGGGACCGCTATACCCCGCAAGGCCTCGCCCGTATGGAAGAGGTTTCTGCCAAACTGCGACACCTGCGTACTTATTCTCTTTCCAAACCGCTGGTGGACATCTTCGCCGATATTGAAGCATTGTTTAATATCCGCACCGAAGTTCTAGCGCGTGGAAGCGCAGGGGGAGCAACACATCTGGATAAATTTGCCGATATTGTCGCGGGCTTCCACGGTGATTCTTTGTATGCGCTCTTGGATTACTTTGCATTAGCGCTCGAAAAGGAAGATGGCCTAGACCTCGGCGAGGTTCCCGCCGCCACTGACCGCGTGCAGATTATGACCGCGCACAAGGCCAAGGGCTTGGAATGGGAACACGTCTGCGTGGTGCATGCGGATTCGTCTAGCTATAGTGCGAAAGCAGAGACCTTCCTGTCCAGGATCGATAAGGTCCCGGGAGACGATGACTATATTGAGGTCCCGGAGGATGCCCAAAAGCGCTCGCATTTCCAAAACGCGTGCGAGGAGTTTAAGAAAGCAGATAGCGCCATCAAGGCGGAAGAATCGGCGCGCCTTTTTTATGTGGCGCTGACGCGTACCGAATCTACCCTGACCGTTACCGGCTCGGGCACCAATAACCTCAATGGAAAGAACAAGAAGGCTCCCTATGAATATCTAGAGCGCCTGAAAGAGCAATTCCCGCAGTACGTGGTGGAGTGGTCCGTCCCCGACGAGCCTTCCGAGGATGATTTTGGGGAGAGCGCCCAATTCCCAGCGCTGCAGGCCAGCCCAGAGGCAGTCGCCGGTGCGGACCTGGTACTTGAAGCTATGGAGGAGCTCCCAGATTTGAGCCGCGGTGAAACCTTTGAGCTGTGGGAGCAGGAAGCTGGCGCGCTCATTGAGGAGTACAAGGCGCTGCAACAGCCGGTGGTAGACGTTGAGCTACCCAGCGAGCTGACCGCCTCTGACATGGTTGCGCTGCGGGCAGACCCGCTTCAGTTTGCCCGCAGGCAACGCCGCCCCGTGCCGTTTAAGCCGAATTCCTATGCCAAGCGCGGTACCGCCTTCCACGCGTGGTTGGAGGACCGCTTCGGCAGCCCGGCACTATTGGGAGAGGAAGAACTTCCAGGTATTGATGAGCCGGAGGACTTCGATTTGGAAGAGCTCAAGGAGGCCTTCCTGAACTCCGAGTGGGCCGAGCGCCAACCGGAGCACGTGGAGGCGCCCTTTGAAATCACCATTGGTGAGTCCGTGGTGCGCGGGCGCATGGACGCGGTATTCCGCTTGGAGGATGGCACCTGGATGGTGGTGGACTGGAAGACCGGCCGCCCTCCCCAGGGAGAGGCTATGGATGCTGCCAAGATACAGCTAGCGGTGTATGCAGAGGCATGGCGCCGTATCCACGGCGGGGAAAAGATTCGTGCCGCGTTCTATTATGTCCACGATGGTTATACCTTCGAGCCTGCCCGCCTGCCGCGTGGGGAAGAGCTGAAGAAACTCCTTGAATCGTCAGTTGAGCACCACAAGGGCTAAGGTATGTGGGCGGTTGCGTAACTCGCAATCTCTTGAGCAATTATTCGAGACCAGAAAAGAAGGCTGGGCTAGTGGGCAAAAAACGTGCGCAGGCAATGAAGTCACGCTTTAGAAGTCGCTTCTTGCCGCAGGTTGAGCTGTCCTCGCAGCCGGACCACGCGCTCATTGATGTCATTACGGTGCCGAGGGATGAAAATTCCAGCCCGTGGCGTCAGCTGGGCAAGCGTGTGCTGTGGGCTTTTGGCATCGTTGTCTTCGTGACCATCGTGGTCTATGTGGACGGCGGTGGGTATAGCGAGGACATGTCGTTATTGGACTCCGCCTACTATGCGGCGGTGTCCCTGACCACCGTGGGTTACGGCGATATCGTGCCCGTGTCCCCACAGGCCAGGCTCATTAACTTAGTGCTTATTACCCCTGCCCGCCTGATCTTCCTTGTTTTATTGGTTGGCGCGACCTTGTCCGTGTTGACGGATAAGGCCCGCCGCACTTTCCAAATCCAGAACTGGAGAAAGCAATTGCGTAACCACACCGTCGTTATCGGTTATGGCACCAAGGGCGCCGGAGCCGTGGCCGCGCTGCTGGCCGATGATGTTCCGTCCTCCCAGATCGTGGTCATCGATACCAACCGTGCGTCCCTCGCTCACGCAGAGCACCACGGATTGGTCACCATCTTTGGTTCCGGCACCAAGCAGGACGTGCTAAAGATCGCTGGGGTAGAGCACGCCAGCTCCATCGTCGTTACCCCATCCACGGACGATACCGCGGTGCTGTGCTGCCTCTCCGTGCGAGAGCTTGCGCCCAAGGCCAAGATCGTGGCGTCGGTGCGCGAGTCCGAAAACCGTCACCTGTTGCTCCAATCCGGTGCAGATTCCGTGGTCACCTCCGCTGAGACGGCCGGCCGACTGCTAGGCCTGGCCACCGTCACCCCGACGGTGGTGGAGATGATGGAAGACCTGCTTTCACCCAACGAAGGTTTCTCCGTAGCCGAGCGCGCCGTGCGCGAATTCGAGGTGGGCTCCAACCCACGCCACCTGGCAGATATCGTGTTGGCTGTTTTGCGCAATAACGAGCTGCACCGCGTGGATACCGCGGATGCCTCCGCGCTGAAGCCGGGCGACCGCCTGCTCTACATCAAGCATGAGATGGAACAGCCCATCGAGGTCATGGACGATGATGATGAGGATTAAATGTTCCTCCCAGTAACCCCTCACGGCCAGGTACCGGTTACGGCAGCGGGGGAGCCGGTGCTGGTGGAGAAGGTTCCCGGGGGCGTCGGCAAGCACGCAGTAGTGGACCTAGGTACCCTGCAGGCGTGCGCGTATCCGGAAGACGGTGCTAGCGAGCTGGGCCGGCTGGAAAGCGCAACGTTCTTTGCAGACCAGCCGGTGATTTTGCAAGCCATTGCGCTGATCCGCAATCGGCGCGAGCAGCGCTTTGATCCGCGGACCGGACACAAGCTGGACTACCCGGCACCGGGAATCGTGGGGCGCGATCCTGTGGACGAGCGCCGGATGGTCTTCCCGCGCCTAGATCCTGCCGTCATCGGGCTTATTCGCCTCAGTGGCACCGACCGGATTTTGCTGGCGCGCAATCGCCGCCGCACTGGCTTTTTCTCCCTGATTGCCGGTTACGTCGAGCCGGGCGAGACCGCGGAGGCTGCTTTTGCGCGCGAGGCCCTGGAAGAAACCGGGCGCAGGGTGGACGATATTCGCTATTGGGGCTCGCAGGCGTGGCCACCGAGTGGTTCCCTTATGCTGGGCTTTTGCGCGCGCACGGCTGATGTCCACCCCACCTGCCATACTGATGGGGAATTGGAAGAAATCCGGTGGGTGGAGCGCGCCGAGCTGCCTGAGCTTAAGCTTCCTCGTCCGGGTTCAATTGCACACACGATGATTATGGAGTGGTATCACGGTGACTAAGCCGGATTTGTCCCTGCTGGATGAAGATCAGCTGCGCGCGGCCACGGCGCCGCGCGGGCCCGTGTGCATCTTGGCTGGCGCGGGCACGGGCAAGACCCGCACTATTACCTATCGCATTGCCAACTTGGTGGACCAGGGTTTTGTGAGCCCGCAGCGCGTGCTTGCGGTGACCTTTACGGCGCGAGCGGCCGGAGAAATGCGCGATCGCCTGCGCACCATGGGCGTGGCCGGAGTGCAGGCGCAGACCTTCCACGCGGCTGCGCGCCGCCAGCTGAAGTATTTTTGGCCGCAGGTAGCAGGCGATCTTCCGTGGCAGCTGCTGGATAATAAATTCCCGCTGGTTGCCCGCGCGGTGCGCTCGGTGGGGCTAGATAATTCCAAGGACATGATTCGAGACGTCTTGGCGGAGATCGAGTGGGCTAAGTCCGCGCTGGTCAGCGCCGAGGATTATGAGTCCGTGATCGCCAATACGGACCGCAGTGCGCCGGCCGATCCGGCCAAGGTGGCAGAGGCCTTCCGCCGCTACGAGCAGTCCAAGGCCACGCCGGAGATGATGCATCTGGATTTTGATGACCTGCTCATGCACATTGCAGGTGCCATCGAGAATGTGCCGGCGATTGCGGAGACCTTCCGCGAGCAGTACCGGACCTTCGTCGTCGATGAGTACCAGGACGTTACCCCGCTGCAGCAGCGGGTGCTCAACGCGTGGTTGGGTGAGCGCGATGACCTTACCGTGGTGGGCGATGCTAACCAGACCATCTATTCCTTCAACGGAGCCTCCCCGGACTACCTGCTTAATTTCTCCCGCACGTACCCGGATGGCACCGTGGTCAAGCTGCAGCGCGACTACCGCTCCACGCCGCAGGTAACGGACCTGGCCAACCGGGTTATTGGCAAGGCCACCGGCCGCGCGGCGGGCACGCGCTTGGAGCTGCAGGGCATGCGCGAGCCCGGTCCCGAGCCCACTTTCAAGGCCTATGAGTCCGAAGAAATTGAGGCCCAGGAGGTGGCCGGCCAGGTCCTTACTCTGCTGGATCAGGGTGTGCCGGCCTCCGAGATTGCCATCCTTTACCGCATCAATGCCCAGTCGGAGCAGTTTGAGCAGGCGCTTGCCGACGCCGGAGTGGTCTACCAAGTCCGCGGCGGCGAGGGCTTTTTCCGCCGCCCGGAAATCCTGGAGGCGATCCGCGTGCTCATCGCCGCGACCCGCCGCGAGGACCTGCCGGATGACCCGGTGGCGATTGCCCGCGCCGCGTTTGTCGAGCTGGGTTTGAGTTCCACCGAGCCGCAGGGCGCCCAGGCCCGGGAGCGCTGGCAGTCCCTCAACGCACTGGTTGGGCTCATTGAAAAGATTGTGGAATCCACTCCTGGCATCGATCTCAACGGGGTGCTGGGGGAGTTGCGCCGGCGCTCTACCGATAAGCAGGCCCCAGCTATGGAAGGCGTGACGCTGGCTACCGTGCACGCCGCCAAGGGCTTGGAATGGGATGCGGTATTCCTCGTGGGGCTAACGGAAAAGCTTATGCCCATCAACCATGCCATCAAGGCTGGCGATGAACAGGTAGAAGAGGAGCGCCGCCTTTTCTACGTGGGTATTACCCGCGCTCGTGAGCACCTCGCGCTGTCGTGGGCGCTGGCGAAGACTACCGGCTCGCGTGCCTCGCGCGAGCGCACCCGCTTCCTCGATGGCATCGTCCCGGCGGCCGAAGACGCCTCCGGGGGAAGCTCCCGCGCGCGCCGCCCGAAGCGGTGCCGTGTGTGCTCTGGCCCGCTGGGCACACCGGCGGAAAAGGTCATTGGCCGCCATGAAGATTGCGAGGGCGGCGGCGATGAAGAGGTCTTTGCCGCGTTGCGCTCGTGGCGCTCCCAGGTAGCGCGTGAGGAAAAGGTTCCGGCCTATGTCATCTTTTCCGATGCCACCCTGCAGGCGATTTCGGAGGAATTGCCCTCCGATGAGGCAGAGATGCTCTCCATCTCCGGCGTAGGACCTAGCAAGCTGGAGCGCTACGGCGCCCAGGTACTAGAGGTTATTCGTTCGGTTCGTAGCTAGCCAGGCTGGTCTTGCCACCGAAGCACACCGGGCAGCGTGGATGCGCTATGACGGTGCGCTGTTGGTGATGTCCGTAGATATCGACCTCCCATTGCTGTCCGGGGCGCGGCTTAGGGGTTGGCGCGCCTGGCGGCAGCGGACGCCCCATCAGCCGCCGGATGATCACCTGCGAATGCGCCGCAACCGCATCGAGCACCACGGCTTCTGGCGTGCGGCGCACGCGGGTGAGCTGGGTACTGATGATATTCCAGAGTGGGTCCATATCCACGCGCGCCAAGTGCGCACACAAGGGGCAGGGGCCTTGGCCCTGGATGCGTACCGGCCCGATGACGCCACGATTGTCCAGCAAAGATACCGGAATCCACGTGGTTGCTGTGCCCGCCAGTGCATTCGCGCAATCCAGCGGGCAGTGCAGCTGGTCCACGGCGAGGACCGGATACATGCCGTCCAGGTCGTGGATATAGGAAAAGGCATTGTCTTCCTCCAGCGGGATGCGCACCTGGAAGCCATCCTCCTCAAGGCGTGCGCGAAGGTTGTATGCCAGGGTGGATTCGCCCATGAGGACAATGGTGTCTGTCTTTTCGGCGGACTCCCTGTGCGGCCAGAGGATGCCATAGTCCAGCGCGTCTTCAATGAGGCTCAGCGCCGCCGCTTCCTCAAGTCCTGCGGCACGCAGCCGGTGGGACAAGTCCTCCGGGGTCACTGGCTCGCGAGCGGTGTTGAAAGCCGTCGCGACGGCGAGCGCGCTTCCTGTTTCCGCAACCCCGACGCGGGTGGCATCCATGCCAAATTGGATTACCGTTTCCTCGCGGCAAAACACCGCGCTGCCGGGTGCTAAGACCACCTGGGTGGCAGAAATCCCCACGCCTTTAACCCCTTCCCCCGAAGTATGTGGTCTCCATTGCACCACAGGTACAATCACCTGTCATGTCGAGCATGCAGCCTACCGCACCGCAGCCCCCAGAGATCAAAGTCATTCGCTCTGCCAAGCGGACGAAAACCGTGCAGGCGCGCATGGTGTCCGGGGTACTCGAGGTACGCATTCCCGCGTGGATGTCCGCGCGCGATGAGCGCGAAGCCGTAGCGGATATGTTGGCGCGGGTGGAAAAGAAGCAGGGCAGTGGCCGCCGCACGGACGCCCAGCTCGAAGAACGTGCGCGGCGGCTCAACGCGGCGTATTTAGATGGCCGCGCGACCATTGGCTCTATTCGGTGGGTGAGCAATCAAAATACGCGGTGGGGTAGCTGTACTACCTCCACCGCGGACATTCGGCTGAGCGACCGGCTGCAACACGTGCCGGACTATGTGCTGGATTCAGTGATCATTCACGAGCTCACCCACACCTTCATCCCGCGCCATGGGCGGGATTTTTGGCAATGGGCGGACAGGGCGCCCCACGCCGAGCGGGCGAAGGGCTATCTTGAGGCCTATCAGCGCTGGGGCTGCTAGTTCTCCTCGTCCTCGTTGCCCTTGTCCTTCTTCTCGTCCTTGCCTTCCGGCTTCTCGGACTCCTTGGACTCGTCGCCCTGCGCCGCAGAGGAATCCTCGCCGTTCTTGAGCATTTCCTCCAGCTTGGCAAACTCTTCTTCAAAGCCTTCATCCGGGCCTTCGTCCAGCAGGGAATCGATAAAGGCGGCCGGATTATCAAGGTGCTCCGCAGTGGGCAGGAAGTCTGGGTGATCCCAGGCCTTATCGCGCTTTTCCGCGCCTACGGCGACGGTGGCGCGGCGCCATAGCTCCGCGGCCTCAGAGACCTTCGGGGCATTGAGTTCGATGCCGACCACCTTGCTGAAGGCATTCTCGGCGGAACCGCCGGTGCTGCGGCGGTGTGCCCATGCCTGGGTGAGCTTCGAAGTCGACGGGATGCGCTCGCCCAGTGCCTCAGTAACCACGTGCTCGGCCCAGCCTTCCACCAGTGCCAATAGGGTCTCGAGGCGGGATGCGGCTGCAGTGTTCTTGGACGTAATGCGCGGGGAGAGGTCCATGCCCTGCAACTTGCTCATTGCGTCCTGGATTGCCTGTGGATCGCCGGACTCGAGGTTGAGCTCGCGGGTGACTTCCTCCAGGTGGGAGGTATCAATGACCAGGCCAATGGCATATTCCTCTACGGAGGAGACGATGCGCTCTACCAACCACGGCACGTGCTTGAACAGGCGCTGGCGGGCAGCCTCGCGTGCGGCAATATAAACCAGCACCTCCTGGCCAGGAACATTAAGCTCGCGGGCGACCCTCTGGATGGTCTGCGGCAACAGTGCCACGGTATTGGCTGGGGCGATGGGCAGGCCGAAATCGGAGCCGGTCAGCGCCTGGGAAGCCAAATCGCCCAAGGCGTGGCCAAGCTGCATGCCAAAATTCATGCCGGACATCTGGTTCATCATCTTGGTCATGGGGCCCATCATCTCGCGGGCCTCTTCCGGCATGGAATCCAGCTGAGCATCATTCATGTGCTCTGCCACCGGGGTGACCATGCGTTGCCACGCCGGCATGGTCTCCTCCAACCACTGCTTGGAATCCCAGGCCTTGGCCGTGCCGGAGGCGGTGGGCAAATAGGTGGCGTCATCAAGCCAGAGCTCCGCCAAACGCACGGATTCCTCTACGGCCTTGGTATCGTCCGCGCTTACCGCCTTGGACTGCGAGATTTGCTGCAGGGCGATGCGCTTAGCCATGTCGTAATTGACCGGGCCGGAGTTTTCCGGCGAGTTCATGGAAGAGCCCATGCCGGACAGCATCTGACCGAACTGGTTCAGCATGTCACCCAGGCCGCCACCATTAGCGCCGCCGAATGCGCCGAACGGGTTCTGGTCACGACGTCCGTCATTATCGTCGTCATCGTTATTGGGGAAAGAAAAACCGAATCCGTTGCTCATGCGTCCTAATCTACCGGCACCATCCGGCTACTTTCCATGATCCCCGCTACGCTGACAGCGAACACTACGGCAAAGGTTGTAGGGTATTGATCCGTGAATTCTCCTGCTAGCCGTCGCGTCCGCACTATCGCCTGGGGTGCCATCCCCGTCGTCCTCACCGGTGCGTTGGTATCGCTTGACCATATCCCCGGCACCGATGTGTCTTTGACCGTGCCTTATGCCGCTGAGGGGCCAGGTCCCACGGTGGACACATTGGGTGAGGTCGACGGCACCCAGGTGGTAGATGTTAAGGCGCCGAAAACCTATGACACCGACGGCCACCTCAACATGACCACAGTCTCCGTGCGCACCAATATGACCCTGGCGCAGGCGCTGGGCCGCTGGATGATGACCGATGACACCATCGTGCCCATCGATACCGTCATTCCGCAGAATATGAGCGATAAAGAGGTAGAAGAGTCCAATAAGCAGGCCTTTACCCAGTCCGAGTCTGCAGCCACCGTGGCGGCCATGGATTACCTGCACCTGCCGGTAAAGATCACCATCGCGGAAGTCATGGATGAGGGCGCGGCGCAGGGCACGCTGAAAAAGGACGATGTCATTACCGCGGTAGAAGGCAAAGATGTCTCGGAGCCGGGCGAGGTCCAAGACGTCATCAAGCAGAAAAGCCCTGGCGATAAGGTCACGCTGACCGTCCAGCGGGGCGGCAAGGAGCAAGAAGAAGAAATCGAGCTAGGGGAGAACCCGAAGCAGAAGGGGCAGGCAATGCTGGGCATCGCCATGCTCTCGGTCCCGCAGGACGATATTAAGGTCAAATACAACCTGCAGGATATTGGTGGGCCCTCCGCCGGCATGATGTTTACCCTAGCGGTCATCGATAAGCTCAACGAGGAAGACCTCACCGGCGGCAAGTTCGTGGCCGGTACGGGCACTATTCAGGAAGACGGCAAAGTAGGCCCGATTGGCGGCATCCAACATAAAATCGCCGCAGCACACGAGGCCGGCGCGGAGCTCTTCCTCGCGCCGAAGGATAATTGCTCTGAGGCCGCCGCGAGCGACCACGGCGATATGCCCATCGCGGAAGTTTCCACCTTGGATGAGGCAGTGTCCACGATGAAGGACTTCGCGGACGGCAAGGAGATTAAAACCTGCCAGTAGCCGGCTTACTTAGCTAGGCCCAGCTCCTTGATCTTCTCTTCCGGGTCTTCCTGGTCGGAGGAGAT
Source organism: Corynebacterium tuberculostearicum (assembly GCF_022347385.1). Lineage (GTDB taxonomy): Bacteria > Actinomycetota > Actinomycetes > Mycobacteriales > Mycobacteriaceae > Corynebacterium > Corynebacterium tuberculostearicum_M. Next base: position 129,601 of record NZ_JAKRDT010000006.1, read on the forward strand.
CATCTGCTGCATAACCATGCCTTCTTTATTGTCCACCACGGTGATGACCGCGGTGGTTCCCAAGGTGGACCAGCCTACGACGCGGTCGCCGTCATCCTCAATGACCTGCGAGCTGCGCAGCTCGGTGAGCACCTGCGTGGTTTGCTTGGCCTTGGAGTGCGAGCGGAAGAACTGGAACTGGCCTACCTCCGGCCCAGAGCAATTATAGGAATCGTCCCCGCCCGTGGAATCGCAGCGGTCGAAGTGCGCGAAGAGCTCCTTGGGCGCTACCGGAGCAAAGATGTCATAGGCCTTGGCTACAGACTTTTCCAATTTTTCGTTGTCGGGCTCCTTGCTTGCCGACGCCCCCTCAGACACCCCCGAGCTTTCCGCCGCGCTCGATTCCGCGCTGGACGCAACGGTGGAAGAGGAGCTAGAGGCGGTGCTGGTTTCCTCAGTGGTATCCGCCGCAGGGGCGGTGGACTCGGCGCCGGCGGTGGTGGTCTCCACGGGGGCGTCGGCAGGCGCGGCATCGTCCGAGGAACAAGCGGCAGTGCTCACGCCTACACCCAGCAGAAGCGCTGCTGCGGTGGCGCGGGTGGCGGTCAGGCGAGTGAGAGTAGTGCGTCGCACGGTAGGAAAATGCTCCTTAGTCGCAGGCGAGAATTGTCACTTCAGTCTAATCTAGCTCATCCGGGTCTTGGTTCAGCCCATAGCGCAAGGCCGCAATGACCCCCGGAGCTACCTGCGGGCCGCCGCGCAGCTGGATGTCATCTTCCGCGAACGGTCCGGCCGCTTCTAACTCCTCCTCGGTGGGGCGCAGCTGCAGCAATGTGGTTTCGATGCCTTCCTCGCGCAGCGCACCGGAATAAAGGCGCGCCGGGCGAGGGGAGGGGTCCTCGCTGGAGGTATCGCGGAACTTAATCTCTTGGGCCAAGATGACGCCGGCAACCTCTCGCGGCCAGGCCAGGCGGGAGACATAATCGGCCAGCTGCTCTGAACCAGGCTCAATGTTTTCGGGCACATTATCCTGCACGATGAGGGTAAGCGGTGCGGCGTCCTCTTCATCGAGCGCGGCAAGCTGATCGGCTACCAAGTGGGTGGGAACCAGCGCGAAGATGGTGGGGCGGGCGTCCCAGCCTTCGGCGTGGACGAATTCCACGGCTTCGGTCATCGCGCGGTTTAAAGCTGGCTGTGATAATTCGGGGGAACTCATGAACATCCTTATTCGTTATCTGTGTATTGCTTCCTTAAGCTGGAAGAAGTCTACAGGTTTTAAATTCGCACTAGTTGATTGGAGCTGGCGTTGTCCTTAGGGTCATCCACACCAGCCGCCCCGTTGAAGCGGCCCCCGCGGGTCGCGACAATCATTGCGGCCATCATTGCCGTCCTCTTGTTCTTTGGCCCCATGCTCGTGGGCATGTACACGGATTGGAGGTGGTTTGGTGCGATTGAATACCGGAACGTCTTCACCACCGCGATTATTGCGCGGATAGTCCTCTTTATCATCTTCGGTCTTGTGGCCGCTGCAGTGGTGTGGGCCGCCGGCTATTTTGCCTGGCGCGGGCGCCCGGATTCGCTCGACTTGGGAGACCTGAACTCGCCGGTGTATCAGTACCGCAAGTCCATTGAGAAGTCCATGGGTGTCTTCTTCAAGGTCATCCCCGCCATCGTGGGCATCATCGCCGGTTTCATCGGCCAGTCCAATTGGCGCACGGTGCTGCTCTTCCTCAACGGCCAGGAATTCGGCGAACAAGACGCCCAGTTCCACCACGACCTGGGTTTTTATGCCTTCACGTTGCCAGTTCTCAAGATGGTGGTTAGCACCCTGTCCATCTTGTTGATCCTGGCCTTCCTTATTGCGCTTTTCGGCCACTACGTGCTGGGCGGCATCCGCATTGGCAATAAGGCCGCCGGTGTGCGCGGCTCGATCTCCCACCCCGCTCGCCTGCAGCTGGCGATTACCGCCGGCCTGTGGATGGTAGTCCAGGTCATCGGCTACTGGTTGGAGCGCTATGAGCTGCTTAATACCCAGCACGACCTCTTTACCGGTGGTTCCTATACCGATATTCACGCCTACCTGCCGGCGAAGATCATCTTGATGATCATTGGCGTTTTTGTGGCCGTGGCCCTGTTTATGGCCGTTGTCATCAAGGACCTGCGCATCCCCGGCCTGGCCGTGGTGCTGATGCTGCTGTCCTCGCTGGTCATTGGCCAGGCATGGCCGCTGCTGATGGAGCGCTTTTCCGTACAGCCCAACCGCCAGGCTAAGGAAGAAGAATCCATCGCCCGCAATATCGAGGCCACCCGCTATGCCTATGGGCTCACTGATGACCACGTCACCTATGAAGACAACTGGGGCGGGGATGAAGTCTCCGATGACAAGGTGGCCTCTGATAACGCCACCATCAATAACCTCCGCCTGCTGGATCCGGAGATCCTTTCTCCTACCTTCACTCAGATGCAGCAGCTGAAGAACTTCTACGGCTTCCCAGAGACGCTGTCGATGGACCGCTACGAGATCGATGGCAAGAAGCGCGACTTCGTCGTCGCCGCCCGCGAGCTGGATCCGAACGAGCTGCGGGAGAACCAGTCGGACTGGATTAACCGCCACACCGTCTACACTCACGGCAACGGCTTCGTGGCAGCGCAGGCCAATAAGGTCGACGAGGTGGCCCGCGATGCAGGTTCCGCCCGCGGTGGCTTCCCCATCTTTACCGTGTCTGACCTACAGACTCAGGCCGGCGAGTCCGAGGGCGAAGGCGAAACTCAGGACGCAGAGAAATCCCTTGGCATTAAGGTTGATCAGCCGCGCATCTACTACGGCCCGGTCATTGCCGGCGCGGCCGACGGCATGGATTATGCGATTACCGGCAAGACCGGCGATAACCCGGTCGAGTATGACACCGATAGCTCCACCTACACCTATGACGGCAAGGGCGGCGTTGGCATCGGCAATATCTTTGACCGCACCATGTACGCCGCCAAGTATCGCGAGCTGAACTTCCTGCTCTCGGATCGCGTCGGCAGCGAGTCCAAGCTGCTGTATGACCGCGATCCGCGCGAGCGCGTGGAGAAGGTTGCTCCGTGGTTGACCACCGATTCTGCTACCTACCCGGCAGTGGTTGATGGCCGCCTGAAGTGGATTGTGGATGGCTATACCACTCTGGAATCCTTGCCTTACTCCCAGCGTGCCTCGCTTTCCGACGCCACCCAGGACACCCTCAACCCTGATGGCACCACCCAGCGCTTGGTCAATGACAAGGTCGGCTATATCCGCAACTCGGTCAAGGCCACCGTCGATGCCTATGACGGCACTGTGGACCTCTACGAGTTCGACAAGAATGACCCGGTGCTCAAGGCTTGGGAGGGTGTGTTCCCGGACGTCGTCAAGCCTGAGGCGGAGATCTCCGATGAGCTACGCGAGCACTTCCGCTACCCGGAGGATATGTTCAAGGTGCAGCGTGACCTGTTGGCCCGCTACCACGTGGATGACCCGAATGTCTTCTTCAATAACGATGCCTTCTGGTCCGTGCCGAATGACCCCACCGCGGAGGAATCCCGTCAGCTCAATCAGCCGCCGTACTACGTGATGGCCGCTGACCCGGAGACCGGCAAGCCGACCTTCCAGCTGACCACCTCCTACCGTGGCCTCAACCGCGAGTTCTTGTCTGCGCACATGGCCGTATCCTCCGAACCGGAAAACTACGGCGATATCACCGTGCGCGTGCTGCCCACCAATACACAGACCCAGGGCCCGAAGCAGGCACAGGATGCGATGATGTCCTCCGACCAGGTCGCCCGCGACCGCACCCTGTGGGAGGGCACCAACGACCTGCACAACGGCAACCTGCTAGCCCTGCCAGTAGGTGGCGGCGAAATCCTGTACCTCGAGCCGATTTACTCGCAGCGCAAGGACCAGGCCTCTGCCTTCCCGAAGCTGTTGCGCGTGCTCGTGTCCTATAAGGGCCGCGTGGGCTATGCCCCGACCATCGGCGATGCCCTCGAGCAGGTGGGAATCGACGCCAAGTCTGCCCAGAACATCGAGGAAGTTGACGGCGATTCCGAGGACAAGGACGGCGCCAAGGATGAGGAGAACAAGAAGGAGTCTAAGGACGATAAGCCTTCGGCTCCGGCTTCCGCTCCGTCTTCCTCCGACGAGGCGGGTGCCATCGATGACATCAACAAGGCCCTGAAGGGGCTTGAAGATGCGCGCGATGGCTCCTTCGAGGAATATGGTCGCGCCCTGGATGAGCTCGACAAGGCAGTCGAGTCCTACCAGTCGACGGAGAAGTAGTTCCGGCTTATAGTCGCAATGAATTAGGCACCTGCCCAGCGGATTTGGGTAGGTGCCTTTCCCTATGTATAGTTACATGAGTCGCCAGGACAGAGCGAATACACTTAGTGTTAACGTACTGTTCAAGCGCAGATGATGGAAGTCATCTCGACGCGGGGTGGAGCAGCTCGGTAGCTCGCTGGGCTCATAACCCAGAGGTCGTAGGTTCGAATCCTGCCCCCGCTACCAACTTCCAAGCCCCTACCAGTGGAAACGCTGGTAGGGGTCTCTTTCGTTTTATGCTGAAATCGCCATTTGGTGCACTAGGCTCAAAATCCTGCACCGCGCAATCCCGCAACCGGATCTGCGCTTCACAAAGAGATCACTGCAGTACAACGACGCGGATATGATGATTTTGCCAAGAATTTCGATCCTGACGTCGATACCTATACTTGGAACGACGTGAGAGCCATCGAGGTAAAGGCACACACCTCGGTCGGATTCAGCCAATCTGAAGCGGAAGCACTAACCGATTATGGTATCGAGCAGCTCAAGCAACAAGGCTTGTCTCAACCTACAAATATCCCGTGGAACCCTGGAGTGTTATAAGAGTGTTAACGCAGCCCACCAACGAACAGCTGACGCAATTTCAATCGGACCTCGAAGACGTCGTCACGCCAACCATTGAACAGCTTCACACGCGAATCCAGGAAACAGGGCCCCTGTCATCTGATGACGCAATCAGATTCGTTGCAGATATCACTGCGCTGACAATATTCGAGCTGGCCGAGCGACTTGACGGAAACGCTGACAAAACCGGCGCCCTCAGCTACAGGTTCGCTGCAGCAGAAGGAGAAGAAGTGCGCCTGCCTGCCGAAGTGCTCAGCGCCATCACTGGATGGCTTTCCGCTCCAAAGGATCGAAACCCCCTCGCCGGGAAGACCAGCCACCCGTACCCCTTCGACTTTTACGGAGCGAAAGACTATGCATAGCGATTCCGCACTGCTGCTCATCGGACGACTGTATGCGAAAGTTTACGACCAATCCATGGACTCGGATGCCGCCGAGCACCTCCACCATCTGTTGAGCAATGTTCATGACACCACCGCCATCGATGAGGCCATCTACGCCTACCAAGGCGAAATACTCGGCATCCTGCTGGATTCAGTGAATCAGTCCGACTCGCTCGAGTTGTACACGGCGAGTACGTCGCAGCGCGAGTCTCTCAACTTGGCCATCATCGCCCTCGAAGATACACCTCAGTCTACGGCGGCACTCGACGCAATTGCGCAGTTGGCGCAGGTTGAACCACCAGCTCCCGGCCAAGCCAAAATCGACATCCCCACGGAAAATCTCTCGAGCGACGCCCGAAAACTTTCAGCGCTCGGCCTCCACCAGGGCATCGCCATTTCGGTCCCGCATTTGGGCATTCCGATCTTGGAAGGCGACGAAACCACTGACATCTCCACCTCGTCTACCGTATTGGGCGAGCAACGTTACGCCTCTGCCAAAGCCGTACCTAAGTGGCTGACTCACTTGTCGGAGACTCCGTCCGCTGGCTTCGTTACGTACCAGAATTCGCAAGGCGAGACCCTCCAGGTCAAGTTCAATGCCAAGGGAAACTACTTCCCGCTTCTTCTCACGAACCATAACGGAGACCGCCACCTCGACAAACTACCGTCTGCGAGACAAGCCGAAAACCACATCGTGGCCTGGCTCGACAATTCACAATCACCGATCATCTAGCTGCCACTCAAAAGCGGTTTGGTTCTGTTTACTTTGGAGATAGAAAACTGGGGGCCTGACCCCCGACGTGTCTACTTTCCGGGGTCAGGCCCATGAATGTCATGCGCAGGCTAAAAACGGTGGCCTGATCAAGATAAACTGATTGGTAAGGAATTTGTTGTGAAAGAAAGAACGATCATTCCGGGAATACTTTTTGGAATTGTCTTGGGTGTCGTAACCCTTCATGGCGGAGTGCTCCTGTCCACATGGCTTCCAATACCTTTCGTTTTCTATGGGCTACCTCTACCTTCATTGGTGGTGTTGGGTGTATTAGCCATATCTGTCTACATGTTGAAAAAGGATCGGCTTAGCGACCGATCATGGCGTGCTTTTGCCTTCACATTCGCCGCGGCTTTCGTCGTATCCGCGTTCTTATGGGTGAGCACCATTTCTGGCTATGGAAACTTCGCATAGCCTATAGATATGGAACGGTTGTAAGGCCAATTACAGTTAGCCCCTCTAGATTGATGAACTGCTCCCCATTCGCCGATGAGGGCCATTTTCGTTTTCTTCGGCGGCCAGCGCCAATGGGCACGGCTTGCACTGGCTCTGGCTCAGGGCGCGCCGGTGCCGCTGCTCGACGAGCCTACGACCTTCCTCGATCCCGCCCACGCGATTAGTGTTTTGGAGCCCGTTCGCAAGCAAGCCCGCGCTGGTAAGGCAGTCGTTGTTGTGCTGCACGACCACATGTTGGCTGGTCAGTACTCCGACACCAGGGCGGTTATGAACAACGGCGAGGTCATAGCCCGGGGGACTCCCAAGGAAGCACTGCGGAAGGATATTTTAGCCGCAGCCTACGGTATCGATGTAGAAATCTGGGACGATCCTTTCAGCGACGCCCCCGTCATCGTTTCCCGCGCTGTGCTCAAGGGCTAGAGCATTCGAAAGATGAACACCAAAGACCGCAGTTTGGAGTTCGTTCGCAGAGGCTGTAGATGATCGTGGCTAGAGCGGATTTCGGTTTCCGCTCCTCACCGCTATCCCTCATGGAACTCATCCTGTGGCTGCATGGTCTGTCATGGAGAGGGAAGCAATCAGGCTCTAGACAGTAAACCCTTATAAAGCTAAGGTAAGCCTATGCAAAAGAAAGACTTCACTAAAACGCGTGCGGTTATCGCACTCGTAGCCACCTTAGCCCTAGGCGTGGGCCTTGCCGCGTGTTCTTCTGATTCTTCTCAGGGACTGGGTGAAGATAGGAAAATCGAGCGAGTTGTGGCGCTCGATTGGCGCTATGAGGAAATTCTCAAGGCCCTCGATGTGGACCCTGTGGGAATCGTAGAAATCGGCAAGTCGGAGGCACCAACTACTTTGAAGGGCCAGTTAGGTCAGGCGACCTCCGTGGGCCAAGCCAAGCAGCCGAACTTGGAGGTTATCCAGTCTTTGGAACCAGATCTGATTTTGGCTAGCCCTACCCGTCAAGCTGATATCATGCCGCAGCTGGAAGAGATTGCGCAGACGGAATCCTACCCAGATGAAACCTACTCGGACGTGCTGGACTCGATGGATGAGATCGCGGCCAAACTCGGCAAAGAGGAAAAGGCTAAAGACGTCCGTCAGCGCATCGAGGACAAGATTGCTCAGACCAAGGACACGGTAAAGCCGGGGAGTCGTGCGGTCGTGGCTGGCTGGTCCAGCGAGATGCTCTATACCTGGGTCAACCCCTCTTTCCCTCAGTCGCTACTGAGTAAAGTGGGCTATGACTACGCCTTCGAAGGTGAGAAGTCTTCCATCGAATCTAAGACTGATGTAGCGGAACTGACCGGCGATAAGCTCCCTGGAATGAAGGCTGACCGAGTCTTTATGTACAAGGACGTCGAAGCGTTTAAAAAGACGCCCTATGCCAAGGGCAGCGGTGACATCGTAGAGGTAGACCAAGATATCTGGTCGCGCGCTCGCGGGCCACTTTCCGCCGAGCATATGCTCGATGACATTATCGCCGCTGAAAAGTAGTGGCACCTCGAACTAAAGCCAGCGCCTGCTTGGTCCTTGCAACCGCTGCCGCTGCCTTTGTGTGGTGGTGGCGGCTCCGCCATGTTCAGGTGCCAGTTGATACCCCGTGGTTAGAAGAAGAGCTGCATAGCGTGGCTTTTGACCGTCTCCTTGCTACCACGGTGGTCGGTATTGCACTAGGTGTAGGTGGGTTATTGCTGCGCACGGCAACCGCGAATCCGCTCGCCGATCCGTCCATCACTGGTGTGAACTCCGGTGCGGCACTCGGCGCAGTCGCAACCGCAATGTTTTCTGGGAGCGAAACCTCGAGCGTTGACCAGCTGCCCGGTGCGCTGCTGGGTGCGGGGATTGCTGTGGGGGTGACGGTGGGCGTGGGCAAGAGCGGTGCGATCCAGCGCATGGTACTCGTGGGCGTTGCTGTTTCCGCGCTGTGTAGCGCCTTGACCTCCATTTTTCTGGTGATAGATGAAGCTCAACTGGCGACGGTGATGTCATGGCTCTCTGGCCGGCTTGCCGGTGTACGCCTAAGCGATATTATGCCCGCACTGGTCGCTGTGCTGGTCGTGGTTCCCTTGACCTTAGTCGGTGCGCAAACGCTGGACTTGCTCGTAGCCGGTGATGCCGTGGCCGGTGCTGTGGGGGCGAAGCCGGAGCGCATTCGGTTGGCTGCCATTGTGGAGGCGGTAGTGCTCATTGCTCCTTCGGTAGCCGCAACCGGGCCGATTGGATTTTTGGGGCTGATGGCCGCGACCGTAGCGTGGCGGGTGTGCGGCCCGCACCATCGCATGGGGCTGTGTGTGGCTGGAATTGTAGGAGCAGCGGTGCTTCTGGTGGCCGACTCGGTTGGGCAGGCAATCTGGGCGCCGGCCGAGACCCCAGTAGGCATCGTGACTTCTTTGGCTGGCATGCCCTTAGTGCTGTGGTCCGTCCATGCCCTAGGGAGGGGGAGGCATGCGGCATAAGAGATTTGTAGGGGTTCTGGTAGGGCTCATCCTGGCGTTGGTATTGAGCGCAGTTATCGGCATGGGCGTCGGTGCGGTGATGAAATCGCCGGGCGAGGTGACCACTGGCTTCTTTGCCGGAGATCCGCTCATCTGGAAGTACCGCGCACCGCGGATCTTGGTAGGTATTTGCGCGGGCAGTGCCATGGCTGTTTCTGGGTGTCTATTGCAGTCCGCGCTACGCAATCCTTTGGCCGCTCCAGATACGGTGGGTATTACCTCCGGCGGTGGACTCGCGGCCGTTGCGGTACTCATGGGAGTAGGCGCCCTGCCGGCCCACCTGCTGACCTTTATCGCCTTTATCGGCGCGTTGGCTGGAACTGGGGTGGTTCTCCTTTTTGCTGGACGCGGGGTAAGCGATCCGGTGCGCCTGCCCCTTACCGGGGTGGCGGTATCTTTCGGGCTGGGTGCCATCACTGAACTGCTCTTGGTGCGCGCCGCGCCAGAGGCTGGAGCGGCCATGACATGGCTGAAAGGTTCGCTTTACGCCCGCTCGCTTGGCGACGCCGCTATCGTCGCCCCCTTTATCCTTCTCGCCCTAACCATCGCGATGGTGGTGGCAAAGCACCTGGACATGCTCGCGCTGGATGATTCCACCATGGCCGGCATCGGAGTGAGCACCAAGATATGGCGCCTAATAGCAGTGGCCCTGGCCGTTATCCTTGGCGCCGCGGGAGTCGCCGCAGCCGGGGTCTTGGGTTTCGCCGGGCTCATCGTCCCGCATGCTGCCCGCTTGATTGTTGGTGCAAACCTGCGCCGGCAAATGCCCGTGGCGGCCCTAGGCGGTGCGGTCCTTGTGACTGTATGCGATACGTTCGGTCGCTGGGCCTTCGCCCCCACGGAAATCCCCGTCGGCGCGCTCATCGCGCTGATTGGCGCACCCTATTTCATTTTCCTATTGACTCGGCTGACCCGAGTGCGAAACGGAGGCTTGACATGACATTGACGTGTAGCGGATTAACCGTGGGCTACGGGGGTCCCGATGTGGTCAAAGAAGTAAATCTCCACTTAACTAGCGGACAAGTAACGGCTCTGATCGGGCCGAATGGCTGCGGCAAATCGACGCTTCTTAAAACACTGGGCCGCCAACTCACGCCCAGCGCAGGCGCGGTGTACCTCGGGGACCAAAAAATCAGTGAGTATTCCTCGCGTGCCTTTGCCCGTGAAGTTTCTTTTCTGCCACAACATCCCGTGGCCCCGGAAGGGGTATTAGTGCGCGACGTCATCGGTTACGGCCGCTATCCCTATACAGGAGCGCTAGCGACGATGCGGGCCGGAGATCATGCAGCGGTTGAGCGTGCTGCCTCGCGTGCTGGGGTGAGCGAGCTTCTCGATGCCTCCGCCGCAAACCTTTCCGGCGGTCAGCGCCAGCGTGTTTTCCTCGCCATGACCTTGGCCCAAGAAACACCAATTACCTTGCTTGACGAGCCGACTACTTACCTCGACCCTGCGCACCAACTGTCCATCTTGGAGCTCATCCGAGACCTCAATGGTGCCGGGACCACAGTGGTCATGGTGGTCCACGATATGGTCCACGCCGCGCGTTACGCCGATAGAATCGTAGCCATGCGTGAGGGACGCATTGTGGCCGAAGGGGTCACCGAGGAGGTGATGACTGCTGAACTCGTACGCGAAACCTTCCATGTTGAGTGTTTAGAGATGACTGATCCCTCCACCGGTCGACGCTTTCCCATACCCATTTCCGTGCACGCTCCTGAATTTTCTGGAACCCTAGAGGGGAGAAGATAAATCTATTTAAAGGAGTACGCAGCAATGGCGAATAACCTAGGCCACGAAGTTGACCTGGACCGCAACGAATACAAGTACCTGGCATCTGAGGACACTGTGTCTTCGGCAGCTAAGTCGGGCGCCTCCGCTCAGTCCGGCGCGGCTGCAGCGGGTGCAGGTGTTGCAGCGGCAGGCGCCGCGGGCGCAGCGGGCCTATCCACGCCGGTAGGCAAGCAGGCTGCGGATAATGCAGAATCCACCGCCAGCAAGTACGAGCCGCAGAATCACGTTGTCGCTGGCGCCGACGAAGAGCATGTAGGCTCTGCCTCCGAGCAGCCGGATCTGCAGGAGAAGCTGGACGAGGATAACTCTGACTACGCGCCAAGCCAGCACATTGTAGGCGGCGCGAAGGAAGAGCACATTGGTTCGGCTCCGCAGCAGCCGGATCTGCAGGAGAAGTTGGACGAGGATAACTCGGACTATGCACCGAGCCAGCACATCGTAGGTGGGGCACAGGAAGAGCACATCGGCTCCGCCCCGCAGCAGCCGGACCTGCAGGAGAAGCTGGACGAGGATAACTCGGACTACGCGCCAAGCCAGCACATCGTAGGTGAAGCAAACGAAGAGCGCGTTGCTACTGCGCCGAACCAGGACAACGTTAACGGTCAGCAGTCCTCTGAGCGCCTGGACCAGCTAAAGGGCAAGGCATCCGAGGCTGGTAGCGCCGTCGGCGATGCGTTCCAGCGCGCTAAGGGCTTCGTGGAGGACAAGGCACACGAGTACCAGGAGGAGTCCACGAAGAAGGGTGGCTTCTTTGACCGCGTCAAGGGCGCTGTGCGCGATGCGCGCGAGTCCATTGAGGACAAGCGCAAGAATTAACCAGCGCCGAGTTTAAGCCGCTTTCCCGGCGTCGGGGAGGCGGCTTTTGTCGTATATACAATCCTGCTAATCGTCCAAGGCGTGAAGGTAGAGTCGGCTAATCAGCAGGCGCCTTGGCACGTCCACAAGGGGGCGCAGGAAGGGGAGGAAGGGCTCGGAGGCGGCGTCGATAAGCAGCAGCGTGCGACCATCGCGCAGGCGCTCAAGGGTGAAGGTTTCCTCGCCGCGCTCGAGGTGTCCGGGGAGGGTGCCGTAGGTGAACCCGCAGCGGCCGTCTTCGTGGAAGACATCGACCACGCGACAGCGAAAATCCCACGGGCCGAGGCCCATGGTGACCTCCGCACCGAGCTCCACCACCTCATGGGTGGGCCGCACGCGGAAAAGGCCGCTGCGTTGGATTGACCAGCGGAAAAGCCGGTGCGCGGCGGTATCAAAATCAGCGTCGATGACTCGTGACATGTGCAGCTGCGGGAAGCCAGAGGTATCGGAATAAGACAGCGGTGTGACCATGCGCCCAATGATAGGGGAGGGGTGATTACCCCCGAATTCTGGAAGAAATATAACGGCTTGGACACAGTCACAGGAGTTTGCTGATTCCACAATTTTTTCGTGCCAGTATCGAGTTTGCACGATGTTGACAACTGAAAGTAGGTACCTTGATGCTTCGCATACCGCACCTTAAGAAAGTCCTGGTGGGCTCGGCTTTCGCTGGTGCGTTTTTCCTAGGCTCCCCGGCCGCAGGCGCCCAGGAATTGCCCCAACCGGATTTCGATTCCGCAGGGATTATTGACCAGGTCCGAGATGGCCTGGCTGGGGTAGGCATCCAAACCCCGCAGGTGGATAAGAACGTCACCGACGCCGTGGATTCCTCTGTGCGCAACGCGCAGCAAGCCGTGCAGCACACGGCGCAGCAGGCACAGTACGCGGAGCCGATGACCAACCCGAATCCCATCGGCCTAGCGGAGCAGGCCACCCAGCCGGAGTTTAAGCCGCAGGGAACCAATCCAAACTATAAGTGGAAAAATGATGGATTTTCCAAGGTAGCTGCGGGCAAGCCACAGGCTGACTACGTGCTGCACCGCGTGCCGGGCTCGTTCTTTGATGCCCCACGCATTCCAGAAGAATCTGTTGCGGCTATGAATGAGGGCGAGTCGCTTTATGGCCCCGGCACCCCGGTTTATGTCGATGAGAAGATGATGTGCACCCTGACTGTGGCGGGCAACGATAATGCTGGCCGCAAGGTTGGGCTTACCGCTGCGCACTGCGGCAACGTGGGGGATTCGGTCACCTCCGCCGATTCGGAGCAGATTGGCCCAACCGGCACCGTGGTGTCCAAGAATGAAGACTTGGATTACGCCGTCATCGAGTTCGGCTCTAAGGCCAAGGTATCCCGCTCCTATAATGGTGTGACCGTCAACGAGTTGGGCGGTGGCGTTAAGCCGGGGCAGCAGGTGTGCAAGCAGGGTGTTGCCACCGGGAAGACCTGCGGCATGACCTATCAGCAGGAAAAGAAAATTCAGGTTAACCAGGTATGCGCCATGATGGGCGATTCCGGTGCACCGTTGTTGGTCAACGGCCGACTCATTGGTTCGATTACCGGCGGTTTCCTGCCGGTGAATTTCCCGTGCCGCACCCCGCTGCAGGGTCCGGTGCATAACCCAACCGCCGCAAACACCATGGATGCAGTCTTGGCGGATATGAACCGCCGCGGTGGCGTAGGTGCTGGTTTTACATTGCCTGAGGACTAGCCTCGCCAATCCTTTTGCCCGCTTTCCCAGCCTTGGGGAGCGGGCTTTGTGCATCTTTGGCTGGTGCTAATAACCACAGCCAGTGGGGTATAGCGTGAATTACTTGCGAGCCCTATCCAGAAGCCAGTCAGAGAGCCGCGCGATAGTGCAGCCGTCCTTATTGTCACGCACCCGCCGCTAACCCGGATGCGAAACGCTGGGCGGCAGGTGCGTGTTACTTCAGCTGCGGAGAAATCCCTAGCGCTGCAGTGCGGCTAGGGCGTGCTTGTGGAGCAGGCCGTTGGAGGCGACGCCGGATCCGCCGTGTGGGCCGGGGTTTCCGTCCAGATCCGTGAACGTACCGCCGGCCTCGGTCACGATGAGGGAGGGCGCGGCGAGGTCCCACAAGGACACCTCGGGTTCGGCGGCGATGTCTACCGCACCTTCGGCCACGAGGCAGTAGGACCAGAAATCGCCATAGCCGCGCAGGCGCCAGGTCTTGTCCGTGAGTGCGAGGAACTGATCGCGCAGGCCGCGTTCGGCCCATCCGGTCAGCGAGCTCATGGCCAGCGAAGAATCGGCGAGCTTTTCCACGTGGGATACGCTCAAGCGCTTCGGCTCGCCGCCGAAAACGCGGAAGGCACCAGCGCCCTTGGCTGCATACCACCGGCGGCGCAGGGCGGGTGCGGAAACAACCGAGACTACCGGTTCGCCATCTTCCAAAAGGGAGATGAGCGTGGCCCATACGGGGACGCCACGCACGAAGTTCTTGGTGCCGTCGATGGGATCGATGACCCACTGGCGGCCCTTATAGCAGGCCTCGCCGCCGTATTCCTCGCCCAGCACTTCATCGCGCGGGCGGGAGCGCTTAAGGGATTCGCGGATTTGCTTCTCACAGGTGAGATCCGCATCCGATACGGGAGACATATCTGGCTTTTCCTTGACGGAAAGGTCCGAGGCCTCGAAACGATGCATGGTCACTACATCGGCATGGCCCGCCAGCTCGAGCGCGAGGCCCAAGTCTTCTTTGAACTTACCCACGGAGCCAATCCTCCATCTGATCCACTACCTGTTTATTGCCGGCCAGGCACCATTCGACGCCGCCGGCTTCTACCTTGCGGGCAGCACCGCCGGCCGCCTCCACGAGGGCCTTGCCGGGGAACCAATCCCAATCCGCCACCGAATGCTGCATCCATGCGCCCCATGTGCCATCGGCCACGGAGGACAGGTCAACAGAACCGGCACCGAGCATACGGACTGTAGCAAAGTTTTCCGCCACGCGCTGCCATGCCCCGCGGATATCCGCATCCACCAGCGAGGTTGGGTGCAGATACGTGGATAGTGAAATCTGCTCGGCCGGCTTCTCCTCTAGGCGAGCTACCTCTTTCCCGTCGAGGGAAGTGGGGTAGTCCCGGCCGCCGAACCAGGTATAGCCCATGGCGGGGCGGTGGACGGCGCCGAGGGTGATCCCGGTGGCGTCGGTAAGCGCGAGCGCAGAGCACCAATAATCGGAGCCGGAAGAGAAGTTGTAGGTGCCATCGACCGGGTCAATGACCCAGGTGCGGCCGGACTGGGACTCGCGGGCCGCACCCTCTTCGCCGAGGATGCCGTCTTCCGGGCGCACGGCCTCGAGCACGCCCGCAACGAAGCGCTCGGCCGCCCTGTCCGCATCCGTAACAACGTCCGAGATAGAAGTCTTTTGCTCTACGTCGACGCCCATCTCGCGCAGGCGCCAGGCCAGGCGGCCGGCGTTATAGACAAGGGCCTGCGCTAGGTGCGCATCCCCGTCATCCGCGTGCGCGACAATGAAGGTCTTGATGACCGCGTCGATCATCTCCTGCAAGCTCGGCTTTTGATCCATGCCCACCATTGTCACCCTAAACGCGGCCGATGGCTAATTATGCCGGCCGGGTGGGTAGGATTGGGGCCTATGCGTCCCGAAGTAACAGCACGGCTCAAGCAATTGGAAACCACCCTGACCACCATCGAGAAGGTCATGGACCCGGAGGCTTTGGCTGCCCGCATTCGGGAACTAGAGGCCCAAGCCGGCGACCCGTCCCTGTGGGATGACCCCGCCCATGCGCAACAGGTCACCTCCGAGCTTTCCGCAGCGCAGGCTAAGGTTCGCAAGCTGGAATCGCTGCGCGGGCGACTGGAGGACATGCCCGTGATGTACGAACTCGCGGAAGAAGAAGGGGATACCTCCCTGGCGGATGATGAGCTTGATTCCCTGGAATCTGCCATCGAATCGCTGGAGGTCACCACCATGCTTTCTGGTGAGTATGACCCGCGTGAGGCGGTTATCAATATCCGCTCTGGCGCCGGCGGTGTGGACGCGGCCGACTGGGCCGAGATGCTCATGCGCATGTACACGCGGTGGGCGGAAAAGCACGGTCACAAGGTGGATGTCTATGACATCTCCTATGCGGAAGAAGCAGGCATCAAGTCTGCGACCTTTGTGGTCCACGGAGAATACATGTATGGCCAGCTCTCCGTGGAGCAGGGTGCGCACCGCCTGGTGCGCATCTCGCCCTTTGATAACCAAGGGCGGCGCCAGACGTCCTTCGCAGAGGTAGAGGTGCTTCCGGTGGTGGAGCAGACTGACTCGATTGAGGTGCCGGATTCAGAGGTGCGCGTCGATGTCTATCGTTCTTCTGGTCCAGGCGGCCAGTCTGTCAATACCACCGACTCGGCGGTGCGCCTGACCCACATTCCCACCGGCATTGTGGTGACCTGCCAGAACGAAAAGTCGCAGATTCAAAATAAGGCCTCGGCCATGCGCGTGCTGCAGGCAAAGCTGCTGGAGCGCAAGCGGCAGGAGGAACAAGCTGAGCTCGATGCGTTGGGCGCCGGTGGCAACGCCTCTTGGGGCAACCAGATGCGCTCCTACGTGCTGCACCCGTATCAGATGGTTAAAGACTTGCGTACCAATTTTGAGGTGGGCGATCCCTCCAAGGTGCTCGATGGCGATATCGATGGCTTCCTGGAATCCGGCATCCGCTGGCGCATGCAGCAACAAGACGATCAAGCTTAGGTCCATACTGATCGGGCTGAATTGAACGCGAAAAGGCCGAACTGAGGGGAGAAATTCCTCAGTTCGGCCTGATCTCTATGGACCTAACCCGCGTAGTCCATCGGTGCGCCCGGTCCCAGCGGAATGCCGATGAGATACCAGATGACGAAGAAGGCGAACCAACCCACGATCATGCAGAGGGAGTAGGGCAGCGCCAGCGACATCAAAGTTCCCACGCCTGCTGGCTTGTAATAGCGCTGCAGGAAGGTCAGCGCCAAGGCGAAGTAGGGCGACATCGGCGTGATGATATTCGTTGGGGAGTCACCGATACGGAAGAGCATCTGGGAGACCTCAGGCGAGACGCCCACATACATCATCATCGGCACGATGACCGGGGCCATCAGGGCCCACTGGGCGGAACCGGAGGTGATGAAGAGGTTAAGCAGTGCGACCATGGCCACCAGTGCGGCGAACATGACCAGCGGCGGCAGGGACCAGTGCTGGAGCAGCTCGGAGCCCTTAATCGCAGTCCACACGCCCAAGTTCGACCACTCGAACCAGGCCAGGAACTGGGCGACGGCGAAGAAGAGGACCAGCATGGGAACGAGGGTCTCGATGCCCTTGGCCATAAACTCCGGAACATCAGCAAAAGACTTCACGGTGCCTGCCACCAAGCCGTAGACGATGCCGCATACCAAGAACGCCAGGGCAATTGGCACCGCGATGGCGCTAATGAGCGGCGACTCCATGAAGCTATCCCCCTGGCTTGCCAGTGGGGAGCCGGGGATAAAGAGCAAGGCAAAGAAGGCAGCCAGGAAGAGCACCAGCGCGATGCCGGAAGCAATCAGACCACGCTGCTCGTTGGGCTTGATGCGCATCGCCTCTTCATCATCGGTGAAGTCGTACTCCTCACCCTCCTCTGCATTCGCGCCGGCCCCACCGGCGGCCTTGGAAAAGGACACCTCTTCGTAATTGATGTGGTCGTGGTCCACCAGCTCGCGGGCCTTTTTGACCATGAGGAATTCCGTGACCGCGGTAATGATGAGCGAGAGCACGATGGCGGATGGGATGACAAAGAAGATATTGGCCAGCGGGCTGACTTCATATTCTGGGTCCACAAACTGTGCGGCCGGGGTAGAAATGCCCGCCAGCAGGAGATCGGTGATATTGAGAATCAGCGAGGCATTAAAGCCGGCTGACGATGCCGCAAAGGCCACCATCGCGCCCACGATGGGGGAGCGGCCCACGGCGTGGAAGGCCATTGCGCCCAGCGGAATCAGAATGACGTAGATGGCGTCGGAAGCTACGGAGCCGGTCACGCCGGCCAGCGCCACAACGAAGGTCAGCATTTTCGCGCTGACCTTAGTCACCATCGCGCGCACCAAAGCGGAAAGCAGGCCAGACTGCTCCGCCACGGCCACGCCGAGCATTACGGCAAGGATGACGCCGAGCGGCGGGAAGCTGGTGAAGTTCTCCACTGCATCAGTAACCATGCGCGAGATATTCTCGGTGGTCAGCAGGGATTCGACTTCGATGGTATCGCCGGTCTTGGGGTCCTCGGCGGTCATGCCGACGAGGTGTCCTAGCCACGAGGTCACAGCGACGATGGCTGCGAGGATGACGAAGAGCCAGAATGGATCCGGCAGCTTATTGCCAATCTTTTCTACAGTGCCCAGGAAGCCGCTTGCAGAACGTGGTTTTTCTTTAGTTTCGGTTTCGGCCATTGTATCGGCACTTTCTGTCGATCGCTCGGAACAAATTAGTGTCTTAGACCACATTACTTAAATACAGTTCACAGCGTGGTGTCAACTTTAGTTGCTACAGTGATTCGCGTGATTAGATTCGACAACGTGACTAAGGCTTACTCCGCCGAGTCTCGCCCAGCGCTCGACGGGGTGTCCTTCGAGATTGCGGATGGCGAATTCGCCTTCCTCATTGGCCCGTCTGGCTCCGGTAAGTCCACCTTCCTGGAGCTCATGGTGCGCTATAGCAACGTGACCAAGGGCGATATTTATTTCGATGATTTCCATGTCAATGAGCTTTCGGGCAAGCAGATCAACGCGCTGCGTCAGTCCATTGGTTATGTATTCCAGGACTTTCGCCTGCTTCCCAAGCTGACGGTGTATCAAAACGTGGCCTTTGCGCTGGAGGTTATTGGCAAGAGCAAGTACCGCATCTCCACCTCGGTCCCGCAGGTTTTAGACTTGGTGGGCCTAGAGGATCGCCGCGATGCGTATCCGCACGAGCTTTCCGGTGGCGAGCAGCAGCGCGTGGCCATTGCGCGCGCCGTGGTCAATCGGCCGAAGCTGCTGCTTGCCGACGAACCCACGGGCAACCTCGATCCCTCCACCGCCGACGAGATCATGGACTTGCTGCTGGGCATCAACCGCCGTGGCACCACCGTGGTGATGTCCACCCACAATGCCCGCGCCGTCAATAGGGCACGCAAACGCGTACTGGAGCTGCGCAATGGAGTCCTCGTGCGCGACGAGCACGAGGCGATGTATGAGGGGGAAGCATGAAGCTAGGGTTTATTTTTCGCGAGGCCACCAAGGGACTCGGCCGCAACCTGACCATGACGATCGCCATGATCATTACCACCGCCATTGCGGTAGGCCTCGTTGTCGCCGGCATCATGGTGACCAACCTGACCAAGGACACCAAGGAGATCTACCTTGACCGCGTCGAGGTCATGGTGCAGCTCAATGAGGATATTTCCGCCGGTGACCCGGATTGTGCAACTCCCGCCTGTGCGGACCTCAAAAAGCAACTCGACGCGGATGATTCCGTCGAGTCCGTGGAATACCGTAACCGCGCGGAATCCTATGAGCGGTTCAAGGAACTCTTCCAAGACACCGACCCCGTCATGGTGGAACAAACCTCGCCCGACGCACTGCCGGCAGCGTTCCACGTGCGCCTGAAGGATCCAGAAGACGCTTCTGCGATCGATGCGATTAGGGATAATCCGGCGGTAGAGGTTGTTGTCGACCAGCAGCAGGAAGTGCGCGATGCCGCAAGCAACCTGGACTCCATCCGTAACGCCACCTTTGTGCTGGCCATCGTGATGTCCGTGGCGGCCATCTTCTTGGTGGCCAATATGGTGCAAATTGCCGCGTTCCACCGCACCCGCGAAACGGAAATCATGCGCATGGTGGGCGCAAGCCGGTGGATGACGCAGGCGCCGTTCGTAGTGGAGGCCGTACTGGCCTCGCTCATCGGCGTGGTCTTGGGTGGCGCCGGGATTTTCCTGGGCAAATCCCAAGTGGTGGACCCATCCCTGCAAGGGCTGTATGAATCCCAGCTGCTCGCCCCCATGAAGTCCGGCGACCTCTGGATTGCCCTGCCTCTCGTGGGCTTGCTGGCGCTGGTGGTCACCGCCGTCACAGCACATATCGCCCTGCGGTCCTATGTGCGCAAATAGCCCGTTTGCCGGGCCGGCTAAAAGGGCACTACACTGCCATAATTATGGCTAAGAAGGGCAAGAAGAATAAGAAGGCGGCGTCCGGCGAAGCAACGCTCGCTACCAACCGCCGGGCCCGGCATGACTACAAGATCCTCGAGGAATACGAGTGTGGCATCGTCCTGCTCGGCACCGAGATCAAATCCCTGCGGGAGGGAAAAATCTCGCTCAATGATGCCTTCGCTACCATCGATGATGGCGAGGTATACCTGCGCAACCTGCACATCCCGGAATATTCCATGGGCTCGTGGACGAACCACAGCCCGCGGCGCACCCGCAAGCTTTTGCTGCACCGCCGCGAGATCGACAAGCTCTACGGGCAGGTGCGCAACGGCAATAAGACCTTGGTTCCGCTCAAGGTCTACCTCAAGAATGGCTACGCCAAGCTTTCGCTCGCGCTGGCCCAAGGTAAGCAGGACTATGACAAGCGAGAGGATATTAAGCGTCGCGACCAAGACCGCGAGATTTCTCGCGAGCTCGGCCGTCGCGTGAAGGGGATCAATGTTTAAGACGGCAAAGGTTCACGACGTAGTTAAGGGCGAGGACACCATCGATGGCGCGGGGGTGCTGGTGGATCGGATGTGGCCCCGGGGCGTCGCCAAGAGCGATTTAGCCTACGATGAGTGGTTCAAGGACGTCGCGCCGAGCCCCGAGCTGCGCAAGTGGTGGAACCACGACGAAGATCGCTTCGACGAGTTTGCCCGCCGCTACAAGGCCGAGCTTGATGACAATGACTCCGACGAGCTCGCCCAGCTGCGTGCGCTTGCCGACGCCACCCTCCTCTTCGCCGCCGCCAACCGCACGGTCAACCATGCGGTCGTCCTCAAGGAGTGGTTAGAGGAGCACTTGAGGAAATAAAAGCGGGTGGGGTAGTGTTGAACGAACCGTAGGGAAGACGCACTATCCCGTCCCTACAGCATGGGGTTGATTTGGTTTCGACTTCGTGCACTGCGCCAGGGGAAGCGTGCCGGTGCAGGCTAACGACCACCGTATAAGCGTCGTAGCAACCAATAAACGCAGAGAAGAACTCTCAGCGTGACTACGCCCTCGCTGCCTAATTACAGCGACGCGTGTCTGTCAGCCTAGGTTTCGTTCCTGACCTAGAACCTGGCATCGACTAAGGAACTAGCCGGCTGGCCGGGTCATCAGGACCAGTCGGGACTCTTACTGGTGACTGGGCCCATCATCCGGACGTGTTCGCCCGATCCGGAGGGCCGAGCAGAGATTCTGTGCGGACTGCGCACGGAGAAGCCCTGGCAAGGTGACGAAGGACCCGGGTTCAATTCCCGGCAGCTCCACCGGTAGGCCCCCGAGAAATCGGGGGCCTTTTTCCATGCAATGGCTTTTAGGGTTAAACGACAAAATGTGTTGTTTTCCGGCGTGTCGGGGTAAACGACATTTTGTGTTGGTGGACTGCGTGGTTTAGGGCACGTGGCCTTTGCGTATTCCCATAGAGTGGTTGTAGGCAC
>NZ_JAKRDT010000007.1:0-142597 GCF_022347385.1 Corynebacterium tuberculostearicum
CCGTTCGCCACTCGAGTACCCTGCAAGCAGGGCCTTTCCGTTCGACTTGCATGTGTTAAGCACGCCGCCAGCGTTCGTCCTGAGCCAGGATCAAACTCTCCACAAAAAAATTTCAGAACAAAATCCGAAACAGGCCGTGAAAAGCCCGAAACCCAACAAAAGAACAAACCACCACAAACCACAAAAGCCTGTGCTGGCGTCCAAAAAATTACTACAAAGAAAAAAATAAGTTCCCTCAACCCGACGGGGTCAAAAATAAGGAAACCAAAAAAGTTGAACACAATCACATGCCAACCAATCCATCTCAATGCAGCCGAAACACCAAACAGCATTCAAAAGAGTACGTGTTCCACATACCCAACCGGCACACACCAACCAACAAACCACTAAGCCTGCTGGCAGACAAACCAATCAACACACAACCATGCACACAAAAAATAAAAAGTACATTGGCACACTATTGAGTTCTCAAACATCATCCGCACACCACAAAAAATTAACCTACCGTTAACCTCTCGTTGGCGGCTCGTACAAACTTACTCAACTCAATGAACCCTGTCAAATCATCGAACCAAGTCCGTACAAAATTCGCTAGGAAGTAACCTCCCGGCTACCTCGCGGCGACTTCGATTAATGTAGTCCAACCCCTCCAACAATGACAAATCCCCAGCACACAACGGAAAACGGTGTGCTGGGGGCGTCGTTAAAAGAGCTCTTCTTCTTGAGTTCTTTCAATTGTGGCGCCGAGGCGCTGCAGGTTTTCTACAAAGTTGGGATATCCGCGGTCGATGTGGAAGACATCGTGGACCGTAGTGGTCTCATCCGCGCACAGTGCAGAAAGTACAAGACCCGCACCCGCACGAATATCGGAACTCCACACGTGAGTAGAAGAGAGTCGTTCTTTACCGCGGACTACTACATGGTGGCCGTCAACCTGGGCGTCGGCACCCAAGCGCAGCATTTCGTCCACAAAGCGGAAGCGGGATTCAAAGACATTCTCCGTAATGACGGTCGTTCCGTCCGCAATGGCAGAGATGCCAATAGCCATCGGCTGCAGGTCGGTGGGAAATCCCGGAAATGGCAGGGTCTGGTAGTCCACAGCCTGTGGTCGCTGATCCATGCGCACGCGGAAACCATTCTCATAGGTCTCTAGTTCCGCGCCGGCGGACTTCAGCTTTTCTAGCGGCAAGTGCAGGTGGCGCGGGGAAATTCCACCCACGGTGATATCGCCCTGGGTCATAGCGGCGGCATACGCCCAAGTGCCTGCCACAATTCGGTCACCAATAACCTCATGCTGGGTGGGCTGCAGCTTATCGACGCCGCGGATGGTCACCACCGAGCTTCCCTCGCCCTCGATATCGGCGCCCATGGACTTGAGCATGGTGCACAGATCGACGATTTCCGGCTCGCGAGCTGCGTTATGGAGAACGGTTTCCCCTTCAGCGAGGACCGCAGCGGTAAGGATATTTTCGGTTGCGCCTACGGACGGGAAGTCCAAGCGGATATTCGCACCCCGCAGGTGTGTAGCCTCTGCCACGACTGCACCGTGTTCAATACGGGTGGTGGCACCGAGCTTTTCTAGGCCGGTTTGGTGCATATCGAGCGGGCGGGAGCCAATCGCGTCACCACCGGGCAACGCTACCTTCGCGTGGCCACAGCGAGAGGTCAAAGGACCAAGCACGCAGACGGATGCGCGGAATTGGCGGACCGCGTCAAAATCCGCGTTGGATTGCGGCTGTGCAGGGGTAGTAATCCGGACCTCAGAGCCCTCGATGACTACCTCGCAGCCGAGCCCCTCGAGAACCTTCTTCATGAGGGGGACGTCCAGAATTTCTGGGCAGTTGGTCAGCGTCGTAGTGCCCTCCGCCAGCAAGGATGCGGCCATGAGCTTCAAGACGCTATTTTTCGCGCCATCTACTTTAACGGTGCCCTCAAGGCGGGCACCGCCGGAAACAATAAACTGATCTTTCACAACTGCCTACGCTACCGGTTCTTAGGGCAACGCGCCGATACGACGGGCTGCATTAACCGCCTCGTAGCGGGTATGCGCACCGAGTTTACGCATTACCGAGCGCAGATAAGACTTCACGGTTTCTGCGCCGATTCCCATTTCCTCAGCTGCTTCTACGTTGGTGTGGCCTAGGGCCACACAAGAGAGAACGTCGAGTTCGCGGGCGGAGAGCTTGGTGGATTGCTTCACGCGCACCGGCGAGACCATCTGGTCACACAGCGTCTCCAGCTCCTTGCGTAGCTCTTCGTCTTCTACGCGGTTGGCCAGCATGCGCAGCTTGGAGTGAGTGGAGCGCACTTGTTCCCACTCGGCACCGTTCATGACGTGGCCGCGGGCCGCTCCGCCCTTGGACCCATCGGCGCGTCGCATTGCGGAATTAACAGCCAGGTCTTGCTCGAGGGTGCGCGCGGTCATCGTCACTTCTTCGATGACCTTGTCACCCAAACGAACTGGGGAGTGCACGCCTACGTAGAGGACGCCGCGAATTTCGCGCTGCACCGTAACGGGCACGGCCACGATGGAGTGCAGGCCCTCATCTTGGATTACGCGGTCGTTCTCGTGCGAAATGGTGGTGGCACGAGTGTAATCGGATACACCTACCGCGCGGCGAGTGCTGACCACTCGCCCACCTACACCGACGCCAGAGTCAATGATCAGACTCTGCAGCGCTGGGGTGCGTAGCCCCACCCACTGTGTGATCTGCAGGCGATTATCGGGCAGCAGCGTGGCGTACATCGTCACTGGAATACCTGTAGCGGTCTTCAGGGACGACAGGGCCGCGCGTACGGATTCTTCATCATCTTTGAGGCGATGCGACTCCATGAGACTCTTTCCTCGTCGGGGGTAACCAAGCAGGTGTACCCGTCCTCCCCGGGAATTTGGGGACCAGCGGGCAACTGAGTGGAAGTATAGACAGCATGTGGGGGTAATTCGAAATCGCCCTCGGCTTATCCGGCGCTGCAATCCCACATGAAATGCCCGAATGCTCAGTCTAGAATTCATATACTGACTGGTCTACTTGTGTAGTGTACGCTTGCGTTGTACGCGATTTGAACCCAAATCTGATTCCCAAAGGAGTCCACAGAATGGCTGTCTACAACAACATCATGGAAACCATCGGCGGCACCCCGCTGGTCCGCCTGAACCGTATTACCGAGGGCAAGGGCGCTACCGTGCTTGCCAAGGTTGAATCCTTTAACCCGGCTAACTCCGTGAAGGACCGCATCGGCAAGGCCATCGTCGCAGCGGCCGAGAAGTCCGGTCAGCTCAAGCCGGGCGGCACCATCGTGGAGGCCACCTCCGGCAACACCGGTATTGCTCTGGCCCTGGCGGGCGCCACCTTGGGCTACAAGGTCATCCTGACCATGCCGGAGACCATGTCCAATGAGCGCAAGGTACTGCTGCGTGCCTACGGCGCAGAAATCGTGCTGACCCCGGGCGCTGCGGGCATGCAGGGCGCCGTCGACAAGGCGAATGAAATTGTCGCTGAGACCGATAACGCCATCCTTGCCGCACAGTTCGCTAACGAGGCGAACCCGAAGATTCACGAGGAAACCACCGGCCCAGAGATTTGGGAAGACGCCGAGGGCAAGGTTGACGCCTTCGTTGCTGGCGTAGGCACCGGCGGCACCGTTACCGGTGTGGGCCGCTTCCTGAAGTCCAAGAACCCAGACCTGCACCTGGCTGCGGTCGAGCCGTCCGACTCCCCTGTCCTGTCTGAAGGCCACGCTGGCCCGCACAAGATTCAGGGCATCGGCGCTAACTTCGTTCCTGAGGTGCTTGACCGCGAGCTTCTCGACGAAGTCTTTACCGCTACCACCGAGGAGTCCATCAAGGCATCCCGCGACCTGGCTACCCAGGAAGGCCTGCTGGTTGGTATCTCCGCCGGCGCTAACGTTTCCGCTGCTCTGAAGCTGGCGGAGCGACCAGAGTTCGAGGGCAAGACCATCGTGGTTGTCCTGCCGGACTTCGGTGAGCGCTACGTCTCCACCATCCTCTTCGAGGACATCCGCGAAGCTTAAAAGACTTCGCTTGAATAAAAGCACCCGCCAACCTTGGCGGGTGCCTTTTTTATGCCAGTACTATGTGGGCATGAACATTATGAGCTACATCCGTGAAGACTTAGCAAATGCAAGAGATCACGATCCGGCCGCGCGTGGCGACGTCGAAAATGCAGTAGTGTACTCCGGCCTCCACGCGGTGTGGTCTCACCGCATTTCGCACTGGATGTGGAAGCGCGGGCTGCGCGGGCCTGCGCGCATCTTGGCGCAGATTAACCGCTTCTTTACCGGCGTGGAGATCCACCCGGGCGCCACAATCGGCCGCCGCTTCTTTATTGACCATGGCATGGGCATCGTCATTGGTGAAACCGCAGAGATTGGCGATGGCGTCATGCTCTACCATGGCGTCACCCTCGGCGGCCAGGTGCTCACCCAGACCAAGCGCCACCCCACTATCGAAGACAATGTCACTATCGGTGCGGGCGCCAAGGTGCTCGGCCCCATTACGATCGGTGAAGGTTCGGCCATTGGCGCCAATGCCGTGGTGACGAAGGATGTTCCCGCCGAAAATATCGCGGTGGGCATTCCGGCCAAGAACCGTCCGCGCAACCCGAATGAGCGCATCAAACTGGTCGATCCCGACTACTACATCTAAATTCTTTCCCAGCGGCTCCCAGGCAACTGCGGGCCGCTTTTATATGCCTTCTGAGCGCAGCAGGTCGCGGTATTCGGGATTCTTTTCTATAAAGTGCGCCACTGCCGAGCAGGAAGCAATGACGTGCTTGCCGACGCCCCGGACGTCGTCAAGCGCTGCCTTAATCAGCGGCGCGGACAATCCTTGGCCACGGAAAGCATCCTTGATGACCGTGTGGTTGAACTCGCGGGTACTGCCGGCGTCTACGTAGTGGCACGCGCCCGCCTCAACACCGTCCACGGTAAGGACGTAACGGGACTTATCGGTCTGGTGTGCAATAGCGTGTTCCATGTGCCCATACTAAGCAAAAATGGCCCCTCTTACGAGGAGCCATTATTGTGGCCAGAGCCAGGATCGAACTGGCGACCCCACACTTTTCAGGCGTGTGCTCTACCGACTGAGCTATCTGGCCAGAAACCCGAAGGTTTCCGCGACCCTGACGGGACTTGAACCCGCGACCTCCGCCGTGACAGGGCGGCGCGCTAACCAACTGCGCCACAGGGCCATTTTTAATTGTGCGTGTGCTCTTGGGCACGGATAAATACTTTACAGAAGACTCCCAAGACTCACCAAATCAGCACGTCAGAACGCTATTTAGGCGGTGAAAGCGGATCTTTTCCACCCAAGTTCATCTCGAAGCGTTTGTAGTCTTCCAGCGAGGAAAAGTGCCGCGAATAGAGGTCACAATCTCGATCCACATGGCCGTAGAGGGCGGGTGCGACGTCGACAATGTGGCGCAGCTTCAGGCCCTCATATTCCTGCTCGCGAGTCCATTCAACGGCCTTGCGGTGCGCCTCCTCATCCGAATCTGCATAGATGAGAAAGAAGTCCTCTCGGAAGAAGTTAGAATGCTCCGAGCTTTCGGAGGCGAGCTCAAAGACAGCGATTCCGACGTATGGTTCCATGGCGCCAGCCTAACAAAACCAAAAGCAGCAACCGCCGAAGCGATTGCTGCTCATTCTGCGACCTTGACGGGACTTGAACCCGCGACCTCCGCCGTGACAGGGCGGCGCGCTAACCAACTGCGCCACAAGGCCAATCGAATATTCAATTCGAACCAACACTTTCGTGTTGGTACCCCCAACGGGATTCGAACCCGTGCCGCTGCCGTGAAAGGGCAGTGTCCTAGGCCGCTAGACGATGGGGGCCCGTCGCGCTAAGGCGACTTCTAGAAATATACTGGAGACCTCACCGAGTTACAAAATCGCTCCCCCAGAAAGATTAGGAACCATGTCTGACCAGCATCAAACGTGCTCCTGCCACGAGCCGCACGTGCACGGATATAACGCGGATTCTAAGAGCAAGGATCGCTACCTCGCCAGACTCAAGCGCATTGAGGGGCAGGCTCGCGGCATCCACCGGATGGTCGAGGAAGACCAATACTGCATCGACATCATCACCCAGATTTCGGCGGTGAAGTCGGCGCTGGAAAATGTCTCGCTAGCGCTCCTAGAAGACCATATTGAGCACTGTGTGGCCGGTGCCGCCGCCGAGGACGGTGAAGTAGCCACCGAGAAGCTAGAAGAGGCCATGCGCGCCATTAAGAAGATGGTGAAAAACTAAAAGGAGCCACCCGAAAAGGTGGCTCCAGTTGTGGGCCCTGTGGGGATCGAACCCACGACCTGCGGATTAAAAGTCCGTAGCTCTACCAACTGAGCTAAAGGCCCAACGTCGCTACATTTTAGCTTGCGGTATTTGCAAAGTCCTAATTAGGGGGCGTCGGCAAGCGAAAGGCGCCCAGCTCGCCGCTGAGCGCCTGCCGGGGAGTGGCTACATTAGCCGCGCATATCGCCCTTCTCCATGAAGCGGACCTGGAAGTCAAAGGCGGTCTTCAGGTCGTGCGGGGTGTGCTGGAACTTGTTTTCCTTGGCACGGTTGAAGTACTCCTCGAGCAACGGACGGTAATCCGGGTGCGCCACGGAGATGACCTTCTCCACGCGCTCCTTCGGCGCCAGGCCACGCAGGTCAGCCACGCCGTACTCGGTAATGATGACCATGGTGTCGTGCTCGGTGTGGTCCGTGTGGGACACGAACGGAACCAGCGCGGAAATTGCGCCATCCTTGGCCACGGACGGGGAAACGAAGGTGGAGATATACGCGTTGCGGGTGAAGTCACCCGAGCCGCCGGTGCCGTTCATGATGCGGGAGCCGGATACGTTGGTGGAGTTGATATTGCCGTAGATATCGGCCTCAATCATGCCGTTAGAGGAAATCAGACCGACGCGGCGAATGACCTCCGGGTGGTTGGAAACCTGCTGCGGACGGAGGATGATGTGCTTGCGGTAGCGCTCTGCCTCCTCATTCATCTTCTCCGCGTAGTCCGGGGACAGCGCGAAGGAGGTGGCGGAAGCCATGGTCATCTTGCCCGCATCGATGAGATCGAGCATGCCGTCCTGAATGACCTCGGTATAGGCCTGAATATTCTCAAACTTGGAATCCAGCAGGCCGGCCATCACGGCGTTGGGGACGTTGCCCACACCGGATTGCATGATGAACTTGTCATACTCAAGGCGACCAGCGGCAACCTCACCCTCGAGGAACTCGATGAAGTTGGCGGCGATCTTCTCGGAAATCTCGTCCGGTTCCTTAAACGGCGCGTTGCGGTCCGGAGCATCGGTCTTCACCACTGCAACAACCTTGTCCTCCGGCACCTCCATGTAGGTGGTACCGATGCGGTCGCCCGGCTTAGTGATAGGGATTGGCTGGCGGTTAGGCAGCTTTTCAATGCGGTAGATATCGTGCATGCCCTCGAGGTTGAGGGACTGCCACTCATTGATCTCAATGATGATTTTATCGGCAGCCTCGATGAACTCGAGGTTATTGCCCACTGCGGAGGACGGCACCACGTGGCCTTCTTCGGTAATGCGCACGGCCTCAATAATGGCTACCTGGAAGTCACCGTAGAAGCCCTCTTCTACCTGCTGGCCCGAGTGCGACAGGTGGATATCCTGATAGAGCGCGGTGCCATCATTGAACTGCTTACGCAGGGTGGGATCGGAGTTATAAGGAGAGCGGAAGCGAATCGCCTCGGCTTCCGCCAGAACACCATCGCAGTCCGGGGCGGTGGACGCGCCGGAGAAGACGTCGATCTTAAATTCCTCGCCCTTTTCATGGAGAGCCTTGGCCTTCTCTGCAATGGCGGTGGGCAGACCCTTGGGGTAGCCAGCACCGGTGAAGCCGGAAATGCCCACGCGGTCACCGTGGTTGACGTGCTGAGCAGCCTCTTCTGCAGAAACCACGAGCTTCTCGAATGGGGCGTACGCGATTCTCTCGGACAAGGGTAATCCTCCTTCATTAAGGGGCCAGCCAAAATAACGGCCGTTCTAATTAGTTACACAGCCCACATTAGCGAATCCTTGCAAGATTTCCACCACTTTTGTGTGACCTCTACCCCATAAAGCAGAAATAGGGAATGGCGCCACTGTGGGCCCGGTTGCTATTTTCCCCCGTTAACTAGCACAATTGGGGCGTGAATTTGCGCATTGGACACTACGACCTCTCCTCCCCCGTCATCCTCGCCCCGATGGCGGGGGTAACCAACGTTGCCTTCCGCACGTTGTGCCGAGAGCAGGAGCTGCAACGCACCGGCACGGTGTCGGGCCTCTATGTCTGCGAGATGGTCACCGCCCGCGCCTTGGTGGAGCGCAATGAAAAGACGCTGCACATGACCACCTTTGCGCCACAGGAAGATCCTCGTTCCCTCCAGATCTATACGGTGGATCCGGAATATACCTACAAAGCCGCAAAGATGATCGTCGACGAAAACTTGGCGGACCACATCGATATGAATTTTGGCTGCCCGGTTCCCAAGGTGACCCGCCGCGGCGGCGGTTCCGCGCTGCCTTATAAACGACGCCTCTTTGGCAATATCGTCTCCGCCGCGGTCAAGGCCACAGAGGGCACCAATATCCCGGTCACGGTAAAAATGCGCGTGGGCATTGACGACGAGCACCATACGCATCTCGACGCCGGGCGCATCGCCGTCGAGTCCGGTGCCGCCGCCGTTACCCTGCACGGCCGCACCGCCGCTCAGCGCTACTCCGGCGAGGCACGATGGGACGAAATCGCCCGCCTCAAAGAGCATCTGGCAGATACTGGCGTGCCAGTGCTGGGCAATGGCGATATCTTCCGTGCCGAGGATGCCCGCCGCATGATGGAACAGACCGGCTGCGACGGCGTGCAGGTAGGCCGCGGCTGCCTCGGCCGCCCGTGGCTTTTTGCCGAGCTCGGCGCCGCACTGCGCGGCGACTCCATTCCGGCAGAGCCCACCCTGGGCGAGGTCACCCAGGTAATCCTCCGCCACGCGGAGCTACTGGCGGAGCACGATGGCGAGGACAATGCTTCCCGCGATATCCGCAAACACATCGGTTGGTACCTGCGTGGTTTCCCAGTTGGTGGCCAGGTCCGCGCGGGCTTAGCCAAGGTCAATTCCCTCGATGCCTTGCGTGAGCTACTTGCACCTTGGGCAGAGTCCGATGCCCTGGCTGCCGACGCCGACGGAGCCCGCGGCCGCCAGGGCTCCCCATCCAAGGTGGCTTTGCCGGATGGTTGGCTCGACGATCCAGAAGACGACTGCGTTCCGGTTGCCGCTGACATTATGAACTCCGGCGGATAACCTAACAAAGATATAAGAGCAGCTAGGGGCACCCAGGAAACTCGCATTTATGCTCCACTTAAGTTGCGCAGGGGCCGAATTTTTTCGCTATTATCTTTGGCATGCGTGCCGCTTACAGGGAACACCTAGACAATTTCTCCCACGACCTCATCGTGATGTGCGATACCGTACGCGACATCATGGATAAGGCCTCCCTGGCGCTGCTGCAAGGCGCCTTGGACTCCGCGGAAGATGCCCTCACCATGACTGAGGAGCTAGATGAGATCCGCGCTAGGTGTTCTGAACGTGCCGTGAAACTCTTGGCCCTGGAAAACCCCATGGCACAGGACCTCCGTCAGGTGGTCTCCTCGATTTATATCGTGGAGGATCTCTACCGCATGGGCCGTTTAGCCCAGCACATCGCGGACTCCGCGCGCCGCCGCCACCCTGACGCCGTGGTACCGGCGAATTACATCGGCTACTTCGAGGAGATGTACCGCCTCACTGAAGAAATGGGGTCAGTGCTGCACGATATCCTCGTCACCCCTGATGCGGATTTGTCCGTCAACCTCCGTGCCGACGATGATGCGGTGGATGATATCAACTCCCATATTCTGCGCATCCTGACCCAGCGCGAATGGGAGGGCACCGTGCGCGAGGCAGTAGAGACCTCGCAAATTACGCGTTACTACGAGCGCTATGCAGACCACTGCGTCTCCGTGGCCGGCCACATCATCTATCTGACCACGGGTCTTTTGCCCAATGACTATGCCAAGAAACTAGAAGAGGACAAAAAGGACGCCGAATTTGAGGCACGGATGGCGGACCTCGAGCGTCAATTCCGCCGTTAGACGGATTTAAGCACCAAAGAAGGGGGCCGGTTCTTTCGAACCGGTCCCCTTCTCTCGGACAATCTCTCTTACTCTTTAGCCAAAGCGGCCAGAGATGTAATCCTCGGTCTCCTTCTGAGAAGGATTCTCAAAGATCTTGGTGGTGTCATCGAACTCCACCAGGTGGCCCGGCTTACCGGTTGCTTCTAGGGAGAAGAAGCCGGTCTTATCGGACACGCGGGCTGCCTGCTGCATGTTGTGGGTCACGATAACGATGGTGAAGTTTTCCTTCAGCTCGTGGATGAGGTCCTCCACAGCGAGGGTGGAAATCGGGTCCAGTGCGGAACAAGGCTCGTCCATGAGTAGCACCTCTGGCTCCACGGCGATAGCGCGGGCGATGCACAGACGCTGCTGCTGACCACCGGAGAGGCCGCCGCCTGGCTTGTCCAGGCGGTCCTTAACCTCGTCCCACAAGTTGGCGCCGCGCAGGGATTTCTCCGCGACTTCCTTGAGCTTCTTCTTGTTCTTTTCACCGGACAGCTTCAGGCCTGCCACGACGTTGTCCTCGATGGACATCGTGGGGAACGGGTTAGCCTTCTGGAAGACCATGCCGATGGTGTTGCGTACGGATACCGGGTCGACCTTCGGTCCGTAAATATTGGTGCCATCGAGCAGGATTTCGCCCTTCACGTAGGCGCCGGGGATGACCTCGTGCATGCGGTTGATGGTGCGCAGCACGGTGGACTTACCACAGCCGGAAGGGCCGATGAATGCGGTCACGGCCTGGGCCGGAATCTGCATATTCACGTTCTGCACGGCGTGGAAGTCGCCGTAAAAAATGTTCACGTCATTGAGCGCGAGCTTAGACATTTGGGAGTTTCTCCTCTAGCAAGTGTTTGGCGGAATCGAGTGGTACGGCGTTTACTTCTTAACCGAGAACTTCGCGGAAACGATGCGGGCCGCAATGTTGAGGACGGCGATGAGGATAACCAGCGTCAACGCTGCTCCCCAGAGCTTGTCCAGTACGGCGGGCTGTGCGCCGGCCTTGTACATATCCAGCATCATCAGTGGGAGCGAGGACTGAGAGCCCTTGAAGGCGTCCCAGTTGATGACGGAGGAGGAACCAACCAAGACCAGCACCGGCGAGGACTCACCCATCACGCGGGCAATCGCCAGCATGATGCCGGTGACGATGCCGGACAGGGCGGTAGGCAGAACGATGCGGGCGATGGTCTTCCACTTCGGAACGCCGAGTGCGTAGGATGCCTCACGCAGATCCATTGGGACCACGCGTAGCATCTCTTCGGTATTGCGCACCACGATCGGAATCATCAGCAGCACCAGGGACAGCGCCACGGCGAAGCCGGAGCGGCCGAAGCCGAACAGGGTGATCCACATGGCGAAGATAAACAGGGCAGCAACGATGGAAGGCACACCGGACAGGATGTCCACCATGAAGGTGGTGATGCGGCCGAGCCAGCCGCCCTTGGAGTACTCCACCAAGTAGATGGCGGTAAAGATACCGATCGGGATAGAGATAATGGAGGCCAGAATGGTCTGGACGAAGGTACCAACGATGGCGTGAGCGGCACCGCCGCCGGCAGAGCTATTCATGATGCCGCGCTGGGAGGCGGTCCACCACTCAGGGTTGAGGATGACGCCACTGCCGCGGGCGATGAGTTCCCACAGAACCCACACCAGCGGAATCATGGCCAGAATCATTGCGCCCCAGACCACCGCGGTGGCGATGTTATTGGTCATCTTGCGGGAGCCGGAGATATCCAGGAAGGTCGCGCCGCCTTGGGAGGCAGGCTTGGCATTAGTAGTCGTAGTCATTGATCCTCCCCTCCTTACTTATTCTTCACGATGGCGCGGGCAATTGCGTTGACCACGAAGGTCAGCAAGAACAGCATGAGGCCGGCGGCGATGTAGGCACCAGCGCGCATCTCGTTACCGAACTCGGCAGATGCCAGGGCGATGGCCGTGGCGAAGGTCGTGCCGCCGTCGAAAAGCGAGAAGCGGAAGTCAATCAGCGGGGAGACAACCATGTACAGCGCCATGGTCTCACCCAGTGCACGGCCCAGGCCGAGCATGGAGCCGGCGATGTAGCCGGACATACCGAATGGCAGAACGGTCATGCGGATAACTTCCCAGCGGGTAGCGCCCAGAGCCAGGGCGGATTCCACCTGGCCCGGAGGGGTCTGCACGAAGACCTCGCGCGCGGTAGCAGCGATGATCGGCAGAATCATCACGGCAAGCACGATGCCACCGGTAAACAGGTTGCGGCCGGTTGCAAACGACGGCGAGTTACCGAAGACGTGGAACAGGAAGAAGCCACCCGCCCAGGATTCCATCCAGGAGTAGAAACCGGACAGTGCCGGGCCAAGAACCTGCCAACCCCACAGGCCGTAGACGATGGACGGAACTGCAGCGAGCATGTCCACGAGGAAGCCGAGCGGCTTAACCAAGCGGGCAGGCGCGTAGTTGGACAGGAAGATGGCGATGGCTAGGGCCACCGGCATAGCCAGCAGAAGGGCGAAGACGGAGATGAGAACGGTGGTACCGAACATGGTCGGGATACCGAACTTCATCGCAGAGGTATCGGTGGTCTCCCATCGTCCGCCATAGGTGAAGAAGCCCATGATGCCGCCGTCGTTAACGCCTAGGGCGGGAACCGCACGCCACAGCAGGAAGGCGGCAATGGCGGCAATCATAACGGTGATGAGGGTTGCCGAAGCAGTGGACAGGAATTCAAAGACACGGTCGCCTGGGCGCTTAACGCCGCTATTGGAGCTGGTGGTAGCTACCTCGTCGTGTCCGCTGTTGGAGACTCGCTCGGCAGAGGTGGCGTTTGCATCCGTCTGCTCTGGAGCCGTGGTGAGATTATTGTCTGCCATGAGACTGTTAATCCTTTTCAGCGTTAAGAATGGAAAATATCGTTACATACCTGCGCCCCCAAAGCGCGAATCGTGTGCGGCAGTGGGGGCGGGGAGGTATTAAGCTATTGCAGCTTTAGCGCTTACTGCAGAGCGTCAACAGCAGCCTTCAGCTTGTCCAGGTGTGCACCCTCAACCGGGATGAATCCCTGCTCAGCCAGCTGGTCATCCTGGTGATCCAGGACGGTGGTGAAGAAGGACTTGACCAGCTTGGAGGTCTCCTCATCGTAGCCCTTGGAGCAGACGATGTTGTAGGTGGTCAGAATGAGCGGGTATGCACCCTCGTTGTCGGAGGAGAACAGTGCCTCGGAGTCAACAACCATGTTGTGCTCGGAGTCGGTCTTCTTGAACTCCAGGTTCTCCAGAGCCTTGTTGACGGACTCGGTGGACAGCTCAACCGGGCCGTGGCCGAAGTCGATCTTGGCCTTCTTGACGCCCTCGCCTTCCTTCTGGTCTGCGAAGCCAGCCTCGACGTAGGTGATAGCACCATCGATGCTTGCAACCTGGTCAGCAACGCCGGAGGAGCCGTTAGCACCCTCACCAACAGAGTCTGGGAACTGCTTGCCCTCGGAGTCCCAGTCACCGGTAGCGGCCTTCAGGAACTTCTGGAAGTTTGCGGAGGTACCGGACTCGTCAGAACGGAAGATGACGGTGATGTCCTTGTCCGGCAGGTCAGTGCCCTCGTTATCAGCAGCGATGGCCTTGTCGTTCCACTTCTTGATTTCGCCCTTGAAGATCTTGCCCAGGGTCTTGGTGGAGAGGTTAATCTCGGTGTCACCCAGGTTGTAGGCGATTGCAACCGGACCGATGGTGGTTGGCAGGTGCCATGCCTCGTTGCCATCGCAACGCTTAGCAGCAGCCTCGACCTCACCCTCGTCTTCCTTCAGAGCGGAGTCAGAACCAGCGAAGTCAGCCTGGCCATTGGTGAAGGCCTCAACGCCGGCGCCGGAACCGGAAGCGTTGTAGGACAGGGAAGCGTCTGGGTGATCCTCGGAGAACGCGGTCTGGAAGTAGGACATTGCGTTCTGCTGGGAGGATGCGCCGTCACCGACGAGCTCGCCGGAGACGTCCTCGCCACCAGCGGAATCGGAGGAGGAGCCAGACTCCTCAGAGCAAGCTACGAGAGCGGTGGAGGTTGCGGCTACGATGCCGAAGATTGCGGCAGTGCGCTTGAAGTTGCGAATCACGGGAAAACCCTTTCCGGTGCAGATCAGAGATTGATTGTCCGAGGAAACCGCATCTCCTAGAGAGATACTTCCTGCATCCCGCTCCGCCTTCTGGGGCGAGATGCAGGCGCACAGGTGCGGTTAACTCACAGGGTGTAAAGCTATCCGCAGGATCTGACCAAAAGGGTGCCAAGAGGTGAACACTGGGTGAACAAACGTCGTGCACCCCATGACGTTAGTCACACACGCCCCATACGACGTGCTCTTCATCGACTTCAAAGCCTAGGCGCTCATACGCCTTCAGCGCCGGATCATTATCCGCTTCTACATAAAGAATTACCCGCTGAGCTCCCTTTTCCACCATGCGGCGCAGGCCGATTTGCAGCAGCGGACCTCCCAACTTCTTGCCGCGGTAATCTTCCGCCAAGCCCACCACGTAGACCTCACCGAAGCCCGGAGTTTCCTCCGCATGCCACTTGGTCCAGTGGAAGCCGGCCAGGACCGGCTCCTCTGCCGTATCCCACAGGAAAAGCAGGTCTGCGGGGTCGAACCAGTCTGCCTCCATGCCACGGTGCAGGCGATCGAAATCCCAGCCGCCTTGTTCGGGATGCCAGGAAAAGGCCTCGTTATTGACCTTGAGCCACTGCTCTTCCACAAAATCCGTGCCCCACTTATCCACCGCTTCGGTGTAATTCAGGGCGGTCAGTGGCAAGCCTTCGGGGCGCGCAGCTGCTGCGAGCTCTTCTCCCCCGATACCCATGACCACCAGCTTGCGGGTGACCTGCAGATCGCGGGAGTGCGCCAGCGCCTGTGCCGCCGGCAGGTTTCCGTGGGCCCAAGCTTGCAGGTTGGGGGTCTTAGCGGCGGCGTCGTAAAGC
This sequence comes from Corynebacterium tuberculostearicum, assembly GCF_022347385.1. Taxonomy (GTDB): domain Bacteria; phylum Actinomycetota; class Actinomycetes; order Mycobacteriales; family Mycobacteriaceae; genus Corynebacterium; species Corynebacterium tuberculostearicum_M. The sequence continues at coordinate 15,110 of NZ_JAKRDT010000007.1, forward strand.
GCGGCACCATAGCCCTGCCCACGGAAGTCAGGGGCAATGAATAGCTCGGCGGTAGAGCCCTCCAGACTGGCTACGCCGCATGGCTCCTCCCCTGCCCAGGCCACCAGGTGGCGGTGCTGCAAGCGGGAATCGCTAAGACCGTTGAGGAATTGCTCCGACAGCGGCGCCATCCCATCCTGGCGTTCGGCCTGCTCAGCCAGCGCTTTTACGCGGCGAGCCAGCTCCGGGGCGTCCGGCAGTTTTTCTTCCGTAATCTTAAAGGCATTGCTAGTCATAGGCCCCAGAATACGTAGGGTAAGAATGAAAGGGTGAGTGTTCTAAAGATTGACCGGCGCATCGTGCACGTCCTCCTCGTGGTGTGCGTGCTGATTGCGGCCTGGGTGGCGGATGCCTGCGTGGCTATGCACACGGAACACAAGGTGGCTCAAGCCGTGAAAGCCAATTCGCGGCTGGATAATACGCCGGATGTCTTCATCGGCGGCACCCCCTACGTGTGGGCGGCGGCTTCGAAGGAAATCCCTTATCTCGAGGTCAAGGCGCTGGACGTGGAGGTGCCCAAGCTGGGCATGGTCAACGCTTCGACCGTACTGCGCGATATCACCGTCACCCCAGAGCAGGTCATGAACGGAGATATTGAGGGCGCGCCCGTCTCCACCTATTCGCGCGGCATTTCCTTGGATGGTGTGGCCCTGGGCCGCCTGTTGGGAATTACCGATCTCTCGATTGCTAACCCGGACGATATTTCCCCCTCCGGTGGCACCTCTGCAGAAGCAGAGCTAACGGGCACCCTGCCTGGCGACGCCCACAAGTCCACCGCCAAGGTCACCCTCCGCCTGGTTGGTCCGGAGTTTCGCATGCAGGTCTATGACACGGACGATGAGCGCCTACAAAAGGCCTTTTCCCTCAACTTCGACACCCGCCAGCTGCCGCTTCCGGCGCAAGCGACCGCGGTAAAGATGCAGGGAGGAACCATTTCCTTCGAGGTACAGCGCCGCAATATCAAGGTGCAGCTGGCCCAGCTCTCCCCGCTAGAGATTGAAGGCTCGGAGCAAAAGGCCGTGGAAGAGGCGGAAAAGAAGGCCGCCGATACCAAGCACCGGGTCGGCCCCGCGCCGCAGACTAGCGCAGGCGAATAAAGTCCCGGAGAACTTCCTTCATCGTGCGCTGATGGGCCTCCCGCCTATCCTGCGGGGCGAATACCTCAATGGCATCCTTCACGGAGGCCAAGGTAACCGCGTCAAAGCGCCCCTCCGATTCTCCATCGGCTTGGAAGCGCTGCGGTTCGCGGCAGACTAGCGCTACCCGCATGGCGTCGTCGAAGGCCACCGTCTTTTCTTTGGTGAGCTTATTGAGCCATCCGCGCTTATCGGCACCGAAGAGGTGCAGCAGGCCGACGACGCCACCGAGCCCGCTAAACTCCTCCAGCCCAAAGAGGGCAAGGCCCTCGTCAAAGGAATTGCGCGGATTAGTTACTACCGGCAGCGGGCCCAGGAAGGTCCACGGGTTGGTATTGGAGGTAAACAGCAGTGGCACATCGTCCTTGTGCAGCTGCTCGCCGCTGCTGGATTCGGCCGTTACCGCGATATGCGGTGGGTTCTTCCGCGCACGGCTCCAGGCCCGAATGGCGACGTTGAGGTAGCGCAGCGGAGTTGCCGAAAATCCCTGCTCACGAGCGCGATCCACGCGGGCCAGGACATCCGCGTCCAAACCGAAGCCGGCATTTACGGCAAACCACCGCTCGTTCCACGTTCCTAGGTAAATGGTGCGGCGCAGATCCCGGTCGAGCATGCGAGCCAGCACATGGGTGGCCTCCATTGGGGTGTTGGGGAACCCTAGAGCGCGCACAAAGACATTGGCGGAGCCGGTAGGAATGACGGCCAGTGCCGGGATGGACTGCGGATCGGGGCGCTGCTCATCCGCCGGGCCGAGGAGCCCGTTGACTACCTCGTTGACGGTTCCGTCCCCGCCCACGGCAATGATGACGTCGTAGTCTTCCCTGGTCATTCCCTTGACCATCTCTTCTGCGTGGCCAGAGTAATGCGTAAATTTCACCTTGAGGTGCAGGCCCTCTACCGCTTGTAGGCAGGGAACGATTTGGCGGAAGAGGGCGTTAGTTTGTGAGGTCGAGTTTGGATTCGAGATCATCAATGCGTGCACGAGGTCCAAGTCTAGTAGTTAAAAAGGCGGGTGCACGACTAGGCTGGACGCCCATGAGCGAAAATAATAATGAAACCACCCCTGAAAACATCGAGACCACCGCGGCTTCCCACCCGGAAAACGATCCAGGAAAACTCAATGGCAACGATGCCGTGAACCAGGCTGCCGAGCAGTGGAAGGACGCCGCTAGCCGCAATATCCCCGCTCTCGAGCTGGGCGATACCCCGGTACCGGACGATACCGCGAACCTGCGCCAGGGCCCGTCGCTGCACGACGGCCTGCTGGGACTACTCCCCCTTGTCGGCGTCTGGCAGGGCGAGGGCCAGGCCCACGATACGAAGGGCCAGGAGTACACCTTTGGCCAGCAGCTGGTCATCGCCCACGACGGCGAGAATTACCTGACCTTTAGCTCCCGCACCTGGAAGATCGATACCGAAGGCAAGCCGGAAGGCCCATCCGTGCGCGAGACTGGCTTCTGGCGCATCTCGGAAAAGGATGAAATCGAGGTCACCTACACCTCTTCTACCGGCATCGTGGAAATCTTCTACGGCGAACCCTTCAATGACCGCGCATGGCAGCTGGAATCCGCCTCCACCATGGTCACTGAAACCGGCCCGAAGAACCTAGGCCCAGGCAAGCGCATGTACGGCCTCATGCCCAATAACAACCTGGGCTGGGTAGACGAGCGCATGGTTGATGGCGAGATGCGTCCCTACATGTCGGCGGAGCTCACCCGCATCGCAGGCTAAACTCCAAGCGCTGCATCAATAAGGTCTCGGATGACGTCCACGTTGTCCGGGGCCTTTAATTTTTTGTCATTGAGCCTAGTTACGCGCGCGGCAACGCGCACCGAGGACACCAACCACACCGAGTCCGCCTTTTCCAGATATTCCACGGTCAGCGGCTTGGCCTTGCAGCGATAGCCTTTCTCTTTGGCATGGGCGAAGAGCGCCGCTTGCGTGGTGCCGGGCAGGATCCCGCGCCCGGCCGCGGTGCGCAGTTTCTCGCCCTTGACGGCCACCACGGTAGAGGTGGCGCCCTCGAGAATTTCTCCGGTGTCCGGATCGGTGAGGATGAGATCCTCAAAGCCCTTCTCCCGCGCCATGCGCAGCATCGCCATGGTGGCCGCGTAATTGAGCGTCTTGGCGGGCAATTCCTCCGCTACGTGCCACAGGCGGGGGCTTGTCATGACGGCGACGCCGTGGGCGCGCTGCTCTAGCACCTTCTCCTCAATCGGCTGCACCACAACCCACGCGCTCGGCCGCCCCGTAGAAGCGCGCCCGCGGGTATAGGTCCACGTGCATTTAGCATCGCCTTGCTCGTCCCCGCAGAAGTCCGCGATGGCGAGCCGGGTGGCTTCTTCCCACTTGTCCATGGGCGGCTCCGGCAGGTTCATCGTGCGAGCTGAATCGCAGAAGCGCTGCGCGTGGCGCTGCAGGTTAGCGGCTTTGCCTCCGCGCACGAGCAGGGATTCAAAGATGCCGTCGCCGCGGGTGACCGCGGCATCATCGGCGTAGATGAGAGGCAGCGCGGGCATGTGCCTGCGTACCGACCCTCCAAAGGGCTCCACAACGTAGATGACCGGCTCTTTTCGCGGCGAAAACTTCATACTTTTGATTATGCCCTACCATCGGTAGTTGTGAGTTATTCTTCGCCTCTTCTGCAGCGCGCCGGTGCCGCGGAGCACCAGGACGCGACCGTACTCGATGCCCAGGGCGTAGCCTGGCACTATGGCAATCCGCTGGGCGAGCAACGGGCCGCCGATGGCGGCACCATCGTCATTGACCGCTCCCAGCGCCGCGTCATTCGCGTGAGCGGCAAGGATGCCGCCGAGTTTCTGAATAATCTGCTTTCACAGAAGCTTGACGACGCCCCCGTGGGTTTCACCGCCGGCGCCCTCGACCTAGACATCCAAGGCCACATCCTCCACCACATGGATATCGTGCGGACCGAAGATGCCTTTCTTATTGACGTCCCCGGGGCGCAATTCGACTCCCTCTTTAAGTTCCTCACCATGATGGTCTTTTGGTCCGAGGTCACCGTAGAGGAAGCCGATATCGCCATCCTTACCCTCCTGGGTGAGGCCGATGTTTCGCTGCCACCCATGGTGGAGTTTTCCCGCCAGGTCCAGTGGCCGGGAATCAAGCGCGTTGACCTGGGCATTCCGCGCGAATCCTTGGTCGAGGCAACGAAACACCTGGAGGAATCCGGTGCACGGCTAGCGGGGCTCATGGCGTTTACCGCCGAGCGCGTGCGTGCCCGCGAGCCGGAGCTGGCAGCGGACCTGGATAATAAGTCCATCCCCCACGAGGTGCCGCAGTGGATCAGCCGCAGCGCCGCTAATCCGGCCCACGTTCACCTCAATAAGGGCTGCTACCGCGGCCAGGAAACGGTGGCGCGCGTAGAAAATCTGGGCCGCTCCCCTCGCCTATTGGCGCAGCTGCACCTCGACGGCTCCGCGCCACAACGTCCAAATGTGGGCGATGACATTACTTTCAATGGACGTAAGGTAGGCCGCATCGGCACGATTGTGGATGACTGCGATTTCGGCCCCATCGCCCTAGGCCTAGTGAAGCGCTCTGCGCTGGACGCCGGCACCCTAGAAGTGGGCGATACCGCGGCGTCTATCGATCCTTCCTCCATCCCCGAGGATGAGGGCCCCAAGGCTGGGCGCGAGGCAGTAAACCGGCTGCGCGGGCGTTAGATCTCCCACTAGCTAGGGGGCGGTGCGGAATTTTTTCGTCACACAGGCTATTGTGTCTTACAGGAAGATACTCAATAGACAAGTCGATGGGGCGCCCAAGAATCCCTGGCGCGCCCTACTAACCCAAGGGGGTCATGCACATGGGACGCGGACGCGCAAAGGCAAAGCAGACCAAAGTTGCACGCCAGCTCAAGTACAACTCACCCGAGATGGATATCGAGTCCCTACAACGGGAACTCGCCGCACAGCAAGAGGGTGACTCCCGCGATTATGAAGAGGATGACCCATACGCCGACTACGTCGACGAATGGGACGATGACGACCGCGACGAACGCTAATCTTCCGCTCGCCGCCGGATAGCTCAAGGGCCCTAGGAAATCTCCTAGGGCCCTTCCTCATACCCTCCCCCTGGCAGGGGCAGGGCCCTGCTAGAAGTTGGGGTGCTCGCCGTGCATGACCACGCGCGGCTCCTCGCCGGAGGCGGAGCGGACGGTGCCCAGCTCCCACGCATCGATGTGGCGTGCGGTAAGCATTGCCAGGGCACGGTCACGGTCTTCGGGATTGACTACGGCAATCATGCCGACACCCATGTTGAAGGTCTTCTCCATTTCCGCCAGCTCCACCTTGCCCACCGAGGAGATGAGCTTGAAGATCTGGCCTGGGGTCCAGGTGGCGCGGTTGATATCGGCTGCGAGACCCTCTGGAATGACGCGCTCGAGGTTGCCTGCCAGTCCACCACCGGTGACGTGGCAGAAGGTGGATACGGAGCATTCGCTGGCCACAGCCAGGCAGTCCTTGGCGTAAATGCGGGTGGGCTCCAGCAGCTCCTCGCCGAGGGGACGACCGAGCTCTTCCACGTGGCCGTCGAGAGGCATGCCAGCCTGCTCCAGCAGGACGTGGCGGGCCAGGGAGTAACCATTGGAGTGTAGGCCGGAAGAGCCCATAGCGATGAGCACGTCACCCTCACGGACCTTATCTGGGCCGAGTACTCCATCGGCCTCAACGACGCCGACCGCGGTAGCGGAGACATCGTATTCGTTTTCTTCCATCATGCCGGGGTGCTCGGCGGTCTCACCACCCAGCAGCGCGGCACCGGCCTGCACACAGCCCTCGGCGATGCCCTTGACTACCTCGGCCACCTTTTCCGGCACGACCTTGCCTACGGCGATGTAGTCCTGCAAAAAGAGTGGCTCCGCGCCGCAGACAACGAGATCGTCCACACACATCGCGACGAGGTCGATGCCGATGGTGTCGTGCTTATCCATGGCTTGGGCCACGGCCAGCTTGGTGCCGACGCCGTCGGAACCGGCGGCCAAGATGGGCTCCTTGTAATCGCCGAGCTTGAACAGGCCAGCAAAGCCGCCAAGACCGCCCAGAACCTCAGGGCGGGTGGCGCGCTTAGCGTGCGGGGCGAAAAGTTCTACGGCGCGGTCACCCTCTTCGATGCTGACGCCGGCTGCTGCGTAAGTATTGTCACTCATGGTTTCAGGTGTCCTTTGTTATTCGGTGCCGAGCAGGGTGCGCACGGCGTCTGCATTGGAGTTTCCGGCGGGCAGGCCAAGCGGGTACTCGCCCGAGAAGCAGGCGGTGCACAGCTCGGAACGGGGCTGTTCGGTGGCGGCCACCATCTCCTCGATGGAGACAAAGCCCAGGGAATCGGCGCCGATGGTGTCACAAATAGTGGCGCAGACGGTTTCCGGATCGTCGGAGGGGCTGGCGTTAGCGATCAGCTCGCCCGGGGAGGCGAAGTCGATGCCGTAGAAGCACGGCCACTTCACTGGCGGGGAGGCGATGCGCACGTGCACCTCGGCGGCGCCGGCCTCGCGCAGCATGCGGATGAGCGCGCGCTGGGTATTGCCGCGGACGATGGAATCATCCACCACGACGAGCTTCTTGCCGTTGATGACTTCACGCAGCGGGTTGAGCTTCAAGCGGATGCCCAGCTGGCGCAGGGTTTGGGTGGGCTGGATGAAGGTGCGGCCCACATAAGCGTTCTTGACCAAGCCGTGGGCGAAGGTGATGCCGGATTCGCGGGCATAGCCCACGGCGGCCGGATTGCCGGATTCGGGAACCGGGATGACCAGGTCCGCGCCCTCGGCCGGGTACTCACGGGCCAAGCGGCGGCCGATGTCCACGCGGGAGGCGTTGACGGAACGGCCTTTGATATCGCTATCCGGGCGGGCCAAGTAGACGTACTCGAAGACACAGCCGTGGCGCTTGGCCGGCGCGAAGTTCACGGAACGGATGCCGGCCTCATCGATGGCGACGAGCTCGCCGGGTTCAATCTCGCGGATGAACTGAGCGCCGCAGATATCGAGCGCACAGGTCTCGGAGGCCACCACCCAGCCTTTGGCCAAGCGGCCGAGGACCAGCGGGCGCACGCCGTGCGGGTCGCGCGCGGCGTACATGGTGTGACCATCGGTAAAGGTTAGGCAGAATGCGCCCTTCACGCGCGGGAGGAAGTCACGGGCGGAGTCGAAGACGGAGGTGTCTTCATCCACGCCGTCAGCAAGCAGCATAGACAAGCACATGGAGTCAGATACGGACTCCTCATGGGGCTTAATCAAGCCGCGCTGCACGGCTTCTTCGCGCAGCTCCAGGTAGTTGATCAGGTTGCCGTTGTGTCCAAGGGCGATGTCTACCCCAGTGGAGGAGGTAGAAAACATCGGCTGGACATTGGACCATTCCTTGCCGCCGGCGGTGGAATAGCGCGTGTGGCCCACCGCTACGTTTCCTTGGAGGGCGGACAGGGTGGACTCATCAAAGATATTGGCCACCAGGCCCATATCCTTGAAGACGACGATGCGGTCATCATCGCCCACCGCAATGCCGGCAGCCTCCTGGCCACGGTGCTGCAGGGCGAAGAGACCAAAATAGGTCAGCTTGGAGACTTCCTCCCCGGGAGCCCAAACGCCATAGACGCCGCATTCTTCGCGGGGCTCCTGCTCATTCTGATCGTCGAGATTGGTGATACTAGGAGTATGTACTTCTACCACGGCGTTTATATTAGCCTGTCGCGCCGCCGGAAACTAACGGAATAAGCGGCAACCACTGCGCAATTTCGCCCGCGCGGGAGCCGGAAGCATCGACGCGACCAGTGTTTACGGCCTCTTCCCAGTCCGCCAATCCGGTGGCAAGGCGCAGCCAGGTTTCCGGGTCGGTCTCCACCACATTGGGTGGGGTGCCGCGGGTATGGCGGGGTCCTTCAATGCATTGCACCGCAACAAATGGGGGTACGCGCAGTTCCACGGAATGGCCCGGCGCGTCGGCCTCGAGGGTGCGGGCGGTGCAACGGACGGCGTCGGCAAGCAGGGCCCTACCTGGCTTATCATGCTCCGCCGGGGCGGCAATCCAGTCTTTGATGGCCATGACGGCCGCGCGGGTGACAGCGGGATCGACGGGCTTTTTCATAGCTACATCATAACTACTGTTATCTTGTTGTTTATGTCACCTACGCCTTCCGTTGCGGAAAATCAGAAATCGCCGGCGCTGACGCTGCGCTTTATGGCATCGCCAACCGACGTCACCATGGCCGGCGCCACCGGCATCAGCGGTGGCCGCGTTCTGGAATGGATTGACAAGGCGGCCTATGCCTGCGCCGTGCAGTGGTCCGGCCAGTACTGCGTGACCGCATACGTGGGCCATATCCACTTCACCCGGCCGATCCCTTCCGGGCACATCGTGGAGGTGCGCTCCCGCATCGCCATGACCGGCCGTTCCTCCATGCACATCGTCAACGAAGTGCTCTCTGCCGACCCGCGCGAAGGCATTTTTACCCGCGCCTGCGATTGCCTGGTCATCTTCGTAGCCAAGGACCCTGCCACCGGCAAGTCCACCCCGGTGCCGCCCTTCGTTCCGGAGACCGATGAGCAGCGCCGCGTCGAGGAGGCCGCCAAGTCCCGCATTGAGCTGCGCCAGGCCATCGAGGCGGAGATGGAAAAGCAAACCTACAACGGGCCTTCCGACGCCCCGCGCATGGTCAACCGCTTCCTGGCCAAGCCCACCGACGTCAACTGGGGCGGCAAGGTCCACGGCGGCACGGCTATGCAGTGGATCGATGAGGCCGGTGCAGCTTGCACCATGGAGTGGTCCGCGGAGCGCACCGTAGCCGTCTATGCCGGCGGCATCCGCTTCTACCGCCCGATTTCCATCGGTGACCTCATCGAGGTCGACGCCCGCATGATGCGCACCGATACCCGCTCCATGCAGATGTCCATCCACGTCCGCTCCGGCAACCCGCGCGGCGGCCGCGATAACCTGCAAACCGCCATCCATGCCACAGTGGCCTATATCGCCCTGGACCACGATGGCCAGCCGCAGGTAGCCCGCCCCTTCCACCCGCACACCGAGGAAGACAAGCGCCTGGCCGAGCACGCCACCGTGCTGCGCGAGCTGCGTGCCAAGTACTCGCCAAAGCCTTTGGTGGTAGCGCCGACAAATCAGCACATCGATTAACTGCTCTCCCCTCGTTTCGGTGTTAGCAAGTCCATAGTGGCAGCGGCCGACCCGTCTTTCTGCTTTAGATGGATTTATACGCGGACGACGTTTCCTGCCGTCTGCGCTTATATCCACACAGAAACGAGGGAATATGCACACCCCAACGTTGCGCCGCTCGGCCCGCGCCGGCCTCGCCCTAGCCGCTTCCGCTTGTCTCTTGGCGTCCTGCCAGAATCCGGATAACCGCCCGGAAGAGGAGACTTCGGCCGCCGCACCCGTGTCTTCCGCGCCGCAGAGCGCCACCAGTTCCGCGCTAGCAACCTCAGAGGAAACCACCGAAACCGCCACAACGGAAAGCGAGGGTCCACGCGCCACCGCCGAGGGCCACGTGGTGGTCCTTTCTACCGGCGGCACTATCGCCAGCACGCACGATAAGACAGGTGCGGTGGTTCCCACCGTTACCGGCTCCAAGCTGGTGGAGCCCCTTTCCGGCACCTTTGACCAGGACAAGCTCACGTTAGAGGTCAAAGACATTGCCAAGCTGGATTCTTCCGCGATGACCTTGGACGATACCGATACCATCATCGAGGCCGTAAATAAGGAACTACAGCGCGATGATGTCGATGGCGTAGTGGTCACCCACGGCACCGATTCCATGGAAGAGACCGCCATCGCCGTCGATACCTTCCAGGACAGCGATAAGCCGGTAGCCCTTACCGGAGCGATGCGCCCCTTTGATGACCCGGATCCGGATGGTCCGGACAACCTAGCACTAGCGATCACAACCGTCACCGATGCCGCCAACCAGGGCCGCGGTACCTTCATCGCCTTCGCGGATCACGTCATCCCGGCCCGTGGTGCTTTCAAGTCCGACACCACCAAAGCCGATGGCTTTGCCAATAACAATGGCAAGAAGCAGCCTCAGCGCCCGAAGGCCCTGAAGTTTAAGCCGCTGGGCAATACCCGCGTCGATATCATCGCCGCCTACCCCGGCGCGCCGGCCGATCTTATCCAGCGCTCCTTGGACAGCGGCGCCGAAGGCATCGTGATTGAAGGAATGGGAGCCGGCAATATCGGCGACGAGCTAGCCCAGGCCGCTAAGGCCGCGGCCAAGAAGGTTCCGGTTGTGCTCACCACCCGCGTGGATCACGGCCCAGTGGAGGGCATCTACGGCGGCGCCGGTGGCGGTGCCACGCTTGCCGACGCCGGCGTTATCTCCTCTGGCACCCTGCGCGCTCCCCAAGCACGCATGCTGCTAGCTGCTGCGATCAGCACCGACACCGATCCCGCGAAGCTCTTCCCCGACGCCGACTAAGCAGCCCCCTGAACCACGACCATCCACACCGCCACGAGGTGTACCACCGCAGCCGCGATAGTCGCGGTGTGGAAGTGCTCGTGGTAGCCGTAGTAGCGCGCGTTGCGCCCTGGCCACTTAAAGCCATAGACCAGCGCACCTAGCGAGTACACCACGCCGCCGGCAAAAAGCAGCCAGACCACAGCGGCCCCCGCCTGCGTCCACAGCGTGGGCAAGAGCGGCAGCACCAGCCATCCCAGCGCTAGGTAGACCACCACATCTAACCAGCGCGGATGGCTAATCCACACCAGGTTCAAAATCACGCCGAGAATCGCTCCTGCCCAGGCAACGCCTAGCATCCACGCCGCTTGCACTGGCGACAGCACGATGAGGCACAACGGCGTATACGTCGCCGCAATAAATACCGAGATGGTCGCATGGTCCGCTCGCCGCCACCACTGCACGGCACGCGCGCTCGCCCACGGGTAGCGGTGGTAGAGCGCCGAGACGCCAAAGAGACCCACCAGTCCCACGCCGTAGACGGTCACACCTAGCCCCTGCCACCACTGCAGCGTCATCCACGCATAGGTAATGAGCACGGTGGAGGCAATCACCGACAGCAATGCTGCAATCGCATGTCCCCAGCCGCGGCTCAGCGGCCTTGGTCCGCGGTCCGCCATCCAGTAAGTGCGCTGGACAAGGCCCGGCCCCGGCGCACTATCCGCATGAATCTGTGCCACGAGGTACTTCCCTTCTGCTAGCCGCAACGAACCCGAACAAGAAACCTACGATACCGTAAGTCTACGGACGTGGCCGGAGGGCTTCAAGGAAAATCGCCTCGAAATGCTGCTAACTTTCCACAGCAGAACCTTCCTCTGCCAGCCCATCAACAATGCGTACCGTCTCCATCGCCACACGCGTGACCTTGCCAATTAACTCCACGATGTAGCGCGGATTGCCCACCTCATCGGCCCAATCGTTCGGGTCATTAACAATACCGGAGGCCTTATCTTTCTTGACTTGATAGCGGTCAATCAGCCACGCCACCGCAGAGCGCGAGCCCAACATGTACTCATCCGCCTCCGCAGGAATACCAGCGATGGTCACCTGCTTGTTGTAGATCAGCTTGGTCACGTCATTGACGTTTTTGCCAGTCTCTGGGTCCTTGCGCTTGGCCCACTTCATCTTGACCACGCGCCACGTCTCACGGTCAGACTCATCACCCTTGACCTGAATATCCAGCGGCCACGGATCCACGGACTCGTAATCCACGTGCAAGTCCATTAATTCTTTACCAGCCGCAACAAACTTATCGAACTCCGCACGCGTCATCGGCGTCTCAATATGCGGCAGCGTCTTCTTCAAGTCAGCCGCATATTTCGTGCGGTAGACAGGGTCATGCAACTTGCCGTAGACAAAGTGGAAAATGTCATCACCCGTGATGTCAGCACCCAACGCATCGCGATAGAGAGCCTTAATTTCATCAGTGATGTTGTCCACGCGGACGTAGCCGTCGACGACCTCACCAATCGAGCCGTAGATGCTGGCCTCACCCTGCTTGACGACGTCCCCCTCACCAAACAGCCCACCATCGTAGGCCGAAACGGCGGCCCAGGTGAAGCGGGGGAAATACTGGCTAGCAGTGAACACGTTCAAATCCGGAAGCAGAGTTGTTGCCAACAGACTGCCCGCAACGTTTGGATAAGGTCCTGCAATTGAGAGCCCGATGTTGCTGTGTATTGGAGTCGGAAACATTGAAGGGAGTTGTGAACGTTCGTGATTCAACAACCTGTCGTAGTAAACATGCTGTGAACAAAATGGCCGGTAGAGACTTTTTACAATCCTGCCAGTATCAAAATCAAATTTTGTATTTCGGTAGACAGAATTCCGCAGCGAACGGCTCCACTTAATCCGACTAGCGTCAGCAAAAGCAGGATTGAACTGCAAGAAATCTGCAACCAGTGACTCCCCTTTTCCATCGCCTAGCAATTCTTGCTTATGAAATTCGGATCGCGCCTGTTCATATACGCGCCCGAAAGCTAGAAGTTGTTCTTCAAGTTGCAGCTTGTTGAATGAATAGACCCATGTATCTCTACCTGTCTCCAAACCACGGGTAAAAGACCCAAAAATCGTTGTTGATGAGGCTTTCTTCTCGCCTAACACTGGCCAAGTCTCGAACTCTTCCGATCGCTGATTCAGCCAGTCACCCTCTTTATTTGGTGTAATGGATTGCCAGTCAATGGTTTCAATTGAGGAAGAGTCGACGACGCCAAGCTTCTCCTCGGCGGTAAGATAGTCGCCGATGTCACGGTAGTGCAGCTCAAAGCCTGACTTTGTTGGATCTTTAACACCGACCGTTATGGCTACAGTACTGCGGGAACCAGATCCGAAGACTTTGCCGCCTTCCTTTCGTGATTGCTCACCTGCGGTACGTTGGTTCCCGCGAAGGTTAAACACATAAAGGTCGGTGAAATCCTCGGCCATCGATAAGCGCACGCCGTCGCCAGTGTTGCCGTCTATCCATCCGCCATTGGACACGAAGGCTACTACGCCTTGGTCACCGATGCGGTCGGTGGCCCACCTAAAAGCACGCAGGTATGAGTCGTACAAGGAGTTCTTATTGGTGGCTGTGGATTTCTCCGCATAGGTTTCCGCAATCCGCTTGTCCAGGCTCGGATATTTTTGGTTGGCGTTCAGGTCATTGGCGGACTTTTGACCGGCAGAATATGGCGGGTTGCCAATAACTACGTTGATGGGTGCATTCTTTTGGCGCTCGATGGTGGCATTGTTTTCGCGGAAGACGTTGAGATCCGGAATGTCACCGTCTTCGTGGATTTGGAAGGTATCGGCCAGAGCGATGTTGGTAAAAGGTACGTAGTCCGGAATTGGTTCCCCGTTGCGGAGAGCTGCTTCCTCACGCAGGGCGTTGTAGGTGGTCTCAATATTGACGGCGGAGACGTAGTAAGCCAGCAGCATGATTTCGGTGGCAAAAAGCTCGTTGGCATATTTGCGCGCGAGGTCCTCCGGCTTGATGAGGCCCGATTGCAGCAAGCGGACCATAAACGTTGAAGTGCCCGCGAAGGGATCAAGGATGCTTACGCCTTCATCGCTCAGGCCCCTACCGAAGTGTTTCTTGGATACGTCGTCAGCGGCGCGCAGGATGAAGTCAACGATTTCGACTGGGGTGTAGACGATGCCGAGCGCCTCAGCTTGTTTCTTGAAGGCCTTGCGGAAGAAGCGCTCGTACAGTTCCTTAATCACCTGCTGCTTACCGGAAGCGGAGGTCACCTCAGAAGCACGCACGCGCACGGACTCATAGAATTTCTCCAAAGACTCTGTTTCCGTGTCGAGGTTGGCCTTGGACAGAGCGTTAACCATTTTCTCCATCACCTGTGCCACGGGGTTATGGGTGATGAAGTCATGGTTTTCAAACAACGCGTTAAATACCGGTGCGGTGATGAGATGCTGCGAGAGCATCGAGATAGCATCGTCGTCGGTGATGCCATCGTTGAGGTTATTGCGTAGGCCTTCAACAAAGTCATCAAATTCTTGGCGCAGTGTGCCATCCGCACCTTCCAGCAGGGATTTAATGCGGGCGATCTGATTCTCCGCGATGGTGGCCACGTCATCGGCCCAATCTTCCCAGTAGGTGCGAGTGCCGACCTTATCCACCAACTTGGTATAGATAGCCTCTTGCCATTGCTCTAACGAGAACAATGCAATCTGCTGTGTCATAGCCGTGGCATCGTCGAACGCCTCAGGGGACTTGGTGCTATCTACCCCATCAAGCTTTTCTTTATCGCTTTTCTCTTTGTCACCAGACACGTGGTTGACATCAATGGGCAGTTCATCTTGCGCATTCGTTCCGTTAAGCGCAATCGAATTCACCTTGGCGTTAAAGCGATCATCGTGGGCACGCAGCGCGTTAAGGATCTGCCACACCACCTTGAAGCGCTGATTATCGTCAAGCGCTTCCGAAGGCGAAATATTCGGTGGCACCGCCACCGGCAAGATGATGTAACCGTAATCCTTGCCCGCAGATTTACGCATTACGCGACCAACGGACTGGACCACGTCCACCATAGAATTGCGTGGGTTAAAAAATACAACCGCATCCAACGCCGGCACATCCACGCCCTCGGACAGGCAGCGGGCGTTGGTAAGCATACGGCTTTCGTGTTCACCTGCCGGGGATTCGATCCAGGAAAGCTTGGTGCCTCGCTCCATGGCGTTCATACCACCATCAACGTGCTGTGCAGCAACGCGCAGATCAACGTTGGTCAAGGAGACATCGTTCAGCACTGCCTTATCCTTGAGCAGCTCTTGGTGGGTGGCAATGAGCGAAGGATACGTATCAGCGATGAGCTGTGAGGTCTTAATGTCCTTGGCAAAGGCCACAGCGCGCTGCATAGACTGGGCGTTTTCCTCAAAGCCGCCTTTCTTGCCCTGCAATTCACCAGAGCGCTTGGCCAAACCATTCCAAGCACCGATCATCGCCGAAGCCGTGGTGAGGTTTATCTGGTTGTCGTCGCTGCGAGCCATCGCTTCCGCGGCCACGGACTCATCGACCGTCATGACAAGAACTTTGTAATCAGTCAATAAGCCCTTATCCACCGCCTCCCCAAAGCCAAGGCGGTAGAACTCAGGACCGTAAATGCCCTCATCATCCATGGAGGTCAGCTCGGCGGAGTGCTCAGCGGCCTTGCCCTTTACCGCGTCATCATAAAGCCTTGGCGTGGCAGTCATGTAGAGACGCTTAGAAGCCCTGATGTAGTCAGCATCGTGGATGCGTACAAAGTTGCTGGCGTCTTCACCAGCCAAGGTGATGCCGGTGGTGCGGTGGGCCTCATCGCAGATGACCAAATCAAAATCATCTAGCCCTTGCTGCTGCGCTTCATGGACCGCCGGCAAGGACTGGTACGTAGAAAAGACGATATTGAGGCCCTTAGCGCGCTTGCCAGAAGCAAAGCGCTGCGTAATCTCCTCACCGTCTGTAGATACAGGAACCTCGAGGTCATAGACCGCAATGTCTTCCGCCTTCTTTGAGACCTTGGAGTCCGAGCACACCGCGAAGGCACGCATGTCTAGGCGGCCTTGAGCGGTCCACTCCTTTAGTGTCTGCGACAACAAGGAGATGGAGGGAACGAGGAACAGAATGCGGGCTTTACCACCATTCTCTTCGGCGACGCGCTCCGCCAAGCGCAGCGCGGTGAAGGTCTTTCCGGTACCGCAGGCCATGATGAGCTTGCCGCGGTCATGGGTTTCAAATCCCTCAATGGCTTTATCAATGGCCGTTTGCTGGTGCGGGCGCGGTTCGAAGGTTTCGCGCTGTGAAAGGTTGATTTGAATATTTTTGTCCCGAACCTCAGAGCCTGGGAACGCCACATCCCAGTTGATCGGGGACTCGGCAATGGTAGAAATTCCGATGCGGCTGGTGGGAATCATCTGGTTGGCCAACGCCGCTTCCGCATGTGAAGACCAATGATCCGTGGTGGAGATAATCATACGGCTGCCAAAGTATTCGCTGCCGTTTTCGGTCTCAAAGGAATGCCCTGAGGCCTCAAAGAAGGAATCGAGGTGGGATTTCTGGATACGCGCATTCGAAGCATAGAACTTGCACTGGATGGCCATCCACGTGCCGTCATCTACGCGGTGAGCAACTAAGTCAATTCCCGTATCCGCCTTGCCGCCGTTATAGCGCCAATCAACCCAGCGGGTGACCTCATCGAACTGCGCTTTCAGCGTGGGATCGGTCTTGAAATAGTTGACCATTAGCTTTTCAAAAGCTATGCCATACTTCGCCTTTGGTTGGTTTTCGCGCAGTTGATCCAGTACTTCAGAGAACTTTGACATACCAGTATTGTGCCTGAATTCTTTTGCACTCATGACCAAGACTTGGCAAAAATTAGGTCGGCTACTTAAGGATGTTCAAGGAGTTGGATTATGGACACACTGCGATTCAAACGATGGAACTTTACGTCGGATCTAGCTCCCTCTGCGGTGCTGTCCTTGAAGAACGAATGCGGCATCTACGTGCTGGAATTCGCCAACGGCGAGCAATACGTTGGACAAACAATTCACTTCCCTATCCGCCTTGCCAAACACCGGAGAACCTACCCGGATATTATCGCCATCAACTTCGCTGAGGTTGCTGCAAAGGACTTGAATATGGCGGAATATGGCGAAATTCAACGGCGGCGTAGATCCGGAATTCTCCTGCGCAATAAAACGCTCCTGGCACAGCCTTTGGGCGATTCACCTTTGGACGATCTCATCGACCAGCAAGAGCAAGCGGCATGGCTCGACGTTGCAGCAACCGATGACGAAGAAATCCACATCGGAGACAGGGCCGAAGTGGCTCGCGGACGCACCCTATCCAATAAGAATTTTGATCAGCTGCAGCAGCAACCTCACTTCGAAGAAGCGCTCAATTCTCTTGCTGCATACGTAGCCTATGTCATTCCCTACCCGCACCTGACCGAAAAGAAGACCTGGACTGTCACCGCCATGCCTTCAACCAACCGGCGCCCAACGGACAAACGCGTGGCCGCCCTTAGCGTCAATAACGTGGAAATGATCTACCTAAGACTCGTGCGTGGTTACCAGGACGGAGAATGGACGCCCGTCGCCACTCTCAATGTGGCCGATTCTTACCAGCCGCCCCTATATATGCGTGATTTTGTGTACCGGGGTAGCTATCGCTCAGCTGGTCCCGTCAAGGCCATAATCATGGACGAATTCCTCATCAAGGAATTCTTGATGGATGATGCCATCTTGCTCGCGGCACGCGAGCTTGCTTTGGGCCAGATGCGCAAAGGAACCACGATGTTTTCGAAGTATCACAATGATGCGCTCTCGGATGCCATCTTTGAGCGCATCGACCAGTGGATTGACGAGAATAACGGGCTCCACTAAGTGGCCTTGCGCAGAAGAAAAGCCCAGCCGAAGCTGGGCTTTTCGTGTTTTCACGTCATTGTGCGACGGGAATGAGCAGCGGTTTACTCCACCACGGAGTTAGCACCCACCGCGTGGTCAAAGAGGTCCGGCAGAGTGGCGGACCAGGCGGAGACCAGCTGGGAGATGGCGACGGACTCGCCGCCGAGGGTAAGTGCTCCGGTTTCTGTGGTCTCGCCAACGATGGCAGCTGGGATGCCCAGCTCGCCGGCGCGGGCGAGGACCTGATCGGCGTGGTCGGCGGTGGTGGCCACGAGCACGCGGGAGGCGGACTCGGAGAAGGCGGCGACGAACTCGTCCTCGTGGACCGCGGTGAGGTCTAGGTTGAGGCCGAGGCCGGCGCCGTCGGCAGTAGCACCGGCGCGCTTTGCCATCTCAAAGGCGGTGACGGCAAGGCCGCCCTCGGAGATATCGTGTGCGGCGGTGAGCAGCTCATTGCCGTGGAAGAACTCGGCCAAGCGCTTCTCGTTGGCCATGTCTACCTGCGGCGGCAGACCATTGAGGGAGGAAGCATCGGAGGTATCGGCGCTGACCTGCTGCCAGATGGAACCGCCGAACTCATCCTTGGTCTCACCCAGGGCGATGAGCACTTCCTTCTCGCCCACGGTGCCGAGCTCGTTGCCGATGGCCTTGTGCACGTCATCGATAACGCCCAGCACGCCCACCACTGGGGTAGGCAGGATCGGCTCTTCGCCGGTCTGGTTGTAGAAGGAGACGTTGCCGCCGGAGACGGGGATGGAAAGCTCCACGGCGGCGTCGGCAAGCCCATGCACAGACTCGCGGAACTGCCACATAACGTCGGGGTTCTCCGGGGAGCCGTAGTTCAGGCAGTTGGTGATCGCCACGGGCTTGGCACCGGTGACGGCGACGTTGCGGTAGGCCTCCGCCAGCGCGAGGCGGGCGCCCATGTTCGGATCCAGCTTGGTGTAGCGGCCGGAAGCATCGGCAGAAACGGCCACGCCGCGGCCGGTCTCCTCATCGATGCGCAGCACGCCGGCGTCCGCATGGTGGGACTGGACGGTATTGCCGCGCACGTAGCGGTCATACTGGTTCATGATGAAATCGCGCGAGCACAGCGCCGGGGAGGACACGAGCTTCTGCAGGGCCTCAACCAGGCCACGCTTGTCGGTGCCCTGGTACTTCTGCAGCTCGTCCTGCCACTCCGGGCGGGCATACGGACGGTCATACTCCGGAGCCTCATCCGCAATGGTGCCGGCCGGGGCATCCACGACGACCTCGCCCTGGTGGCGGATGACCAGGTGGTTACCCTCGGTGACCTCACCAATCTCAGCACAGGTGACGTCCCAGTGCTCGCAGATTTCGCGGAACTTCGCCACGTTCTCCGGAGCCACAACGGCGCACATGCGCTCCTGAGACTCGGAGGCGAGGATCTCGGCCGCGGTCATGTCCTTCGCGCGCAGCGGTACATTATCGAGGTTGACTTCCATGCCGCCATCGCCGGAGGCAGCAAGCTCCGAGGTGGCGCAGGCCAGACCCGCGCCGCCCAAGTCCTGGATTCCTACGACCACGCCGGCGTGGTAGAGGTCCAGGCAGCACTCGATGAGGACCTTCTCCGCAAAGGGGTCGCCCACCTGCACGGCCGGCAGCTTGCGCTCGGCGCCATCCTCGAAGGTATCGGAGGCCAGCACGGACACGCCGCCGATGCCATCCAGGCCGGTGCGGGAGCCGAAGAGCATGACCTTGTTGCCCTTGCCAGATGCAAAGGCCAGCTTGAGGTCATCGACCTTGAGGGTGCCCACGCACAGGGCGTTGACCAGTGGGTTACCGGCATAGGTCTCATCAAAGACGGTTTCGCCACCAATATTGGGCAGGCCCAGGGAGTTGCCGTAGCCACCCACGCCGGAGACCACGCCGGGAAGGACGCGCTTGGTATCGGGGGCGTCGGCAGGCCCAAAGCGCAGCTGGTCCATCACGGCAATCGGGCGAGCGCCCATGGCCATAATGTCGCGGACGATGCCGCCCACGCCGGTGGCCGCACCCTGGTAAGGCTCCACGTAGGAAGGGTGGTTGTGGGACTCCACACGGAAGGTCACCGCGTTGCCGTCTCCGATATCCACCACGCCGGCGTTCTCACCGATGCCAGCGAGGATCTTCTCCCCCATCTCCTCGGTCATGGTCTCACCAAAGTAACGCAGGTGCGTCTTGGAAGACTTATAGGAGCAGTGCTCGGACCACATGACGGAGTACATGGTCAGCTCCGCATCGGTGGGGCGACGGCCTAGGATATCGTGGATGCGCTGGTACTCGTCGTCCTTCAGGCCGAGCTCCGCGTAGGGCTGCTGCTCGTCCGGGGTGGACTGCGCCTTTTCTACGGTGTCATTATGAACGGTCATGAAAATGGCCTCCTTAAACCGCCGGCGCCTGCGCGACGGCCTTGATGGCGGATACGAAAAGTCCCAGTCCGTCGGTGGATGGGCCGGTTAGCGTGTCAATGGCGTGCTCGGGGTGCGGCATAAGGCCGACGATGCGGCCGGACTCATCGCTCACACCGGCAATGCCGTTGACGGAACCGTTGTAATTATCGGTATAGCGGAAGACCACGCGGCCCTCGCCCTCGATGCGGGCGATGTCATCATCGCCGGCCTGGAAGCGGCCCTCGCCGTGCTTGGCCGGCACCAGGATCTTCTGACCCTGCTCCAACTCGCTGGTCCATGCGGTGGTGGAATTGGCCACCTCGAGATAGGTATCGGTGCAGTGGAAGTGCAGGCCCTTATTGCGGGTCAGCGCGCCTGGCAGCAGGCCCGCCTCGGTAAGGATCTGGAAGCCATTGCAGATGCCGAGCACCGGCATGCCCTGCTTCGCACGATCGATAACGGACTGCATCACCGGCGCGAGCGCGGAAATCGCGCCCGAGCGCAGGTAGTCACCATAAGAAAAACCGCCCGGCACTACTACCGCATCCACGCCGTGCAGATCGGTATCTGCGTGCCAGAGGCTTTTGACCTCTGCGCCGGCGGTGCGGGCAGCGCGAGCGGCATCCACATCATCCAGGGTTCCGGGGAAAGTGATTACTCCGATTGTGGCGGTCACTTACTTGACCTCCAGCCCAACAACCTCGTAGTCCTCGATGACGGTATTGGCCAGCAGCGTGGCGGCTACCTTCTCCATGTCCTCTGCGGTAACGGAGTCATCGACCTCGAGCTCGAAGCGCTTTCCCTGGCGCACATCGCTGACACCGGATACCCCGATGCGACCCAGCGCGCGGACGACGGCTTGGCCCTGCGGATCCAGAATCTCCGCCTTGGGCATGACATTGACAACTACACGAGCCATGAAATATTTGCCTTACTGTATGGGGCTTTGGTCTGCGCGGCTTAGTTTAGTTGGCACCCCCGCCTTTTACCTAGACTCACCCCCGCAGTGTGGGTTTCACCCCGGTTGGGCAAACTCTACGTGAACCCCAAACGACGCTCTGGCAAACTTCGGCGCGCGCTCCAGCCTGGCCCGGCGCGGCCCTCTACTAATAAATAACGCACACTGTCGCTCTCTTTTTAAGGTTGAATCTATGTCTTCTCGCCGCCTGGGCGCGCTGGCACTTGCCACCGCCTTGTCTTCTGCCGCCCTTGCCGTTCCTACTGCCACGGCCGCCACCGATGGCTCCGCCGCAGTCATCTCCGAGGTCTACGGGGGAGGCGGCAATAAGGGCGCTGCCTTCACCCATGACTTCATCGAGCTCTATAACCCCACCGATGCCCCGATTGACCTGACCGGCTACACCGTGGAGTACTTCTCCGCCTCCGGCAATACCGGCGGCAAGGTGGACCTTTCCGGCACCATCGCCCCGCACGGCTACTTCCTAGTGCAAGGCGCGGCCGGCAATGGCGCGGGCGAGGCCCTGCCTGCCCCAGATGCCGAGGGCAGCCTCAACATGTCCGGCTCCAAGGGCTCCGTGCAGCTTGCCGACGCCACCGGTACCCCCATCGATGCCATCGGCTACGGCGCCGCTTCCCTCAAGGAAGGCACCGCCGCCGCGGGCCTGTCCAATGCCAAGTCCGCTTCCCGCGACGCCGAGGGCACCGATACCGATGACAACGCCGCCGACTTCACCACCGGCGCCCCTACCCCGACCAACTCCGGTAACGAAGCCCCCGCCCCGCAGCCTGAGGAGCCGGCCGAGCCCGAGCAGCCGGCCCCCGAGGGCGTCACCGCCATCGCGGATATCCAGGGCACCGGCGCCGAATCCCCGCTCAAGGACCAGACCGTGGCCACCGAGGGCGTCGTCACCGGCGTGTGGTCCGAAGGCGGCCTTAATGGCTTTACCATCCAGACTGGTGGCACCGGCGCCGAGTCCACCGATGCTTCCCAGGCCATCTTTGTCTACATGGGTGATAAGCCGGCCGACCAGTACCCAGCCCTGGAAGATTCCGTCGAGGTCACCGGCAAAGTCTCCGAGTTCTATGGCTCCACCCAGCTCACCGCCTCCACGGTCACGCAGCTCGATACCCCGCTGGAGAAGGTCACCCCACTCAAGGTGGACCAGCTTCCCGATGGCAACGAGGCCCGCGAGCCCTTCGAGCACATGCTCATCCAGCCTGGCGAGCACACCGTGACCAATAACTACTCGCTCAACCAATACGGCGAGGTCGGCCTCGCCCCGGGCAAGGAAGCTCTGCGCCAGCCTTCCGATATCTTCTCCCCCTCCACGGATCCCAACTCCGATATCCAGAAGCTCACCAAGGACAACGCCGATAAGCTGGTCACCTTGGATGACGGCCGCACCCGCGACTATCTCAAGACCGACCAGAATACCCCGCTGCCGTACATCGCCCAGGATGATGCCCAGACCATCAAGTCCCTGCGGACCACCGATACCGTGACTTTCCAGCATCCCGTCATCGTGGGCTTCTCTCATAAGCAGTGGCGCTTCCAGCCCACCACCCCGGTCACCGGCAACACCAAGGGCGCAGACCTGCCCATCTCTTGGGAGGATTCCCGCGCGGCCGAGCTCCACGCCATCGATGACGTTAAGGGCGAGTACACCATCGGCGCCTTCAACGTGCTGAACTACTTCACCTCCCTGGGCGAGGAATTCGGCGGCAGCGCCTACACCGACCGCGAGGGCAATAAGGTCACCGTCAACCGCGGTAAGACCCGCGGCGCCTATACCGAATCGGCACTAGAAGACCAGGAACGCAAGATTGTCGCCGCCATCAACGGCCTCGATGCCGACGTCATCGGCCTTTCCGAAATCGAAGATGGCTACGCCGTCACCGGTGACTTCGCCCAGCGCGATAAGGCGCTCAAGCACCTGACAGAAAAGCTCAACGAGGCCGCCGGTTCCGAAAAGTGGGCCTTTGTCCCCTCGCCTTCCCAGGACGCCGTACCGGACTCCCCGGACGTCATCCGTACCGCGTTCATCTATCACAAGGATGTGGTCAAGCCCATCGGCGAATCCCGCATCTTCCAGGATGATCGCTTCACCGGCACCGCTCGCGAGCCACTCGCCCAGGAGTTCCAGCCGCTAAAGGAGGGCGAGGAATCCTTCGTTGCCGTGGCCAACCACTTCAAGTCCAAGGGCTCGGTGGCCAAGGACGACGCCGACTCCGGCGACGGCCAGGGCAATAACCCGAACGTCCGCAACGCACAGGCCCAGGCCGTCCTCGATGCGTTGCACAAGCAGGAGGACTGGAAGGACAAGCCGCTATTCGCCCTGGGTGATTTCAATACCTACACCCACGAAACCGCGCTCGATGTCTTCCGCAACGATGGCTTCACCGTCCCTGCCGAAAAGTACGAGGCTGACCCCTCCTACCAGTTCTCCGGCCTGCTTGGCACCCTCGACCACGTGCTGGCCAACAAGGTTGCCACCGGCACGCTTGACGACGCCCAAGTGTGGAACATCAATGCCGATGAACCCGTCGCCTTCGAATACTCCCGCCGCAACTACAACATCGTGGACTTCTACGATGACTCCCCATTCCGCGCCTCCGACCACGACCCGGTCAAGGTCGGCTTCACCCTCGGCGCGGACGACTCCGCCGGCCAGCCGGATGATCCTGCAGACAATCCTGCAGACCAGCCTTCCGATGAGCCAGGTAAGCCAGAGGACAAGCCCTCCGAGAATCCTTCTGAGAAGCCGGGCAAGCCTGCCTCCGGCTCTAGCTCCAGCACCAGCTCCGTCGGTGCCGGCATCGCCGCCGCCATCGCAGCCATCGCCGGCCTCGTCGCCATCCCTGGTTTCCTCGCAGTAACCGGCAACCTCCAGAAGGCCATCCCGGCCCCCATCTGGGTCATGCTGCCAAAGGAAGTGAAGAACTTCATCACTAGCCTGCAGCGTTAATCACCCATTAGCCCTAGCCCCGCACGCTTCCGAGGAAGACTCCCTAGCGGCGGGGCCTTTTTGTCATTTCACGACTTTCGTCCATATAAACCACCACAACCGTCGACGGAAATGGGCGTTTATATGGACGAAAATCGCGAAGCTGTGCTTATTGCTCCGCGGAGCCTCTGGCGAGGGAATGCGCGGGCTACTTTGGAAGATAAGCGCCGTAATCGGCAGGGATCGCGCCGGCGTTGATAGCTCGGTCGGCGGCTTTGACGAAGTCATTGATTACTTTGCGGTCATCCAGGTTGCGTCCGGAAACCGAAAGGCGGACAGTGTTGCCACGCTGGGCTGAGCGCTCAGCAGCGCGAATAATGTTCTTGCGCCACCACTTGGCGGAGCCAAAGCCCTCACCAAAAGAAAGGTTGCGGGCCTGGTGGAACTTTCCGGAATTAATCTGGAGAATACCGCGGGTGGAGGCGGCTACCTCAAACTTGAACTGCGGTAAGACCTGCAAGGTGCCGGGCGACATGCGCCAGCGAGGGGGCGCGAAGATGGTGGGTTCGAAGCCGATCTTCGCCATCTGGCGGGTAGCTCCGGCGAGCCGCAGCTTCGCCTCGTGCGAATCGAGGTTGGCGAATTCCGCGCGGCGGCCCTGCACCGAGCGATCAAAACCGTTCAGGATAAGAACGCGGCCGGCATCGGCTTGGTCTTGCAGCCACTTCTTGGTGTCTTTGTCTTTGGCGAGGTGCCAGTTGCCGTCGATATGCGGGGCAATCAGCAGGGAAACAGGAATCTCCTCCCGATCAAGGATCGAGAGGAGCCGGCTAGCCTGCTTCCGTGTGTCATCAAAGATGCTGGAGATAGATACCAGAAGGTGGCCATTCATAAGGAAAATTATCGCACAGGAATTCAGGATTCGCGCGTTGGCCCCCTATCCGGGTTTTACTTCTCCAAGCCAGTGGCCTTGTTGATGGTCCACGCGTACTCGAAGGCATTCTGGCGCCACTTTTCATAGCGCCCGGACACGCCGCCATGGCCTGCGGCCATTTCGGTCTTGAGCAAAAACTCGCCGCCGGTGGCCGTCGTTCGCAGCTGGGCGATCCACTTGGCCGGCTCAACGTAGAGTACGCGAGTGTCATTGAGCGAGGTGATAGCCAGAATGTCCGGGTAGTCCTTAGCCTCGATATTTTCATACGGCGAGTAGGACTTCATGTAGTCATAGACCTCTGGATCGTGGTACGGGTCGCCCCACTCTTCCCATTCAGGGACCGTGAGTGGCAGCTCCGGCATGAGGATGGAGGTCAGCGGATCCACGAACGGCACGACGGCCTGGATGGCGGTGAAGCGATCCGGGGCCATATTGGCAATCGCGCCCATGAGCATGCCGCCGGCAGAGCCGCCCTCGGCCACCATCTGGTCAGCGGTGGTCACGCCGCGGGCGATGAGGTCATCGGCGACATCGATGAAATCGGTGAAGGTGTTCTTCTTCTTGAGCATCTTGCCGTCGTCGTACCAGGTGCGGCCCATCTCGCCGCCACCGCGGACATGGGCCACGGCGAAGATCATGCCGCGATCCATGAGGGACAGGCGGGTAACGGAGAAAGCCGGATCCACGCTGACCTCATAGGAACCGTAGCCGTAGAGCAGGGTCGGATTCGGCTGGGTGCGGTCGAGGTCGGCGCGGTGGACAATGGAGACGGGGATTTCGGTGCCGTCGGCAGCCGTGGTCCACAGGCGGTAGGCCACGTAGTCATCCGGGTTATAACCGCCGGGAACCTCCTGCTCCTTGAGCAGGGTAAATTCGCCGGTATCCACGCGGTAATCAAAGAGCTGGGAGGGCTGGGTGAAAGACACGTAGCTCACGCGCAGCACCGGTGCGTCCCACTCGGGGTTACCGGATACGGACACGGTGAAGAGTTCTTCGTCGAAGTTGAGCTCTTCGAATTCGCTAAAGCCGTCGTTCACGCGCATGATGGCGGCGCGGCCGATGCCGCCGCGGCGGTAGCCCACCACAATCTGATCGCGGTAGGTGTCCACGCCCTCGATGCGGGTGGTCTCCTCGTGCGGCAAGAGCGCCGGCAGCTCGCGTAGGGCGGGCAGCTCATCCTTGGCCTTGGTATAGCCGACCTCGAAGTTGGGGCCGGTGGCGTTGTGGGTGACGATCCAGTAATCCTCGCCCTTGACGACGGCGTGGTCGACGTCGTAGTCCACGCCGGATTCGCGCTCCCACAGCAGGCGGAATTCACCCTCGGGGTTGTCTTCTTCGAGGACCCACACCTCAGAAGTCACCTTGGAGCTCACGCCAAGGAAGAGGAACTTATCGGAGCGAGCGCTGCCTATGCCGACGTTGAAGTGTTCGTCTTCTTCCTTGAACACCTGCACGTCTTCGGACTGCGCGGTGCCGACCTTGTGGCGCCAGATGGCGTCGGGGCGCCATGCCTCGTCGACGGTCGTGTAAAAGATATAGCCGTCGCCAGCCCAGGTGGCGCCGTAGAAGATGCCCTTGAGGTGGTCGTCGAGAAGCGCGCCGCTTTCCAAGTCCTTAATGTAGAGCTCGAAGCGCTCGTCGCCGGCGAAGTCCACGGAATAGGCCAGGTAGCGGCCGGAATCAGAGATGGAGGCGGCGCCGAGGGCAAAGAAGTCCTTGCCCTCCGCCAGCGCGTTGGCGTCAAGAATAATCTCCTCGCCTGCCGGGGTGCCTTCCTCTGGGATAACCGGGGCGGTCCATGGGTCAGCCCCCTCCTCTACCGGGAGGCGGCAGGAGTAGCCGTAGCTCTTGCCCTCCTCAGTGCGGCCGTAGTACCAGTAATCGCCGCGGCGAGAAGGCACGGACATATCGGTTTGCTTGATGCGGGACTTAATCTCCTGGAAGATATTCTCCGTCATCTCATCCAAGTGCGCGGTCTTCGCCTTGGTGTAATCATTTTCTGCGTTGAGGTAATCCAGGGTTTCCTGGGATTCCTTATCGCGCAGCCACTCGTAGTTATCCACGAACTCCCGGCCGTGGAAGGAACGGGTCACGGGGTGGACGGCGGCTACGGGGGCGGAAAGATTCTCGTTGCTCATGCCGTCCCACTGTACGCGTGGCACCCCGTGGTGCGGGAGCTAGGCCTCGGGCGAGAGGAAATCAGCGAAATGCTTGCCGGACAGCCGCTCGTAGGCCTCGATGTAGCGCAGGCGGGTGGCGGAAACGACGTCGTCGGGAAGCTGGGGCGGGGTGCCGTCAGCGGCTTGATCCCACCCGGAGGCATCGGAAGTCAGCCAATTGCGCACGTATTGCTTGTCGAAGGATGGCTGGACCTCGCCCTCCACGTAGGAATCGGCCGGCCAGTAGCGGGAGGAATCTGGGGTAAGGACTTCATCGGCCAGCACGAGGGTGCCGTCTTGGTCGAGGCCGAACTCAAACTTGGTATCGGCGAGGATAATGCCCTTCTCCTCCGCGAGCGCGGCGGCCTCGGAGTAGATGCGGAGGGTGGCCGCGCGCAGCTCTTCGGCGCGCTCTGCGCCCAGCTTGTCCACCACGAAGTCGAAGGAAACGTTCTCATCGTGCTCGCCCTGTTCCGCCTTGGTGGCCGGGGTGAAGATGGGCTCGGGCAGGCGGGAAGCCTCAACCAGGCCCTCCGGCAGCTCGATACCGCACACGGTGCCGTTGGCCTTGTACTCCTTCAAACCTGAACCGGTGAGGAAGCCGCGGGCCACGCACTCGAAGGGCAGCATATCCAGCTTCTTGACCACCATCGCGCGGCCAAGGCACTCGGCGGGGATGCGCTCATCATCGAGCGGGCCGGCCAGGTGGTTGGGGAAATCGATGGAGTCGAAGAAGAACTTCGAGGTTGCGGTCAGCACGCGGCCCTTGTCCGGGATGGCCGGTTCGAGGGCGTGGTCGTAAGCCGAGATGCGGTCCGAGACCACCATCAACAGGGTGTTCTCGTCTACATCGTAAATATCGCGGACCTTGCCGGAGGCAAGATGGGTATAAGAAGAAAGCTCAGGTCGCATGACCTTCATTCTAGCGCCCAGGGGTAGCGAGCACGTTTCGATCAAATAAGCCCCGAAATCCGCGTGGGATTCGGGGACTATTTGATCGAAATGCGAAAAAAGGAAGGCGCACCGCGACAGGGGCGCACTGCGAAAGGAAAGCGCGCCCGGCGCGGCTCGTTTTAGAGGATCTCGCCCGGAGTATAGGCCGCGGCCTTGGGGTGTTCGCCTACCAGGGCGTTGATGCGGTTGAGGACCTGGCTGACCTGGGATTCGGCGGCGCCGATGAAGGCGTGCTTATCGGCCAGGGCGGCCTCGAGGTCGGACTCGTCCATGGGCAGGCGGTCATCGGCGGCGAGGCGTTGGACTAGGTCCTGCTCGCCGCCGTTTTCGCGCATATTAAGCGCGACGGCGACGGCGTTTTCCTTGATGACCTCGTGGGCGGTCTCGCGGCCCACGCCGGCGCGCACGGCCGCCATGAGGATGCGGGTGGTGGCCAGGAAGGGCAGGTAGCGCTCCAGTTCGCGGTCGATCATGGCCGGGAAGGCACCGAACTCGTCGAGGACGGTGAGGAAGGTTTCGAATTGGCCGTCGAGGGCGAAGAAGGCATCGGGAAGCGCGACGCGGCGGACGACGGAGCAGAAAACATCGCCCTCGTTCCACTGCTGGCCAGCGAGGTCTGCGGCCATGGTGAGGTAGCCGCGGAGGATGACCTGCAGGCCGCCGACGCGCTCACAGGAGCGGGCGTTCATCTTGTGCGGCATGGCGGAGGAGCCGACCTGGCCTTCCTTGAAGCCCTCGGTGACGGTCTCGTTGCCGGCCATCAAGCGGATGGTGGTGGCCAGCGAGGACGGGGCGGCGCCGAGCTCCACCAGGGCGGAGATGGCGTCGAAGTCGAGGGAGCGCGGGTAGACCTGGCCCACGGAGTTGAAGATGCGGTGGAAGCCCAGGTAATCCGCGATAGCGGTCTCCAGGGAGGCGAGCTTGTCCTCGGAACCGCCCATGAGATCCAGCATGTCCTGGGAGGTGCCCATCGGGCCCTTGATGCCGCGCAGCGGGTAGCGTGCCAAGAGATCTTCGACGCGCTCAATGGCCAGCAGCATCTCGTCGCCGGCCGTTGCGAAGCGCTTGCCCAGGGTGGTGGCCTGCGCAGCCACGTTGTGGGAGCGGCCCGCCATGACCAGGGACTGGTACTCGGCGGCGTGGCGGCCGATGCGGGAGACCACTGCGATGGCCTTATCGCGGATGATCTCCAGCGAGGTGTGGATCTGCAGCTGCTCCACGTTCTCGGTGAGATCGCGGCTGGTCATGCCCTTGTGAATGTGCTCGTAGCCGGCCAGCGCATTGAATTCTTCGATGCGGGCCTTCACATCGTGGCGGGTGACGCGCTCGCGCTCCGCGATGGACTCAAGGTTCACGTCCTCTACCACGGCCTCGTAGGCATCGATGGCCTTGGCGGGGATGTCTACGCCCAGATCCTTCTGGGCGCGCATGACCGCAATCCAGAGCTTGCGCTCCAAGATGATTTTATGCTCCGGGCTCCAGATATTGGACAGCTCCGCGGAGGCATAGCGGGAGGACAGGACGTTGGAAATCTTCTTCTTTTCAGCCACGTGGCTATTATTCCATGCCTGCCCCGCCGCGGGGTGAAGGGTTAGAGAGAAATCTCACCGTCTTCTGCTCGCTTGCCGATGTCCCGGCGCACAAAGCCACCCGCAAACTCGATGCCGTCGACGGTGGCGTAGGCGTCTGCGCGGGCGTCGGCAAGCGTGGCACCCTTGCCCAGCACGCTGAGCACGCGGCCGCCCGCGGTGCGGTAGGCGCCATCGGTATGCACGGTGCCGGCGTGGAGGACGCGCTGCGGATCGTCCAAGGCGGCGCCGGAAATGGCATCGCCCTTGCGTGGGGAGGCCGGGTAGCCCTCGGCCGCCATGACGATGATGACGGCGAAGCCATCCTCCCACTCCAGCGGCGGGAGCTCGGAGAGGGTGCCGGTGGCCGTGGCGTGGAGGGCCTCAGCCAGTGGAGACTTGAGCAGGGAGAGCACTGCCTGGGTCTCCGGATCGCCGAAGCGGCAGTTGAACTCGACTACGGCCGGGCCCTCTTCGCCCCACGCCAAGCCGGCATAAAGCAGGCCGGAATAGGGAGTGCCGCGGCGCGCCATCTCCTTGGCCACAGGCGCGCAGACCTCGTCCACGATGCGCTGCACGCCGTCCTCCGGCAGCCACGGCAGCGGGGTGTAGGCGCCCATGCCACCGGTATTGGGGCCCTCGTCGTTGTCATAGGCACGCTTGTGATCCTGGGCTGGCAGCAGCGGGACGACGGTCTCGCCATCGACTAAGCAGAAGAGAGAGACTTCGGGACCGTCGAGGAAGGATTCCAGCAGCACCGGGTTGCCGGCCGCGAGGACGGCGTCGACGTGGGCGCGGGCGGCGGCGCGGTCCGGGGTGACCACGACCCCCTTGCCACCGGCCAGGCCATCGTCTTTGACCACGAACTGCGGGCCAAAGCGGTCGAGCGCGGCCTCAATGTCGTCCTCGGTGGAGCCCGGACGCAGCTGTTCCGCGCGGGCGGTCTTGACGCCGGCGGACTCCATGACGTCCTTGGCAAAAGCCTTGGATCCCTCGATCTGGGCTGCGTCCTTGCTAGGTCCGAAGACAGCGATGCCGGCCGCGCGCAGGGCATCGGCCACGCCGGCGACGAGGGGAACCTCAGGGCCGATGACAACGAGGTCCGCGGCGATGCTCTGGGCGAGCTCCACCATGCGATCAGCGTCATCTACCTCGGAGTAATCCGGGTGGACGGTAGCGAGGGCGGACATGGCCGCGCTGCCCGGCGCGGCGTGGATTTCGGTGCTCTTGGGGTCGGCGGACAGGCCCTTGACAAGGGCGTGTTCACGGCCGCCCGAACCAATTACGAGAATGCGCATGCCCACCATCATAACCAGCGGGTAGCCTGGCACACATGGCTTCTGTATTTACAAAGATCATTAATGGTGAACTACCCGCTCGCTTTGTCTACCGCGATGAGACCTGCGTGGCTTTCCTCTCCATCGAGCCGCTGCGCTACGGCCACACCTTGGTCGTGCCCATCGAGGAAGTAGATAAGTGGACCGACCTGGATCCCCAGACCTGGGCCCACCTCAACGAGGTCGCCCTGGAAATCGGCGGCGCTATCAAGACCGCGTTTGATACCCCGCGCACCGGCTACATCATCGCTGGATTCGATGTCCCGCATACCCATATCCACCTCTTCCCCACCGAGAAGATGGAAGAGTATGACTTTGCCAAGGCCTTCGACGCCGAGAACACCGACGATGCCGCGATGGATGAGGCGGCCGCCCGCATTCGCCAGCACCTCGGCTGCAACGAGGAAGGCATTCGGGAGGACTAGGTCTCAGAGGGGGCGTCGGCAAGCGCGGGCAGGCGCACCGTAAAGGTGGTGCCGCGGCCGAGCTCGGAGTCGACGCTAATGCTGCCATCGTGTTGCTCCACCAGGGAGTGGACGATGGCCAGGCCCAAGCCGGAGCCGCCGGTATCGCGGGTGCGCGAGGTATCCGCGCGGTAGAAGCGCTCGAAGATGTGCGCCGCATCTTCCTGGGACATGCCCTTGCCATCATCGCTGACATCGACCAGCACATCATTGTCCTCGCGGCGCAGGCGCAGCGTCACCGTGGCTTCCTCGCCGCCGTGGCGGATGCCGTTGGTCACCAGGTTGAGCAGCACCTGGTGCAGGCGGCTGGCATCGCCATTGACCACCGGGATGGACTTGGCGTCATTGGCCACCTTAATCTCGCGGCCGGGGAAGGCCGCACGCGCAGACGAGCCCACGGACAGCGCCAGCTCCAGCAGGTCTACGGGGTGCAGGTCTAGGCGCGTGCCCTCGGCGCGGGTAAGGGCCAACAGGTCCTCCACCAGCAGGGACATGCGCTTGGACTCATCATCGATCTTGGAAAAGACCAGATCCACGTCCTTGGTGGCCCCGGAGCGATAGAGCTCGGTATAGCCGCGCAGGCTGGTCAGCGGCGTGCGCAGCTCATGCGAGGCATCGCCGACGAAGCGACGCATCTGCTCCTCTTTCTCCTGTGCGCGCACGACGGAGCGCTGCAGCTGTCCCAGCATGATATTGAGCGCGGCGGCCAACTGGCCCACCTCGGTGTGCAGCGGCCATTTGGGAACGCGCTTGTCTAGGTCGCCTGCCGCGATTTCCGACGCCGTCTTTTCCACCACCCGCAGCGGCCGCAACGCCCTGCGGATAAACCAGAAACCCACGGCCGCAATGGCGGCCAGGGCGATAGCGGCAATGGTCACCTGGACCATGGCTAGGCCGTGCAGGATTTCCTTTTCGTGGGTCATATCCTTGGCAATGACCGTGATGACGCCATGGGAGTCCGCGAAGGCGAGCGCGCGCCATTTGGTGTTGTTCTCGATAGAACCCACGGTGGTGGGATATCCACCGAGCGGGATATTTTCCGCATTCGGGGTGGTCGAGGATGGTCCCGAGTAGCGGATGGTGCCATCGGGCAGGTAGTTCAGCACCACGTATTCGGTAGGCGGGCGCTTGGTGTGATCGCCGATGAAAAAGTCATTGCTGATATCGCGCGCCCATGTGGTCGACGCGGAGCGCAGCTCATCATCGACGTTATTGAAGAGCACGTTGCGCATGATGGAATTCACCGCAAAGGACGAGCCCGTAATGCCGAGCCCGGAGACCACGACGAGGAGGATGACCAGCCACGTACGCAGCGGCATTGCCTGCGGAATCTGGGAAAACATCCGCCGCTTGGAGGACTTTTTCTCCCCTTCACCTTGGCCCAGGCCTTCATGCCACATGGACTGCGGGCGCGCCGTCGCTGTCGCGGGCGCAGGTTCCTGGCCCTGGGTCTCCTGTGAATCTTCCATTACTTAAGCACTTTAGGAGCGCGGGGTGCGCAGTACATAACCCACGCCGCGCACGGTGTGAATCAGCTGCGTCTCGCCGGTATCGATCTTGCGGCGCAGGTAAGAGATATAGGACTCGACCACGTTGCCATCGCCGCCGAAATCGTAGTGCCACACATTGTCCAAAATCTTGGACTTAGACAGCACCACTTCCTTGTTTTGCATCAGGTAGCGCAGGAGGTTGAACTCGGTGGGCGAAAGCTCGATGAGCTCACCGGCCTTGGTGACCTCATGGGTGTCATCGTTGAGGGTAAGGTCCGCGTAGCTCATGGTGGCATCGTTGGTGGATTCTTCCGCCGCGCCACCGCGGCGCATGATGACGCGCAGGCGAGTGATAACTTCTTCCAGGCTAAATGGCTTGGTCACGTAATCATCCGCGCCGATGGTCAGTCCGTGGATGCGCTGGTCCACACCGTCCTTAGCGGTGAGGTAGAGCACCGGGCCGTCCAGGCCTTCTTGACGCAGCTTGCCCAGCAGCTCGAAGCCATCCATACCCGGCATCATGACGTCCAGGATGTAGGCATCTGGGTTTACCTCGCGGGCAATGCGCAGCGCCTCGTTGCCGGAATTGGCGCTAAATACCTCGAAGTTCTGGAACTTCAGCGATACGGTAAGCAGCTCCACAATATTGGGTTCGTCATCGACGACAAGAACCTTGGCGAGTTTAGTGTCTTCCATGTTCTCCTCAGACTCCCTTAAAGGTTGTGATTTTCTAACACGTCATCATGGCACGCTTGCTTTCCAGCCTACTGAAGAGTTTCTGCCTGAATCCTGTGAACGTGGATGCTCGGCCTGGTCGGGGCAAAAGAAAACCACG
Source organism: Corynebacterium tuberculostearicum (assembly GCF_022347385.1). Taxonomy (GTDB): domain Bacteria; phylum Actinomycetota; class Actinomycetes; order Mycobacteriales; family Mycobacteriaceae; genus Corynebacterium; species Corynebacterium tuberculostearicum_M. The sequence goes on from NZ_JAKRDT010000007.1 coordinate 48,677, forward strand.
CCCTTCCCCAGGTGAGGAAGGGCGTGGTAGCTAGCGCAGCGCGCTATTTAGAAGTCCTGCGGGCGCGGGATGTTGCGCAGGTTGGACTTTGCCATGGTGATCATCTGGCCAACGCCACCGTCCAGAACGGTGCGGGTTGCAGCCTTGGAGAAGCCCATGAGCTGCTCGATGGTCAGCGTCGGTGGCAGGGAGAGGGCGTTGGGGTCAGTAACGACGTCGATAAGAGCCGGGCCGTTATAAGCCAGTGCCTTCTTGATCTGCTCCGGTGCGTCCTTCGGATCCTCGATGCGGAAGTGCTTGATGCCGGAAGCCTCTGCAATCTTGGCAAAGTTGACGGAATCGTGGTCGGTCTCGTGCTCCGGCAGACCCTGCACCAGCATCTCCAGCTTGACCATGCCCAGGGAAGAGTTGTTGAACACGAACATCTTGATAGGCAGGTTGTGCAGCTTCACGGTGAGCAGCTCACCCATCAGCATGGACAGTCCGCCGTCACCGGAGAAGGTGATGACCTGGCGGCCCGGGTTAGCGGCCTGTGCACCCAGTGCCTGCGGCAGGGCGTTGGCCATGGTGCCGTGGCGGAAGGAGCCGATCTGCTCGCGCTTGCCGTTGGCGGTGATGTAGCGAGCGCCCCACACGTTGCACATGCCGGTATCGACGGTGAAGATGGCATCTTCATCCGCGTTCCTATCAATCAGGTCTGCAATGTACTCCGGATGGATCGGGGTGTGCTTGTCCACGTTGGAGGTATAAGCCTCAACGACGTGCTCCAGCTTGCCGTAGTGCTTCTTGAGCATCTTGTCCAAGAAGGAGCGATCCTTCTTCTCATCCACGTGCGGCAAGATGTTCTCGATGGTGGCGGCTACGTCACCGGTGACCGGGTAGGAAATCTTGGTGCGGCGGCCGATGTGGGAGCCGTTGATGTCCACCTGTGCCACGTTGGCATCCGGCAGGAAGTCGTTGTACGGGAAGTCGGTACCCAGCAGGATGAGCAGGTCAGCCTCGTGGGTGGCCTCGTGTGCCGCACCGTAGCCCAGCAGGCCGTTCATGCCTACGTCGAACGGGTTCTCGTACTGGATGTACATCTTGCCACCCAGGGCGTGGCCGATGGGAGCCTTGATCTTCTCGGCCAGCTTGAGCACCTGCTCGCGGGCATCCTTGACGCCGGCGCCAACGAAGAGGGTGACGGACTTAGCCTCGTTGATGGCCTGGGTCAGGGCAGCAGCCTCGGCCGGATCCGGGAAGACGACCGGGCGGCCAGCAGAGATCTTGGACTCGACGAAGGAGTCATCCTCAGCGTCCTGCATGGAAACGTCACCCGGGATAACGAGGACGGATACGCCATTGCCGGCCATGCTGGACTGGATGGCGTGGTGCAGGACAACGCCGCCCTGCTCAGCGGAGTTGACCATCTCGCAGTAGCCAGAGCACTCCTGGAAGATTGCCTCTGGGTGGGTCTCCTGGAAGAACTTGGAGCCGATCTGGCGAGATGGGATGTGGGAAGCCAGTGCCAGCACCTTGGCGCCGTTGCGGTGGGCGTCGTACAGGCCCTGAATCAGGTGGGTATTGCCCGGGCCGCAGGATGCAGCACATACAGCCAGCTTGCCGGTGGTCAGGGAGTCTGCCTCGGCAGCGAAGGCTGCTGCTTCCTCGTTGCGGACGTGAATCCACTCGATGGAGGAGCGACGAACGGCATCCACGATCGGGTTCAGGGAGTCACCGACGAGGCCATAAATGCGCTCGACACCCTGCTTTTCCAGGGTGTCAACTAGCTGTTCTGCATAGTTACGTGCCATTAAAAATCATCCTTAACTCTTAATTGGTGTTAATACCACTGTGCTACTTAGACCGCAGGAAAGTCCACTCATCTCCTATACACTCACACACTGCACCTAGCTGTGAGGAAGGCAATACTAACCTATCTTCGGCTGCAAACTGTAACGACCGTTCGGTACTGTTTACTGCGCTATGAGTATCCACCCGCCCCGCGCACAAGACCACGCCGCTGCGGCCTCCACGGCCGCCCAGCGGTGGTCTTTCTGCGCCGTCATCTCTCTGGGGTTACTCATGGTTGGGCTGGATAATTCCATCCTCTACACCGCATTGCCGCAGCTATCGCAGCAATTGCACACCACCGATACCCAGCAACTCTGGATTATCAACGCCTACGCGTTGGTGCTCTCCGGCCTCCTTCTTGGCGCCGGCACGCTGGGCGATCGCACCGGCCACCGGCGGATGTTCCTCATCGGCTTGGCCGTCTTCGGCGGCGCTTCCCTGCTCGCCGCGTATTCCCCCAGCGCCTGGACGCTGGTTGTAGGCCGCGCCTTCCTGGGCTGCGGCGCCGCCATCATGATGCCGTCGAGCCTAGCGCTAATCCGCCTGACCTTTCCCGATGAGGTGGAGCGCAACACGGCCATTGGCATCTGGGGTTCTGTCGCCGTCATCGGCGCGGCGGCTGGCCCCACCGTGGGCGGCTTCTTTTTGGAGCATTTCTGGTGGGGCTCGGTCTTTTTGCTCAATGTCCCGGTTGTGGTCGTGGCCATTGTGCTGACCTGGCTCCTTGCCCCGCCAAACGCTCCGAACCCCCTAAAACACTGGGACTTCCCTTCGTCCCTGTATTCCCTTATCACTCTCGCCAGCCTAGTGCTGGCCATCAAATCCCTGGCACATAATTGGCCGGTGAGCGCCGCCGCAGGCATCGTCTTCATCTGCGGCGCGCTCGCCTTCGGCCGCCGCCAGGCTCGCTTGTCAGATCCCCTGCTGACCTTCGACATCTTTGGCTCCCGTATCTTCAGCGGCGGGGCCCTAACGGCCGGGGGTGCCATGTTCGGCCTCGCCGGCCTGGAGCTGCTGAGTACCCAAAAGCTGCAGCTTGTCGACGCCCTCTCACCCCTCCACGCCGGCCTCATCATCTCCGCCATGGCACTGTCTGCCATCCCTACCTCCATCCTGGGTGGTGCCACCTTGCATCGCGTGGGGTTCCTCCCACTCATTAGCGGCGGATTCTTGCTCATGGCCGCCGGCATGGCCCTGGTGGTGGTGAGCCGGGGCGAGACGCTTCCCCTACTCGTCTCCGCCCTAGTGCTCACCGGCCTCGGCGCGGGCCTTGCCATGTCCGTGTCCTCCACCGCCATCATCAATGCCGCTCCCCTTCATCGCACCGGCATGGCCTCGGGCGTAGAAGCGGTTTCCTATGAATTCGGCACCCTGATCTCCATTGCACTGACCGGCACCCTCGTGCCGCTACTCATGGCCCGCGAACTGCCCCCGCACCTCGCGGAACTGGGTACCGACGCGCTGCATCACCCCGTTTCCCACGCGGCCGCCGCGAGCGCCTACAATTCCGGTTATCTTTCCACCATCGGCGGCCTAGCTTGCTTCGCCTTGCTCCTAGCCGCGATAACCGCCTGGTGTTTCCGCGATAACCCCAAATCAGGAGATCCCTATGCCGCGACTCAACAAAAAGACCGCAGCCCTTGAAGCTGCGCTCGACATCATCGCCGCCGAGGACGTCTCTGGCTTGACCTACGAATCCCTGGCGCAAGCAACCGGCATGTCCAAGTCCGGACTCATTTATCACTTCCCTACCCGCCATGATCTGCTCGTAGACTGCCATGGATTTTGCGCCGCACGCTGGGAAGCAGAACTCGAGAAGCTGGCCGGCGGCCACCCGGCAAGCGAGCTCAGCTGGGCCGAGCGTTCCCGCGCGCTCGTATTGTCGATGGGCAAAAATGATCCGCTCATCAAGCTGTTGATGTGTGTACATTCCCAGACCCACCCGGATTTTTCCGCCCAGTGGGCCGAGGTGGATGCGCGCTGGATGGTCGATCCTTCCGCCGCCGAGACGGACGAGGATAATCTGCTGATCATGCTTCTTAGTACCGGCCTGTGGGTGCACGATCACCTCAACCAGCGCAAGCTATCCCCCGCTAACCGCCAGCGCATGGTCGACCGGCTTTTTCGACTTATCGACGCCCCCTCAAAAACCACCGAAGGCTAGGCCCACACCGGGGCCCAGCCTCCTTTTGAGCTGGAGACGAGACTTGAACTCGCAACCTACGCATTACAAGTGCGTTGCGCTACCAATTGCGCCACTCCAGCACCGCGGGAGAAATCCCGCTCGTTGCATAGTACCCGAGCACCGCCGCCGAGGGGAAAGCCGGTCCCCCATCTATGCATTGACAGGGTGCAGGGGCTAAAGTTCAGGCAGAATCTATCCCACATTCCCAGCGCTTTTCGAGGGTTATTTCCGTGTCATTTTTGTCCGCTATGCGGGAGCGCCTGCGCGCTTCCTCGGGCCAGGTAGCCATCATCGACGCGGCTAAAGCCGCACCGCCGCCATCACCACTCGCCCCGGTCGATCTCACCGACGCCGCCCAGGTCAGCGGCGTTATGGAGATCGCCGCTCGCATTGGTGAAATCCTCATCGGAGCCGGCACCGCCAACTCGGATGCGCGCGCCCAGGTGCACCTGGCAGCGTCGTCGTATGGCTTGCACTACTGCCACGTGGACATCTTGATGAATACCATCACCATCCACACCACCATTGGCACCGGCGAGCAGCGCAAGAACCTGCACGTCTTCCGCGTAGTGCCGAGCATTGGCGTGGATTTTTCCAAGCTCGCGGCCGTCGATAAGCTCATTCGCTCCATCCACTCCGGCCAGATGCCGCCGGCCATGGCGGAGCAGCGCCTCGATGAGATCGACCGCATGCCCGCGCCCTATAAGCCGTCCACGGTGATGCTCGGCTGGGGCGCGATGGGTGGCCTGATTTCCATGATGCTTGGCGGCGACCTGCTCGTCGGCGTGGTGGCGTTTGTGGTCTCCGCGTTCATCATGGGCTTGAACGCCTGGTTGGCCAATTACCGCCTGCCGCCCTTTTATCAGAATGCGGTCGGCGGCTTTTTCGCCGTCTTCCCGGCCGCCATTTTGTACAACGTCGCAGCCTCCTTCGGCATTAATTTCTCGCCCACGCAGATCATTGCCTCCGGCATCATCGTGCTGGTGGCGGGGCTGACGTTGGTGCAATCGCTTGTCGACGGCATCACGCGCGCCCCCGTTACCTCCTCCGCCCGCTTCTTTGAGGCGCTGCTATCTACCGGCGCCATCATCGCCGGCGTCGGTGTGGGCATCCAGCTGGCCGATTCGCTGGGCTTTAACCTGCCGCCGCTGGCCACGCTGGCCCCACCGGTCTACCACGAAATTCCACTGCTAGTGCTGCTCGGCGGCACGGGTTCTGCTGCCTTTGCGCTGGCCTGCGGCGCAGCCTGGATTGAGATCACCATGTCTGGCCTTACGGCCGCAGCCGGCATGATTTTCTATTACTTCGTGGTGGTGCCCTTCGGCGTCGGCCCGGTGATTGCCTCTGGTCTTTCCGCGGTGGTCGTTGGCCTCGCCGGCGGTTTGATGTCGCGCCGCTGGGGAATTCCGCCGCTTATCACCATGATCGTGGGCTATACGCCGATGCTGCCCGGCCTCATGCTCTACCGCGGCATGTACGCCTCTCTCAATGAGCAGATGATTACCGGCTTTACCAATATGGCGATGGCGCTGGCCATCTCCGGCGCCCTGGCCGCCGGCGTAGTACTGGGCGAGCGTGTGGCTCGCCGCCTGCGCCGCCCGCAGTACTTCCGCCCGTACACCACCTTCAAGCGCATCGGCCGCTTCTCCTTCCATAAGGCCACGCACTTGGCCCGCAAGGCCCCGCGCATCCCGCGCGTGCCGATGTCCCCGTTTGCCCCGCGCGTCAATCGCCCGGAGTTACCACCCAAGCTCGGGCCGAAGCCGCCGCAGCAGCACCCGCGCCACGAGGCCCAAAACCATGCGCCGCATACCCGCTCGGCCGCGGACCTGTGGCCGGAAGATTCCCAGTGGCCGGCGCAGCCGCAGCAGCGCGAGAAGACCACCTATACCGTGCCCGGCACCGAAACCTTTCGTGCCCAGAAACCGGAGCAACCGGGCACCGAATCCGGACCCGAGCGGCCCTAAACGCCGCCGGTAGCGTACAATATTTGCTCTGATAGCTTTTCTTGCAAGCGCTTAAGTAGTTTCCACAACGTTCAGGAGGACACGTCGTGCCACCCAAGGTCCAAGACACCCACCCACAGGCTGACCAGAATCACGCCCTTGAGGAGGAGACCTCCCGCGCAGCCCGCCGCATCGTGGCCACCTATGCGCAGGACTTCCTCGACGGCGTGACCCTGATGTCCATGCTGGGCGTGGAGCCAAAGGGCCTGGTGCACAAGAAGGTGCTGGCGGAGCAAGCCGATGCCGCTCCCAAGAAGTCGACCAAGAAATCCAGCAAAAAGTCCACGAAGAAGTCGACGAAGAAGTCCACCAAGAAATCGACGAAGAAGTCGACCAAGAAGGCTACAAAGAAGGCCACCAAGAAGGCGACGAAGAAGGCCTCCAAGAAGGCAACGAAGAAGTCCACTAAGAAGTCTTAAGTTATTCTTGCACCATGAGTGAGCGTGGCAATGACTTCGTGGTGGTGGCCAACCGCCTGCCGGTAGATCTGGAAACCCGGCCCGATGGCAGCCATACCTGGACGCCCTCGCCGGGCGGTCTGGTCACCGCATTGTCTCCAGTCCTCGAATCACACCAGGGATGCTGGGTGGGCTGGCCCGGTGTGGCCGATGCCGCGCCAGAGCCCTTCCGCACCGATACCGGCGTGCTGCTGCACCCAGTCAAGCTCACCGAGTCCGATTTCGAGGGCTTTTATGAGGGTTTTTCTAATGCCACCTTGTGGCCGCTCTACCACGATCTCATCGTCACCCCTACCTATGACCGCGATTGGTGGCACGCCTATCGCGAGGTCAACCTGCGTTTTGCAGACGAGGTAGCCGAGGTCGCCGCCGAAGGCGCCACCGTGTGGGTACAGGACTACCAGCTGCAGCTTTTGCCTGGCATCCTGCGCCAGAAGCGCCCGGATCTCACCATCGGATTTTTCCTGCACATCCCCTTCCCTTCCGCCGATCTCTTCCGCCAGCTGCCCTGGCGCGAGGAGCTCGTGCGCGGGCTGCTTGGCGCGGATCTCATCGGCTTCCACCTGGAGGCCAATGCCCGCAACTTCTTGGAGCTTGCCCGCCGCCAGGGCCTCGACGTACAAGGCGAGGCCAGCACCCGCGAGGTCACCGCGCATATTCGCCTGCCGCAGGGGCGCACCATCGGCGTGGGCGCCTTCCCCATTTCCATCGCCGCGAAGGACTTTGCCGCATTCACTGGGGAGGAGAAGGGGGACGTCGCCAAGCTGCGCGAAGAGCTGGGCTCGCCCAGGCGCATTATCTTGGGCGTGGATCGCCTCGATTACACCAAAGGCATCCTGCAGCGGCTGACCGCCTTTGAGGAGCTGCTGGACACCGGCGCGCTCGACCCGGAGGAGGTGACGCTGGTGCAGCTCGCCACGCCGTCGCGCGAGCGCCTCGACCATTACAAGGCCACCCGCTCCAAGGTGGAAGAAGCCGTTGGCCGCATCAACGGGCGCTTCGCCCGCGTAGGTCACCCGGTGGTGCACTACCAGCACCGCGGCGTGGCCAAGAGTCTCCTGCGCTGCTACTACCGCATGGCCGATGTCATGCTGGTGACCCCCTTCAAGGACGGCATGAACCTGGTAGCCAAGGAATACGTGGCCTGCCACGACGATGGCTCGGGCGCGCTGGTGCTCTCCGAGTTCGCCGGCGCGGCCGATGAGCTCAACCAGGCCTACCTGTGCAATCCCTTCGATATCGAGTCCGTCAAGGCCGCCTTGCTCAATGCGCTCAAGGCGCTTGACGACGCCCCCTCCACCATGACCCAGCGCATGCTCACCATGCACCAGCAGGTCACCGAGCACGACGTGCAGCTATGGTCCCAGTCCTTCCTGGGCTGCCTGCGCCAAGCAGAAGAACAGGGGGCGGGCGCATGATGTCTCGCTTTCCCCGCCTGGCCGCAGTGCCCATTGCCGCGACCTGCGCCGCCGCATTACTGGCCGGCTGCGGCTCCGGCGACGAGGAGCCCCAAGCCCCTGGCGATGAGCAGATCTTGGATAAGCAGTGGCAGGTAGTCTCCATCAACACCACCCCGGATGCCGCCTCCACCATCCCGGAATCCATCCCGCAGGCACCCACGTTGAGTTTTGGCCAATCCACGATGGTGGGCACCACCGGGTGCGCCCAAATGGTGGGCAAGGTGACCTATTCCGCCGATGATGAGCGCCAAAACATCCGCGAGGGCAACCGCCTCCACTTCGATGAGGTGGAGTTTGACGAGACCGCCGAAGATTGCCACGGCGCGTCCGTGTGGGCCGATAACCTGCTGCGCAACCTGATTTCCGCGGACCACGATTTTCACTACACCGTCAATTCCAATAACCAGCTCGTCTTGGAACTGGTCACCGATGAGGTGGACTCGCCGTCTATCAAGTTGGTTTCCCTCGGCGGTTAGTTGCGTAGGCTAGAAGCCATGACGCTTTCAACTGCCATCAAGGCCCTTGCCGCCGCCGAGCACCTCGCGGTGGTCTCGGATTTCGACGGCACGCTCTCCCCCTTCGCCACGGCCATCTATGAGGTCGAAATGAACCAGGAATCACTGAGCGCCCTGGATAAACTGGCCCACCTGCCGAATACCACCGCGGCCGTTCTCTCCGGCCGCCACCTCGACGGCCTGCAGCGCGTGTGCCCTCTGCGGGAGCCCGTGCTCTTCGGCGGCTCCCACGGCGCCGAATCCTCGTGGGAGGAAACGAAACTGACCCCCGCGATGCGCGAGCACCTCGCCACCAAGGAAGCCGAGATCCGCGCGATCATGGAGCGCTTCCCCGGCGCGGACATCGAGGTCAAACCCTTCCAGCGCGTATTGCACCTGCGCGCGCTCGAGGATTCCGATCCAGAAGCTGCCGCCCAAGCCTATGAAGCCGCTCTCGCGCTCGATCCGGGCGGCTTCCCCCGCACGGCCGGCAAGTCCGTGGTGGAGTTCTCCGCCACCCAGGCCACCAAGGGCACGTGGATTGAGAACCTGCGCGAGCGCACCGGAGCCACCGCCATGGTCTTCTTGGGCGATGACGTCACCGATGAGGACGGTTTCCGCGCCCTGCACCAGCCGCCAGACGTTGGCGTCAAGGTCGGCGAGGGCGATACGGCGGCCGTAGTGCAGCTTGCCGACGTCGACGCCGTCGCCCACTTCCTCACCGAACTCGCCGCCGCCCGCGCGGCTCATGTCGGCCGTCCCAACAACGGCGGCGCTGCCTAACACGCCGCAGCCTAACGAAGCGGCACCTAGCGCGGCGGCGCCACCGTCCGCCCGGCCGCGAAGCTGGTCTGCAGCACGCGCCGTAGCATCGCGGCTTCGCTCGCGTCCGAGCCCTCCGCGCCGGCGATAAGCTTGGCGAGCATGTGGCCGGCGGCCGCGCCCTTGGCCTTATTGGGCTGGACGATCGTCGTCAAGCCAAGGCGCTGCGCCGCATCAATGCCGTCGAAGCCGGTAACGGACAGCTCGCCGGGGACGTCGATGCTCCGCTCGCGCGCATAGGTCATCACGCCTAGCGCCATGGAGTCGGTGGTGCACAGGACGGCGGTGAGGTCTGGGTGGGCGTCGAGAAGCAACTGCGCGGCCGCACGCGTGGTCTGCGCATCGTTGATGTGCTGGGTAACCACGGGCACGGTCTCGGGCGCGATGCCCGCCTGTGCAAAGACGTCCATGGCTCCCATGACCCGGGCGCGCTGCACGTGCATATCGGCGCCCTGGAGCTCACCCCACGAAATGGGGCCATCGTGGCGCTCGCGCTTGAGGCGAATCGCCAGCACGCCGATCTTGCGGTGGCCGGCCTCCACCAGCGCGCGGGCGGCCGGGGCAATCGCCGCGCGGTCATCGATGCCCACGAACGGCAGGCCCGAATCCGTCGGCTGATCGCAGACCACCACCGGCAGCCCGCGGCCGCGCGCCGCCTCGAGGTAGGCGTCCCCGGCCGCCACGGAGTAGACCACAAAGCCATCCACCGCGGCCGAGCCCACCAGGCTGGCCGCCTCCGCCTCGCCCTCCGGACCGGCCGGGATGAGGGTGAGCGTGGTCTGCGCGCCGGCCGAGGCTTCTGCCATGCCGGCCAGGAAATCCACCGAGGCCATGTCCTCGAAGGCATAGGACAGGTGCTCGGTCAGCAGCACGCCCACCGAGCCCGCGCGGCGGGTGCGCAGGCTGCGGGCCGTGGGGTCCGGCCCGGGATACCCCCGCGCCTTCGCCGCCGCCAGGATGCGCTCGCGTGTTGCGGCCGAAAGCTGGTCCGGCCGGCTATAGGCATTGGATACCGTCGTGCGCGAAACACCCAGCTCGGCGGCCAGCGAGGCCAGCGTTTTGCGGGTGGGGCTGCGTTTCACCATGACCGCAAGCATACCCCGCGGCTGTATTTTCAATACATATTCAATTGACAATGGTTCCCATCAAACGCACACTGGAAACTATGCATACCTCACTTCGCGCATCCGCAGCCCTCCTCGCGGCCGGTGGCCTCCTGCTGACCGCCACCGCCTGCTCCTCCGACACCGAGGACTCGGCCGCCGAGCCGGGCGCCCAGAAGAAGATCTCCATCGTCGCGTCCACCTCCATCTGGGCCGACGTCGCCGAAGCCGTGGCCGATACCGCCTCCGGCGTGGACATCGAGGTCAAGCCCATCGTCGAGGGCAACGGCGTTGACCCGCACCACTTCGAGCCTTCCGCGGCCGATATCGCCAAGGCCGAGGACGCGGACCTGCTCGTAGTCAACGGCGGCGGCTACGATTCCTGGATTTACCAGGCCGTCTCCGACCAGGACAATATCGTCTCCGCCCTGCCGCTCACCGACCACGGCAAGCTGGCCGATGACCCCAATGTCATGACCATCGACGCCGCCAAGGCCACCGCCAAGAAGGACCCGAAGAAGGTCACCAATATCGAGGGCAACGAGCACATTTGGTACGACCCGGCAGCGCTCGACGAGGTCGCAGGAAATATCGCTGACCAGATCAACGAGCTCAATACCGATGCCAACGCCAGCACCGAGCGCGTGGATTCCCACGTCGACCGCCTGCGCGACAAGCTCAAGGAACTGCCGGGCGACCTCTCCTACGCACAGACCGAGCCGATTGCGGACTACATCATGAAGTACACCTCCGGCAAGGACGTCACCCCAGAGGGCTACCGCAAGGCCACCATTTCTGAGGGCGAGCCCACCGCGGCCGACCTCGCCGCTTTCACCAAGGCCATCAAGGAAGACAAGGTAGACCTGCTCATCTTTAACCCGCAGACCGAAACCGATACCGCCGGCCGCATCAAGTCCGCCGCGGAGGATGCGGACGTCTCTATCGTCGAAATCGGCGAAACCCCGCCGGATGGCAAAGAATTCTGGACCTACTATGACGAGGTCACCGATTCCCTGGGGAAGCTCTAGTGCTCATCCACTTCCATGACGCAGCGGTTGCCCCGCTGTGGTCCAGCCTTAACCTCGCCGTTGACCGCGGCGAGTTTATCGCCGTTTTGGGCCCCAATGGCGTGGGCAAATCCACCCTGCTCGGCACCATCTTGGGCACCCGCAAGCTCACGGCCGGCAGCGTCGACGTTAACTGCCGCGTCGGCTTCATCCCGCAGCAACGCATGTTCCCGGCCGACCTGCCCCTGCGCGCCCGCGACTTAGTCTCGCTCTCCCTTGCACACGGCGCTTTCCGACGCCGCCGCCCGCCCCGCCACCGCGTCGACGAGCTGCTCGCCGAGGTCGGCGCCACCGGCCTGCGCGACCGCCGCGTCGGCCAGCTTTCCGGCGGCCAGCAGCAGCTCATCCGCCAAGCCCAAGCGCTAGCCAACGACCCCGAGCTCATCCTCGCCGACGAGCCGCTGCTCTCGCTCGACCCGGCGCGCCAGCAGGACACCGTGGACAAGCTAGATGCGCTGCGCCGCGAACGCGGCACCTCCATCATGTTTGTCACCCACGGCATCAACCCGGTGCTCGGCGTGACCGATAAGGTGCTCTACCTCGCCCCCGGCGGCCATACCTTCGGCACGGTAGATGAGGTTATGCGCTCCGATGTCCTTTCCGAGCTCTACGGTTCCAAGGTGAACGTCTTAAACGTCGATGGGAGGCTCATCGTTGTCTAGCTTTATGGAAGACACCCAGTACCTGCTCAGCGTGGACTTTGTGCAGTCCTCGCTTATCGCCTCCGCGCTGCTGGGCATCCTGTCCGGCGTGATGACCTCGCTCATCGTGCTGCGCCAGATGTCCTTTTCCGTCCACGCCACCTCCGAGCTCGCACTTATGGGCGCCTCGGCCGCGCTGCTCTTCGGCCTCAACCTCGGCTTCGGCGCCGTGGCCGGCGCCATCGTGGCCGCCATCATCCTCGCCGTACTGGGCTTCAAAGGCCAACAAGATAGCGCCATCGGCGTGGTCATGAGCTTTGGCTTGGGCCTCTCGGTGCTGTTTTTGCACCTCTACCCCGGCAACGCGAATACCGCGATGACGCTGCTGACCGGCCAGATCGTCGGCGTCTCTTCCGCCTCGGTATGGCTCTTGGCCGCAACCACCGTGGTCATACTCGCCGCCGTCGCCATCCTGTGGCGGCCCATGCTCTTCGCCTCGGCCGACCCGGTCATGGCCCAGGCCGCCGGCGTACCCACCCGCTTCATTTCCGTCGCCTTCGCCGTGCTCGTAGGCTTGGCGGCCGCGCAGTCGGTACAAATCGTCGGCTCGCTGCTCGTCATGGCGCTGCTCATTACCCCGGGTGCGGCGGCCGTGCAGATTACCTCCTCGCCCCTGCGCGCGGTCATGTGGGCCACCATTTTCGCCGAGGTCTCGGCCGTCGGTGGCTTTGTCTTATCGCTCGCGCCCGGCCTTCCGGTCTCGGTCTTTGTTACCACGATTTCTTTTGTCATTTACCTGGTGTGCCGCCTCATTGGCTGGCAGCGCAATAAAAAGGCGGTGCGCGACGAGGTCGCCGCAAAGCGCTTCCACGCCGACTGCCACAGCACCGCCGAAGAGCACCACGCCGACTAGACTGGGCGGCTATGCACGTACACCGCCGCACCGCGGATGTGGATGGCCGCACCCGCCGCTTTCTCGTCATCACGCCGGATAACCCCGGCCCGCGCCCGAACCTCTTGCTCTTCTTCCACGGCTCGCTGCAGTCCGGAAACGTGATGCGCCGCTTTACTAACGGCACCTTCGACGAGCTTGCCGACGCCACCAATACCGTCCTCGTCTACCCCGACGGCGTCGACCGCCATTTCAACGATTGCCGCAGCATCCTGCCCGTCACCGCCCGCGCGGAGAACGTGGACGACGTTGCCTTCGCCGCCTACCTCGTCGAGGAGATGCAGCGCGAATTCGGCACCGCCCGTACCTTTGCCTGCGGCTACTCCAATGGCGGGCAGATGGTGCTCCGCTTGCTTTTCGACGCACCCTTTGCCCTCACCCGCGCTTGCATCTTCGCCTCCACCCTGGGCGAGGGCGATAACCACGCGCCCAGCAACCCGGCCGGTTACCGGCCCACTCCATTGCTGTTTTTCCACGGCACCGCCGACCCATACGCGCCCTATGAGGGCGGCATCGCCGGGCTGGATGCCGAGCGCACCCGCGGCCGTGTGCTTTCCGCCCCGGCCACCGCCGAGCACTTCGCGCTGGCCAATGGCTGCCAGCCACCCCGCGACTACCACCCCACCGCGGATGTCACCGCCACCGCATACGACGGCGATTTCCCCGTCGAGCTGTGGACCATGGAGGGCCTCGGCCACGTGATTCCCTCTAGCATGAAAACCGACCCACGCATAGGCCCAAATACGGATTCCTTCCGCGCTGTGGATAAGGTCCGCGAGTTCTTCGTCCTCGACGACGCCCAGGCCTAGTTATCCACAGCTGCGTGCCACGCACCGCGCGCCGGCGTGCACCCGCACTTAACGTGTGGAGCCGTGAACGCGCTACAGAATTTCTTGACAGGCCTGGCCGCCGGCATGGACATTATCGCCGACTGCCACGGCCTTACTAAGCGCGCGCTTATCGACGCCGGCTGCCCCGACACCACCGCCGCCCGCCTGCTTGCCCTCGCCGATACCTACTTCGGCCCCACCGCGTTTAGCCGCCTCCAGCGCGAATCCATCGCCGCGGCCCGCACCAACGAGCACAGCCTCACCGCGCTGCTGGCCATCGAGCGCCACGCCACCAAGCTGAAGAGTAAGCGCCAGGCCTGGGCGCTGCGACGGGAGCTATGTGGGATGAAGGGGGATGCGTCGGACGTCGACAAGCAGGGGCGCAAACGCGTGCGCGAGATTAAAGGCCCGCCGCAGCGCAAGCCCGGAGTCAAGCTCTACCGCCGCGCCGATGGACCGTGGACCATGACGATTACCGGCAAGTCTGCGGACATCGCGGATATGCACGCCGCGCTCGATAAGGACGCCCCGCTCGATTCGGTGCGCAAGATTTTCCAAGGCACCGCCGCGACTTCCCCCACGTCCGTGACCACCAATGTGGTGCTGCGCCTGGACGAACTCGACCGCGTCGTCGACACCGCGGGCGATGACATCACCCTGCAGCTGACCAATGGTGCCCGGATAACCGGCGCGGACCTAGTGCGTCGCGCATTCACCGCGCACGGTTATGTGACTCTGATCCACCCCGTGAAAGGCCCGGTGAACCTCTATCGCACCGAGCGGCTCGCCTCGCCGAAGCAGCGCACCATGGCCGCCGCGGAAAATCCCACCTGCCCGTGGCCGCAGTGCAATTACCCCGCCGATGAATGCCAAGTCCACCACCTCACCGCGTGGCGCCACGGCGGCGAGACCAACCCCGAAAACCTCACCATCGCCTGCCCATATCACAACGGCGTCAACGACGATGACCCCAACGCCCCGCCGCTGCGCGGCCGCCTGGCCAGGGTGGATGGAACCATTAAGTGGCTGCCACCCTGGGCGGAAAGCGGCTAGAAACCTCGCCGGAGGTTACTGGGCCGCGCGGCGCTGGCGTGCGAATTCGGAGAGCACGGAACCGGCCGCGACGGAAGCATTGAGGGACTCGACCCAGTCCGTCATCGGGATGGACATGATGACGTCGCAGTTCTCGCGCACGAGGCGGGAGATGCCCTTGCCTTCGGAACCGATGACGATGACCACGGGATCCGTCGCGCCGTTATAGGTGTCCAGCGTGTGCTCGCCGCCGGCGTCGAGGCCGACGACCTGGTAACCGCTCTTTTGGAATTGCTGCACGGTGCGGGTGATATTCGTCGCGCGGGCAACCGGCAGGCGCGCCGCCGTGCCGGCCGAGGTACGCCACGCCACGGCGGTTACGGACGCGGAGCGGCGCTCAGGGATGATGACGCCGTCGCCGCCGAAGGCCGCCACGGAACGGATGACCGCGCCGAGGTTGCGCGGATCGGTGATGTTATCCAAGATGACGAACATGCCTGGGCGTGCGTTCTCGGCCGCACGGGCGATGAGCTCGTCGACGTCGGCGTATTTATACGGCGGGATCTGCAACCCGATGCCCTGGTGCATGCCGTTACCGGTCATGCGGTCCATCTCGTGGCGTTGCACCTCGATGATGGGGATATTGCGGGTATTGCACATGGCCACGGCCTCGGACAGGCGCTTGTCATTGCGGGTACCGGCCACAATGTAGAGCGTGGTGGCCGGCACCTTGGCGTGCAGGCACTCGATGACCGGGTTGCGGCCCACGACCATCTCGGCGGTCTCTTTCTGGTGGCGGCCGGAGTTGCGGCGGTCGCGCTCCAGCTTGGCCTTGTGCTTGGCGTGGTAGATGCGGTCCTCTGCCTTGGGCGTCGGGCCCTTACCGGCCAAGCCCTTGCGGCGCTGGCCGCCGGAGCCTTTGGTTGCGCCTTTCTTATTGGTCTTGCGGATTCCCGCGCCACCGCGGCCGTGGGTACGTGCCATAATCTATGTCCTTTCGGAGTGCTTAACGCTGCGCCAGCGACCAGGTCGGGCCGTCTGGGGTATCGGTGATGGTGATGCCGGCGACCGCGAGGCGGTCTCGGACGGCGTCGGCAGTAGCGAAGTCCTTGTCCGCGCGCGCCTGGGTGCGCCGCTCCAGCTCAGCTTGTACCAACGCATCCAGCGCGGCATCCGCCCCGCTAGCTTGCGCTCCATCTTCCCACTCCAGCGGGTCAAAACCAAGTACGTGCGCCATCGCGCGGACCTGGCCAGCCAGCGTGCGTGCCTCGGCCTCATCGCCGGCCGCGAGCGCCTTATTGCCAGCGCGGACGGTGGTGTGGATTTCCGCCAGGGCCTTGGGCACCGCGATGTCATCATTCATCGCGTCTGCAAAGCCCTGCGTCCACTCGCCAAGCTCCAGATCGTCAAAGTGGCCGAGGAAGTCCTCGATGCGGCGGTAGCCAGCGGCGGCCTCGGTCAGCGCGGCCTCGGAGTACTCCAGCACGGAGCGGTAGTGTGCCGAGCCCAGGTAGTAGCGCAGCTCCACCGGGCGCACCAGCTCCAGCATATTCGGGATGGACAGCACGTTGCCCAGGGACTTCGACATCTTCTCGCCTGACATCGTCACCCAGTGGTTGTGCATCCAGTAGTTGGCGAACTTATCGCCGGCCGCATGCGACTGCGCGATTTCGTTCTCGTGGTGCGGGAACTGCAGGTCCAGGCCGCCGCAGTGGATATCGAAATTAGAGCCCAGGTAATAGGTGGACATGGCCGAGCACTCCAGGTGCCAGCCAGGGCGGCCGTCGCCCCACGGGGTGGGCCAGCTGGGCTCACCCGGCTTCGCGGCCTTCCACAGCGCAAAGTCCTGAGGCCCGCGCTTTGCGGAATCCTCGCCCTCACCCTGTTCCATCTCCTCTACCTTGTTGCCAGATAGCGAACCATAATCGGAGCCTTCGGCCTTGGTCCACGCGGCAACGTCAAAGTAGACGGAGCCATCGGCGGGGTAGGCAAAGCCGGCGTCGATAAGCCGTTGCATATAGTCGACCATCTGGGTGACAAAGCCGGTTGCGCGCGGCTCTACCGAAGGAGGAAGAACGCCCAGGGTGTTATAGGCCTTAGTGAACTCGCGCTCATAGGTGGACACCCACTCCCACCAGGGGCGATTATTCTCGGCCGCCTTGGTGAGGATCTTGTCATCGATATCGGTGACGTTGCGCACCAGGGCTACGTCATAGCCTTGGGCGAGCAGCCAGCGGCGCAGGATGTCGAAGGCGACGCCGGAGCGCAGGTGCCCGATGTGCGGTTGGGCCTGCGGGGTGGCGCCGCACAGATAGATGGAGGCGTGGCCGGGGCGAATCGGCTCGAAATCGCGTTGGCTGCGGGTGGCTGTGTCATAAATGCGCAAAGTACTCACGCCACACAGTCTAATTGACGCGTGCGCGGGGTTAGTGTGGTGGGCTAGGCGCGCCAGACGACGGCCGTGGCAACCGCCGCGCGGCCCTCCTTACGGCCGGTGAACCCCATATGGTCCGTCGTCGTGGCAGAGACGGACACGGGGGCACCGAGGATCTCGCTTAACACAGCCTCGGCCTCTGCGCGGCGCGGGCCCATTTTGGGGGTTTGGCCGATAAGCTGCGCGGCGGCATTGCCAATGATGAATCCTTCGGATTCGAGCAGTTCGCGGCATTCGCGCAGCAGTTTCGCTCCGGATACGCCGTCGTATTCGGGGCGGCCGACGCCCACGAAGGAGCCGAGGTCGCCGAGGTGGGCGGCGGATAAGAGGGCGTCGACAAGCGCGTGCGCTACCACGTCCCCATCGGAGTGGCCCTCGCAGCCATCCACGTCCTCGAAGAGCAGGCCGGCGATCCAGCAGTCCTTGCCGGCCTCGATCTGGTGGGCGTCGGTGGCGACGCCAACGCGCGGGATAATCGGGTTAGTCATGGGTCTCCTCGGTCAGGGCGTGGGCCAGGGTGAGATCGATGGGCGTGGTGATTTTGAACGCCAGGGTATCGCCTGGCACGGTCGCCACGTGCTCGCCGTGCCATTCCATGAGGCTGGCGTCATCCGTGGCGGTAAATTCGGGCTGCTCGGCCCAATAATCGAGGTTGGCTTGGCGCAGCGCGGAAAGGCGGAAGGCCTGCGGGGTTTGCACGGCGCGCAGGCGGGAGCGGTCGGGCGTGCTCACCACGGCGTCGGCCGCGACTTCCTTGATGGTATCGGCCACGGGAACCACGGGCACGGCCGCGGGGGCGCCTTCGAGCACACGCTTGGCGACGCCCCGCACCATCGCCGGCGGAGTCAGCGCCCGGGCCGCATCGTGGATGAGCACCACGGCGTCGTCGTCGGGGATTGCCTGGAGGCCGGCCCACACGGAATCGGCGCGCTCGCTGCCGCCGTGCACAAGGCGGATGGGCGCGGCGTTGGTGGTGTCTTTAGCGCCTGCGGTGTCGATGCGGCCGATAATCCGGGCTGCCTCGGGTTCCATGTCTGGGCTGACCAGCACAATGACCTCGTCCACCACGCCGGAGGCCAGCAGCGCGCGCACGGAGCGCTCCAGGAGGGTGCGCCCGCGCAGCTCGACATAAGCCTTGGGCACCTCGGCACCGAGGCGGGTGCCCTGGCCGGCGGCCGCGATGAGCGCGATGACGCGCGGTTTAGTCTTCGTCGTCGAAGGAGAGGTCATCGAGATCGATGTCGTTGTCGATATCGGTGGTGATGGACTTATCGTCTACCAATCCGGCCGCGCGGTGGCGCTCGATGGTGGCATCGATTTCTTCCATCATGGTGTCGGCCTTCTTCTCATCGACCGGCTTGGCCAGCGCGAGCTCGCCCACCAGGATGGTGCGGGCCTTGCCCAGCATGCGCTTCTCGCCGGCCGAAAGGCCACGATCCTGGTCGCGGCGCCACAGGTCGCGAACGACCTCGGCAACCTTATTGATATCGCCGGAAGCGAGGCGCTCCTGGTTAGCCTTATAACGGCGGGACCAGTTGCCGGCCTCTTCGACGTCCTCGTCACGCAGCACGGAAAAGACCTTTTCCAGGCCCTCCTTGCCCACGACGTCGCGCACGCCGACGTTATCGGCGTTCTTGATGGGCACGCGGACGACTAGGTCGGACTGGTTGATGTGCAGCACCAAGTATTCCAGCGTCTCGCCACCCATCTCGCGGGTCTCGATATCCTCGATGACGGCCGCACCGTGGTGCGGGTAGACGACGACCTCGCCGACCTTATACTCCATTGCCACTCCTTGTGTTCCCGATTTATCCCGGTTGACTAAGGCCGCCATTTTATCACGCACGGCCGCCCCGCCTGCGGATACCCCCGTATACCCCCACGGTCTACCCGCCCGGTTTGGGACTAACTGTGTACTTTATTGCCAAAGGGACTAGGCTAAAGCGTTGACAAGCCCTGTGATCGCAATTGATGGAGGATGCTCAACGTGCAGTCCCTGAAGTCCGCCGCCCGCCGCGGTGCCATTATTTCCGTTACCGCCGTCTCCGCTCTGGCGCTGGCTTCTTGCTCGGCGGGCCAGGTCGCCCAGACCGCCGAAAAGGTGGCTGCGGTCGATGGCGCTTCTGCAAGCACGGAAGACAACAAGGTTGCGGTTCGCGATGTCACCACCCTGGTAGAACCGGACGGCTCCGCTGCCCTGAAGTTCACCGCCGTAAACCAGGGCTACGACACCGATGTCATCTCCCTGGAGTCCGTCAAGGTCGACGGCCAGCGCGTCGAGATGGACAAGGCTCAGCCACTGCACCGCGACCAGTCCATCATCGCGGATTCCCAGAAGAACCTGGACGCGACCACCCAGCAGGATTCCGAGACTGTCCAGTACATCGCCACCTCCCTGAAGAACGATGACTTTGGCTACGCCGGCGACCGCCCAGTTACCTTCGAGTTCTCCAATGGTTCCATCGACGTGGACGCCACCATTGCCGCCACCCAGATGCAGTCCGGCGAATTCGACCGCGACGTCGAGTCCTCCGAGGGCTACTCCTCCGAGGCTCCAAAGAACTAAGCCGCACCGCCTCAAATCACCGCCTCCAGCCCGTTTCGGGCCGGGGGCGTTTGCGTGTTTTAGGCTAGAGGCCATGGCCAAGAAATCTCGCCCCATCCACACCTGTTCCGAATGCGGCTACGTCTCGCCGAAATGGCTCGGCCGCTGCCCCGACTGCGGGTCCTGGGGCACGTTGGAGGAAAGGGCGCCGGTGGTGGCGGGGCCTGGGACAGCGGGGACGTCGGCAAGCAAAGGCGTAGCGCCGTCGAGCCCGGCGCAGCCGATAACCAAGATTGGGGCGCAGGCGACCAAGACGGTACGCACCGGCATCGGCGAGCTCGACCGCGTGCTTGGAACCGGCATTGTGCCCGGCTCAGTGGTGCTCATGGCCGGCGAGCCCGGCGTGGGCAAATCCACGCTGCTGCTGGAAGTAGCCTCGCGGTGGGCCCAGCTCGGCCGCACCGTGCTCTATGCGACGGCCGAGGAATCCGCCGGCCAGGTCCGCTCCCGCGCCGAACGCACCGGCGCGCTGCAGGAATCGCTGTACTTGGCGGCCGAGTCCAACCTGGATGCGGTCTTTGGGCACGTGGATAAGCTCAAGCCGAGCCTTATCATCGTCGATTCGGTGCAGACCATGCACGCCGTGGGTGTGGAGGGCGTATCGGGCGGCGTGGCGCAATCGCGCGCGGTGACGGCCGCGCTGACTTCGCTGGCGAAGTCCACCGGCATTCCGGTGCTGCTGGTCGGCCACGTGACCAAGGACGGCAACGTCGCCGGCCCGCGCGTGCTGGAGCATCTTGTCGACGTCGTCTTGAACTTCGAGGGCGACCGCCAATCCAGCCTGCGTATGCTGCGCGGCATCAAGAATCGCTTTGGCGCTACCGACGAGGTGGGCTGCTTCGAGCAGACGGCCGGCGGCATTCGGGAAGTCGCGGACCCTTCCGGGCTGTTTCTCTCGCACCGCGGCACGACGCCGGATGGCTCGGCCGTAACGGTCGCGATGGACGGCGTGCGGCCGATACTCGCGGAGGTGCAGGCGCTGACAGTGGACCCGGTAGCAAAGAACCCGCGGCGCGTGGTGACCGGGCTAGATTCCAACCGCGTGCCGATGGTGCTCGCGGTGCTGCAGGCGCGCGCCGGCCAACGCACCAACGACAAGGATGCTTATGTCGCCACGGTGGGCGGCATGCGGATTACGGAGACCGCCACCGATCTGGCGGTGGCGCTGGCAACGTGGTCCTCGCTGCACGAGCAGCCGCTGCCGGCCAAGACGGTGGTCATCGGCGAGGTGGGCCTGGCAGGCGAGTTGCGGCCGGTGCCCAATGTGGAGCGGCGCCTGATGGAGGCCGCGCGGTTGGGCTACAAGCACGCGATTGTCCCACGCGGGGACATCGAGCCGGTAGAGGGCATGCGCGTGCACCAAGCCGGGACGCTGGGGCAAGCCATCGCCGCGGTGTCGAAGTAGCGCCTAGCGCAGCGTGAAGTCCTGCGGCGGCGAGGAGTTATCGCCGATCACGGTGTGGGCGAAGTAGGCCCCAGGTTCGGCCGCGGGGCGGTCGGTGCACTCGCCCGGCTTGGAGGCCTGGCGGGACCATTCGGCCTCGAATTTCACGTCCTTGCCGGCCGGGAAGGTTTGCGAGCCGGTCTGCACGGAGGCGTAGCAATCCGTATCGGACCACACGCGCTGGTTATCGGCCATCTTGTAGACCTCGAAGCGCAGCAGGTTCTTGTCCAGGTCGATCTTGCAGTCCGCGGCCGTGGGGTTGGTGACCGTCATGAAGAACTTCGGCAGCTCACCCTCCGGCACGGAGTAGTTCAGCATGGAGGTGCGCACCTGGAGGTCCGCGAGGTCGCAGGTCTTCTTGGCCGCCTCGGAGCTTGCAGGCGCAACGCTCGACGGCTCACTTTCGGCCGGCTTGCTTTCCGACGCCCCCTCAGCCGAGGCCTCCGCAGCCGTCTCCGAGGCAGCCTCGGAGGTCTCCGGGGCGGCAGAAGACGAGGTCTGCTCCGGCGTGGGCGCAGGGGCGGCGGTATCGGCCGACTCATCGCTGCTGCCCCCGAAGGCGGCCACGGCCGCCCAGATCAGCACCACGGCCAGCACGAGCACGATGATGAGCGCCGCCACGCGGCGGCGCTTGTAGATCTCTTCAGGTAGGGGCTTTTTCTGCGTCACGCTGTCAATTTTAAGCGGTGGGCGCGGGCCGGTGCGCTAAGCCCGCGCCGCGTGTCAGGCTGTACTACTTCACGCCGAGGGTCTGCAGGGTTTCCACGCTGGAGTCTTCCAGCAGGTAGCGCGCGCCGATAACGCCCAAGGCACCCTCATCCAGCAGGCGGCGCACGTTGGGAACGCTGGCCACCAGCTGGGCGACGGTCTGGCGGGTGTGTTCCCGCTCGACGTCGTCAGTCGTGGCATTCGGGCCCGCCACCAAGGCGGAGGCGGCGACCTTCTCAATAATGGGTCGCTGCAGGCCGGTGGGCAGCTCGCCGCCAGCCACGAAACCGGTAGCCGCGCCCACCGCGCCACAAGATTGATGGCCAAGGACCACCAGCAGGTTGGGTTTGAGGGCGGCGAGGGCGTAGTCGAGGGAGGCTAGGACGGCGTCGTCAAGAATGTGGCCCGCGGTGCGGATGACAAAGGCATCGCCGAAGCCGATATTGAAGACGTGCTCGAT
Organism: Corynebacterium tuberculostearicum; assembly: GCF_022347385.1. Lineage (GTDB taxonomy): Bacteria > Actinomycetota > Actinomycetes > Mycobacteriales > Mycobacteriaceae > Corynebacterium > Corynebacterium tuberculostearicum_M. The sequence goes on from NZ_JAKRDT010000007.1 coordinate 71,211, forward strand.
AGGGGCGCGGGAATCGGAACAGGAAATGACCACCACGCGGGGATCCTGGCCGTGAGTTAGGCCCTCGCGGTTATAAATCTCGCGCACGTCGACGGTCTCGCCGTCCAGCACGCGTTGATTTCCCGCTTGGAGGGCCTCCCATACGGCCTGCGGTTCGTGGGCAACATTACGTAAAGGCATAGGCCACATTCTAATGCCCTAGACTATCTCCCACGATGGATTCGCAAGCTCTTCTTTCCTGGTTCGATGCCAATGAACGCGACCTGCCGTGGCGCCGGCCTGGCACGAGCGCGTGGGGCGTGCTGCTCAGCGAGGTCATGAGTCAGCAGACGCCGGTCGCGCGCGTGGCTCCGGTGTGGGAGGAATGGATGCGGCGCTGGCCCACCCCGGCGGACTTTGCCCAGGCCACCCGGGCGGAGGTACTGCGCGCCTGGGGCAAGCTGGGCTATCCGCGGCGCGCGCTGCGCCTGTGGGAGTGCGCGGCGGCCATTGGCGAGGGCGAGGTGCCGGCGGACGTCGATAAGCTGCTGCGCCTGCCGGGCATCGGTGACTACACCGCGCGCGCCGTGGCCTGCTTCCACTATGGGGTAAATGTGCCGGTGGTCGATACCAATGTGCGCCGGGTGTATGCGCGCGCGGAGGACGGTAGGTTCTTGGCGCCGCAACCGTCGAAGCGGGAGTTAGCGGCCGTGGCGGAGCTGCTGCCGGCCGATAATGGGCCGCGCTTTTCGGCCGCGCTCATGGAATTGGGCGCGCTGGTGTGCACGGCGAAGAATCCTTCCTGCGAGCAGTGCCCGCTGCGCGCAAGCTGTGCGTGGCAGCTCGCTGGCCGGCCGCAGCCGAGTGCGGAGGAACAGGCACGGGCGAAAAAGCGCGTGCAAAAATTCGTCGGCACGGACCGACAGGTGCGCGGCAAGATTCTGGACGTGCTGCGCGCGGCGGAGCGGCCGGTACCGCAGTCCGAGATTGACGTGGTCTGGCCCGATGCGGCACAGCGCTCCCGGGCGTTGGCTTCGCTGCTTGCCGACGGCCTCGCCGAGCAAAACGACGCCGGCCTGTTCCACCTCCCTATTTAGGGCGTTAATAATGGCCGGCTATAATCGCAGGTCGCGATCCCGAAGGTGTGATCTGGTTAACGCCAGCGGCCGCGGAAATTGAATCCGCCTGGCAGGTTCACCCACATGCCGCCGCGGGAATTGAAGGTGACCGGCCCTACCTTGGTAGACATCGACGCGCCGGATCCGGAGACGTTGATCCAGCTATTCTTGCCGGTCTTTTTTCTTGAACGATACTGAAGTCCCATAAGCATATATTTTAGCAATTCCACTTCCACCGTTCCTACTGCGCAGTAGGTTTTGGGCATGGAAAAGATTTGACGGGAAACCGGCATCTTCTGATTGCGCGGGCTAAATGGGGTCCGAGCCCGCGGAACTGCACAGAAAAAGCCACCCAGCCTCGCAGAAAGCGAAGTGCTGGGTGGCTTTAATCCTTGCCCCGAGTTACATCGGCTGGCCGGCGCCTGCTGGCGGCGGGTTGTGGCCGTCGTCATCGGAGTCGGAACCGGAGCCGGACTCTAGGTCGGTTCCGGCGGCGGTGGAGCCGCCATCGCCTGGGACGTCCGGGGTGATGGTGTCGGGCTCGCCGGCGTCGGTGGAGTCGGCGTCGTTTTCGCGCACCTCGGCGTCGTCAAGCTGCGGCTCCTCGGTGTCCTCCGGCAGAGGCTTCGGGCGCGGGCTGAAGGTGAACTTCGCGCCCGTGTTGTCCTTGGACTCGCCGTCCCAGCCCTCGACGTCGACGGTGATGATTTCGCCGGCGCCGATTTCGCCGAAGAGGATCTTCTCAGAGAGCTGATCCTCGATCTCGCGCTGAATGGTGCGGCGCAGCGGGCGAGCGCCCAATACTGGGTCGAAGCCGCGCTTAGCCAGCAGGTCCTTTGCCTTCTGCGTGAGCTCGATGCCCATATCGCGCTCGTCCAGCTGCTTGGCCACGCGGCCGATGAGCAGCTCGACCATCTCCACAATCTGCTCCTGGGTGAGCTGGTGGAAGACGACGATGTCATCGATACGGTTCAAGAACTCTGGGCGGAAGTGCTTCTTCAGCTCGTCGTTGACCTTCTGCTTCATCCGGTCGTACTGGGCATCCGAATCGTTTTCGGAGGAACCGGTAAAGCCCAAGCCCACCGGCTTCGAGATGTCCTGGGTGCCCAGGTTCGAGGTGAAGATGAGAACGGTGTTCTTGAAGTCGACGACGCGACCCTGGCCGTCAGTAAGGCGGCCATCTTCCAGCACCTGCAGGAGGGTGTTGTAAATCTCCTTGTGAGCCTTCTCGATCTCGTCGAAAAGCACGACGGAGAACGGCTTGCGGCGAACCTTCTCGGTCAGCTGGCCACCCTCTTCGTAGCCGACGTATCCCGGAGGGGCACCGAAGAGGCGGGAAGCGGTGAAGCGATCGTGGAACTCACCCATGTCGATCTGGATGAGGTCATCATCCGAACCGAAGAGGAAGTTAGCCAGGGACTTCGACAGCTCAGTCTTACCCACACCGGACGGGCCGGCGAAGATGAAGGAACCGGACGGGCGGCGCGGATCCTTGAGGCCCGCACGGGTGCGGCGGATGGCGCGGGAGACGGACTTGACCGCCTCGTCCTGGCCGATGATGCGCTTGTGCAGCTCCTCTTCCATGTTGAGCAGACGGTTGGATTCCTTCTCCGTCAGCTTCAGCACCGGGATGCCGGTCCAGTGCGCCAGAACCTCGGCGATCTGGTCCTCGCCTACCTCGGCGATTTCCTCCAGGTCGCCAGAGCGCCACTGCTTTTCCTTCTCTGCGCGCTCCTCGCCCAGCTTGCGCTCCTTATCGCGCAGGCCGGCTGCCTTCTCAAAGTCCTGGGCATCGATGGCCGCTTCCTTTTCCTTGCGGACCTCAGCGATGCGGTCATCGACCTCGCGCAAGCCCTTCGGCGCGGTCATGCGCTTGATGCGCATACGAGCACCAGCCTCATCGAGGAGGTCAACGGCCTTATCCGGCAAGAAACGGTCATTGATGTAGCGGTCCGAGAGGGAAGCTGCAGCATGCAGCGCCTCATCGGTGTAGGACACGCGGTGGTGCGCCTCGTACTTATCGCGCAGGCCCTTCAGGATCAAGAAGGTGTCATCCAGGGAAGGCTCCTCCACCTTGACTGGCTGGAAGCGGCGCTCCAGGGCGGCATCCTTCTCGATGTGCTTGCGGTATTCCTCAAGGGTCGTAGCACCGATGGTCTGCAGCTCGCCACGAGCCAGCTTCGGCTTCAGTAGCGAGGCTGCGTCGATGGCGCCTTCAGCAGCACCAGCACCAACCAGGGTGTGGATCTCATCGATGAACAAGATGATGTCGCCGCGCTGGTTGATCTCCTTGAGCACCTTCTTCAGGCGTTCCTCAAAGTCACCGCGGTAACGGGAGCCGGCAACCAGGGAGCCCAAGTCGAGCGAGTAAAGCTGCTTGTCCTTAAGGGTCTCCGGAACCTTGCCGTTGACGATGTCGAGCGCCAAGCCCTCGACGACGGCGGTCTTACCAACGCCCGGCTCACCGATGAGCACCGGGTTATTCTTCGTACGGCGAGACAGCACCTGCATGATGCGCTCTACCTCGGACTCACGGCCAACGACCGGATCGAGCTTGCCGTCCTTAGCGGCCTGGGTGAGGTTGCGGCCGAACTGGTCGAGCACCAGGGAATTGGAACGCTCACCGGAACCGCCGGAGCCACCACGGCCGCCCGCGCCGGCACCTGCACCAGCACCCGCGCCGACCGGACCGGAGCCCTGGCCGTTAGAGGAACCACCCTCCTGCTGGCCACCCTCATAACCGGACAGCAGCTGGATAACCTGCTGGCGCACGCGCGGCAGGTCGGCGCCGAGCTTGGTCAGCACCTGGGCGGCAACGCCGTCGCCCTCGCGAATGAGACCCAACAGCAAGAACTCAGTACCGATGTACTTGTGTCCCATCTGCAGGCCTTCGCGCAGGGAAAGCTCCAGCACCTTCTTGGCGCGTGGGGTAAAGGGGATGTGGCCGGTGTGCGGCTGGCTGCCCTGGCCGATGATTTCCTCGACCTCGCGGCGGACATCCTCCAGGGAGATACCCATGGATTCCAGCGCCTTGGCGGCTACGCCTTCGCCCTCATGGATAAGGCCGAGCAGGATGTGCTCGGTGCCGATGTAATTGTGGTTAAGCATGCGTGCTTCTTCCTGCGCCAAAACGATGACGCGGCGAGCACGATCGGTAAACCTCTCGAACATGATTCCCCTATACTTTCGCTTCTAATGTGATACCCACTCTAACGCGGCAGTCCGCCGATAATTTCCGGTTTTGTTCCCAGATGCCCGCAATACCGCCAGAATCCACCCTATGCGCAGCTCACACGGGTGTACGCCGGTAGCGAACAGGGGCATGGGCATGTAATCTAGAATCGTTTTATCGTTCCCTGCCCCTCCCTACTATTAAAGGACGTCGCGACCGTGCCCCAGCTTCCTGAGTTCTTTGCCACCCAGCACAACCTGCACGAATTGGCCGTATTGGATGAGGCTCCATCGTCTACCCTCTTTGCGGTCGAAGATGGAACCACGCACCAGCAACTAAGCGTGGAAATCTTCGCGCCGGAAATTACCGGCGTGGTGGATAAGTCCACGGCACTGCATGGGTTGCATCACCCAGCCATCGCGCCGCTGGTAGGCACGGGCACCACCGCGGACGGGCAGGAATTCATCGTGCGCGAAGGGGTTTCCGGAACCCAGCTTTCTGAGCTTCCCAGTAATCTCAGCCGCGAGGAGGCCGCCGACGTCTTCGGCCCGCTGGCGGGTGCGGTGGACTTCCTAGTTTCCCGCGGCCGGGCAGACTTTGCGATGCATGGGCTGAGGGAGGCCCGGGTGGGCGTCGATAAGCAACGCCAGGTTTCGGTGCTGGCTGCGGCCGGGCCGTCCGGCGAAGAGCACGGCGATGCGGTGGCGACGTTTGAGGAGCTTGTTGCCCGCAAATGCCCGGAGTATAAGCCCACTGGCACGGCAGAGAGCGCCAAGGATGTGGTCGCTCAGCTGCGCCCGCAGCGCGACTTCGATACCGCGCAGATTCCCCGCGTGCAGGAGCCGGAGCCACGCCCTCAGCAGCAGTTTGCCCCGCCGCAACAGCCGCAACCGATGGCCCAGCCCATGGCGCAGCCACAGCAACCGATGGCGCCCGCGCCGAAGAAGAAGGGCAAGGGCGGGCTCATTGCGCTCATTACGGTGCTGGCGGTGGCCGCGATTGCTGCAGCGGCGGCGCTGTGGTTCTTCCTGTCCTACCCCAGTTGGAATGACAAAGAGCAGAACTTGGCGGATGCGTACCCGGACTTGGTGGGCTCCCGCAGCGGCCAGGACGGCTTCGATGGGGCTAAGTGTTCCTCACGCGAGCCGGAGCCTGGCCAGGAGGCCAAGATTTCCTGCGTGGGCGATGGGTTCAACTACATCGTGACCTACTACCCGAGCGTGGAGGAGCGCGATGCCATGCTTCCCGACGCCGAACCGGTCGAGCTTTCCAATGACCAATGCACCATCCAAAGCTTTGAGACCACCGCGGATGTTCCGACCTACGTGATGGCCGTGGAAGGCACCCAGTCCGCATTCCTGGTCTGGGGCGATAAGGCTGAAGAGGAGCGGCTGAACCTGCCGCTGTGCGCCTCTTAATTTGTCCTTGTTCCTATTCCCCGGAGGGTACGCGCTTGAGGAACGGAGCGAGTACGACGACCACCAGCGAAAGCGCGCCGGCAAAGAGGAAGGCCCAGTGTGCGCCATGAGCCGTCGCGGCGGCCTCGTTCATGCCTTGGGCCGCGCCGGACTTGGTGCCACGGGTCAGGAAGGTCATCAGGAAGGCGGTGCCGGCCGCGCCCGCCAGCTGCTGCAGGGTATTGAGGATGGCGGAGCCGTGCGAGTAGAGCTCATCTGGCAGGGAGGCCAGGGACGTCGTCATCAGCGGCGTCATCATAAGCGCGATGCCCAGCGCAAAAAGGATGTGCATGCCAATGACCATCCATACCGCACTGTCCTCGTTGAGCAGGGTCATCAGCCACGTGCCCGCGGCGAGGAGCAGGGCGCCGGGGATCATGAGCGGGCGGGGCCCGTGGACGTCATAGAGGCGGCCGACCATCGGCGAGATGCCGCCTTGGAGCAAGCCGCCAGGCATGACGACGAGCCCGGTGACCAGCGAGCTTACCGCCAGGGAGGTCTGCAGGTAGATGGGTAGAATATTGACCACGCCGAGCAATAGCCCAAACATGAGCAGCATGCCCAGTACCGCCACGGTGAAGTTGGGAACCGTAAACGGGCGCATGTCCAAAAGAGCGCGATTGTCCTTGGCCAGGCGCAGCTGGCGGCGGGTGAAAAGCGCCAAAGCCACGAGACCAACGATGAGGACGATGATGTCTACCAGGCCATCGCCCTCCAGCATGTTTTCCAGGGACGATACGGCGTAGACCAACCCGCCAAAGGCGATGACGGACAGGACGACGGACGGGAAATCCAGCGGGGTATCGCGCTTATCTCCCACGTTGACTAGGCGGAAATAGCCGGCGGCGCAGATGAGGCCGAGCAGCGGCACCATGGTCCAGAAGATGACGTGCCAGCTAGACATGCTCAACACGAAGCCACCTACAGTGGGGCCGAGCGCTGGGGCGACGGAAATGACCACGGAGATAATGCCCATCACGCTGCCGCGGCGCTGCGGCGGGACGAGGGTCATCGCCACCGTCATCAGTGTAGGGATCATCAAGGCGGTGCCGGCCGCCTGGAATACGCGCCCCACCAGCAGCACGCCGAAGGCCGGGGCGAGCGCCGCCAGCACCGTACCGGCAAGAAATGCGCCCGACGATGCCAAGAAGATCTGCCGGGTGGTGAACTTATCCATGAGAAAGCCGGTGGTCGGGATGACCACGCCCATGGTGAGGAGGAAACCGGTAAGCAGCCACTGGGCGGAGGTCGCGGGGATGCCGAAGTCCGCCATGATGGTGGGCAGCGCCACCGACAGGGCGGTCTCGTTCAGGATCATCACCATCGCGCCGAGAACGAGGATGGTGAGGTTGATTTTTACCTCTGCGGAAATGTGGGGATCTGGTTTCTGAGACACCCAGACAGGATACTGAGGCCGCGGGTGCGGGGAAAGTCGAGGAGTATAGTTTTAGTGTCTTCATCCGCGCGGTGAGACCGCGCCACCCGAGCCTAAAGCGAGGTACACCCCCAGTGCGTTTTCTCAACGATTCCCATCCGCCGTACGAATTGACCTACTCCGACGTATTTATGGTCCCGAGCCACTCCGAGGTGGGTTCGCGCCAGTCGGTAGACCTCACCACTGAGGACGGCACCGGAAATACCATCCCGCTCATCGTGGCCAATATGACTGCCGTGGCCGGACGTCGCATGGCCGAGACCATCGCCCGGCGCGGCGGGCTGACCATCCTTCCGCAGGACCTCTCCTTAGAAGCGGCCGCAGAAACCATCGCCTCTGTGAAGGCGGCGGACTTGGTTTATGACACGCCAATTACCGTCAAGCCGCACCACACCGTGGGCTATACCAGCAACCTTTTGCACAAGCGCGCCCATGGCGCCGCCATCGTGGTCGAGGGGGAGATGCCCATCGGCATCATCACCCCGAAGGACCTACGGGGGCAGGATAACTTCACCGCCGTCGGCCAATTGATGACCACCGACTTGGTCACGCTGCCGGTGGGCATTGACCCGCAGGAAGCTTTTACCAAGCTGCGCAAGACCTCCCGCAAGCTAGCCCCGGTGGTCAACCCGAATGGCACCCTGGCCGGAATCCTCACGAGGAAGGGTGCGGTGAGGGCGAAGATGTACAGGCCGGGCGTCGACAAGCACGGCCGCCTGCACATCGGTGCTGCGGTGGGCATTAACGGCGATGTGGAAGGCCGCGCCCGCGCCCTGGCGGAGGCCGGTGCTGACGTCCTCGTCATCGATACCGCACACGGCCACCAAGAAAGCATGCTCACCGCGCTGCGCAAGGTCAAGGCGCTGGACCTGGGACTTCCCATTGCTGCCGGCAATATTGTCACGGCCGAGGGCGTGCGCGAGCTGGCCGCGGCCGGCGCGGACATTATCAAGGTCGGTGTGGGCCCGGGCGCGATGTGCACCACCCGCATGCAGACTGGCGTGGGCCGCCCGCAGTTCTCGGCCGTCCTAGAGTGTGCTGCGGCCGCCCGCGAGGTAGGCGCCCATGTTTGGGCCGACGGCGGCGTGCGCGACCCGCGCGACGTCGCCCTCGCACTGGCCGCGGGAGCTTCCAATGTCATGATTGGCTCTTGGTTCGCCGGCACCTTCGAGTCCCCAGGTGACCTGCACAAGGATGCCGACGGCGCCTTCTATAAGGAGTCCTTCGGTATGGCGTCGCGCCGGGCGGTGCGCGGCCGCAACTCCGATACCGAGGCCTTTGAGCGCGCCCGCCGAGAAATGTTCGAAGAGGGCATTTCTACCTCCCGCATCTACCTCGACCCCGAGCACGGCGGCGTGGAGCACCTGGTGGACCGGATTGTCTCTGGCGTGCGTTCCTCGTGCACCTACGCCGGCGCCGATTCGCTGGCCACCTTCCGCAAGCGCGCCACCGTGGGCGTGCAGTCCGCCGCTGGCTTTGCCGAGGGGCAGCCACGGGCCACGAACCGCTGACAGGCTGCATGCTACGTTGACAGATATGTTGACTCGCTATGACCAAGCGGCCTCCCGCGCGGCCGCGCAGGTTATGGGGCAGTACTCCACCAGCTTCTCCCTGGCCACGCGGCTTTTGCGCGGGCGGGTGCGCGCCGATATCCGCCACCTATACGCGGTGGTGCGCATTGCAGACGAGCTTGTCGACGGCGCCGCAGCCCAAGCCCACACCGACCCCGCGGCCGCACTGGATGCCTACGAAAAGACCATTCTGGCCGCGCCGCAGCAGCGACTGCACACCGACCCGGTTGTGCACGCTTATGCCATCACCGCTCGCCGCTGCGGCTTCCACCGCGAGCACCTTGTTGCCTTCTTTAGCTCCATGCGCGCGGACCTGACCCATCGCGAATACTCCCCGTCGGAGCTGCAGGACTATATCTACGGCTCAGCGGAAGCCATCGGGCTATTGTGCCTGCAAATTTTCTTGGCCGAGGAGAACGTCTCCCCTGCCGACCGCGCCGCCATGGAGCGCGGCGCCCGCGCGCTAGGGTCAGCCTTTCAGAAGATTAATTTCCTGCGTGACCTGACTGAGGATAGCTCCACTTTGGGCCGCACCTATTTTCAGCAGGCCCCATCTGGACGGATTGATGAGGCCACCAAGTCCGCGCTCATCGCAGAGATCCGCCGGGAGCTCGCCACCGCCGCGCTCACCATCGACTTGCTTCCGGCTTCCGCGCGGGTCGGTGTGAGCGCGGCGGCGGATATCTTTGGCGAGCTCACCAATCGCCTTGCCGCCACCCCGGCTACGGCACTTGCCACTACGCGGGTGTCCGTTCCGAACCACACCAAGGCTTGGCTCGCGGCCCGCGCGGTGCGTCGTCGCGGCCACAGCAGCCAGACCTCGGCCACGGCCGAAAACTAAGGAGAACGTCATGCACGCCGTCGTCATTGGAGCCGGCATCGCCGGCCTCGCCACCGCCGCTTTGCTCGGCCGCGAGGGCTACGAGGTCACCGTCGTGGACTCGCTAGATGAGGTAGGCGGGCGCGCCGGCAGCTTCGAGGAGGCTGGCTTCCGCTGGGATACCGGACCGTCCTGGTACCTCATGCCCGAGGCTTTCGATCACTTCTTTGCGCTGTGTGGCACCTCCACCGAGGCGGAGCTGGACTTGGTGGACCTCTCCCCCGCCTACCGCGTCTTTCATGGCGATGCGCCGGTGGACGTGCACTCCGGTACCGAGGAAGTCGCCGCACTCTTCGAGTCGCTGGAGCCCGGCGCGGGCGAGAAAGTCCGGGAATACTTAGCGCAGGCCAGCGATACCTATGAGATGGCGCTCAAGCACTTCCTTTACACCACCTTCTCCGCGCCGCTGAACCTGGTGCACCGCGATATCCGCACCCGGTTGTCCCGCCTGGTGGCTCTGCTTTCGGCGAACCTGAAGCAGCATGTGGGCCGAAGCTTTTCTGATGCCCGCCTGCGCCAAATCTTGAGCTACCCGGCGGTCTTTTTGTCCTCCGAGCCGGCCGCCGCACCGGCACTGTATTCCTTGATGAGCCACACCGATCTGGTGGAAGGAGTCCGCTACCCGCAGGGTGGCTTCGCCGCCGTGGTCCAGGCCATCTACCGGCAGGCTCAGAAGTTTGGCGCCACCTTCCGCTTGGGCGAAGAGGTGACCTCCATCAAGGTCGCCAACCGTAAGGTCACGGGCGTGCGCACGAATAAGGGCACCATCCACGCCGATATCGTGGTCTCGGCGGCGGACGTGCACCACACCGAGACCCAGCTTTTACCACCCCAGCTGCGCACCTACCCGGAGCGCTACTGGGGCCGGCGCAATCCCGGTCTGGGCACCGTGCTCATTTTGGCCGGGGTGAAGGGCGAGCTGCCCGAATTAGCACACCATACGCTGCTTTTTAGCCAGGATTGGGATCCGGATTTCCGCGCCGTCTATTCCGGGCCGGAGCCCTCCCGGCCGTTGGGTGCCTCGGAGTCCATCTACGTATCCAAGACCTCGGCCACCGACCCGAGCGTAGCGCCCGCGGGCCACGAAAACCTCTTCATTCTGGTGCCAGTGCCGGCCGCGGAGGCGCCCGGGTTCGGCAACGCCTACCACGCAGAGGAATCCGAGCGCGTTGCCGCGATTGCCGACGCCGCCCTCAACCACATCGCGGCCACGGCCGGGGTGCCGGATTTGGTAGATAGGGTCGTCGTCAAGCGCACGCTCGGCCCGGCCGATTTTGCCGAGCGCTACCATGCTTGGTCGGCCGGTTCTATTGGGCCTGCGCACACGCTGCGGCAATCGGCGTTTTTGCGCGGACGCAATGCCTCGCGCAAGGTCGATGGACTCTATTACGCCGGTGCCACCACCGTGCCGGGCGTCGGCGTGCCAATGTGCCTGATTTCGGCCGAGAACATCATTAAGCGCCTGCGTGGCGATAAATCCGCCGGGCCACTCGTGCGCTAAAAACTTAGATATCCAGGAGAACTACTCGCCCGCTGCCGCTCGAATCCACGCATTTGGGCAAGCGGTTTTCCGGCTTTGAGTCATCTAAGAATTTCGGCGTGGATACGTCGCACTCCCAACCATCGACTACGAGGGAGCCGCGGGTATTTACTTCCTCCGGCTTAAAGTCGTGGTTCACGTAGCTATCTACGATCTGCATAGCTTTGGTGCAGTTCGTGCCATCGACTTGCACGTAGACGTTCTTTCGTCCCCATTGGGTATCTATCTGGCCACAGATAGTGCCTATTTTGCCGTTGCCATTGGAATCGGGCTTAGGCAGGAAGGTATCGGAGAAGTACTGACCGTTGTCCTTTACGGTGAAGTAATGCCCTTTCGCTGTGACCGTGAACTCGTCCGAGTTAGGTGCCTCGAAGGTAGCTCCTTCAATTTCTACCTTCTCCCCTGCCTTGAGCTGTTTCGGTGGAGTCAGGTCACCTGGGTCCACCACGCCAGACGGGAAGAAGCCCTCCCCCTTTTTGAAGCTGACCATATTAGCCTCCCACTGCGGCTGGTTTGGGTCTGGCATTAGGGGTGGATCTGCAAACTGCACGGTGCACCACGGCCCTTCGGAGAGTTCATTAAAGGAGCACCAGACCTTTTCATCGGGACTTTTAACTCCCCATGCCTTCGACTGCGCGTATTCGGGACCCTTCGCCAAAAAGTCCTCGGCCGAGCGCATCGTGAGACCGGAGTCATCCACTTTCTTATCTGATTCGGTGGTTTCTTCCGCTGTGGTCTCTGGAGAGGAAGCCTCCGCCGAGCTAGCTGCGGTGCTTTCGGTCATCTGTGGGCGGAATTGGGGCGCTTCCTCGTTACCGTCAGCAGAGGAACACGACGCAAGCCCGACGGCCAATACAGGTAGGGCAAGGATAGGGAGAATTCTTTTCATGTCCTGCATTTTTCCATGCGGTGGGAACCTGTGCTGACCTTTCGCAGCATGAATGTGGGAAGAAACACCAGCTGAAAATAACAAGGCCGTCAGCCCGCGCGGGCTGACGGCAAAGCGAGAGGACGCTAGGTGCTACTTCTGCTCCGGTTTAACCAGTGGGAAAAGCACGGTTTCGCGGATTCCCAGGCCGGTCAGGGCCATCAGCAAGCGGTCCATGCCCATGCCGGTGCCGGCCGTAGGCGGCATGCCCTGCTCCATTGCGGCAAGGAAGTCTTCATCCAGCACCATGGCTTCGTCATCGCCACCGGCGGCCAGGCGGGCCTGATCCTCAAAGCGCTCGCGCTGGATAACCGGGTCCACCAGCTCGGAGTAGCCGGTTGCCAGCTCGAAGCCGCGGACGTAGAGATCCCACTTCTCGGTCACGCCCGGCTTGGAACGGTGCTGACGAGTCAGCGGGGAGGTCTCGACCGGGAAGTTCTTGACAAAGATGGGGCCTTCCAGCTGGTCCTCGCACAGGACCTCCCAGATTTCCTCCACCAGCTTGCCGTGGCCCCAGCCGCCGTCCTTGGGGACGTCAAGGCCGATGACGTCGGCAATGCCCTTGAGCGTTTCAACGTCGGTATCGATGGTGACCTCCGGCTGGTCCGGGAACTTGCGCTGCAGGGCCTCATTGAGGGAGGGGTACATCTCGATTTCGGGCCACTCTTCGCCGCCAAAATCGAACTCAGTGCCATCCGCCAGGGTGACGGTGGTCGAGCCAAAGACGTCGCGCGCTACGGCCTGGATGGACTCGCGCGTCATGCGGGCGCAATCGTCATAGTCGCCCCATGCGGCGTAGGTCTCGAGCATGGCGAACTCCGGCGAGTGGGAACGGTCCACGCCCTCATTGCGGAAGTTACGGTTGATTTCGAAGACGCGGTCAATGCCGCCGACGACGGCACGCTTCAAGTACAGCTCCGGCGCAATGCGCAGGTAGAGGTCAATATCCAGCGCATTGGAGTGGGTGATAAACGGGCGAGCGGCCGCGCCACCGTGCAGGGTCTGCAGCATCGGGGTCTCGATTTCAACGAAGTCCTGGCTTTCCAGGTAGTTACGCAGCGCGCGCATGACCTTCACGCGGATCATGGCGTTCTTGCGGGCCTCTTCGCGGATAATGAGGTCGTTATAGCGCTGACGCACACGGGTATCTTCTGCCATATCGGCAAAGGACACCGGCAGCGGGCGCAGGGACTTAGCGGCCATGGTCCACTCGGAAACCATGATGGACAGCTCGCCGCGGCGGGAGGAAATTACGCGGCCGCGCACGGAGATGAAATCGCCCAAGTCAACATCGGACTTCCACGCGTCGAGGCGCTCCTTGCCTACCTCGGCCAAAGAAAGCATGGCCTGCACCTGGGTGCCGTCGCCATCTTGCAGGGTGGCAAAGCACAGCTTGCCGGTATTGCGCATAAAGATAAGGCGGCCGGCAATGGCGTGGGTTACCTCGGTCTCCTCGCCTGGGGCCAGGTAGGTCACGCCTTCTTCCGTGCCCGGCTCTTCGCCCTCAGCCACTACGCGGAAATCGTGGCGCAAATCCTTCAAAGAGATGGTGCGCTCAACGGTTACCGGGTAGGCCTCTACGCCGGATTCCAGCAGGCGATCGCGCTTCTCGCGGCGGATGCGCAGCTGCTCAGGGACATCGTTTACTTCATTATTCTTCTGCTCGCTCACGTTAGCCTAGGGTAGTCGATCCCCACCGCAGCACGCGATTTAGCCCACGCCACCTTCACCCCGGAAAAGATTTACGCATAATTCACTTCACTGTCACCTTAGCGCCAACGCACAGTTACTGAGATCCCCTTATATAAATGGCTGTCCCCGTGTCTAAACAATATTTTCGACCTTTTTTGGAGCAGTAATAATGGCGCTTAAAGGCCGCAACCTTCTCTCTAGTCTCTTTGCCTCCTCTCGTTCCAGCCTGACCTGCACCTACAAGTGCGGTAATGCTTGCTTTGGCGAGTGCGAGAACAAGTCCGATAACCCGTACTTTGCTGACCAGTTCTCCCGCCGTACCGCGCTGCGTGCGGGCAGCCTGTCCGTCGTCACCGTTGGCGGCGGCGCCGCTTTGGCGGCCTGCTCCAACCCGGATGACGCGTCTAACGAGGCTTCTTCTTCCGAGGGCAAGGGCGGCAAGACCTCTGAGGCGAACGTAGAGCTCACCTCCGCAGAGGGCATGAAGTTCGACCCAGTTCAGCCAAACGAGAAGGACGAAGTGGTCATCCCGGATGGCTACGAGCAGTCCGTCCTCATTGCTTGGGGCGACCCGCTGTTTGAGGATGCGCCGGATTTCGATGATAAGAACCAGACCGCCGAGGCAGCCGAGAAGCAGTTCGGCTTCAACAATGACTTCGCTGGCCTTATCGAGCACCCGGACGATGACAACCGCCTTATCTACGTCTGCTCCCACGAGTACACCACCGAGCCGCAGATGTTCCCCAACTACGATGCGGATAACCCCACCGAGGAGCAGGCCAAGATCGGCTGGGCTGGCCACGGCCACTCCATCGTGGAGGTATCTAAGGTAGGAAAGACCGGCGAGCTCAAGCGCGAGTTCGGCCCGCTCAACCGCCGCATCACCGCCACCACCGAGTTCACCCTGGTGGGCCCAGCTGCCGGCTCCGATTACGTCAAGACCTCCGCCGATAAGACCGGCAAGAAGGTCAAGGGCACCCTGAATAACTGCTCCGGCGGCATCACCCCATGGAACACCATGCTCTCTGGCGAAGAGAACTTTGACCAGTACTTCGCCCACGCCAAGCTGGATGACAAGAAGGCGCAGGAATCCCTGGAGCGCTTCGGCATGGAAGACGGCGAGTCCCAGCGCAAGTGGGAGCGCTTTGATAAGCGCTTCGACGTCTCCAAGGAGCCGAACGAGCCGAACCGTTTTGGCTGGATCGTAGAAATCAACCCGCTGGACCCGAAGTCCACCCCGGTCAAGCACACCGCGCTGGGTCGCTTCAAGCACGAGGCCGGCAATATCCACATCGCATCCGATGGCACCGTCGTGTGCTACTCCGGCGATGACTCTCGCTTCGAGTACATCTACAAATTCATCTCTACCAAGAAGTACAAAGAAGGCGACATCGAGCACAACCTCACCATCCTGGACCACGGCACCCTGTACGTGGCCAAGGTAGAGGGCAACTCTCCAGAGGATGAAATTGACGGCTCCGGAGTGCTGCCAGAGGATGGTGCCTTTGATGGCAAGGGCGAATGGATCAAGCTGCTGACCTCCGATACGGAGAACAACAAGTTCGAGTCCCACGTTGATGGCATGTCTGCCGAAGAGGTTGCCGTCTACACCCGTGAGGCCGCCGATAAGGTGGGTGCCACCAAGATGGACCGCCCTGAGGATATGCAGGTTCACCCAGACTCCGAGAAGGTCTACGTGGCCCTGACCAACAATAAGTACCGCGGCGCTACCGGCGAGAATGCCAAGAAGAACAAGGAAGAGCCGATGGAGTGGGCTCCTGTCAAGGAGAACAAGAACGGCCTGGTCATGGAGATTGAAGATGACCACGCTGGCGAGAAGTTCACCTGGAACCTCTTCCTGGTCTGTGGTGACCCGAAGGAAGCAAATACCTACTTTGGTGGCTTTGACAAGGAAAAGGTCTCCCCGATTTCCTGCCCGGATAACCTGGCCTTCGATAGCCACGGCAACCTGTGGATCTCTACCGACGGCAACGCCCTTGAGTCCAACGATGGCCTCTACGCCGTGACCACTGAGGGCGATACCCGCGGTGAGCTCAAGTGCTTCCTGACGGTTCCGGCAGGAGCCGAGACCTGCGGCCCCATCGTCACCGATGAGCGCGTGATGGTCAACGTCCAGCACCCAGGCGAGACCGATGACGCCACCTTTGAAAAGCAGACCTCCCACTGGCCTGAGGGCGGCAAGTCCACCCCTCGCCCGGCAGTGGTTGTGGTGTGGAAGAAGGACGGCAACATCGGCGTCGATAAGAAGTAGCCACCACCTGGTTTAAGCACCCACCGCGCGGCCCTCG
The DNA here is from genome assembly GCF_022347385.1 of Corynebacterium tuberculostearicum. GTDB lineage: Bacteria > Actinomycetota > Actinomycetes > Mycobacteriales > Mycobacteriaceae > Corynebacterium > Corynebacterium tuberculostearicum_M. The sequence goes on from NZ_JAKRDT010000007.1 coordinate 87,292, forward strand.
TTCCTCCACTGGAACTGGGGCCGCGCAGTTGTTTTCCCTGCCGACTGCATGGAGCACTGCGCCCCAAACCGCCTTCCAAAGATAAATCCACCCGCCGGTCTCCCCCACGGGCTACTACCTATGTGAGTTATGGCATACTATCCGCACGTGTGAGACACGCCACCTGACCGCCCATGAGGAGACGCACACCATGAACTCTCTAGTCCTCGCCATCATCGGCATCGCGATGATGGGTGCCGGCTATCTGCTCTACTCCAAGTTCCTAGGAAAGAGCATTTTCCGGCTATCCCCGAACTACTCCACCCCGGCCCACACCATGGAAGACGGCGTGGACTACGTGCCCACCAATAAATACGTCCTGTGGGGCCACCACTTCACTTCCGTGGCGGGCGCCGCGCCCATCATTGGTCCGGCTGTAGCCGTCATCTGGGGCTGGGTTCCGGCGTTTCTCTGGGTCACCCTCGGCACCGTCTTCTTTGCCGGCATGCACGATTTAGGTGCGCTGTGGGCGTCGCAGCGCCACAAGGGCCAATCCATCGGCACGTTGTCTGGTCGCTACATTGGCAAACGCGGGCGCAACCTCTTCCTCATCGTCATCTTCCTGCTGCTATTGATGGTGAATGCGGCCTTCGCCGTGGTCATTTCGAACCTGCTAGTCTCCACGCCGACGGCCGTAATCCCCACGTGGGGCGCCATCGTCGTCGCGCTGCTTATCGGCCAGGCCATCTACCGCCTGAATTGGAACCTGCCGCTGGTCTCCATCGTGGGCGTTGTCGCGCTCTACGCGTTGATGATCATCGGTGACCGCGTGCCTGTGGTCCTACCAGATACGGTCTTGGGCATCCCCGCCAACGGCGTGTGGATCATCTTGTTATTCATCTACGCCTTCATCGCTTCGATGCTGCCGGTATGGGTATTGCTGCAGCCGCGCGACTACATCAACGGCCTCCAGCTTTTTGTGGGCCTGGCCATCTTGTACGGCTCCTTCCTCATTACCCGCCCTTCGCTGGCCGCACCGGCGCTGCGCGACAACGTACCGGACGGCACCCCGGGCATCTTCCCGCTGCTCTTCGTCACCATCGCTTGCGGCGCTATCTCCGGCTTCCACGGCGTGGTGGCCTCTGGTACCTCGTCCAAGCAGGTGGATAAGGAAACTGACGTGCGCTTTGTGGGGTACTTCGGCGCCGTGGGCGAGGGCCTACTCGCGCTGGGCACCATCATCGCCACCACCGCGGGCTTTAAGTCCCTGCAGCAGTGGGAAGAGATCTACTCCGAGTGGAATGCCGGAGGTGTGGAGGCCTTCGTGCAAGGCGGCGGCGCACTCATGAATGAGGGCATGGGGATTCCCACCTCCCTCTCCGGCACCATCTTGGCCACTATGGCCGTCCTCTTCGCCGCCACCACCATGGACTCGGGCGTGCGCCTGCAGCGCCTCGTGGTGCAAGAAATTGGCGAGATCATGGGCGTGCGTATCAAGGCCTTGGCCGCCACCGTTATCGCGGTGGGCTTGGCCTTCGGCCTGACCTTCTCCGCCGGTGCGGATGGATCCGGTGGCATGACCATCTGGCCGCTATTCGGCACCACCAACCAGCTCATGGCGGGCCTTTCCTTGGCCATCGTGGTGGTCATCCTGACCCACCTGCGCCGGCCAACGTGGCCGGTGGTCTTCCCACTCATCTTCGTTACCGCCATGTCACTGTGGGCCGCACTCCTCCAGCTGAAGTCCCTATTTATCAGCCAGAACTGGCTGCTATTCTGCATGGACGTCATCATCGTGGTGGCCGCCATCTGGGTCATTGTGGAGGCCGTCGGCGCCATTTCCCGCGCCCGCAAGGAGACCCCGCTGGAGTGGACCGATGATGACCTTGACGCCCCGCTGCCCGAGCATGCTCGACAAGCTTAAGGCACTTGCGGCCGGGCTCAATGAGTACTACCAGGCCCCGTATCGTGCCAGCTTTGCCAAGGCCCAGCAGCAAGAAGATGATCTCTTCATGATGCTGGTCGCCTCGGAGGCGCTCGGCATCCCCAACCCGGCCAGCTATTACACCCTGGAGCTTTTGCCGTTGGTCTATGAGGATTTCCACGCCTGGCATACCCGCATGGGAATGGATAGATCCCCGCTGGAGAATATTCAATGTTGTTAGAGACCGCACCCATCATGTTCTTTGGCGGCAAGGGCGGGGTGGGCAAAACCACCCTGGCCACCGCTACCGCGCTGCGCCTTTCCCGTGAGCACCGCGTCTGCCTGGTGTCCACGGACCCGGCGCATAACCTGGGGCATATTTTTGGTGCCTCGCTTGGCGACGCCCCCGTAAACCTCACCCCTACCTTGTCCGCCATCGAGATCAACCCTGCGCGCGCGACCGAGCAACACCTAGCGCAGGTAGGGAACTCGATGCGCCGCTTTATGCCCGAGCACCTCCATGGTGAGGTTAAGAAGCACCTCGATCTAGCCCGGCAATCGCCCGGCACACAGGAGGCCGCGCTATTGGAGCGCATCGCGGCGCTGGTCGTGGAGGAGTCGGACTTCGACTACCTCATCTTCGATACCGCCCCCTCTGGGCACACTTCGCGGCTGATGGCCCTGCCGGAGATCATGGCCGCCTATACCGATGGCCTGCTATCCCGGCGCGAGAAATCCGATAAATTCGGCTCGCTGGTGCGCGGGATGTCTAACGGCAGCGGCGCGGATAATGACCCGGTGGACCGGCGCAATCAGGAAATTCGCGCCACGCTTTTCCAGCGCCGCGAGCACTTTGCCCAGCTGCGCACCGCGCTTACCTCCCCGCGCACGGTCTTCCACATCGTGCTCACCGCCGAGCGCCTGCCCGTGCTGGAGTCAGCCGAGTTTCATGCGGATCTTACGAGCAACGGTGTGCGGGTGGGATCCATGCTGGTCAACCGGCGCACCCCGGCCGACCAAGGCGAGTTCTTGGCAGCCCGGCGCGCCACCGAGGATGAGGCGCTCGCGCTCCTGCGTGCCCAGCTGCCTGATACCCCGGTGCGCGAGGTTCCGTGGTTGCCGGAGGAAGTGGGGACTCCGGGGGCCGTCGGCAAGCTGGCGGCCCATCTCTAGCTCCACCCGCCCGCGCCGCTGTGGGCTCGGGTCTGCTAAAACCGAAACTATGACTTTGCTCACCAACGAATGCCTATCCCAGTTACGCGAGGAGGCCGCGGCCGATTCCCGGCTGCGCATCGCGCGCAACGCCATTACCAACGTCGGGGCGGCCAAGGCGGCCCTGGACCGCGACCGTATTACGGCCCTCTACCCCACCACCGAGGTCAAGCTGGATAGCTTGGGCGTATCGGACCAGAAGCGCTCGGGCCGCTGCTGGATGTTCGCGGCGCTGAACGTCTTCCGTCACCGCGCGGCCAAGGAGCTCAACGTTGATAACTTCGAGTTTTCCTTCACCTACCTGCAGTACTTTGACAAGCTGGAACGTGCCAACTTGGTACTCAACCAGCTGCTGGACAAGAAGGACGCCGGCTGGGACGAGCGCACCGTCGCCGCGGTGCTAGACCACGCGGGGGCCGATGGCGGCTGGTGGTGCTTCTTTAGCAACCTCGTAGCCAAGTACGGCGCCGTTCCTGCCGAGGTCATGCCGGAGGTGCGCTCGTCTGGAAATACCGCGGAGATGAACCGCGACCTCGCCACGGTGGTGCGTCGTGCCGCCGCCCAGGACGGACCGCGCGAAGAAATCCTCGCCCAAGCGCGCAAGGATATCCACCGCATCCTGGCCATCCACCTGGGCACCCCGCCGGAGGAATTTACCTGGGCGTATCGCACCAAGGACGAGCAATTCGTGCGCCTGCACTCCACCCCGCGCAAGTTTGCGGATAAGTACCTGCCGAACTTGGACGAGTACGTGGTGCTGGCCGATGACCCCCGATCCACCAACCCCAAGCATCGCGTGTTTAGCAGCGCCGAGGAGACCAATGTGTTGGGCGGCGCACCGCAGGAGTACCTCAACGTCAGCGCGGACGAGCTGAAGGAAATTGCCAAGCGCAGCCTGGCGGCCGGCGAGCCGGTGTGGTTTAGCTGCGATGTCAACCGCCAGTTCTCCTTCCTCAACGGCGTATGGGACGAGGGATTGGTAGATACCGATGGCCTCTACGGGATCGATTCCTCCATGAGCAAGGAGGAGCGTTTTACCTCCGGCGAGACCGCGCCCACCCACGCGATGGTGCTCACCGGCGTCGATGGTGACCGCGCCTGGCGCGTGGAGAACTCCTGGGGCTCTAAGCCGCCGCGCAAGGACGATGGCGAGGACGTGCCCGGCAAAGGCTTTGCCACGATGGCCGATGCCTGGTTTGACCAGAACGTCTTCCACATCGCCGTGCGCAAGGAGCACCTGAGCGACGCGCTTGCCCAGGCTCTTGCCACCGAACCGATTGAGCTTCCCCTCTGGGACCGGATGAACTAAGGAGAATCGAAAAATGACCGAGATTAAACCGAACGAGGTTCATGCCGCCACCGCCGAGCTCACCAGCGATGCCACGCTGCGCCTGGTACGCAATGGGGTGGCCCAGGAGGGCGTCGACAAGCTCAGCCTCGACCGTGAGCAACTGCGCAGCCTTACTCCGGTAACCAGCCATAAGCTAGATTCCTGGGGCGTGGCCGACCAGAAGGCTTCTGGCCGTTGCTGGATTTTTGCCGGCCTCAATTCCCTGCGCGGCGGGCTCATGGACAAGGCCAAGCTCAAGGACTTTGAGCTCTCGCAGACCTATATTTACTTCTTTGACAAGCTGGAAAAGGCCAATTGGTTCCTCACCGCCATGGCTGAGCTCAAGGACCGCGAGATTACGGACCGCACCGTTGCCAATCTCATGGATGATCCCATCGATGACGGCGGCCAGTGGTCCATGTTCGTCGCCCTGGTGGAAAAGTACGGCGTGGTGCCGCAGTACGCCATGCCGGAGACCGCGTCTTCCGAGGCCACGGCGATGCTTAACCGCAATCTGCAGACCGTGCTGCGCCGCGCCGCCCACCGCATCCGAAGCGGCGAAGAGGGCGCGCATGAGCAGGCGCTTGCCGACGTCTACCGTATCCTCACCGCCAACCTTGGCCTGCCGCCCGAGGACTTTGTGTGGCAGTACCGCGATAAGGACGATGAGTTCCACCGCGCGGGCACCTATACCCCGCAGGAGTTTGCCCGGGAATACCTGCCGGCGGACCTAGGCGAGTACGTGTGCGTGGTCAACGACCCGCGCAATGCCTATGGCGAGCTCTACACCGTGGAGTACCTGGGCAACGTGGCGGGAAAGCGCGTGACCTATCTGAACGCGCCTGTGGAGGTGCTGCGCGATGCCGCGCGTGACTCAATCGAGGACGGTCAGCCGGTCTGGTTCGGCTGCGATACCGACCAGCAATCCGATGATGAGCACGGCGTGTGGGCCAAGCACCTGCACGATTATGAGGCCTTTTACGGCGTGGAGATGGATCTGGACAAGGCGCAGCGTTTGCGCCTGCACGAGTCCCTCATGACCCATGCGATGGTCTTTACCGGCGCCGATATCGCAGACGATGGCACCGTCAATCGCTGGCGCGTGGAGAATTCCTGGGGCCCGAAGAAGGCCGATAAGGGCTTTTGGACCATGGCCGATGACTGGTTCGATGAGTTCGTCTTCGAAATCGCCGTGCACCCCTCCCGCTTGCCGGAGCAATACCAGGCGGCGTTGCAGTCCGAGTCCGTCACCACCCTGCCGGCCTGGGATCCGATGGGCGCGTTGGCGCGTTAAGCCTGCGGCGTGCTAGGCCTGCGGCGTGCCAAGGCGGCGCACATAGAGCATGCACTCCAAGTCGCGGTCCTCGTTGACCGCGATGGTGCGCTCGCCCACCTGAGTGAAACCGCGGCTGTCATAGAACTGGTAAGTGCAACCGTCATCGGTAAACAGGTAGACATTCTTTCCCTCGTGACGGGCTTCGAAGGCCTCGAGCAGCGCCGTGCCCACGCCGCTCACGCCGGAATTGGGGTCGGCAACGAGGAAGCCGATTTCGCCATCAATGGGGTGCTTACCCAAGTACTTGAGCAGCATGTCCTGATTGGCGGCATCGTAATCATCGCGGTGCCCACCCGGGCGCAGGTTATTAAAGATTTCCACCGCATGAACAAATGCCTTGCGCCACCACGGATATGGCAGCGCGGGCTTGCCCTTCATGGAGGCTAATAGCACGCCGAGGAAGCGGTCGCCATCGTAGGCGGCCAGGATATCGGTGGCCTTGGCGCGCTCTAAATCCCAAAAGTAGCGGCCATAGGCGCGCTCGAAGCGGCGGCTTTTGACAAACCAGTGCAGGTGCATGCCCTCGATGGCAAAAGAAATAGCCTTGGGCTCATCGCGCGGGTCAAGGTCGCGGATCTGGATATCGGTCATTAGTCCTCCGATGGCTGCTGGGAAGCGGTACCCTGCGCGCGCTGTTGCTCGCGCTCGAGCTCGGCCTTGGCTTCGTGTTCTTCAATATTATTAAACCCGATGCCCAGCGGCAGCCCGACATTATCGATGAGCCGGATGCCGCCGATTGTCGCGGCGACGAGCAAGCGGGCATCGCCCTCCTCGGGAGGGGTGCCGAGGTCGCGGCCGCGCACCTCAAGGTAGTCCGGCTCAACGCCTGCTGCGCGCAAGACTTCCGCGGCAACCTCACGGACCTTATCGGCACCGGCTTCGGCGGCATGTGCGCCGGCGGTCAGCGCGGCGGATAGGGCCGCGGCCTGGTCGCGGGAGTCGGCCGGGACGTTGGTATTGCGCAGGCTCATCACCACACCATCGGGCATGCGTACGGCGGGCACGCCCTGCACACGGACACCCAGGTGGAAATCTTGAACCGCGTGGTGGATGGCGAGGAGGAGCTCGTAGTCCTTTTCTCCGAGGAGGACGTCGGTAGGCGAAAGCGTCAGGATGAGCGCAAGGTACAGCGAGAGATCCTCGCTGAGGTCCGGCTCGAGGGCGGTCGCGGCGTCGGCCGGAGCCACGGCGATGCGGCGGCCGTGCGGCCACAAGGCCTCTGGCGAGTAATCCCACACGATGTCCACGCCCTCGGCGCGCAGGAGTTCAAGGTCCTCCTCGTGCGGGGACTGCAGGGCCACGACGGTAACCGCGCCGCGGATGTGCTTGGCCGCGCGCACCAACGCGATATGGCCGGCGTGCACGCCGTTGGTCAGGGGCACGAAGGCCACCGGGCGACCAGTCTTATGAAAGGCGCTGCCAACCATGCGGATGCGCTCAATCTCGCTGATAACGGTGGCGTTTCCCAGCTCTAGGCTCATCGGCTCTCCTCTTGTAGGGCCCACATTTCCAGCTCCTCGCGGCCGTCTACCTCGCCTAGGCGGCGGGCAACCTCCACGTAGCTGCGGCGCAGGCCGGGATCGGTGGCGCCGCGGTAGGCAGCAATGGCTTCTTGACTATCAAAGTCACTGCCTACCGGCGGCCATTCCTCCGTCGGGGCGAAAAATTCTGCTTCCCGTGCCGCAGGTACCTGTAGCCGGTGCAGCATGTCGGCATAGTAGACGCGTGCGGCAAAAGGGGCACGCTCGGCGTCCGATAATGCGAGAACATCGGCGTGAAACTCCCCGGCGATGAGTTCCACGATGGTTTCACCTAGCTCATCCAAGGTGGTTGCAGCCCACCGTCCAGAAACGATAGGGGCAAGCGCGGCTACCACACAGCCGCGAGTCTCCAGCGGATCCAAAACCTGTACGCCACGCGACAGGCAGGTGTGGACGGCAATAAGACCGCGGTGAACGTGGGGTTCCAGTAGTTCTACTGCAGCATCTAGGCGAGCATCGCCGACCGCAATGATAAGCGCCTCAAAGGAAGAAAGCTCCGCTGGATTGGAGATTTCAACAATCTCGTGGCCGGCACGCGCCATTTCTCCGGCTAGGTTGATACCAGCCGAGCTACGACCGAAGAGTGCTACCCGCATGCGTGGCGGGCGCATTTATTTATCCTTCTTTTTCTTCGCCTGGGCCAGCAGCTCGGCCACGGAGACCGCGCCCTCGCGTTTATCATCGCTGCGGCGGCGGCCGCGGGAATCGGGCTCATCGGCGGCCGCGCGGTGATGCGCGCGGCCCGCCTTCTGGCGCACCGGCTCGGACTTTTCTGGGGCTACGTGCTGGCCGGAGCCCGGGTACTCCGCACGCTCATCGCGCTGTGGTGCCGGCTGCTGCGGAATGTCCTGGGTTTCGTCATTGGCCGTGGTGGCAGCCTCTGGCTTGCGATGGCTACCGTGGTGCTCGCTGGCCGCGGACGTGCGGGTATTCTTCAGGGAATCATCGCCGCCGGTATCCCAGCGCACGGCCTGGAAACCACCAGTATTAAAGGTGGAGGCACCAGAAGTCTTGCCGGAGGTGCGCTGCGCACGGGTCTTTTCGCTGATGATGTCATTAAGCGGATTAGCCTCGGCGTGCGCCGCGGACGGCTGGTTGCCCAAGCGGCCGGCGATGGCATCAGCGGACGGGGCGCCGGAGGAGGACTGGGTGAAGTCCACATTGCCTTCCTCAGAGCCAGGGCGAGCGGCGGCCGCGGTCTGGGCCTCGAGCTGCATGATGCGGCGCGCCTCGGCGTGCAGGGCGGCCGGTTCATAGGTGAAGTCCTGGCCGGAAAGATCCTCAATCTGCTTGCGGATGGAAGCCAACTCGGTGCGGATCTCATCGAGCAATTCCTGATCCGGCAGGGGCTGGCCGTCGGCGGTGCGGGCCTGCTTAAGCTCGGCGCGGTGAGCGCGCTCCTGCAGCTCCAGCTTGGTCACGGATTCCTCGGCCTGGCGGCGGTAGCGCATCACCAGGAAGAAACCAAGCACGGCGGCCCACAAAGCGGCGATGAGCGCAATCTTAAGGGCTGCGGCAGAGCCGGAAATCAGCATGACGATGCTGGCTACAACGGCCAGCACCACGAGGACGATGAGCCCGATCTGGCCCAGATCCGGCTTGGTCGTCTTGGCGGGAGTTTTGCTAGAAGAAGAGCGCGGCTCAGTCATGCTCACTAATGTACCGCTTGTACCCCATCTGGTGGGGGCGGGGTCTCGCAGTGTCGTTCTAGCCGCAGGCCAGCGGCGGCCATCGCGAGGCCACCAAGCGCGGAGGCAATGACGCCCACGAGGTCATCAGAGGCCGCGGTGAGCGTACCGGCGTTGGGAATGACGTAGACAGCAATGCCGGCATAAATGCCACCCACGATGGCACCCGTCCATGCCGAGGCCTTTCCTACCAGCATGAACTGCGTGATGGTCATGGGGTTGAGCTGCGAATTATCCAGGCCGATGCCATGCTCGTCCTCGGTGGCTTGATCCACCTTCCAGGTCAGCGCCACACAGATGACGGCCATGAGCCACAGCGTGGCGGAGACCGTTACCGGGATTTGCAGCATGGAGCCATAAAAGCGCGTGGTGAGGATGGCCGCCGCGGCGGCAAAGAAGACCCCGGTGCCGATGAGGGCACCCAGCGAGGTCCGTGTCATAGCTCCTCCATCATGCCCAGCCGGCGAATATCGGCGCGCTCCTGCGGGTCGAGTGCTGCTACCCGCTTGGCGACGCCCTCCCCACTCAACCTAGCACCAGCATCGGCCGCCAACCACGGAATCAGCACGAAGGCGCGCTCGTGGGCATAAGGATGCGGGACGATAAGCTCCGGGTCGTCGGAGGTATAGCCCTCGATGTCGACGATGTCCACATCCAGCGTGCGCGGTCCCCAGTGGCGCACGCGCACCCGCTCGGCGGCCTCTTCAAGCTTCTGCCCGCGGCGCAGCAGTTCCTTCGGGGTCTCCTCGACATCCACGATGAGCACCGCGTTGAGGAATTCGTCCTGGTCCGTCACGCCCCACGGCGGGGTGGCATAGACGGGCGAGGCGGCAACGATCTCGCCGGCAAACTCGTCGAATACCGTGCGCAAAAGCTCCACGCGGTCATCCATATTGGAGCCGATGGATAGCACCGCGCGCATTAGAGGGTCCTCGCGTGCTTGCGGGAGCGGCGGGCGACCACGGCGACGTCGGCAAAAGTGCGCGGAATCGGCGCCTGCGGCTTGTGCAGGGTGACCTCCACAGCATGCAGGCCCTCGAAGGTGTCCATGATGGTATCGGCGACCTCGCTGGCGACGGTCTCAATGAGGTCGCGGGCGGGGCCTTCGATGATTTTCGCGGCGACGTCGGCAAGCTCGGCGTAATTGATGGTCTTGGTCAGATCATCGGTGGCGGCGGCCTCGGCGAACTCGGACCAGCAGGTAATGTCCACGATGAAGGGCTGACCGGTGCGCTTTTCTTCTTCAAAGGCGCCGTGGTAGCCAAAGCATTCTAGGCCGGTGAGCACGATGCGGTCTGCCATGTTTTACTCCTCAGGGTTGCGCGGTAGGGCGGTGGATTTCATGGTGCCGTTGCCGTCGGCGCCGTTGCTATAGCTACCGCTGGCATTGGCCCCTCCCTTGTAGCCATCGCCGGCGTTCCAAGCCGCGGCCACATCGACGGCGTCGCGGGAGACGGCGACCTCGTGCACGCGCACGCCCCACGCGCCCATCTGAGCGGAAATGGCGGTCACGGCCGCAGTCGCGGGATCGGCCAGCAGGGGGCTGGACTCCACCCCACGGTCCTCTCGGATGGCGGCGAGGAAACGCTTGCGGGAGGCTCCCACCAGCATGGGGAATTCGGCGTCGAGGAACTCCGGCAGGGCCTTGAGCAGCGCCCAGTTATCCTGCGGGGTCTTAGCAAAGCCCAGGCCCGGATCGAGCACGATATTATCGCGGCGCACGCCGGCCGCCAGCGCGTTATTCGCCAGGCGTTCGAGGGTCTCATGCACATCGCGCACCACATCGCCGCCGTGGTCGGCGCTACCGGCCGCGGAACCAAAGGCGCCTTCCTGCAGCGTGCGCCAGTGCATCAGGCACACGGGCACGCCGGCCTCGGCCATCGCGCGATACATCTCCGGATCAGCCAAGCCACCGGAGACGTCATTGATCATGTCCACGCCGGCCGCTGCCGCCGCGCGGGCCACCGAGGCGCGCATCGTATCCACGGAGGTGCGTATGCCCAGCTCGCTCAGCGCCTTAATGACGGGAACCACGCGGCGCTTTTCGACGTCCGCTTCTACCCGCACCGCACCCGGCCGGGTGGACTCACCACCGACGTCAATCATGTCCGCGCCCTGCGCCACGAGTTCGCGGGCGTGGTTGATGGCGGCATCGACGTCCAACCACTTACCGCCATCGGAGAAGGAATCCTCCGTGACGTTGACGATGCCCATCACCAGCGTGCGGTTGGTGATGCTCAGATCCGATACCGAGGTTGCCTGCTGCATGGCGTGCTCCTTCTCGCTTTCGTGGTAACCGGGGGACTTAGCTGCGAATCAGGCTGAGCACCTCGGCGCGGGAGGCAGCATTGTTCTTGAAGCCGCCGCGCACCGCGGAGGTGGTCGTCGTCGCACCCGGCTTGCGAATACCGCGCATGGCCATGCACAAGTGCTCGCACTCAATGACCACGATGACGGACTGCGCACCGAGGACCTCCACCAAGGCGTCCGCTACCTGCTGGGTAAGGCGCTCTTGGACCTGGGGACGCTTGGCGTACATATCTGCCAGGCGGGCGAGCTTGCTCAAACCGGTGACGTGCCCGTCTTTGCCCGGGATGTAGCCGATATGCGCCACGCCGTAGAACGGCACTAGGTGGTGCTCGCAGGTGGAATAAATGGGGATATCGCGCACCAGAACCAATTCTTGGTGGTCCTCAGCGAAGGTCTTGTGCAGGACCTCGGTCGGGTCCTCGTGCAGTCCGGCAAAGACCTCGCGGTAAGCGCGGGCCACGCGGGCAGGGGTTTCGCGCAAGCCCTCGCGGTCAGGGTCCTCCCCAACCGCAAGGAGCAGCTCACGCACCGCTGCCTCCGCTCGGTCTTGGTCAAAGGCGGCGCGAGCGGGAATGTGATTTTCAGGCATTAGTTATCTTCTTGCTTGTCGTCCTCGCGCGCATAGGGGTTCTTGCGGCGATCCTTCTCGTCCCAGCCGGGGGTAAACCACTGGCTGGTCTCAGCCTCAGCATCCGCGCCGGCATCCGGCTTGTGGTGCTTTCCGCCACCGGCAGCGGGGCGTGCGGCCGGACGGGCGGTTGGCTCGGAAGCCGGGGCAGACTGGGCGTCGCGGGACTGCCGGGTCGGCTGGGCCGACTGGGCCGACGAGGAGTTCGCGGATTCCTTCGCGGGACCGCTGCCCAGCTCGCGGGCAGTGTCCGGGTCGACGTAATCGCCGGCGTGCTGACCAAAGTTGAAGCCCACCTCACCCTTCGGTTCTTCGCCGGCGAGGCGGCGCTCACGGGCGGCCCGGGAGGCATCGAGAAGCGTCATGCGCTTAGGCAGCTCCTCGCCGCGCTCCTTCGCCAGCTCGACCGGGGTCTTCACTGGGGCGTAGCCAATCTGGCGCGGGAAGCGATCGTCTTCGCCTGGGAAGACGTCGAAGGCCTCGCGCGGCTCGATGCCGTCGAAGATGCGCTCCAGGTCAGGGCGGCGCAGGGTTTCCTTCTCCAACAGGGCCTCGGCCAGCTTGTCCAGGTAGTGACGGTTATTGCGCAGGATGTCATAGGCCTGCTCGTGCGCGCGCTCGAGCAGGTAGCGCATTTGCTCATCAATCTTGGAGGCAACCTCATCGGAGTAATCGATGGAGCCGCCGCCACCCATCTGGCTGAAGGGATCGCCCTGCTCCTTGCCGTACTTTACGGTGCCCAGGTCTGGGGAGAAGCCGTACTCGGTGAGCATAGAACGAGCGATCTTGGTGGCGTTTTCAATATCGGAAGACGCACCGGTGGTCGGTGCACCGAAGACCAGTTCCTCGGCCGCGCGGCCGCCCATGGCAAAGACCAAGCGGGAGAAGAGCTCGTCGCGGGTGTACATGCCCTTGTCGTCTTCCTGGGAGGTCATGGCGTGGCCGCCGGTGCGGCCGCGGGCCAGAATGGTGACCTTGTACACGCGCTCAATATCCTTGAGTGCCCACGCAGAAAGCGTGTGTCCGCCCTCGTGGTAAGCGGTGACCTTCTTCTCGTGCTCGGAGATGATCTTGCCCTGGCGGCGCGGGCCGCCCACGACGCGGTCAGTGGCCTCTTCCAAGGCGTCATAGGTAATGACGTTGCCGCCAATGCGGGCGGTCAGCAATGCGGCCTCGTTGAGCACATTGGCCAGGTCCGCGCCGGACATGCCGGCGGTGCGCTTGGCCAGCTGTGCTACGTCAACCTCTTCTGCCAGCGGCTTATTCTTCGCGTGCACGCGCAGGATCTGCTCGCGTCCGGCCAAGTCCGGGTTGGTGACCGGAATCTGGCGGTCGAAGCGGCCCGGGCGCAGCAGCGCCGGATCCAGGATGTCCGGGCGGTTGGTGGCGGCGATGAGGATTACGCCCTCGCGGTCACCAAAGCCGTCCATTTCTACCAGGAGCTGGTTGAGGGTCTGCTCGCGCTCATCGTGGCCGCCGCCGGTACCGGAACCGCGCTGGCGGCCCACGGCGTCAATCTCGTCCACAAAGATAATGCAGGGGCTATTTTCCTTCGCCTGCTTGAACAGGTCGCGCACGCGGGAAGCACCCACGCCGACGAACATCTCCACAAAGTCAGAACCGGAGATGGAATAGAACGGCACTCCGGCCTCGCCAGCCACGGCGCGGGCAAGCAAGGTCTTACCGGTACCCGGAGGGCCATAAAGCAGCACGCCGCGCGGGATCTTGGCACCCAGCTCGTGGTAACGAGTGGGATCTTCCAGGAAGTCCTTGATCTCCTGCAGCTCGTCCACGGCCTCGTCCGCGCCGGCCACGTCCTCGAAGGTATTGGTCGGCATATCCTTGGTCAGTTCCTTGGCCTTGGAACCGCCGATGCCAAACATGCCACCAGCGCCCTGCTGCATGCGGGACATGAGCCAGAAGAGCACACCGAAGAGGATGATCATCGGCAGCAGCATGCTGAGCATGGAGCCCAAGAAGGATTCCTGCGTGACATTGGTCTGGTACTTTTCGGCACCGGAATCCTTGACGGCGTTAAAGACCTGCTCAGAGGCGCGGGCCGGGTACTTGGCCACGATCTCCTGCACGCCGTCGCGCTCGTCTACCGTGATTTCGTCCTTGAGCTTGATGCGCAGGCGCTGCTCGCGGTCATCGATTTCCACCTCATTGACGTTTTTGTCTTTGAGCTGGGTCAGCGCAACGGAGGTATCCGCTTGCACGTAGCCGCGGGCGTCGTTGCTAAAGAAGGTAAAAGCGTACAGCGCGATAAGGATGAGGGCCGCAATCCCGCCGTAGCGAAGAATCTTGTTGTTTTTCATTACTGCGCGATTTTAGTTGGTGGTATAGACATCAGGGTGGAGGGTGCCCACGTAAGGCAGATCGCGGTAGCGTTCCGCAAAGTCCAGCCCGTAGCCGATGACGAATTCATTCGGGATATCAAATCCCACATCCAGCAGGTCAATATCGGCCTTGACTACCTCCGGCTTGCGCAGCAGGGTGACCACATTCAGCGAGGCAGGGTTGCGGCCTTCCAGGTTGCGGATAAGCCACGACAGGGTGAGGCCCGAATCGATGATGTCTTCCACGATGAGCACGTTGCGCCCGGCAATATCGCGGTCCAAATCCTTCAAAATGCGCACCACGCCGGACGAGGAAGTGGAGGCACCGTAGGAGGATACGGCCATAAACTCCAGCTCGGAGGGGATAGATAGCTTGCGCGCAAAGTCCGTGAGGAAGAATGCGGCGCCTTTGAGCACACAGACCAACAGGAGGTCTTGCTCAGAGTCGGCATACTTTTCCGAGACCATATCCGCGAGTTCTTGGACGCGGTTTTGCAGTTCCTCTTCTCCAATGAGGATTGCTTCTACATCGTCACCGTAGCGGTTTGCGGGAACGGCGAAGTCTTTCTTGTCGTGCACGTGTGCGCTCCTTTAATGACCAGACAATAGTGCCAGTTTGCCACCTATACGGGCTACTTCCAACCTCTGCCCCACCTGCCGCGCCGATCGCACGGCCACCGGGCCTTGCCCATGCCAGTGGGTGCACAGCTTGCCGACGTCCCCCACTCCCCTCCTTGTTACCTCTACCCCCTCGCTGACCAGCCACGCAGCGATCGCCCGCCGGCGCCGCGGTTCCGCCATCGCCGCCAGTTCGGCGCAGTCGGTGGTGGGTGGGGTGCGCAGGGCGGCGTCGTCAAGCGCGGCGTCGCCTGCTGCTTGCGCCAGCGCTGGCACCGCGTCCCCGCCGATGATGCGGCTCAACTGCGGAATGACCTCTCGGCGCAGCGCCACGCGGCGGAAATTCGTGTCCGCGTTCTGCGGATCCTGCCACGCGGAAAGGCCCAACTCCGCGCAAGTGCCCTCGGTATCGCCTCGACGCACGTTCAGCAGCGGCCGCACCACGCGGGCGCCTTCGACCTCGCTGCGCTCGCTCATGCCGGTCACCCGCCCGCGCAGCGCGCCGAGCAGCAGCGTTTCCGCCTGGTCATCGGCCGTATGCGCCACGGCCACCTCTAAACCTTCGTCTGCGCACGCGGCGGCCAGTGCTCGATACCGCGCCGCCCGCGCGGCCGCCTCCATCGACTCCGCCCCCGCTGCAGCGCCCGCCTCAACGCTAAGCACCTGCGCCCGCGCGCCCAGCGTTCGCGCCTGTTCGGCCGCGCGCTGGGCCTGCGCCCGCGAGCCGTCCTGCAACCCGTGGTCCACGCACAGCGCGAGCACGTCGTGCCCCTCCGCAACGAGCGCCGCCATGAGAGCCAGCGAATCCGCGCCCCCGGAAAGCCCCACCGCCACTGCGTGGTCAAGGCCTGCGGCGCGCACGCCGCGCCGACACGCTAGAAAGTGCGGCGAAACCCGCGGCCAGAAGGGCTTATTAGAATTCATGCAGTGCAGAAGCCAACGCGTCTTGTGCCTTGCGGGCGGCCAAGATATCGCCGTCATTCACCAGGAAGGCAAAGGCATACACGCGCCCGGAATTACCCTGAGCGGTGCCGGCCAAGGCCGAAACCCCCGTCAGCGTGCCGGTCTTGGCGCGCACATAGCCCTTGGCCGCGGAATCGCCGTAGCGCTCGTACAGCGTGCCATCGCCGCCGGCCACCGGCAGGTAAGACACCAGCGGGCGTAGGTGCGGATCCTTGACCGCGCCATTGATGAGCTGCGTCAACAACCCGGCGGTGAGCCGATTGTCCACCGAGAGCCCGGAATTGTCCTTAATGTCGACGCCCTCGACGTCGAATCCCTGCTCCCGCAGTACCTCGAGCGTGGCCTGCGTATCGCCTTCAAAGCTGGCTTCCTTGCCTCGGGACATCGCCAGCTCACGCGCAATGGCCTCAGCCATGACATTATCGGAATGGCGCACCATTTCTCGGGCGCGGTCCGCTAGCGGCGGCGAATCCACGCTCGCCACCTCCTGCGCGTTTTCCGCCACTGAGCCCATGCCTACCTTGCCCGCGCCGAGGCGATCGCCTAGCTGCTTAGCGACGTCCAAAGCCGGCTCATGACTCCTCGGCACATCCCCCGTCGTCGCGCCCAGGCGACCACCGTAGAGCATGGCCGGTTCCATTGGCGCGACGAAGCCGCCGTCCACGTTTTCCGGATCCCAGCCTGGGGCCTGCGCCTCGCCGGACCATACGGAGGTATCGATGTAGACGCCATCGACCTGCTCGACGTTTTCCGAAATCTGCTCGGCCAAATCATCGAGCTGCTCATGCGTCATCCACACATCGCCCGCGGCCTTAATAACCACGTTCTTTTCGTTCGACCCACGGTAGACCTTGGTGGTGATTTTCTCATTCTCATCCAGCGCCAACGTCGCCGCCGCTGTGGTGAGGACCTTCGTGGACGAGGCCGGGGTAAGCCGCTTATCTGCGTCGCGCTGCCACACCACGTCACCGGTTTCGGTATCGATCACCTCGCCGCCGAAAGTGGCAAGGTCTTTATTCTTAGCGAGCTCATCCAGCTTCGCGCTCAGCGCATCCAGGTCTGCCTCGCCCGGCTGTGCTGCGCTCAACGGCTCCTCAGGAGCCTCGACCGCCTGCGCCTCCCCGTGCGAGAGATCGCCGTATTCGCGCTGGAGGGTAACGCCCAGCGCAGCCGTACCTCCGACCGCTGCTGCTACCACGAGCGCGGTCGCTGACCACCAAACATGCTTTGCTTTCATTGCCTTTAACCCTAGCGCGGATCCGCAACGCGCTAGACTATGGGCAGTAATTGATACCCAATCCCCCATGGAGGACATCGCTGTGAGCGTTGAAGTAACCATTGAAATCCCGAAGGGCTCCCGCAACAAGTACGAGGTTGACCACGAGTCCGGCAAGGTCTACCTCGACCGTTACCTGTTCACCCCGATGGCTTACCCGGCTGACTACGGCTTCATCGACCACACCCTGGGCGAGGACGGCGACCCGCTCGACGCCCTGGTCATCCTGCCAGAGCCGGTCTTCCCGGGCGTAGTCGTTGAGGCCCGCATCGTCGGCGTCTTCAAGATGACCGACGAGGCCGGCGGCGACGACAAGCTGCTCGCCGTCATCGATGACCCGCGCTGGGAGCGCTACCAGGACATCAACGATGTGGAGCAGCACATCAAGGACGAAATCGAGCACTTCTTCGTCCACTACAAGGACCTGGAGCCGAACAAGGAAGTTACCGGCTCCGGCTGGGGCGACAAGGCCGAGGCAGAGAAGATCCTCGACGAGGCAAAGGCTCGCTTCAAGTAAGCGCTTCTGCCGCACGCTAACGGCGGCACTGTGAAGGTACGTTTCCGCAGACGGCGGAGACCGAAGAGGTTTCCCACCGCGCGCCGAAGCGTACCTTTCGCGTTTTCCGACTAATCACTGTCGTTCACGGTAAATAGTGGCGAAAAATTGCGTGTTTCGGGGCGTTATTTGCCGTGAACGCCAAAGGCACCCGTGGACGAAAACCGCGCCTTAGGAGCCACAATGGGAGGCAAGCGAGCCGTCGAGCTCAGATTCCGGGGTATCAGGAGCGATGGGGTCCTCGGCGAACTCCTCGCCCGTGCACGCCTTGTCCTTGGCAGTAGTGAGCATGAGCGAGCGGCTGTCCGGGTAATCCAGCACCACGTTGGCGGAGGCGTAGCCGGCGGTCGGCTCGCCGAAGGTGCGCACGTTGTCCAGGCCGCGGAAGGTCAGGAGGGTGACTTCGGCGGAGGAGGCGGCGTCGATGGCGGCAACGAGGAGCTCCGCGTTGGTCGGGTCCTCTTTGAAGGCCTCGCGGGCGCGCTGAAATTCTTCGCTCTCGCCATAGATTCCGGTATACGCTGCGGTATCCACCATCGCGGTGTTTATACGTTTTTCGCTGGTGTTGAAAGGAATATAGGGCTTGCCCAGCAGCGCCCCGCCATAGGAGGGGCCGAGGAAGTACACGGCGGCGAGCACCGCGATAAAGGCAACGCCGAAGAGTCCGCCAAAATTTTCAGCACAGTTTTCATTCTTTTCGACCTCCTGTGCGCAGCACGTAGCCGCGCAACGGTTCAACAAGGACAATGGCAAGAAGCGTGACCACCCAGCCCACCGCCAGGAAGCCGAAGGCCATAAGCAGGCGAGCGCTCACGTCGACGTCGCTTGAATCGAGGCCGGAGAAGAACATCAGCGAGGCGATGCCACCGCCGAAGAGGAAGCCGAAGAAGCTCAAGCCCACGACCGGGCCCATGACGGTCCAGGCACCGGAGCGGAACTGGAAGCCGCGCGGCACGCCCATGAGATCCAGGGAGCGGATGAGCTCCTTGTCTTCGAAGATGCCGGAGACCTGGCCCAGGATGATGGACATGGTGGTCAGCGTGAAGCCGAAGATGAGGGTTAACAAGACACCGGTGGAGATGTCCTTGAACACCACGTTCGTCCCCGGGTCTTCCTTCAGAGATAGGGCCAAAGCGTCTGCGCCCAGGGGCGCGGCAACGAGGAAGCCGGCCAGGTAGCCGAAGAAGCCGATGGCAGCGCTGCGCCGCCATGCCGGGCGGGCATTGCCCGCCACGCGCTGGCAGGCCACGAAGTGCGCGGTTCCGGGGAAGAGGGAGAAGACGTGCGCGCCCAGCTGCAGGATGAAAGGCGCGATGAGGTTGATGCTCATCAGCATGCCAAACATGACCACGACGACCATCGCGGTGGGCGGGCCCGCCTTGCCCGTGAGGAACACGCCGCCGACTGCCACGATGATGAGGAAGACGATGGCGCGCCACCAGCGGTAGGCCGCGGGCATCTGGCGTTTGGCCACGCCCAGCGGGCTCACCCGCACGCGGCGCATGCCGTACAGTGCCGCGCCGATGGCCAGGAGGAAAAGCACACCGGCCACGGCTATATATCCCCACCAGGGCAGCAGAATCTCTGTCAGATCAATGGGCCGCATCTGGAAGTCCAGCTGGGTAAAGACCGGTGCGACGAGTAGGCTAATCAGCCCGCCGAGCACGATGCCGATCACCGCCTGGAGGCCGGTTTCCACAATTGCCATGCGCTCCACCTGGCGGGAGCTTAAGCCCAGCAGGCGCAGGGTGGCCAGGCGCTGCTCCCTGCCGGACGCACCCAGGACGGCGGCCTGGGAGGTGAGGTTAAACAGCGCGGGAAGGATGAACGCGCAGGCAAAGAGAGCCAGGGCGAACCAGGGATAAAGGAAGGCCTCCATCTCGTTGCCAAAGGCCTCCTTGAGGGCGGGCGCGGCGTCCTCGACGTGCTGGGCGCGCTCCCAAAACATCCAGGTACCACCCGCAACCAAAAAGGCAATGGCGGAACCGATGGTCAGGCTCACAATCGCCAATAGAGAGACGATGCCCGTGCCCGAGCGCGCGCGAATGGATTCGCGCTGCAGGTCATAGACCAAGGTGGCGGTGTTCATCGAATCACCCCTAGGCGGCGGTCGTCGTGAATGATGCCATCGCGAATCTCCACGCGGCGTTGCATCCAATCGGCCACCTTCGGGTCGTGCGTGACCATGACCAGGCTCGCCCCGGCCTGGCGCACGATGGTGGTGAGCATCTGCATGACCTCGTGGCCGGTGGACTGATCCAGCGCACCGGTCGGCTCGTCGGCGAAGACAACGCCTGGGTTCGCCACCAGCGCACGCGCAATGGTCACGCGCTGGGCCTGGCCACCGGAGACCTGCGCCGGGCGGCGGTCCGCCAGGCCACCCAGGCCCAGCTGATCAAGAAGCTCCATCGCGCGCCTGCGGGCCGCACCCCGCCCCATACCGTTAAGCATGGCCGGCAGCGCCACGTTATCCACGTTGCTGAGCTCCGGCAGCAGCTGACCATCCTGGAAGACGAAGCCGAAGTTGCGCAGGCGGGTGCGGGAGCGGGGGGCGTCGGAAAGCGCGGAGAGCTCCTCGTCCCCGTAGCGCACGCTACCGTGCGTGGGGGTGAGCACGCCGGACATGCAGTGCAGCAGCGTGGACTTGCCGGAGCCAGACGGCCCCATGACGGCCACGAGCTCGCCCGGTTCAATGTCGAGGGAAATTCCGGCGAGCACCGGGCCGCCGCCGAAGTCCTTGGTGATGTCTGTCAGGGAAAGTGTCTGTGCCATGTCTCTCATTCCACCGTGCCGGGCCCGCGGAAAGAACAGCCCTAGCGTTGCTCTTTAAGGTAGTGCCAGCACTACCCCTGTAGTTCGGGGCACCCGATATGCTGTGAACCGTGTTCCGAAAGAAGCCCCAACCCACCACGCACGAGCAGCAGCAGGCGCAGCAGATTGCGCAGCTCACGGCCTCGCGCCGCGCCATCGCGGACGCCTACGAGGTCGAGCGCGCCCGCATCGAGCACGACCTGCACGACGGCGCGCAGCAATACCTCGTTGCCGCGAGCATGAAGTTGGGCGAGGCTCTTCTCGACGCCCCCGCTGGCCTCACCGAGCTCCTCACCGCCGCAAAGCAGGACGTGGACCGCGGCCTGAATTCCCTGCGCGCCACGGTGCACGGCATTCACCCACAGGTGCTGCAGGATCACGGCCTGGTCGCCGCGCTTGCCGACGCCGCCTCCTCCCACGGCCCCCACGTCAGCGTCTTCGCCCCGCATTCTCTACCTGAGCTCTCCGCCTCCGTGCTGGCCTGCGGCTATTTCTTCGGCACGGAAGCTTTGACGAATGCGGCCAAGCATGCGCCGGGCGCGCCGGTTTCGGTGCTGGTGACCTCGGACGATTCGCTGCGCATCACCGTGGTGGATGAGGGCCCCGGCGGCGCACAGGTCGTCCCAGGGCACGGCCTGGCGGGGATGGCCGAGCGTCTTGGTGCCTTCGGCGGAGAAATGTCTTTGTCCTCACCGCCTGGCGGCCCGACCCGGGTGGCCGGGTCCATTCCCCTTCTTCTCGATCGCGGACAGCCAGGAGTGTAAAAGATGAGCTTAAGGATTGTGGTAGCGGATGACTCCGCCATTCTGCGCGAGGGCCTGGCCGGCCTGTTGGAGCGCCGCGGGCACTCTGTAGTGGGCCAGGCTTCCTCTGCTCCTTCGCTCGAGGCTGTGGTGGATAAACTGCGCGACGACCTGCCGGACATCGTCATCACGGACGTGCGCATGCCGCCGGACATGGGCGACGATGGCTTGAAAGCCGCCGTAAATTTGAGAAACGCCTACCCGGGCCTGCCCGTCATGGTGCTCTCCCAGTACGTGGCCCCGGCCTATGCGGTGGAGCTCTTCGACTCCCCCGAGGCCGGCACCGGCTACCTTTTGAAGGACCGTGTCTCCGAGGTGCGCGACTTCCTGGCCAGCCTGGACGTGGTGGCCCAGGGCGGCACCGTCATCGACCCCACCGTGGCTCAAGTTCTCATGAGCTCCGGACGCAGCGGCTTGGGCGAGCTCACCCCGCGCGAGCGCGAGGTTCTCGAATTAATGTCCCGCGGCAAGTCCAACAAGGACATCGCCGCCGAGCTCGTTTTATCCGCCGCCGCGGTGGCCAAGCATGTCTCCAACATCTTCACCAAGCTTCGCTTAGACCCCGGCGAGGACAACCGCCGCGTCAAGGCGATTCTGGAGTACCTCTCCGCGCACCGTTAAAACGCGCACGCAGGCCTGCGCGGGGCCAGCGCCGTGTGCGTCACTTTGCCCCCATGCGACACACCAGAATCGCCGCGGGCCGCCCGTACAACGCTCACGGTAAATAGCGCGCGAACCCCCCATTTTCCGGCGCTATTTACCATGAACAACATCGGCTCCTCACACGAACCGACGATCCAAGTGCCACAGCCAGATCCGTGGCTTGCACCTGCGTGCTCTCCGCCAGAATTCGTTCTTCGACACGAAGAATCACGCGGTCCTTCGCATCCAAATTCTGAGCAGTCGTGGCCTAACTTTCTGGCCGGTGTGTGCTCTGATTCAGCAAGGTGCGAGTTTTAACCTTCACAAGGTTGAGATTCCAAAGTCGGGTCTCATCGACCATAGCGAATTCGGTGGTGTCCTCATCTGAGATGTCGACTTCGATGGTGACGGCATTGCCTGCGGAAGAAATAATAGTGTAGTTAAGCCCTTCAAGCCTGTCAATTAATGTGGTGACCGCTTCGTTTGTCGGGGTGGTCTTGCCCGACAGCGCAGTAGCAATATCAACGAGCTTCTTTTCATCGGGTGCTTCATCGCCGCTGTCGATGAAGCAATATTGTTGAATTGGCGATCCATCCTCTGCAGGGGCGATGGAATGATCTTCCGCTGAACCAACTTTCGTAACCGTAAGCCTCCCCGTGACGTCCTCAAACGCTAGCTGCTCGCGTGGACTGCGGTTGTTGCAGGCAAAGTGAATGGTGTCGCCTTCCCTCCTGGTGATAACAATCCCTGAATCACCAGTCATGTATTCGTAGGTGGGTTCGACATCTTTCTTGTAACTATGCAGGTACTCGTTGAAAACGAGTAGCGTGCCATTTTCCTGTCCGGTGCGAAGGCGGAAGCTTGAGCTATTGCTAACGCCATCGGTAAGTCGAATGCTGTTTTCTGTCTCATTATCAAAGAGTACGAACTCAGCGCTAAAGGTCCTAAGCCTCATTGCAGTGGGAGCCGTATCTTGGCGAACTTCAAATTCGAGGTTGACAATATATTCGGTGTGAGGCTCCAAGCTCACCTCGACACCGCATTCAATGGTCATGCCTTCGATTTCAAGCGTGCCTTGTCGAAGCTCTGTCCGCATGCATGTAAGACTTTACATCAAAAAATTTCCCTTTCAATTCAGATGAATGTTGAAAACGTGGTGGAGAAGACCCACCCTCGCCATAAACAGAAAGCTGTACCTTGGGCTGTACGCCACTCTAATCACGACCAAGACAGGTTCGCCTGAACTCATCTCAGTTGCCGCTGGAAATTGATGCCCCGCGCACATCCGCCGCGGATGCCAAGGACTTGGACCAAGGCATACTTTAAGCCTCGAATACAAGGGGTTTAATGCCGAAGCAGATAACCATTTGGGCTACAAGTCTGGCGAGACAAGAGCTAAAGCTGCTGGAACAGGCAGTTGCCGCAACGGGCCGAGCTCACAGTTTTTCGCCCCGCCTGGTTCCTCACGGCTCTTCTCGGACGCGGCACGCGGAGCAGCATAAGGACCTCTGCGTGACTAGGGTATGAGGCATGAAAAACGTTCAACCAACTGAAGTACCAGAAGGCGCACAGCTTATTGACGTCCGCGAAAACGACGAGTGGGCAGTGGAACGTGCGAAAGGCGCAACCCATATCCCGATGAGCGAGATTACGGGTCGCATCCAGGAAATCGACCCAGATAAGGATATCTACGTAATCTGCCACGCAGGCGGTCGCAGCATGCAGGTCTGCCAGTATCTAGAACATGCGCTGGGCTGGGACACCATCAATGTGGATGGCGGCACGGATAAGTGGAAGGCTTCTGGGCTCCCCATCGAAACGGATTAATTGGCCTTAACCAATCTTTTGGGATTATGATGATGGTATGGCTTCCACGAATAATTCTGTAATCCCAACGACCCTGCTCGAGTCCCCGTCGTTCCAATTGGAGCGCCTCCGCCGCCGCACCCGCGATGGCGTAGAGGCTGCTTTGCAGACCAAGCAGACAACGCTGCGCGAGTACTGGGTCCTTACCTGTCTGGTCGACGCGGATGCCGCGTCGCAGTCTTATCTGTCCGAAACCCTGGCCATTGACGCCTCTGACATGGTGCGTCTTATCGACGCCCTCGAGGACCGCGGCTGGGCAAAGCGCGAACGCGACCCAAAGGATCGCCGCCGCCAGATCGTCGCTTCCACCAAAAAGGGCACAAAGGCCCACAAGGACCTGGCGGTGCTGGTCGCTACCGCCGAGGACGAGGCATTGGATGAGTCCACCAATAAGCAGCTCAAGCATCTGCGAAAGTTGGCTAAGTCCATCATTGCCGCGGACGAAGAAGAGGCATAAATGGCGGGTCCCGAATCGCTCGTCCCACAGCAGTACCTTCTAGGAAGCGCGGCACCGCGGCCGCGCACGCTGTGGGACATCATTACCACCACCGCGGAAATGAACCCCGATGCCGCCGCGCTTGATGACGGCGAAATCATCACCTATTCCGAGCTCATCCACGAGGTCGAGGCATGGGCTGCCGAGCTGCACGCCAATGGCGTGCGCCGCGGCGATCGCATCGGCATTAGGATGACCTCCGGCAAACGCGAGCTTTACCTCGCCATTTTGGCGACCTTGGCGGCAGGCGCAGCCTATGTGCCTGTCGACGCCGATGACCCTGACGAGCGCGCCGAGATGGTTTTCGGCGAAGCCGATATCGATGGCGTTTTCACGGACGACGGATTCCGCTTCCTGCGGGACTCCGCGCGCCCGGACGCCCCTGCTGAGGAGACGAATGCTCCGCGCCCAGAGGACACCGCGTGGATCATCTTCACCTCAGGTTCGACCGGCAAGCCCAAGGGCGTGGCCGTCAGCCACCGTTCCGCGGCCGCCTTCGTGGACGCGGAAGCGAGCCTCTTTTTGGTCAACCACCCGCACGGGCCCTTAGGTCCTGAGGATCGCGTGCTCGCCGGCTTGTCCGTCGCCTTCGACGCCTCCTGCGAGGAAATGTGGCTGGCCTGGGGCCACGGCGGCTGCCTGGTCCCAGCACCGCGGTCTTTGGTGCGTTCCGGCATGGACCT
The DNA here is from genome assembly GCF_022347385.1 of Corynebacterium tuberculostearicum. Classification (GTDB taxonomy): domain Bacteria; phylum Actinomycetota; class Actinomycetes; order Mycobacteriales; family Mycobacteriaceae; genus Corynebacterium; species Corynebacterium tuberculostearicum_M. The sequence goes on from NZ_JAKRDT010000007.1 coordinate 112,293, forward strand.
GGGCCCGTGGCTCATTCGCCGCGACATCACCGTCGTGTCTACCGTGCCCACCCTGGCGGGCCTCTGGCCGGCCGAAGCTCTCGACAATATCCGCCTACTCATCGTCGGCGGCGAGGCCTGCTCGCAAGAATTGGTGGACCGTTTGGCCACCGAGGACCGCGAGATGTGGAATACCTACGGCCCCACCGAGGCCACCGTCGTCGCCTGTGCACAGCAGATGCTGCCGGGCCGGCCGGTGTCCATTGGATTGCCGCTTAACGGTTGGGACCTGGTGGTCGTCGATAAGCAGGGCATGCCCGTGGAAATGGGCGGCGTCGGCGAGCTGGTAATCGGCGGCGTGGGACTGGCGTCCTATCTGGATCCGGCCAAGGACGCGGAAAAATACGCACCGCTGGAGTCCATGGGCTGGCAGCGCGCCTATCGCACCGGTGACCACGTTCGCCTGGAAGAAGACGGGCTGTACTTCGTCGGCCGCGTGGATGACCAAGTAAAGATTGGCGGGCGCCGCATCGAGCTCGGCGAGGTCGAAGCTAATGTTGCGGCGCTAGATAACGTCTACAACTCGGCCGTGGCCGTGCAAAAGACTCCCGGCGGCGAGTCCGTTCTGGTGGGCTATGTTTCCCTCGAGGATGAGTCCAAGGGCTTCGATCATGAGGCCGCGCATGCGCGCCTGGCCGATACCATGCCGGCTGCACTCGTCCCGCGCATCTGCGTGATGGAGGAGCTACCGGTGCGCACCTCCGGCAAGGTGGATAAGAAGGCCCTGCCGTGGCCGCTGCCTGGAGTGGGCGTGGAATCGACCACGCTGACCGAGACCGAAAAATGGCTCGCGGAGCTATGGGTGGAAACCCTCGGTGTATCCGTGGAGGATGAGAACGCCGACTTCTTCTCGCTCGGCGGTACCTCCCTGGCGGCCGCGACCCTGGTGGGGCATATCAGGGAGCGCTACCCCACCGTGGCCGTGCGCGACCTCTACGATCACCCGCGCTTGGGTTCTCTGGCGGAGCTCATCGGCGGCGCCGAGCCGCGCCCCGCGGCTGCCGACGTCCCCATGCGCGAGGTCACCAAGGTCGGCTTTGGCACCCGCCTCGCCCAGACCTTGATTCAGATTCCGGTCATGACCCTGGCCGCATCCAGCTGGCTGGCTTGGCTTATGTTGGGCTCCACCGTGGCGGCATCACTGGGCTTCGAGTGGGCCACTGCTTTCCCGTGGTGGCTGGTCATCGCCATGCTCATTGTCTTTGTCACCCCGGTGGGGCGCATCCCTCTCGGCGGCTACGGTGCGCGGCTCATTACGGCCGGCATTAAGCCTGGAGACTACCCGCGCGGCGGTTCTACGCACCTACGCATCTGGGCGGCTGAGCGCTGGGCTAATGCCGCTGGCGCGAGCTCCCTGGCCGGTGCCACGCGCGTGAATAACTACGCCCGTGCGCTCGGAGTCAAGGTCAAGCGCGGCGTGGACCTGCACTCCCTGCCGCCAGTTACCGGCCTGCTCACCCTGGGCAAGCACGCCGCCATCGAGCCCGAGGTGGATCTTTCCGGCTACTGGCTAGACGGCGATATCTTGCACGTGGGCGCCATCGACGTGAAGGAAGGCGCCCGCGTGGGCGCGCGCTCCACGCTGCTGCCTGGCACCGTGGTGGGCAAGTACGCCCACGTGGAGGCCGGTTCCACCGTCACTGGCCGAAAGAAGATCAAGGACGGCCAGCGCTGGTCCGGCTCCCCTGCCCAAAAGGTGGGCCGCTCCAAGCACCGCTTCCCGTCCCATACGCCAAAGCGTCGGCCGTGGTGGGTGGCCATCTATGACGCCACCTCCGTCCTGCTGGCCATCCAGCCGGTCGTGGCGCTGGCGGTTGGCGCGGCCCTTGTTCTCACCCTCGTGCAGTCCACCGGCGGCGATGGCTTTATCGGCGCGATCTTCTTCGCACCTGTAGGTGCGCTGGCGGCCTTTGCCACCTATATGCTGCAGACTTGGTTGGGCGTGCGCATTCTCTCCCTCGGCATTAGCCCGGGCGTAACGCCTGTGCGTTCGGTCAAGGGCTGGCGCCTGTGGGCCATCGAACGCCTCATGGACGAGGCGCGCACCAAGCTCTTCCCGCTCTATGCCTCGCAGCTCACCCCGACGTGGCTGCGCACGCTCGGCGCGCAGATCGGCACCAACGTGGAAATTTCCACCGCGGTGATGATCCCCAAGCTCACCGAGGTCAAAGAAGGCGCCTTCCTGGCCGATGACACCATGATTGGCGGCTACGAACTCGGCGGCGGCTGGATGCGCACCGGCGAAACCAAGGTAGGCAAGCGCTCCTTCGTGGGTAACTCCGGCATCACCGCACCCGGCCGCAAGCTATCGAAGAACTCGCTCGTTGCCGTGCTTTCTTCTACTCCGAAGAAAACCAAGGCCGGCGCCAACTGGTGGGGTGCTCCTCCAGAGCGCATGCGCCGCGTGACGGTGGAGGTAGACTCCCCCGCCAACTCGGGTGAGGCGCTGACCTATAACCCGGGCTTTGCGGTGAAGGCCGCCCGCGGCGTGGTGGAAACCATGCGCCTTCTGGCGCCCATGTTTTCTGCCATGCTGCTTGCCGCGACGCTTGGCGTGTACTACTCGCTTCTCGACGCCCTCGGTTTCCCCCTCACCTGGCTCCTCTCCGGCCTCATCCTCATGGGTATGGGTGCCGTGGCCATGGCCGTCACCGTCGCCGTCAAGTGGATCTGCGTGGGCAAGCACCGCGCGGCCGACCACCCACTGTGGTCCGCTTTTGTCTGGCTCAACGAGCTGCAGGACGCCTTCGTGGAAGTTGTCGCCGCGCCGTGGTTCTTCCAACACACCTACGGCTCCGGCGAGATCAACCTGGGCCTGCGCGCCCTCGGCGTGAAGATCGGCCGCGGCGCGTGGATCGATTCCTATTGGTTCCCGGAAACGGACCTCATCCGCATCGGTGAGGCCGCCACCGTTGGCCCTGGCACCGTGGTGCAAACCCACCTTTTCCAGGACCGCGTGATGAGCTTGGATACCGTTACCATCCAGGACGGTGCCACGCTGGCCGCTCACTCGGTAGCTTTGCCGGCCTCGCTCATTGGCACCGCCTCCACCGTGGGGCCCGGCTCGCTGGTTATGCGCGGTGACCGCGTGCCCACCAACGCCGTGTGGCAGGGCAACCCCATCGAGCCATGGCGGCGGTAGGGCTACAGGAGCCACCTTCTCCTATGTCGCGGTAGGCCGCACCTGCTGCCTACCGCGCAAAATCTTGAAATTTAATCATGTCGCCGGACTTGAAGTCCCAGGCCTCCACTCGGACGCGGTCAGCATAAACCTTGACCCGCAGACCAGTGGAGGCCTCTTCCTTTTCCTTAACAATTTTTTCGTCGTTATCGCCATCCGGCAGGTACTCATTGAGAATGGCGCCAGTATTGACCACGGGGAAGCCGGTACGGCCAGCCTCACCAGTGCCGTCATAGCGGCGGGTTCCCCACCAGTTATTCTGACGCAGCGAAGAGTGGCTGTGGCTGCTAAACCACACGATGTTGTTGTACTTATTGACCACGTTGGATAGCGCCTCGAGGTCCTCAAAGTCATTCTGGTACCACGCCGAATGGGACATCGATACCGTCTGCGGCAATAAAGGATGGCTAAAGACCAACGCCGGAGTGCCCTTAGCATCCCAATAAGCCAGGCGCTCATCTAGCCAATCGAGCTGCTCCTTGCTGATGCGCTGGAACGGCTCCTTGCCGTGGCGCAGAATATCGGAATAAAACTCGGTATTTACCGAAATGAGCGGCACCCCATCCACCACTTCTTCCTTCCACGGTTTATCCTGGCCGGAGTATTTGAGAAAGCGATCCAGGTAAGTCTTAGAGCCTTCCTTGCCATACATTTCGTGGTTGCCGATGGTCCACAATTCCTTGCCCGAATCGTGCGGCACCTCGCTGTGCGCGGCCAAGAAATCATCCCACTGCTGCTGCGAGCCATCGTCCACGAGGTCGCCGTTGAGCACCAGCGCCCCGGCCTTGTCCTCCATACCGTTCAACTGGCGGACCGCGTCTTTGTAGTCTTGGGGGTCGCCCTGGACGTCGGAAAGCACGTCCACGGTAGCCTGCGGCGAGCCCTGAAGCTCACCGAGCGGCTTGACGACGCCCACGTTATCCACCGCCCACCACCAGTCATCATTGCCGTTGTTGTAGCTGAAGCTAACCTGCATATTCTTCGCGCCGGCTGGCACGTCCACGCCAATGGACTCGTGCTTGGAGAAGACATCCTTATCAAAGACGGCGATTTCCTGGGCTTCCCCGCCATCGAAGGAGACAGTCACCGTGGCATTTTGCCCGTCCTTGCCCTGGCGGTAATGGTGGTCGAATTCCACATTCACCCGCTCCTGCCCCGCCACCGGGATGGCCGGGCTCTTTAGACCCGCGGTCATGGAATCGCCTTCGGCCAAGCGCTGCTGCTTGTTGTCGATGATGGCGAAGGTGTCATGCGCCTGGGTGAAATAGTGGCGCATATCGGTACCAGATGCCCAGGTCCAATGGCGCATATCGCCAAAAGTCCAGCCCTTCCAGCGGGCCTCGCCCGAGTCCACGCCGTGCACGTCGGTCTTCCACCCCTCCGGCGCGCGGTGAGTAAACCATGCCGGGGTATCCACCCCGTCGAAGCTTTCCAGCCACAGCACCCGCGATTCTGTGCCTTCCCCCGGCTGCACATCGTCTCCCGCCGAGGACCCCTCGGACGAGCTCTGGGAAGACCTCCAAGAAGAGCCTAACGATGACCCCAAAGAAGAACCAAAGGAGGAACCCGGAAGCGAGGACTGGGCCGCCGCAACAGGTGCGCCCACCATTCCGGTGAGCGCCAGGATAGATGAGAAAGCACAGAGTTTATTTTTCATAATTCAATTTCTATCCGTCCTGGGCAACGACGCGGTTACATATACGTAAACTCTTGGCAAGCACTACATGCCTGCCAAGAGTCCTCACTTTGAGGTCCGCGTGAATTTAGGCGTGGCGGTCGAGCCAGTCCACGACGGTATCGAGAGCCTGATCGGCAGCCGGCTCATTAAAGACCTCGTGCTTCTGCCCCTCCCAGGTCACGTACTCCACGTCCTTGGAGGAGATGGAGTTATACCAATCCTGGGAGAAGTACGGCGGAACGATTCCGTCTTTGGTGCCGTGCATGATGAGCGTCGGTGCGGTGAAGAGGTCCGCATTGACGGCGTCGTAATTCGCAATTGCCGCCAGCTGCAAGGCCGTGCCGGCACTGGTCTTCTGCGCAATGAGCGGGCTCGAAGCATACTCGTCCTTGACCGCCTGGCTGGTGGAGACCCCATCCGTGAACGGGTTAGAAAGCCTGATGTTCTTGCTCCACTCCGGCGATTGTGCACCGATTTCAGTGCGGTGCGGAATGAGGTTCTGCGCATAGTGCGCATTAAAGTTGGTGAGTTGGGCCAGCGGCAGGCGCTCAAAGATGGTGGGATCCAGCTTCTTCTGGGTCTCCGAAATATCATCCGGGGTGATATTCTTTCCGGCCACATTCTTGCCCGACAGGTTCAACGGCGCGCCGCCACCGTTGGTGATGATGCCATCGACCTTGCCCGGCTCACGGATGCCATAGGCCTCCACAGTCAGCGAACCCATCGAGTGGCCCAGCAGGAAGGTCTTAACTCCCTGGTTTTCCTCCTTGGCCATGTCCACCACATGGTCAAAGTCATCCAGGATGTACTGGAAGTTATCGATGTGCCCCAGTGGCACGCTGCCGCCCGCGGACTTGCCGTGCCCGCGGTGGTCTACACGGTAGACGCTGTAGCCCGCATCCAGCAGGCGCTTGGCGACGTAATCATATCGCCCCGAGTGCTCAGAGACACCGTGCGCAAGAACCACCGCACCGCGTGGGTTGGCCACCTTCTGCTTGCGGTAGTAGATCTTCACGCCCTCGCCATGAGCGCTGTCGAAGTAGCCTTCCTCATCGGATACCTGCTTTTCCGAGACAGTTGGGCGCCCCAATACATCTGGTTTCTGGTCTGCCGCGGGCGCAGGCACCGAGGCTTCCTGGGCGATTGCCCCTGCCGTGAGCGTGCCAGATACCGCAACTGGTGCCGCCAGTACTGCTGCCGCCGTCAGGCAGGCGGTTACGTACTTCTTCATCATCACTGTCCCCTCGTGGTGCTGTAGGTCATATCCTTGTTCTAGATGAGATTGAGATAACAGTGATGCTAAATATTCTAAGACGGAGACCACAAATAGTTTTCGACAATATTACCTACGGTTCCGTAACATAACCGCACGGAAATAGCCCTTTTAGAATCCAACAATTCCCGCGAAACTATTTCCGCACATTCACCCCTTTTGGTACCCCTAAAACAAAAAGCGGGAAACTCGGACTTACCGAGTTTCCCGCCTAATGTGCGGCTAATTTAGCTCAACCTAGTCACCAATCTGGTCGCGACCACGCTTAACGATGTTCTCATCGACCTCGCCCACCAGCTCGTGGTCCTTGTTCGTGTACTCGAACTTAGACAGCACGTAGCGCATGGCGTTAATACGGGCGCGCTTCTTGTCGTTGGACTTAATGGTAATCCACGGCGACTCTTCCGTATCCGTGTAGCGGAACTGCTCTTCCTTGGCACGGGTGTAGTCATCCCACTTATCCAGCGAAGCCAAGTCCATCGGGGACAGCTTCCACTGGCGCACCGGGTCAATCTGGCGGATAGCAAAGCGGGTGCGCTGTTCCTTACGGGTGACAGAGAACCACAACTTGGTCAGGGAGATACCCGAGCCAAGAATCATATTCTCCAGCATCGGAACCTCACGAAGGAACTCCGCGTGCTGGCTTTCGGTACAAAAGCCCATAACGCGCTCCACACCGGAGCGGTTGTACCAAGAGCGGTCAAAGAAGACGATCTCGCCACCGGCCGGGAAGTGTTCAATATATCGCTGGAAGTACCAGGAGGTGGACTCACGCGGCGACGGCTTCTCCAGAGCGACAGTGCGAGCGCCACGCGGGTTCAGGTGCTCGTTAAAGCGCTTAATGGTGCCACCCTTGCCGGCCGCGTCGCGACCCTCAAAGATAATGATGTGGCGCTGGCCAGTCTCCTTGGTCCAGTTCTGCCACTTCAGCAGCTCAATCTGCAGAGCGCGCTTCACAGACTCGTACTCATCGCGAGTCATACGCTCATCATAGGGGTAATTTTCCCGCCAAGTCTGAACCGGGGAACCATCCGGCATGATCAGCGAAGGATCATCTTCATCGGTTCCATCGACGACGTAGCCGTCAGTTTTTGCCAGGTCGATCTCGGGAAGGTCGTCGTCTTTAATATCAGCCATGCATTAAGTGTAACCCGAATGTAGACATCTAGCGCGCTAAATTTTCGCAGTTACCCCTGCTCCCCGATGACCAACAAAACAAAAAGAAGGCCTACCGAAACGGTAGGCCTTCTTGCTTCAGTGAGCGCTAAAGCTCAGAACTGAAGGATGTTCTTATGCGAACATGCCGATCAGCTTGGAAGCACCCTTAGCTACATCAACCAGCGGGGATGCAACCAGGAAGAGCTGGTCGAAGACGTACTTGATCGGCTCGAAGATGCCCTCGGAGGAAGCAGCGAACTGGGAAATGAAGTCAGACATTTTGTCTCCTTAAGACTTGTTTAGGAAATGAAATTACTTGGAGGAAAGGAAATCAGCGTAGGAAGAAAGATTCTCGTTGATGCCCTTAATCGGTGCCATCTCGCCACCCAGGAACAGGTGACCGAAGCCCTGCAGGCCGCCAAGAACCTTTGCCCAGCCTTCCCAGGTGTTAACGAAGTTGTCCAGGTGAGTCTGTACGAGGGAGAGATCCATGTTTGAACTCCTAAAATAGTTCCGAAGCTATCTTGCCCCGGAGGGGGTTTGCAGTTTGCAGACACCCTCAGTGGGCGTCACAAGAAATATTTTGGCACAAGTTCAATCTAAAGCAAGTCAATTTTGCATAGGTGTCTGCACATCTAGGCGATTCGATAAGAAAAGAGCTATATCCTATAGGGGTATTGGAAAATTTTTACCTCACGGCACAATCGCCCTGAACTGCGTTTTTCGTTTGCCAAATAGTTGATTGCGTTAAATAAACTTTAACACTGTAACGCTTCGGGGTGTAGCGAACGATAGTTATGCCCGTAACCCAGTCTTCCCAAGGGAAAAAATTTTTCTAATCCAACCCGTTAAAATTACCCCTATACGGGGTCATTGGGGCGCATGGTTCGCGTGTTAAGTACCGTGGCGCTGAATTGTAAGCCTGCCTGAACAATGAATCGGGCAGTGTGCGTTGAACATGCGTACCGATTAGAAAACTACAGTGACAAGCAGATTCAGCGATTGGCCCGAGAAATTGCGATGAACTCGTATCGTATCGGCGACGCAAAGTGGTGCAGACACGCCGAAGCGCCCCGCCTCATGCGCTCTAAAGCACAGAAGCGGGGCGCTCAAAAGGGGCTAGAAGGCCGCTAAGAGCCTTGTCTGAGCCCGTCTCTAGACCTATCGGGGTTTGGACTTAGAAGCCCATGCCGCCCATAGCGTCAGCGTCCGGCATGCCGTTGTTGGCGCCGGCCGGCTCAGGCTTGTCGGCAACGACAGCCTCGGTGGTCAGGAACAGAGCTGCAATGGAAGCAGCGTTCTGCAGAGCGGAGCGGGTAACCTTTACCGGGTCGTTGATGCCAGCCTCCATGAGGTTGACGTACTCACCGGTAGCGGCGTTCAGGCCCTCGCCTGCTGGCAGGGAGGCAACCTTGTCAGCAACAACGCCTGGCTCCAGGCCAGCGTTGTGTGCAATCTGCTTCAGCGGTGCAGACAGGGCCTCGCGGACGATCTTGACGCCGGTAGCCTCGTCGCCCTTGAGGTCATCCAGGGAATCCAGGACGGAAGCAGCCTGCAGCAGCGCTACGCCGCCGCCGGCAACGATGCCTTCTTCCACGGCAGCCTTTGCGTTGCGGACTGCGTCCTCGATGCGGTGCTTGCGCTCCTTGAGCTCGACCTCGGTAGCGGCACCGACCTTGAGGACGGCAACGCCGCCGGAGAGCTTAGCCAGGCGCTCCTGCAGCTTCTCACGGTCGTAGTCGGAGTCGGAGCTTTCGATCTCGGCACGGATCTGCTTGATGCGGCCGTCGATCTGCTCCTGAGAGCCAGCACCCTGCACGATGGTGGTCTCGTCCTTGGTGACGACAACCTTGCGTGCCTGGCCTAGGTACTCGAGCTCGGCGGTCTCGAGGGAGAGGCCGACCTCCTCGGAGATGACCTGGCCGCCAGTGAGGATGGCCATGTCCTGCAGGGTGGCCTTGCGGCGGTCGCCGAAGCCCGGTGCCTTAACCGCAACGGACTTGAAGGTGCCGCGGATCTTGTTCACAACGAGGGTGGACAGGGCCTCGCCCTCAACGTCCTCAGCGATGATGAGCAGCGGCTTGCCGGACTGCATGACCTTCTCCAGCAGCGGAACCAGGTCCTTGATGTTGGAGATCTTGGAGGAAACCAGCAGGATGTACGGATCCTCCAGGACCGCCTCCTGACGCTCCATATCGGTAGCGAAGTAGCCGGAGATGTAGCCCTTATCAAAGCGCAGACCCTCAGTTACCTCGAGGTCAACGCCGAAGGTGTTGGACTCTTCCACGGTGATAACGGAGTCCTTGTTTACGGAGCCGTTGCCCACGGTGTACATAGCCTCGGCGATCTTCTCGCCGATGGCCGGGTCAGCAGCGGAGATGCCAGCGGTGGTAGCGATCTGCTCCTGGGTTTCTACTTCCTTAGCAGAGGAGAGCAGGGAGTCTACAACCTTCTTGGTTGCGGTCTCGATGCCGCGCTTGATGCCCATGGGGTTGGAACCTGCGGCTACGTTGCGCAGACCCTCGCGTACCAGAGCCTGTGCCAGCACGGTTGCGGTGGTGGTGCCGTCGCCTGCGACGTCGTCGGTCTTCTTGGCAACTTCCTTGACCAGCTCGGCGCCGATCTTCTCGTAAGCATCCTCGAGCTCGATTTCGCGAGCGATGGAAACACCGTCGTTGGTAATGGTCGGGGCGCCCCAGGACTTTTCCAGGACGACGTTGCGGCCCTTGGGGCCGAGGGTGACCTTGACGGCGTCGGCAAGCGTGTTGAGGCCGCGCTCGAGGCCGCGGCGGGCCTCTTCATCAAAAGCGATAATCTTTGCCATTGTGTTTGTGCTCCTTGGTTTATTGAGGACGACACTCACGTCTTTCTCGCTGCGGACGCCCGCGACGGCATGGCTGGTGAGTGTGAACCAACCTCAACCACAACGATGTAGATTTATCTGGCACTCATACTGTGCGAGTGCTAACGACCATTCTGGCACTCTCCTACCGTGACTGCAAGAAAAATGGCGCCCCCGCGAAGGGACGCCATTATATAAGGAATGGATCAAAAACTAGGAGCTCTTCACCGTGCGCTTGGTCCAGCGGTAGATGAACGTCAGCGCGATAATAAAGAGGATCACGCCCACCACGGTGGCGGAGGCACCACCCTCAAAGATTTCCAGCGGGCTCTCGCCGCCAGCGGCGGCAATGATGCCGGCGTTGACCACACCAAAGAGGGACTCACCTACGATGAGGCCGGTAGCCAGGAGGGTACCCATACGCTTGGCAAACTCCGGGTGGGATTGCTTCGCGGCCCACTTGTCATAGAAGGTGCCCAAAATAGCACCGATGGGGATGACGATGGTCAGGGCGGCCGGTAGGTACATGCCCATGCCGGCGGCCAGCGGGGACAGCGAGTACTTATCGGTGAACTTGCGCAGGAGCTCGTCAACAATAATAAGGACAGCACCAATGGCCATACCGATAAAGATGAGGTTCCAGTCCAACGAGCTATCGAAGATGCCGGAGGCAACGGAGGACATCAGGGCGGCCTGCGGGGCGGCCAAGGCGTCTTCACCGGCGCCTTCCATGCCTTGGAAGCCGAAGCCATTGAGCATGACCTGCAGAATCGGCGGGATGACCAGGGAGCCGAAGACCACGCCGATGATGAGCGCTACTTGCTGCTTCCACGGAGTAGCGCCGACGAGCTGACCTGTCTTGAGGTCCTGCAGGTTGTCATTGGAGATGGTGGCAATGCCAAAGACGATGGCCGCGGTGAAGAGCGTGTAGGCCACCAAAGACAGAGGATCCGCAGTGGTGCCGCGGGTGACGGCCGCGATGAGCAGCGAGGCGGCGAGCACGGCGATGATGCCGATGGAGGAAATGGGCGAGTTAGACGCACCAATCAGGCCAGCCATGTAGCCGCACACGGAGGCGATAATCAGACCTACCAGCAGGGTAAAGAGGACGGAGACGGTGATGAGCACGGCCATGTGGTCGTGAATATCGGTACCGCGTACGAAGTCCCACAACAGCAACGCGATAGGCACCATGAACGCCACGATGGTGGTGGCGACATAAGGGAAGGGAATATCGCGCTCGGTGACATCCACGGTGGAGCCGGACTTGCGGGCGCGCGAGGAGGCTAGGGACTGGCGGATGCCCACAGCAATGGGAGCGGCGATCTTCAGCAGGGTCCAAATGGCGGCAATGGCCATGGTGCCCACGCCGATGAAGCGGATGTCATCGGAGAAGGTGGTATCGACGACGTCGGCAAGCGCGGTGGCGCCCGTAATATCGCCGGTGGTGAAAATGGGCAGCAAAATGAAGTAGGAAATCACCACGCCTACCAGCATGGCAATGCCTACCGGCAGGCCCACCAGGTGGCCCACGCCGATAAGCGCGGTGGACAGGCTGGTGCCCAGGGTGGTCGCGCCAGCGCCGAGCTTGAAATAGGCGGTGACTTCGGAGGCGGCGGCCTTCATTGCGGTCAGCAGCGCCATAACGGCCGAGGTAATGCCACCCGCGACGATAACACGCAGGCCCTTGGCATTTTCTTCCTGGCTGGTGCCGGAGGCATTTTCATCGCCCACCTTGAGGACCTCGGCCGCGGCCACGCCCTCCGGATAGGGCAGATCGGAGCCGGTGACCAAAGCGCGGCGCAGCGGGATGGAATACATCACGCCCAGCACGCCGCCGATGATGCACACGCCAGCCGTCTGCACGAAGCCAAAGCCCTGCCAGTACCCCACCATCACCAAGCCGGGGAGCACAAAGATGATGGCGGACAAGGTACCCGCGGCAGAGGCAATGGTCTGCACGATGTTGTTTTCTTTAACGTTGTGGCCCTTGAACCGGCGCAGCACCGCCATGGAGATCACGGCGGCCGGGATGGAGGTAGCAAAGGTCAAGCCCACCTTCAGGCCTAAGTACACATTGGCGGCGGTGAAGATGAGGGTAATCAGGCCACCGATGATGATGCCGCGCAGAGTCAGCTCGGGCAGGGAGGCCTTGGAACCTGCGGCGGATGATGCGTTCGCCATGCCAGGTCCTTTCTATTCTCGGCTATGAAAGTTTCTTGTTTCACCCACGCAGCGGTCTACAGCGGGCCGCGGCCAGCTACGTCCGTTTCTATCTGTTTGGTACCGGTTTCTTTCCTCGGTTTGAGTCCGAACGGACAGAATCCGCACAGGGTGGAATGAAAAAAATTTTAGTTCACCACCCCAGCGTTTTCCTATTCCGGTTGCTCTATAGCTTGGGGCGGGCGGGTACCGTAGAAAACATGACTGCACTTAATGAAAGCATTCGCAACGATCGCGAGACCATTTTCCGCCAGCTCAGCGAGCTCGTGGCCTTTAATTCCGTCCACGACGAGGAAGGTTTGGAGGACCAGACCAAGGGAGCAAGCCAGTGGGTTAAGTCCGCACTGGAAGAGGCCGGAGTGAGCGTGGAAACCATCACCACGGCCGATGGCTCCACGGCCATCTTGGGTGAGCGCAAGGGCGACGAGGGCGCCAAGACGGTGCTGCTGTACTCCCACTATGACGTGGTGCCGGCCGGCAACCGCGAAGCTTGGGAATCCGATCCGTTCACCCTGACCGAGCGCGAGGCCGCCGATGGCACCACCCGCTGGTACGGCCGCGGCGCCGCCGACTGCAAGGGCAATGTGGCCATGCACTTGGCCGCCCTGCGCGCGGTGGACAATAACGGCGGCGCCAAGGTGAACCTGAAGTACCTCATCGAGGGCTCCGAGGAGCGCGGCGGCGAGGGCCTGTCCCAGCTCATCAAGGACCGCCCGGAGCTTTTTGCTGCCGACGCCATCCTTATCGCCGATGCGGGCAACGCCGCTGTGGGCCAGCCGACCTTGACCACGTCCCTGCGCGGCGGCGCGCAGATTGGCGTCCAGGTCGATACCTTGGCCTCCGCCGTGCACTCCGGCCAGTTCGGCGGCGCGGCACCGGATGCCGCCAAGGCGCTGATGCGCGCCATCGACTCCCTGTCCGATGAGTACGGCCGCACCGTTATCGACGGCGTAGATACCACCGCCGAGTGGTCCGGCCAGGAGTACCCGGCAGACGCCTTCCGCGCCGATGCGCAGCTGTTGGAGGGTACCAAGATCATGGGCGAAGACGACCCGGCCGGTGCCACCCCGGTGGCCAACATGGTCTGGTCCCGCCCGGCCATTACCGTGACCGGCTTTACCTCCACCCCGGTGGCAGAGGCCGTCAACGCCGTGCCCGCCACCGCTTCCGCGCAGCTCAACCTGCGCGTTCCAGCCGGCGCCGATGCCGCTGCGATTGCCGACGCCGTCTGTGAGCACCTCCGCGCCCACACCCCATGGGGCGCCCACGTTAAGGCCGAGGTACTCGAAGCCAATGCCGGTTTTTCCACCGATCCGGAAAAGCCCGCCGCTGCCCTACTGGGCGAGTGCCTCACCGAGGCCTACGGCACGGATACCGCTGCACAGGGCATGGGCGGCTCCATCCCGCTGACCACCGAGCTGCAAGAGGCTCACCCGAACGCGGAGATCGCTCTCTACGGGGTGGAGGAGCCAAAGTGCACCATCCATTCGGCCAATGAGTCCGTCGATCCCACCGAGATCGAGAACATCGCTGCCGCAGAAGCGCTCTTCTTGCAGCGCTACGCCTAAGGACTCACCCCTCCCGGCCGCTGCGGCCGCCGCGGCTGCCACCGCTTCGGTTTAGCGGCTTGCCGCCAACTCCCTGCGTCCCGAACCGATGGGATGCGGGGTTTCTTTCTGCTCTAAGACGGCCCGAAATAGCGGCATATAATACAGTGCATAAAATTATTCCTTTCAAAGCCGTGGAAAAACCGGTAAAGTGGCAAAAAGTTGGCCCCGCGCTCGGCCATGTTGCTTGCACTGTGCCGCCGCGGCGTACTCAACGGCGCGCGGCTCGTGAATGTTCTCGCCTCTCGTCAGTTGTGTGCTCGTGGTATTCGCGGCAGCGGGGTATAAGAACGTGACACAACCATAAGGAGCGTAGTAACCAACGTGCTAGTACTTCTGGGTGCTCTTATCGCCGCCTCCGTGGTCGCGCCGCTGCTCATCATGCGAATGGGTCGCCCGGCTTTTGGAATTTTGGCACTGGTTCCCAGCGCAGGCTTCGTATGGACTCTCGTGCATTTCCTGCGCGGTACCTTCACAGACGGCGGCGCGGTCGAACGCACCGTGGAGTGGATGCCGTCCGCCAACCTGAGTTTTAGTCTCCGCTTGGACGGATTGGGCGCGCTATTTAGCCTCATTATATTAGGCATGGGCGCGCTGGTGCTGGTGTATTGCTGGGGCTATTTTGATGGCACGCGGCGCCGCCTAGCCATGTTCGCCGCACAAATGGTGGGCTTTGCCACCGCCATGTTTGGCCTGGTGGCCGCGGATAATTTCCTGCTAATGTACGTGTTCTGGGAGATTACCTCCATACTGTCCTACCTTTTGGTCAGCTACTACGCGGAGCGTGCCTCTTCCCGCCGCGCCGCGCAGCAGGCACTCATGGTCACCGCACTGGGCGGGCTGTCCATGCTCATGGGCATCATCCTGCTCGGACGCCAGACCGGAGCGTGGACCTTTAGCGATATCGCCGCCTATCAGCACTTTGCCCAGACGCCATTTGTCACGGTCGCCATCGTGCTCATCTTGGCGGGCGCGCTAACGAAGTCCGCAATCGCGCCGGCACATTTCTGGTTGCCGGGTGCGATGGCGGCGCCGACTCCGGTCTCCGCTTATCTCCACTCCGCCGCGATGGTAAAGGCGGGCATCTACCTAGTCGCACGCCTCGCGCCATCGATGTATGAGGTTGCCACCTGGCACGTGGTGGTTATCTCCCTTGGCGTATTTACCATGCTGCTGGGTGGCTGGATGGCGCTCAAGCAGCGCGACCTGAAGCTGGTGCTGGCCTATGGCACCGTCTCCCAGTTGGGCTTTATTACTTCCATCGCAGCTGTAGGTTCCCGCGAGGCTATGCAGGCCGCTCTCGCGCTGACCTTTGCGCACTCGCTCTTTAAGGCGGCGCTCTTTATGGTCGTCGGCGCCATCGACCACTGCTCGGGCACGAGGGATATCACCAAGCTATCCGGCTTGGGGCGCAAGGAGCCTTTCCTCTTTGGCATCGCTATCATCTCTGGCCTGTCCATGGCTGGCGTCCCACCGCTCTTTGGCTTCGTGGCCAAGGAGGCTGTGCTGGAAGCCACCATGCATGAGGAGCTACTGGCCGGTATGCCGCGCAATATGATGCTGGTGGCCTATGTCCTCGGCTCTATCCTCACCATGGCCTATACCCTGCGCTTTTTGTGGGGCGCCTTCGCTACCAAGCAGGAGGTTAATGGCACGGAGCCAGCAGAGGCCGTCGCCAAGATGCATCCCGTCACCATGGGGCTGTGGCTCTCCCCTGCCCTACTCACCGCCCTAACCGTGGTGCTGGGTGTATTCCCCAAGCCGCTCTCGGCGGCCTTTGACCAGCACCTCAACTCCACCTTCGGCCCGAAGGAGCATAGTGAGTTGGCGCTGTGGCATGGCTTTAGCGTGGCGCTGGGCCTTTCCATGCTCATTATTGTGGGCGGTATTGTCATGCACTGGCAGCGCCAAGTCCTAGTCAAGTGGCAATTCCCCTACCCTGCACTGGGCAATGCGGATGATGCCTATGATTCGGTCATCGCTCTTCTGCGCCAGCTCTCGCTGCGCACGACGGCAACCACGCAGCGCGGCTCCCTGCAGCTGAACCTCACGGTCATCTTTGCCACCTTGATGTTGCTGCCGGTAGCCATGCTCATCAAGGGCGACCTCACCGATATTCGGATGATTGTGGCGGAAAATCCCTGGCAGATCGTGGCCGCCGTCATCATTATGGTGGCCGCGGTGGCCGCCACAGTCACCGCTAACCGCCTGTCCGCCGTCATCATCGTAGGCGTGACCGGTTATACACTCGCCTTTATCTTTGCGCTCCACGGTGCACCAGATCTTGCGCTAACCCAGCTGCTGACGGAGACCATCGTGATGGTTATCTTCATGCTGGTCCTGCGCCGCATGCCCGCTTCCGCCGAGTGGAAGCAAGACCCCAAGATGGGCCGCCTGCGCGCGTGGCTATCGGTGGGCACGGGCCTGACGGTCACCGTGGTTGCAATGTTTGCCATCAACGCCCGCCAGTCCAAGCCCATCTCCGAGTTCATGCCGGATCTAGCCAAGGAGATTGGGCACGGCGCCAATACCGTCAACGTCTTACTGGTAGACCTGCGCGCGTGGGATACCTTTGGCGAAATCACGGTCATCATCATTGCCGCGCTGGGCGTAGTCTCACTGATTTACCGCACCCAATCCTTCGGCCGCGAAAGCCGCCGCCCCACCCTTAGGGTGACCGGCCGACGCTGGCTGGCCGCCGGGGTGGAATCGGAGCAGGCACTCAACCGCTCGCTGATGATTGACGTCTCCACCCGCGTGCTCTTCCCGTCCATGGTGGCGCTGTCCTTCTACTTCTTCTTCGCCGGCCACAACGCCCCGGGTGGCGGCTTTGCCGGCGGCCTCGTCGCCGCGCTGGCGCTCATCCTGCGCTACCTGGCCGGCGGGCGCGCAGAGTTGGAAGAGACCCTGCCTATCGACGCCGGCCGCACCATGGGCACCGGCCTCTTCTTGTCCGCACTGGCCGCAGTGACCCCCATGTTCTTTGGCCACCCACCGCTTACCAGCGGGTACACCTCGCCGGAGATTCCGCTCATCGGCAAGGTTTCGCTGCCTTCGGCGTTGGTCTTCGATGCGGGCGTCTACCTCATCGTCGTGGGCCTTACGCTCTACATCCTGAATTCCTTGGGTGCCAAGTTGGATGAGGAAGAGGAAATGCGTAAGCAGCGCGCCCGCGATCGCGCCCGCTCGCTGGCCCGGCAGCAACGCCAACGCACCGCCAAGCAAAAGGCGCAACGGGCGCAACGCAAGGAAAAGAAACAAGCCGCCACAGCAAGCACAGCCGCGACAACAGGAAAGGAGAAATAAAATGGAAGCCAACCTCTTCCTCCTCCTGGCCGCCGGCGTACTCGTTGCAGCAGGCGTCTACCTGCTGCTAGACCGCACCATGACCAAGATGATGTTGGGCTTGTTGCTACTGGGCAATGGAGCCAACCTCTTCCTGCTGCAGTCCGGCGGCTCGGCCGGTTCCCCGCCTATCGACGGCCGCGAGTCGGAGCCTTACGGCGCCGAGATTGCGGATCCACTGGCGCAGGCGATGATTCTTACCGCCATCGTTATCTCCATGGCACTTACGGCCTTCATCCTTACGTTGGCCTACCGCCAGTACCGCTACCGCACGGACGATGTCATTGAAGATGACGCGGAGGATACCGCGATTGCGGCTAAGGCTGCGCGCCCTGGCAATGCGGCCGCCAACCCGGACCACGATGAGTCCAATGATCCGACCACGGGCCGCGCCACCAAGCAAGGCGATAACTTCGGACCCGAATCCTTCGAGCAACCAGTAAAGGGGGCCCACGATGAGTGAGACCGTACAGCCGCTTGTCGATGTCCTCTTTCCCTACATCGGCTACCTCATTCCGCTGCCCATTATCATCCCGGCGGTGGCCGCGGCCCTCGCCTTAATTTTTTGCCGCATCCCCAATGCGCAGCGCCAGATCGTGTTCTTCTCGCTGCTCATTACCGCAGTGGTTAATGCCACCCTCATCCTCATTGCAGATTTTGAGGGCATCCAAACGCTGCAGGTAGGTGGCTGGGACGCCCCAGTGGGCATCACGCTTGTGGCGGATCGCCTCTCTGCGGTGATGCTCTTTACGTCCTCCGTGGTGCTGTTTTCTGTCATTTGGTACGCCATTTCCCAGGGCGTGCGCGATGGCACCAAGGACGAGCCGGTGGCCGTCTTCCTGCCCACCTACATGCTGCTGTCCATGGGCGTTAATATCTCCTTCTTGGCCGGCGACCTCTTCAACCTCTACGTGGGCTTCGAGGTCTTCCTCGTGGCGTCGTATGTGCTGTTGACCCTGGGTGCCTCGGCCGGTCGCGTGCGCGCCGGTGTGGGCTACGTGATGGTGTCGATGGCCTCGTCCATGATTTTCTTGCTCGCGTTGGGCTTTGTGTATTCCTCCGTGGGCACGATGAACATGGCCCAGATTGGCCAGCGCATGCAGGACATCCCGGAGGGAACTCGCATCGCCATCTTTGCCACGCTGCTCGTCGCCTTCGGTATTAAGGCGGCCGTGGTTCCGCTGGACGCCTGGCTGCCGGACTCGTATCCCACAGCGCCGTCGCTAGTCACGGCCGTCTTCGCCGGCCTGCTGACCAAGGTCGGTGTCTACGCCATTATCCGCGCCCGCACCTCCGTCTTCACCGCCGGTGGGCTCGATACCGTGCTCATGTGGGTCGCCCTCGCCACGATGTTGGTGGGCATCTTAGGCGCGATTGCGCAGTCCGATATTAAACGCCTTTTATCCTTTACCCTGGTTAGCCACATTGGCTACATGATCTTCGGTGTTTCCCTCGGCACCGCCCAGGGCCTGTCCGGCGCCATCTTCTACGCCGTGCACCACATTCTGGTCCAAACCGCGCTATTCCTGGTGGTCGGACTCGTTGAGCGCCAGGCCGGCACCTCGTCGCTACGCCGCTTGGGTTCGCTAATGTACTCGGCCCCGTTGATCGGAATCTTGTATTTCATCCCGGCCATTAACCTGGGTGGCATCCCACCGTTCTCCGGATTCTTGGGCAAGGTCATCTTGCTGCAGGCCGGTGCTAATGAAGGTTCCTGGATGGCATGGGTGCTCATCGTCGGTGCGGTGGTTACCTCGCTGCTGACCCTCTACGTCATGATGCTGGTGTGGGCCAAGGGCTTCCAGCGCGACCGCGCCGATGCCCCGGAAGGCAACATGGCGCTCGCGCGCCCCGCCCCGCTTTCCGATATCACCGATGAGGTGGAATTTTCCTCCCGCCAGGATGTGGGCCGCGTGCCCTTTGGCATGATTGCGTCTACTACCCTGCTGGTGGCCGCGTCTACGTCCATTACCTTCCTGGCCGGCCCAATGTCCGGCGTGACTACCCGCGCTGCCGAATCCGCACAAGATACGTCCATCTACCAGTACGCGGTGCTGGGCGACCGCGCGGATGATCCCACCCGCCACCTCAACCAGAAGGAGCGCTACACCGGCGGCGCGGACTCCTATGAAAATCGCCGCAACCCCTCCCCCGAGGCGGAGCCTCCGGCCTCACCGGGCTTAGATGCCCGCACCGACCCAGAAGCCGGCGGCCGCGATTCGCATTCCACGGATGTAAAGTCCCCGGACGCCGCCAAGAGGAAGGATATTAGCGATGACTAACACGCGCTTTTCCGGCCTGCGCCACCGCTTCCGCCCGTGGTTCATCGTCTGGCTGGTAGTCATGTGGTGCATGCTCATGGGCGAGGTTACGGTGGGCAACCTGGTAGCCGGGCTTATCATTGGCTTCGTCATTGTCTTTGCCCTGCCGCTGCCGGCCATGCCTATCACCGGCATCGACGTCTCTTGGGGCAAGCTCGTTGCGTTCATGATCCGCTGGTTCTGGGAGCTGTTCTACGCCTCGCTCAAGGTGGGCTGGCTGGCCGTGCGCCCGCAGCCGGTGCCCAAGACCGCCATCTTGGAGCTGCCCATGCGCTTGGATAATGAGTTCGTACTCTCCCTGGCCGTAACGCTGTATAACCTGCAGCCAGGCGGCACGGTGACCGATATCGACATTGCAAACCGCATGATTACCGTCCATATCCTGGACGCCCGCGATGAGGCCCAGATTCAGCGCGAAATCGGTGCCGTGGCCCAACTCGAAGCCTCATTCATCGACATCTTTGAAAGGAGCCACCCGTAATGGATCCGCAGATCTATAACGCGATTTTGCTGGTGGCCGCCGCTCTACTGGTGGTCTCCTTCCTCATCACCGTCTGGCGCATTGTCACCGGCCCCAATTCGCTGGACCGCTTGGTGGGCATGGATGGCTTTACCGCGATGTTCCAATGCGCGCTGGCCACCTACATGTGCTGGTCGCTCAACACGACCGTGGTCTCAGCCATGCTGGTGATCGCGCTCTTGGGCTTCATTTCCACCGTATCTGTCACTAGGTTTAGGAAGAGGGATAATCAATGAGCTGGTCTTTCATCGCAGATGTGCTCTCGCTCATCCTGATAATCGGCGGCAGCGTCCTCACCTTGGCGGCGGCTATCGGCATCGCCCGCTTCAAGGACACCATGTCTCGTGTGCACGCGGTAAGCAAGCCGCAAACCACCGGCCTTATCCTGACGATCCTTGGTGCCATCATCCGCATCACCGGCGCGGAATCCTTCAGCGTTGCCGAGCGGGGGGATTTAGGAATGCTCGTTTTGCTGGTACTGTTTGCCATGTTCACTAGCCCGGTAACCGCGCAGCGCACCTCGCGTATTGCACGCCGTGAGGGTCTGTACGGCACCGAGGAAACCATGTCCCGCAACGACCGACCCGCCGCGAAGTCGCTGCGCCGCAAGTAGGAGACGCTTTTCACCGTGAAAAAGCTTTATGGGCTTCCCACTATGGTGACTTTGCTCGCCGCTCTTATCGGCGTCATCGTCTACCGCTTCAGCATCTTCGACGGCAATAGCGCCTTTGTGTGGCGCGTTCCCCTGGATCTGAAAATTTATTGGCTCGCCGGCGGCGAGGTGGCCCAAGGCGCGGACCTCTACGATAACGCCTATATCGGCGACCTGCCTTTTACCTATCCGCCCTTCTCCGGCACCCTTTTCACGTGGCTTTCCACGCTTGACGACGCCCCCTTAATCCTCCTCTGGCAGGGCGGCACCGCCCTCGCCTTGTTCACGGTTATTATGCTGGTCCTGCGCGAGCGCGGCCTCAAGCTCTCCCCGGCAATGTGGCTGCTGGGCATCTTGCTGCTGTGCTGCACCCCGGCGAATGAGCCGGTGCACGGCACCTTATTCTTTGGCCAGATCAACATCTTTTTGATGCTGCTGGTGGCCTTGGACATCCTCCCGCGCAAGCGCGCTTTGCCGGGCATCGGTATCGGTTTGGCCGCGGGTATGAAGCTCACCCCGGCCTATATGGGTCTGGTCTTGCTCTTCCAGAAGCGCTGGTGGCAAGCGATCATCGCTATCCTTACCTTCGCGGTGACCGTGGCCATTGGTTTCGTGACCATTCCGGATGCCGCCGATTTCTGGACCGACGCTATCTTTAAGTCCTCCCGCGTGGGCGAGCACACCAACCCTGGCGCGCAGTCGATTCGCTCGGTGATGGTCCGCGCATGGGGCATCGATGGCGGCTGGATCTGGCTCGCCGCCGTGGTCGTGGTCTTCATCTTGACCTGCCTGGCGCTGCGCACCGCGATGAAGCACCGCAATAATTCCGCCGCACTTGCGCTTGCCGGCATCAGCTCCTGCTTGGTCTCCCCGTTCTCCTGGTACCACCACTGGGTGTGGACGGTGCCGCTGGCCGTCGTCGTGCTAGTTGCCGTCAACCAGGGGCTGGGCAAGCGCCTGCACGGTTTCCTCGGCGCGCAGGTCGCTGGCCTCGTGTCGGTGCTCGCCATGTGTGCGGTGACCCTGCCGTTCATCTCCGCACCCGTGTGGCTATCTGCGGCGAGCCGCTCGCTCAACCACTGGGATCTGCAGCCGTGGGGCATGCTGGCCTTCACCGGTGCCGGTGTCCTCTTTATCGCCTTCTACGCGGTGTGGGGTTTTATCCCTGGCACCCAGCCGGAGGAGGAAGCGCCCAGCCCGGGCCGCCACCACCTGCCTGCGCAGCCCGCTGGCGCGGAGGCCGGGGCACGCCCGGCGCGCTCGTTTAATACCACAACTACGAGCCGTGGGGGCCAGGGCCATTCACGGACAGCGCAACCCGTCAGCGATGAAACGGCAGAAATGCCCGCGGTAGGGCCGGAAACGCGCGCGTTCCCGGCGGCCCAGGACATCACCGATATCCCCGATACCCCGGCCTACGGTCGCCACTCGCGCCCTGAGGACTAGCCCCAGGCCAGCCTGCCCGCCGCTTTAGAGCGGGCGGAAGGTGCGCAACTCGCGGCAGGTCTCCTCGACCACCTCGCGCCAGCTGCCGGTCTCTTTGAAGAGGCGGCGCTGCCGCTCATAGCCGGCGCCGCCATCGATAATTTCGTGGATGAGTTTGAGCTCGTTAACGCATCCCAGCTCGCGCGCAATGGGGCTAAGCTCGTCCACCATTTCCGCTAGCTCGTCCTTGACCCAGGCCTCATCGGTCTCGCGGGAGGTTATCACCAGCGCATCCATGCCGTAGCGGGCACCGCGCCATTTATTTTCTGCTACGTGCCAGGGCTGCAGGATGGGGAGGGGTTCCGCGGCGTCGATAAGCCGGTCGTAGTAGACCACCAAGCAGTGAGTGAGCGCCACGATGGCGGAGAGCTCGCGCAGGTTGGACGTCGCATCGGAGACGCGCACCTCCACCGTGCCCCACTTGGACGCCGGCCGAATATCAAAGTGCATGGAACCGGTGTGATTGATAACGCCGGAAATGGCTTGGTCGCGCATATAGGACTGCCACTCGGCCCAATCGCGGAATTGGTACGGCATGCCTGCGGTGGGCAGCTGTTGGTACAGCATGGTGCGGTTGGAGGCATAGCCGGTATCGAGGCCCTCCCACCCAGGCGAGCACGCAGAAATGGCCAGCAGGTGGGGGTACTTGGTCATCAGCGCATTGATGATGGGCCATACGCGGTCCTCGTGGCTAACGCCCACGTGCACGTGCGTGCCCCAAAGCAGCATCTGCTTGCCCCAGTACTGGGTGCGCGCGATGATTTCTTGATAGCTGGGCTTATCCGAAAGCGGGTTCTCGCGGAAGTCCGTAAACGGGTGGCCGCCAGAGGCCCAGACGTCTATGCCCAGCTTATCGGCGGCTTCTTCTACTGCCTTCAGGGAAGTGTTCAGGTCAGCGATGGCTTCTGGCACGGTATGGCAGATGCCGGTGACCAGCTCCACCGTGTTCTGGAGGAATTCCTTTTCCAGATGGATCTCGGGGTGGGCTGCAGCGGCGAGGTCAATGAGCTCTGCGCCGCGCGGGACAAGGTCGCGCGTGTCGCGGTCCACGAGCGCCACCTCCCATTCCACGCCGAGCGTTGGTTCGGGAGAGCGGGCGAATTGTTCTGCCGGGATCTTCACCCATTCAGCTTAACGGGTGACAGGTATTAAGGCGTGAATTTTATTTAACCTGTTCGCACCGGTGGACGGGCGGTCGCGGAAAAGTTCAGATCACAAAAAGTCCAAGGCATTCGGCCGAAGAACTATGGTACTTGCTCTTCGGCCGGGGGCCTTGGACTTTAAATTAGGTGCGCGGCTTGCTTAGGCCTGCGGTACCGCCAGGGCGACGACGACGGCGCCGTCATCGGTTGCTTCCTTAGGCAGGTCGCGGTTCATCGGAGCGATATCGGCCTGGTAGCGGGCGGCTACCTCCTTGGCCAGAGCCTCAGCGGAGGCATCGCCTTCTGGGAAGAAGACGGTGGTCTTCGGAACGGTGAGGACATCGCCCGGCAGGTTGCCCACGTAGCCAACCTTGAAGCCGCCGCCCTTGAGGGAATCGGCTTCCTTCTTGGCCTTGTCTACCTCGCCGGAGTTATTGAGGACGCTGACCTTAATATCGTTGCGGTCGCGCGCGGCGGAATGGGCGTTTTCCTCGCCTGCGGCGGCATCTCCCTCGGCCGCGGCTCGCTCATCGGCAGCGCCGGAAGCGGCCGGGTTGCCTGCGCCGTCGCGTTCGCCCTCACCTGGCGCCGGTGCGGGGGCAGGGGCGCTCGCGCCCTCGGAAGCGCCTGGCGCGCCAGGGGCACGGGAACCTGCGGCGTCGGGGCCGGCAGAACCTTCAGGCGCGGCACCGATGGTGGAACCGGTGGAGTTTTCCTGCGTGCTCTCAGACGCCACGGTGGAGTCATCGTCGCCCGAGGTCATGGAGTACAAAGCCCAGAGGCCGAGCATGACGGCCACGGCGATGAGGACCATCGCCAGGCCGCGCAGCGGAAGGCCGCCCTTTTTAGCGTGCGCGCCGCCGCCAGCGGGGCGCTGCTTAGCAGCACTGGAAGCGGAGGCGCCGGCAGCAGAGCCGGCGCGGGTTTCGTCGGATACCTTGTCGGTCGAATTTTCCGGATTCACATTAGTCACATACGCAACACTAGTACTCAGAATTAACTATCTGGGGTATTTCCCCGCGCGGCGTGCCGCGTGTCTTCTCGCTCCTCGCGCAGGCGCCGCAGCCGTGCAACCAGAAGGGGATGGGATTGGGCGGCCGCGGGGGCGTCGAGAAGCAGGTTTAGGCGCTGGTGGTAGCGCACCGGGGAGATATCCAGCTGCGCGCGGATGGCTTCTTCCTTGCGGCCGATGCTGCGCGGCGCGGTTTCCTCGAAGTCCAAAATGGCGGCGTCTAGGTCAGACAAGGGGTTCATGCCTAAACTGTAAGGCATGACTATTCGCCCCATCGTTATCCACGGCGAGACCGTGCTTCACGAACCCACCCAACCGGTGGAAGAATCCGAGATTTCCACCCCGGAAATGCAGCAGCTCATCGCGGACATGTATGAAACCATGGACGCCGCCAATGGCGTGGGCCTGGCCGCTAACCAGGTAGGAATTGGCAAGCGCCTCTTTGTCTACCACTGCCCCGATACGGATGGCCCCAATGGCACCGAGCTGCCATCCGAGGAGGCAGGCATGCGCAAGGGCTGCGTCATCAACCCCGTGCTGGAAACCTCCGAGATTCCAGAGACCATGCCTGCCGACGACGGCTCCGATGACGAGGGCTGCCTCTCCGTGCCGGGCGAGGGCTTTCCCACCGGCCGCGCCGACTGGGCGCGCGTGACCGGCAAGGACGAAAACGGCAATGACATTTCCGTCGAGGGTTATGGCTTTTTCGCCCGCTGCCTGCAGCACGAGACCGGCCACCTCGATGGCTTCCTCTACACCGATACCCTCATCGGCCGCTATAAGCGCCAGGCCAAGAAGGCCATTAAGCGCCACGGCTGGACCGAGCCGGGTTACTCCTGGTTACCGGGCGAGGACGCCGATCCCTTCGGCCACGACGACTAATGTCACGCATTTTCCGCTCCGATGCCGTCCAGGTAGGCGAGCGCGTGGTGGCCCGGCGCGATTTCGGCGGCGTCCATAGCGATGTCATCGGTCACGTACTCAGCCTCGACCCGCTGGTCATTCGCCCACAAGAGGTCGGCGGCTACCCCTCCGACCTGGAGGCGGTGGAGATCCCGCCGGAGCAGCTAAAGATCATCAAGCGCCTCTCTCCACGCATGGTCCGCAATTCCGATATCCGCGCCGTGGAGGTTGCCGCGGCCGCGGCTTTCCCTGGCACGGACCACGCCTGGACCAGCGACGGTTCCTGGCTGTTGCGCGCGAGCGACGGGGTTTCCGGCCGCTCCAACTCTGCCGTGCCGGTGGGCCCTTCGGCCGGCTTCACTCCGGTGCCACTGGAGGAGATTAAGGCCTTCTACGCCCGCCACAATCTGCCGGTGCGCCTATTGGTTCCGGAGCGCATTGGCAAACCGGCCGAGCGCCTGCTCGCCGACCCAGCTTGGGAGACCGAGCCAGAAATCCTCGCCATGGTCCTGAGGGATCTGCCCACGCTTGCCGACGCCCCCTCTACCTCCCCCACCTTCCACCTCACCGCCCAGCCCGACGACGAGTGGCTGGCGATGTATCAATCCCGCACCGATGCCCTTCCTGCCAACGCGTTGCAGAGCCTTGGCGCTCACATCGAGGGACCGCTCGGCTTTGGCCGCCTGGTCCTCGATGGCGAGACCGTCGCCATCGCCCGCGGCACCCTGAGCGAATCCGGCGATGGCACCACGTGGCTGGGTCTTTCTTCCATCGAAGTGGCCGAGGACTTCCGCCGCCGCGGATACGGAGCGCTCGCGCTCCAGCATTTGCTGCACTGGGGCCACAACAACGGCGCTGAGCACGCGTACCTCACCGCGCCGACCTCGAATATCGCCGGCGTGCGGCTGGCGGAGAAGCTCGGCTTCATCGAGCAGCACCGGCGCATCTACGCCCGCCTGCGCGACTAGCTCTCCGCGCTGCGGACTTCCGGTCTGGGCGGTGAACGTTATGGGACTCCTTGTGGGCTGGGTAGTGAGCTTGACTCACTACCCAGGTAACCTATGTGGCATGCGCATCGCCACGTGGAATATTAACTCCGTCCGTACCCGCACACAGCGGGCGCTGAACCTTATCTCCAAGCACGACATCGACGTTTTGTGCCTGCAAGAAACTAAGGTGAAAGACGATAAGTTTCCACGCGAGGTCTTCGAGGATGCGGGTCTCCATGTCACCTGCCACGGGCTCAACCAGTGGAACGGCGTGGCCATTGTGTCCAAGGAAGAGCCCGAGGACGTCTTTATCGGCTTTCCGGGCCAGCCAGGCTTTGCCAAAGATCCAGAAAAGCCGCAAGACCGTGAGGCCCGAGCACTAGGGGCTCGCATCCGTGGCGTAGAAATCTGGTCACTCTACGTGCCCAACGGCCGCGAGATCACGGATCGCCATTATGACTACAAGCTGGACTTTCTCTATCACTTGGCGCGCTATGCGGAAAATCATGCGCAGTCCAAATTGCTTATGAGCGGTGATTTCAATATTGCCCCGCGCGATGAGGACGTGTGGGATATAGAGGCCTTCCGTGGCAAGACGCATGTCACCGAGCCAGAGCGCGCCGCGTTCCAGATGCTGGAAGAAGCAGGCCTCGAGGAAGTTACTCGCCGGTTCACGGAGGACCAGCGCTATACCTACTTCGATTACAAGGGCATGCGCTTCCAAAAGAACGAAGGCATGCGCATCGACTTCCAGTTGGCTTCAGCCCCGCTTGCCCAGCACGTGACCGGCGCGCAAGTAGACATGGTCGAGCGCGCCGGCGATAAAACCTCCGATCACTGTCCGCTTCTCGCAGATTACAATCTGCCCGATTTCAATTCCGTGCGATAAATGTCTTGGTCTCTTGATCTCAGCTTCTGGCAGCTCGTATTCCTGATCCTTGATTACGGCATCAAGATCATTGCCGTTGGCTTCGTGCCCGAAGGCCGCCGACCTTCCAGTTCAACCGCGTGGCTGCTGGCAATTCTGGTGCTGCCGTTTATCGGCCTGCCGCTGTTTTTGCTCATGGGCTCGCCGTATATCAACCGGCGTCGCCACCGCATCCAGCAAGAAGCCAATGAGAAGATTGAAAACGTCACAGCCCGCACCCCGGATCATCCGCAGGGCCTCCTTTCGGCGGAAGTAGAGTCGGTTATTCGGCTTAACCGCGAGCTGACTGGGTTCCCAGCATTGGTGGGCCATAACCTTGGCCTGCACGCGGATTATGACGAGTCCATTCGCGCCATTGCCGCCGCTATTGACCGCGCCGAGAAGTATGTATCCATCGAGATCTACATCCAGTCCTGGGATGAGACCACAGACGTCTTCTTTGAGTCGCTGCGCAGGGCTACCGCCCGAGGTGTAAAGGTGCGCTTGCTCTTGGATCAGATCGGCAGCTTCAAGTACAAGGGCTACTTCAAGCTGGGCAAGCGGCTAACGGAGATTGGCGTCGACTGGCATCTCATGCTGCCCATCCAGCTGCACAAGGGCCGCTTCCGCCGCCCTGACCTGCGCAATCACCGCAAGCTGGTGATTATCGATGGCAAGGTGGGCTTTATTGGCTCGCTGAATATGATTAAGCGCCAGTACAAGACCAAGGACCGCTACTGGATTGACTACATGGTGGAGCTTTCCGGCCCGATTGTGACCTCCATGTCCGCAATCTTCGCCGTGGATTGGTACCTCGAGGCAGAAGAGAACCTGCCACTGGATGAGCTGCCATATGACGACGCCCAGACTGCCGACGCCAACCACCTCCAGATAATCCCCTCCGGGCCGGGTTACACCACTGAGCCCAACCTGCGCATGTTCAACTCCCTGGTACACCACGCCAAGGACCGGCTGGTACTGTGCTCGCCCTACTTCGTCCCGGATGAATCCCTACTGGAGGCCGTGACCACCGCCTGCTACCGCGGCGTGGACGTGGAACTTTATGTCTCTGCCAAGGCGGACCAATTCATGGTCAACCACGCCCAATCCTCCTACTACCAGGCGCTGCTGGAGGCGGGCGTGCACATCTACCAATTCCCCTATCCCTTTGTTCTGCACTCCAAGTTCATCATCACCGACCCGGATGACCCCGGCCGCGATCCGCTGTGCATGTTCGGCTCCTCCAATATGGACCCGCGCTCGTTCGGCCTAAATTACGAATCCACCATGCTGGTGGCCAAGGGAGACCTCATTGACCAGTTCAACCAGCTCGTATCCAACTACCGGGCCGTATGCCACGAGCTGACCCTTGAGGAATGGAATGAGCGCGGATTTATCCGCCGCTACGTGGATAATGTCATGCGTCTTACCTCCGCGTTGCAATAAAGCGGGTACTGGCTGCAACGGCTTCAGCGAAGACTGCGCATATTTACCCACCCGAAGGCACTTCAACCTGCGGGTTTATCGATTTTCCCAGGTAGCTTATAACTATATCCCTGTAGATCTATACCCCGAGCCGATCAACCAACAAAACCGTCATCTTAGACGTCCATCTCGATCGAGGTGGGAGTTCCGTCCCTCTTCGTCTTCACCGTCACGGGGTGCCCTCCGAACATGTACCCGTCGTCGAACTCGACACCAACGTTTCCCCTGTGGGGAATGTTCACCACAGTCGGAGTCAGCTTGGCGTAGACGTCCTCCACCCCGAGTTTCGGGGCGGGTGTCGGCCTCCCTTCCGCCTCGGCCACATCGTGGCGCCACCGGTTCGCGGCCGGAAGCGCTTTTTCGGCCCCCAGCATGCGCGCTTTATCGAGGTACTCCTGGGAGAGGACGTTGTTGATGAAGTTCAGCGCCGACTTGAACTTCTTCGCCATGTTCCCCTGGCCCGCGAGGAGCAGTTCCGGCCCCTCGTACCACATACTGACCTTGACGCCGAGGTCGTCCGCTTTACCCTCGAAACTCGGGAACGTCCGGTCAAGGACCAGTTGTCCGATATTGGCCTCCAGGATCACCGGTTCGGCAGTCTTGGCCGAGAGTTCTTCCATCTCTGGGTCGGGCAGCGGGTCAAGCATTTCCCAAATGGTGACGTAGGGTTCCTTCCTTATATCGGAAAAGAAGTAGCTACCCCGCGCGCGATACACCTTGAACGGCTCCAGATCGGCGATTTCCCGCGGATCCCAGAGCGTCTTTCCCTGCCGGGTGTGAAACAGGTGCGGGTAACGCACATGTGGGGTTGACCGCAATTCGTGGACACGTAGTGGGGCTACCTAGTGCTTAGGCAGCTATTTCTTTTCTACTGGTGGTTAGACCAATGTGGTTTTCGAAGTCGACGGGACTGACCATTCCTAGTGCAGAGTGCCGGCGCCGACGGTTGTAAACGACTTCCATCCAGTAGGCAACGGCCTTGCGCGCAGCATCGCGGGTAGGCCAACGCTTACGGTCGTAGAACTCGGTTTTAAGCGTCGACCAGAACGACTCAGCCATCGCGTTATCAAAGCACACACCAGTACGCCCCACAGACTGAGCAATGCCCAGGTTATGGCAGACTTCCCAGAGCTTCTCGCTGGTAAATTGCGTTCCGCGGTCAGCGTGGAACACCAGCCCATCAGGAACGTCACCGCGCAGTGTATGTGCCATCCGCAGGGCCCGTTCGACCAGGCATGTATCTTGAACGCTATCCATTGCCCATCCCAGCACCCTGCGGGAATGGCCGTCGCGGACCGCACACAAGTACAACCATCCCTCGCTGGTGCGTAGGTAGGTAATATCCGACATCCACACTCGGTTGAGCTCACCAGTATCAAACATGCGCTTGACCAGGTCAGGAAGAGCTGACTTACGCTTGGATTGAATCGTTGTCACCGGGACAAAGGCACGCGGTGAAATCCCTTCAATTCCCATCAGGCGCATCCGCTTAGCCACAGTCTTGCGATTCAGGGTGATCTGGTAGCGCTCGGTAAGTTCTGCG
>NZ_JAKRDT010000008.1:0-121702 GCF_022347385.1 Corynebacterium tuberculostearicum
CCGTTCGCCACTCGAGTACCCTGCAAGCAGGGCCTTTCCGTTCGACTTGCATGTGTTAAGCACGCCGCCAGCGTTCGTCCTGAGCCAGGATCAAACTCTCCACAAAAAAATTTCAGAACAACATCCGAAACAGGCCGTGAAAAGCCCGAAACCCAACAAAAGAACAAACCACCACAAACCACACAAAAATGCAGCCCATGCTGGCGTCCAAAAAATTACTACAAAGAAAAAATACAGTTCCCTCAACCCGACGGGGTCAAAAATAAGGAAACCAAAAAAGTTGAACACAATCACATGCCAACCAATCCATCTCAATGCAGCCGAAACACCAAACAGCATTCAAAAAGGTACGCGTTTCACATACCCAACCGGCACACACCAACCAACAAACCACCTAGGCCTATTGGCAGACAAACCAATCAACACACAACCATGCACACAAAAAATAAAAAGTACATTGGCACACTATTGAGTTCTCAAACATCATCCACACACCCCAAGAAAATTAACTTTCCGTTAACCTCTCGTTGGCGGCTCGTACAAACTTACTCAACTCAATGAACCCTGTCAAATCATCGAACCAAGTCCGCACCAAATTCGCTCAAAAGTAACCTCCCGGCTACCTCGCGGCGACTTCGATTAATGTAGTCCACCACAACCACACAACACAAACCCGCAGGGCAGAGTACAAAAATGAAAAATGACGCCCTTCCAACGAGTGGAACGGACGTCATCTACTGCTGTTTAGCTCAACTTAGCGCCAGCGAAGTTCTTCTTGCCTCTGCGCAACACGAGCCAGCTGCCATGCAGGAGGTCTTCTGCAGACGGCTCCCACTCTGCCGATTCAATGCGCTGGTTATTCACGTAGGCACCGCCTTCCTTAATGGTGCGGCGGGCAGCACCCTTGGAATCGGCCAAGCCGCTAGCCACCAGCAGGTCAACAATTGTGCGCGGTTCGCCGGCGGCAACTTCGGCGACAGTGGTTTCAGAGAGCGCGCCAGCAAGGGTCTTTTCATCCAGCTCGGAGAGTTCGGCCTTGCCGAATAGCGCTTGAGCGGCAAGCTCGACAGCCTTGGTTGCCTCTTCACCGTGAACCAGATCGGTCATCTCTTGTGCCAAGCGGCGCTGAGCGGCGCGCTTATAAGGTTCTTCTTCTACCGCACGCTCGTATTCGGCGATTTCCTCCTGCGTCAGGAAGGTAAACCAGCGCAGGTAGTCAATAACTACAGAGTCTCCTGCATTGAGGAAGTACTGGTACCAGGAGTATGCGGAAGTCTTTTCCGGATCGAGCCATAGCTTTCCGCCGCCAGTAGACTTGCCGAACTTCTGTCCGGAGGCGTCGGTAACCAGCGGCACCGTAAGGCCATGTACCTTGGCGCCATCGATACGACGGTTAAGGTCCACGCCAGAGACGATGTTGCCCCACTGATCGCCGCCGCCGATCTGCAATACGCAATCGCGCTCGCGGCGAAGCTGCACGAAGTCATTGGACTGCAGGAGCATGTAGGAAAACTCGGTGTAGGAAATGCCGTCGCCCTCGAGGCGTCGCTTGACGGTATCGCGATCCAGCATCGTATTAAGGGAGAAGTTCTTACCTACGTCACGCAAAAAGTCGATGACGGACATGTTCATGGTCCAATCGGCGTTGTTGACCATGGTGGCAGCCTGCTCGCCGTCGAAATCGATGAAGCGACGCAGCTGCCCCTTGATGGCCTCGAGGTTATGGGCCAAGTCTTCCTCGCTCAGCATGGAGCGCTCGCCGACGTCGCGCGGATCACCAATAAAGCCAGTTGCGCCACCCGCCAATGCGATTGGGTGGTGGCCGGCGTTTTGGAAGCGGCGCAGCATGATAAGTGGGACCAAGTGGCCAGCATGGAGGGAGTCGCCCGTGGGGTCGAACCCACAGTACAGCGCGATGGGGTTCTCACATGCCTCGCGCAGGGCCTCAAGATCGGTGGACTGATTGATCAGTCCGCGCCATTGCAGTTCATCGATGATATTCATGGGGGTCTTTCTAAACGTCGAAGTTAAGCTGGCCATTTCTGGGCGTGGTCTACAAGCATGACTGGGATGTCATCCTCAATGGGATAGGCAATGCCCAGCCGCTCGTTGACGAGGACCTGTTTATCTTCCAGATATGTCAAAGGGCCCTTGTCTTGCGGGCAGACAAGGACCTCTAGCAACTTCGGGTCAAGACTCATGCGTCTTATCTTAGCGGGTAGAGGAAGAAGTTGGATCCCTCTACCCCACCTTCGACTTAGAGCAGGGATGGAACGTTTGCAACCAGGGAGAAGAGATCCTTCGGGTCATCCGGGTTGGCGATGATGTCGATCTCAGACTCCAAGTCGGTGCCCTTGACGGAATCGCGCAGGTAACGCAGCGCGGAGAAATCGTTGATGGCGAATCCGACGTCGTCGAAGAGCGTGATCTGCTCATCGTCATCGCGGCCGGTGGCCTGACCAGTGAGCACCTGGTAGAACTCGACAACCGGGAAGTCTTCCGGCTTCTGCTGGATTTCACCTTCAATACGGGTCTGCTCTGGGAACTCTACGAAGACCTTGGACTTGTCCAGGATGGAGCTCTCCAGCTCGGTCTTGCCCGGGCAATCACCGCCAACGGCATTGAGGTGGACGCCTGGGGCGACGTGGCGCTCAGCCAGAATCTGGTTCTGAGCCTTGTCTGCGGTACAGGTGGTGATGATGTCTGCACCCAAAACCGCCTCGTCGACGCTGGAACAAGCAGTGATATTAAAGCCCAGTGGCTCCAAGTTGCGCTTGAACTTTTCTACCGCCTCAGGGTCGATGTCATAGATGGTAATGTCCTCAATTCCCATAACGCCGCGGAAGCCAAGCGCCTGGAACTCGGACTGGGAGCCCGCACCAACCATGGCCATGCGCTTGGAATCCTTGCGTGCCAAGTGCTTTGCCACCATGGCGGAGGTCGCGGCGGTACGCAGTGCGGTAAGCAGCGTCATCTCGGCTTCGAAGGTGGGGTAACCATTGTCGACGTCGGCAAGCACGCCAAAGGCAGTAACGGTCTGGAAACCGCGAGCTGGGTTGGATGGGTGACCGTTGACGTACTTGAAGGAGTACTCCTTGCCATTGGAGGTAGGCATGAGCTCGATAACGCCGAACGGGGTGTGGGAAGCAACGCGCGGAATCTTGTCGAAGCGCTCCCATTCGCGGTAGTCGGCCTCGAGGTAGTCCACCATTCCGGTAATGATGTTTTCTACGCCTTCGCGCTGAATCCAGCGCGCCATATTCTCTACATCTACGAACTTAACTGCGTGGTTCATAAAAGTTCCTTTCTATTTCTTTGGGTGAAGGTCTGTTTGCGGTGCAGCCGGGAAGCTGGAGGTTGGCAGGTGCTTGGCCTTCCTCTCTTCCGCGATGGCGCGAATGCGGTCGCGCCATGCGTACCACATTGCCATAAAGACCGGAACGAGGAGCAGGGTCGATGCAAGTGCAAAGGTGCCGATTGGATAATCAAAGGCCATCAAGATAATGACTAGGCCAATGAAGATGAGCACTGCCCAGTCTCCGCCTTCGCCAAACGGCGAGCGGTATCCCGGTCGGGTGTAGCTTCCGCTCTTGGCCAGGCGCACAAACTTGAGGTGTGAGAGCGCAACTGCCGCCCAGGACGCCAATGTGCCCAAGGCTGCCAGGTTAAGCACGATTTCAAACGCCATCTCCGGCACCACATAGTTGAGGAAGACGCCTACCAAGCCCACCATGGCCGCCATCACGATGCCGCCGTAGGGCACGCCCGACTTGGACATGCGAGCGCCGAACTTCGGGCCGGAGCCGGAAGTGGACATGTTGTACATAATGCGGCCGGTGGAATACAGGCCGGCGTTGAGCGAGGAAATCGCAGCGGTGATAACGACAAGCTGGAAAATCGGGGCCGCCGCACCTACACCGAGGGACTCAAAGAAGGTCACGAATGGCGACACGTCAGCGACGTAATCGGTGTACGGCAGCACGAGCGTGAGCAGCAGCACGGAGCCGAAGTAGAAAATCAGGATGCGCAGCAGCACGTTGTTGACTGCACGCGGAATGTGCTTTTCTACATTCTTGGTCTCGCCGGAAGTGGTACCAACGAGCTCAATGCCGGCATAGGCAAAGACGACACCCTGGACGACGATCACGGCTGGCATCAAGCCATTAGGTAACCAGCCGCCGGTGTCAGAAATGAGACTAAAGCCGGTCGGGTCGCCACTCGGGTGGCCAAAGATGAGGACGCCGATGGCTACCAACATGAAGATGATCAGCGCGACGATCTTAATCAAGGAGAACCAGTATTCCAGCTCGCCGAAGATCTTCACCGAGAGCATATTGAACACGAGGATGCCGCAGATGACCACGAGCGCAAGTAGCCACTGCGGGACGGAATCGAGCCACGAGGTGTATTGGCTAAACCATTTGATGTAGATGGCGACGGCCGTGCCATCCGCCACAAGGGTCATGGCCCAGTTTCCCCAGTACAACCAGCCGGTGACGAAAGCTGTCTTCTCGCCATAAAACTCGCGAGCATAAGACACGAAGGAGCCGGAGCTGGGGCGATAGACGATGAGCTCGCCAAGTGAGCGCAAGATGATGTAGCCGAAGAAGCCACATACGAGGTAGAGCACGGCGAGGAAGGGGCCTGCGTCCTGCAGGCGGCCGCCGGTGCCCAGGAGAAGGCCGGTACCGATTGCGGAACCGATGGCAATCATCTGCAGCTGGCGATTGCCCATTCCCTTTTGCAGGCCATGGTCTTCCGAGGCGTAGACCGCCTTTTCATTCTCGTGTGGCCCAGCTGGAGTGGGCGGAGAATTTACTGTCATAGGAGAGATCGTCCTTTCATTACGGTGAACGAGTCTGTTAGGTCACATTCCCTGCAAGAATACTAACGCACCACACTGTTACCCATGTCACCACTACCCCCATTGTGTTCAACAACGCAGTTGACAGGTTGGGAATGGGGGTCAATCTCCCACCCCCGCAGCGAGATAAAAAAGAACCGCATGGCCGAAGACCATGCGGTTTCTAAAGCGCACCGAGAATTAGCGCAGCGGCTTCTGCGCCCACGAGCGAGCAGCCGCGGCACGCTGGCGGACAGTCTCGCGCTGCTCAGCCACGCGGACACCAGCGGTGCCGCCCTTGGTGGCACGAGAGGCCACTGCCCCGTCGATGGTGAGTACTTCACGGACGCTAGGCTTTAGCCGCTTGTCGACGCCCGCCAACTCCTCATCGGTGAGCTCCACTAGGTCAACTCCCCGCTCCTCAGCGATGCGCACGCAGGCGCCGGACGCTTCGTGCGCCTCGCGGAAAGGAACGCCTTGGCGAACCATCCATTCGGCCAAGTCGGTAGCCAACGTGAACCCGCGCGGGGCAAGTTCGCGCATGCGGTCCTCGTGGAAAGTCAGCGTGGACACCAGTCCGGTCATTGCCGGCAGCAGCAGGTTAAGCTGCGCCACCGAATCAACGATGGGCTCCTTATCTTCCTGCAGGTCGCGGTTATAGGCCAGCGGCTGTGCCTTCAGCGTAGACAGGAGGCCAGTGAGGTTACCGATAAGGCGTCCAGTCTTGCCGCGGGTAAGCTCCGGAACGTCCGGATTCTTCTTTTGCGGCATGATGGACGAGCCGGTCGACCATGCATCATCCAGGGTGACGTAGCCGTATTCCGGCGTGCACCAGTAGATAATTTCTTCCGAAAGTCGGGACATGTCGACGGCAATCTGCGCCAAGACGAAAGCCGTCTCGGAGGCGAAGTCACGAGCCGCAGTGCCATCCAAGGAGTTCTCCGCGGCGGCATCAAAGCCAAGCTCCTCCGCAATGGCTTCCGGGTCTAGCTGCAAGGAGGAACCGGCTAGCGCGCCAGAACCGTAGGGCGATACAGCCAAGCGCTTATCCAGGTCCTGCAGACGCTCAATATCGCGCAGAAGTGGCTGTGCATGCCCCAAAAGCTCGTGCGCCAGAAGAATTGGCTGTGCCGCCTGCGAGTGAGTTTTGCCCGGCATAATGGCGTCCGGATGTGCTGCTGCCTGATCAGCCAAGGCATCCACCAAGTCACTCACCTGAGCCGCGGTATCGCGAATGGCATCGCGTACCCACATGCGAAACAGCGTCGCGACCTGGTCATTACGGGAACGACCGGCGCGCAGGCGACCGCCGACCTCTGGGCCCACAATCTCGATGAGCCCGCGCTCCATCGCACCATGGACGTCTTCGTCCGTGGGCGCTGGGTGGAACTCACCGGAGGCCACCTTCTCCCCTAGCTCGGTGAGGCCGGAGAGCATGGTGTTCAAGTCGCCGTCGGAAAGCAAGCCCGCTTTGTGCAGCACCTTGGCATGGGCCTTGGAGGCTAGTACGTCATATGGCGCCAGCACCCAGTCAAAGTGAGTGGATACAGAGAGGGCAAACATCGCCTCAGACGGTCCGCCGGAGAAGCGGCCACCCCATAGGGCACCCTCATTAGTCTTATGCGGTTCCATGTGCTCCTACTTCTGCGCGCTGGTGGGGAAACCACCGTCGCGGTCACGCTGGTTGGAGATCTGGGTGGACAGGCCGTGCAGCTGCACAAAGCCCTTAGCTGCGGTCTGGTCGAAGGTATCGCCAGTGTCATAAGTAGCCAGGTCAAAGGAGTACAGGGACTGGCCGGAACGGCGACCGGTGACTGTGGCGGTACCGGCATGCATGCTCAGGCGGATATCACCGGTGACGTTTTCCTGGGACTCCTCAACGAAAGCATCCAAGGAACGCTTCAGCGGCGAGTGCCAGAGGCCGTCATAGACCTCCTCGGACCAGCGGGCATCGGTCAAGCGCTTGTAGCGAGCCAACTCGCGTTCCACGGTGACATCCTCCAGCGCCTCGTGGGCCTGGATGAGGACCATGGCGCCCGGAGCCTCATAGACCTCACGGGACTTAATGCCCACCAAGCGGTCCTCCACCATATCCAGACGGCCAATGCCCTGGGCACCAGCGCGGCGGTTGACCTCTTCAATAATCTGCAGCGGGGACATCTTCTGACCATCGACTGCGACCGGGATGCCCTTCTCAAAGGAGATGATAATTTCATCCGGGGCATTACCCAGGCCTGGATCCTCGGTATAGGCGTAGAGATCCTTTGTTGGCGGGTTCCACAGATCTTCAAGGAATCCGGTCTCTACCGCGCGGCCCCACAGGTTCTGATCGATAGAAAATGGCGAGGACGCGGACTGCTCAATCGGCAGGTTGATCTCTTCCGCGAAGGCGATGGCCTTATCGCGGGTCCACGCATAATCGCGTGCAGGGGCGATAATTTCGAGGGAAGGATCCTGGGCGCGGAAGGAAACCTCGAAGCGTACCTGGTCATTACCCTTGCCGGTGCAGCCGTGGGAGACGTGGGTGCCGCCGAATTCCTGCGCGGCCTTTACCAAGTGCTTGGTAATGAGGGGGCGGGAAATAGCCGATACCAGCGGGTACTGCTTCATGTACATGCCGTTTGCCTTGATGGTGGGAACGCAGTACTCCTCTGCGAACTCATCCTTGGCATCGATAACGATGGACTCTACGGCACCGCAGTCAAGTGCACGCTGGCGAACCGATTCCATGTCTTCGCCACCCTGGCCCAAGTCCAGGGAAACGGCGACAACGTCACCACCGGTCATTTTTGCCAGGTATGGGATGGCAACGGAAGTATCAAGGCCACCAGAGTAAGCCAAGACTACGCGTGCGGACATGGTTAATCTCCTTGTTCTATTGGAAACAATTCATCTAAGCACATAATATACGATGGTGGTCTGGATTGCCACCACCACCGTCTAAATATTTCGCGTGGTAAGTGTCACCGCCAGATCTGCGCCCGTGACGCCCTCGCGCGCCAGGACGAAGATGGTGTCATCGCCGGCGATGCAACCAATGACATCGTGCAGCCCCACCCTGTCAATAAAGCTGGCAAGGTACTGGGCCGCACCGGCAGGGGTGCGCAGCATAGCTATATTGCCGGAAGAATCATGGGATACCACCAGTTCATCGAGCATGCGGCGCAGCTTTTCACGGGGGCCGCCCACCTGGTCTTCAAATTGCTCCAGCTCACCGCCGACCACGTAGAAGGAACGGCCACCATCGCGCTTTACCTTCTTCGCGCCCAGCTCATCCAAGTCACGGGACAAAGTGGCCTGCGTGATGTCGATGCCGTCTGCGAGGAGAAGCTCGGATAGTTGCACCTGGCTGGTGACGCGATTGCGATCCAAAATCTCTAGGATCTTGGCCTGCCGAGCATTGCGGGTGGTCGGGGTGTTCATTACTTAGTTGATCTCCTTATTTATTTCGAGCAACCAGACAAGAAGCGCTTTCTGCGCATGCAGGCGGTTCTCCGCTTCATCAAAGACGCGCGACTGTGGTCCATCAATTACCTCAGCCGTGACCTCATTTCCACGGTACGCCGGCAAACAATGTAAGAATATTGCATCCTTATGCGCTTTGCTCATTATGGTCGAATCAACCTGATATGGCAGGAATGGCGTACGCCTATCGCGGCCATCATTTTCCTGCCCCATAGAGATCCAAGTATCGGTGATGACTACATCTGCGCCTGCAACTTCATCCACGTCATCAGTAATGGTGATGTTGCCCCGCTTGCGCGCGCGGTCGACGAATTCCTGACGCGGCTGGAATCCTTCGGGCGCGATAATAGAGACGTCTATGCCGGCCGTGGCAAAACCAATCATGTAGGAGTTAGCCATATTATTATCGCCATCGCCCAGGTAGACGGCCTTTTTGCCTTTGAGGTCACCTAAATTCTCACGACAGGTCAGCAAGTCAGCCAGAATCTGGCAGGGATGCAGGTCGTCGGAAAGCGCATTGACCAGAGGAACGGTAGCAGTCTCCGCCATCTGGAGAAGGTTGTCATGGTCAAAGGTGCGCCACACGATTGCCTCCACGTACCGCGAAAGCACCGCGGCCGTGTCTTGGTAAGACTCCCCCTTGCCCATCTGAGTCGTAGAAGTATCGACGGTAATGGCCTTGCCGCCCATATTCGCTACTGCGGTTTCAAAGGAAAAGCGGGTCCGCGTAGATGTTTTATCAAAGAGCACCGCTACGGTCTTAGGCCCCTCTAGTGGGCGCTCCGCAAAGGGATCCTTCTTGAGCCTTTCAGCTAAATCCAAAACGGTTGCTTGTTCTTGTGGGCTGAGATCGTCGTCAGCCAGAAAGTGTCGCAGGTTCATGCCAGTTCCTCCATTATCGTCCGAAATGTTGTCAGTGCTGTGTCTAGTTCGTCGTGGGAAATAACCAAGGGTGGGGTGAGGCGGAGTACATTCTCACTGGGCGCGTTGAGGATGAGCCCCTGTGCAAGTCCGCCGCGCACGGCCTGCTTAGCCACAGGTTCTGCTAAAACAACGCCGAGCATCAGTCCGCGGCCCCGTACGCGTTCTACAAGCGGCAATTTTTCAATCTCTTGCCGCAGATAGTCACCCTTATGAGTAACTTCCGCAAGAAATTCCGCATCCACGTATCCGGTGACGCCTGCTATTGCTACTGAAATCGTCATAGGGGCGACTATAGCAATAAATACACTCGGCCGTATGTTATTCATGTAAATTGGGGATATTCCCTGGTTAATGCAGCACCAGAAATGAAAAAATGCATGAAAAAAGGGGCGGTGAGGTAAATCTCACCGCCCCTTCCTAGGGCCTAGCTATGCGCGCATCTCTGCGCCCAAGCGCTGCTTAGCCAGCTCCGCTGCGGCCGTGCGGTGCTCATTGACTTCCTCATCGGTCAACGTGCGATCCGCTGCACGGAACAGCAGCTGGAAGGCTAGGGACTTCTTGCCCTCACCCAATTGCTCGCCACGGAACATGTCGAAGAGCTCGACGGACTCGATGAGTTCGCCCGCTCCCTCTTCCACAGTGGCGCGCACGCGCTCTGCTGGGACTTCTTCATCCACCACGAGCGCAATGTCCTGGTGCAACGCTGGGAAGGAGGACAGTACCGGCGCAGGGAATTTCTCTTCCAATGGCATAGCGGTAACGTCCAGTTCCATAGCGCAGGTACGCGCCGGCAGGTTCAGCGCTTCCAGAACCTGCGGGTGAAGCTCACCGGCATGGCCCAGAACCACGTCAGTACCTGCCACCTTCACGGCAGCGCAGCGGCCTGGGTGCCAGGGAAGAACGTGCGCGGCCTCCAGCTCGATATCCACACCTGCGGCACGAGCGACCTGGCGGGCGGATTCGATGGCGTCGGCGTAGCTATATGCGCGTCCTTCGCCCCATGGTCCCTCATGCTCGATATTGCCGGTGGCCACCGTTGCAACGTGCAGCGGCTGCTCAGGAAGGGTATCCAGGAGTTCGGAAACAACCTGTTCAGAAGGTCGCTGCTCTACAGAAGGCATGGGCGATGCCTCGGCACGCTTGAATGCCACCTGCTGCAGGCCATACAGGGCGAGGTCGCTGCGGCCACGCGCAACATTGCGGCCGATGGCCTCCAGCATGTTCGGAAGCAGAGTCGTGGACAAGATGGCCTTGTCGGCCTCAAGCGGATTCTGCACCTCTACGGTGCGGCGGCGAGCATCATCCTTGTCCAAGCCCCACACATCAAAGGTGTCGTTGGCCACGAACGGGGCCGGCAATACCTCTGCATAACCGGCATAGGCCAGGCCGTGGCCAATAGCGCGGCGACGCTTCTGCGCTGGGGTGAGACCGCGACCGCCGGCCAGAGTAGGCAGGACGGTAGGAATGTCTTCCAAGCCCTCGAGACGTAGCACCTCTTCGATGAGGTCAACGTCCATGGAGATATCGGTGCGCCACGTAGCAGGCGTTACCTGCAGCATTTCACCCTCATCAGCGACAGTGCAGCCAACTTCCTCGAGGCGGGAAATAACAGTCTCACGGGAGTAGTCAACGCCGGCATACTCGCTAGCCTTTGCGGTGCGCAGGGCAATGGGCTCGCGCTTGGCGACGTCCCCAATAAGCGTCCGGCCTTCCTCAATAGTGCCACCTGCCAGCTGCTGCAAGAGCGCACAGGCGGTGTCCAGAGCGACCTCGACGACCGCTGGATCCACGCCACGCTCGAAGCGGCGGGAGGACTCGGACGACAACTTATGGCGGCGGGAGGTGCGCGCCACGGTAATCGGATCCCAGATAGCGGATTCGAAGACCACGTCAGTGGTTTCCGCCGAGATTTCGGAGGTAGTACCGCCCATGACTCCGGCCAGTGACTGGATGCCATTGTCATCGCAGATGACCACATCTTCTGCAGAAAGCTCACGCTTTACGTGATCCAGGGTCTCAAACTTCTCGCCTTCGTTGGCATTACGGACAACGAGATTTCCTTGGATAACGTTGGCGTCAAATGCATGCATCGGGGCGCCCAAAAGCAACATCACATAGTTAGTAATGTCCGTGGGCAGGTTGACGCTGCGCTGGCCGCAGAGCATAAGCTCG
This sequence comes from Corynebacterium tuberculostearicum, assembly GCF_022347385.1. Classification (GTDB taxonomy): domain Bacteria; phylum Actinomycetota; class Actinomycetes; order Mycobacteriales; family Mycobacteriaceae; genus Corynebacterium; species Corynebacterium tuberculostearicum_M. The sequence goes on from NZ_JAKRDT010000008.1 coordinate 11,405, forward strand.
CGCTCGAGCCAGAACGGGGTGCGTGCCTGCGGGTCGATGCCGCTGACCTTGCGGAGGCCGAAACGCTGCGCCTTGGTCTCGGGGGTGAGAGTGACGTCGATAAGCGAGCCCTGCGCCGCTGGAACAGCAGAGGTATCAATGCCAGCAACGGACGGATCTTCGGCAATATCGGCAAAGTCCAGGTCGAAAGCGGAGGCAATCTCACGGCTCAAACCGCGCGCGGACAGGGCGTAGCCGCGATCCGGGGTGATGTTGACGTCAAAGTCGGTATCATGCAGCCCAATAACCGGGCGAGCATCCTCGCCCACCTTATCGGCGACGTCATCACCCAAGACGATGATGCCGTTGGCCTGCGCACCCAAACCGAGCTCAGCACCGGAGCACAGCATGCCATTGGAGATGTGGTCGTAGGTCTCGCGCGCCGCAATCTTGAAGCCGCCAGGAAGCTCCGAGCCCGGAAGCGCCACAACGACATAGTCATTCAAACGGAAATTACGAGCACCGCAAATGATGCCCTGCAGCTCGCCCGTGCCATTAGCCTGGCCTACATTTACCTGGCAGTAGCGGATGGGCTTTTTGAACTGCGTAAGTTCCTCGATCTCTACCACCTGGCCGATGACCAGCGGACCGGTGCTCTCCGGAACGACAGCGTAGCCCTCGGTTTCAAAACCGACGCGCACGAATCCGGAGTCCATATCGGCAGCGGAAACGTTCCAACCAGGGTTCTTAGCGCCCAGGATGCGGGTGACCCAGTCTTGGGAAATAAGCATTAGTGTGTCTATCCTTTCTGGGTTTTAGGCCTGTACGCCAAACGGCAGGGTGAAGCGGACATCGCCTTCGACCATGTCGCGCATATCGGTCAAGCCATTGCGGAACTGCAGCGTGCGCTCGAGGCCCATACCAAAGGCAAAGCCCGTGTATTCCTCTGGATCAACACCAACGGCGCGCAGCACATTGGGGTTCACCATGCCGCAGCCGCCCCACTCGATCCAGCCAGCGCCACCCTTCTTATTGGGGAACCACACATCAACCTCGGCAGAAGGCTCGGTGAACGGGAAGTAATTCACGCGCATGCGCGTCGTGGTCTCCGGACCGAACAGCACCTTGGCCAAGTGCTCCAGGGTGCCGCGCAGGTGGGCCATGGTCAGGCCCTTGTCCACGGCCAAACCTTCTACCTGGTGGAAAACCGGGGTGTGGGTGGCATCCAGCTCATCGGTGCGGAATACGCGGCCTGGGCAAGCGATATACAGCGGCACATCGCGCTCCAGCATGGTGCGCACCTGGACCGGAGAGGTGTGCGTGCGTAGCACCTGCTTAGAGCCCTCGCCGGAGACGTGGAACGTATCCTGCAGGGTACGTGCTGGGTGATCCGGCTTAAAGTTCAACGCATCGAAGTTGAAGTACTCCGCCTCAACCTCGGGGCCATCCGCGATTTCCCAGCCCATACCGACGAAAATATCCGCAATGCGCTCAGAGAGTGCGGTAATTGGGTGAAGGGCACCAGTCTGGGTGCGGGTGGTGGGAATGGTGACGTCAACGGTCTCTGCTCGCAACTGCTCCTCGCGAGCCTTTTGCTCCAAGACATCCTTAACCTGGGCAAAGCGCTTTTCCATCTTGCCGCGGGCCATGTTGACAGCCTTGCCAGCGCTCTTGCGCTGGTCCTTAGGCAGCTGCCCCAATGACTGGCGAGCCTGCGGAATATAGCCGCCATCTCCTAGGTGCTCGCGGCGGGCTGCAGCCAGCTCATCGAGCGTTTCGGCTGCGTCGAAGGCTGCGATAGCCTTATCGGCCGCGGCCCCAAGAGCCTCTTCGGTCAATTCGATCTGCGGTGTATCGGACACGTACTTCGTACCTTCTTCTCGCGCGAAAACTAACGCGTGCAATCTTACTCTGTCCCGGCTAGGCCGACCGCCCCAGGGACCCCCTTTTCATTCGGGGATCTGCTTAGCTGTGCTCTTGGGCCTTCGCGGACTCATAAAGACAAATGCTGGCGGCTGTTGCCAGGTTGAGTGACTCTGCTCGCCCACGTAGCGGAATACGCACCCGCATATCGGCTTCTTCCAGTAGCTCGCCCAACCCGTGGGCCTCGTTGCCAAAAAGCCACGCCGTCGGCTGAGACAAATCTGCCTCGGCAAGGTCTACCTCGCCATCAGCGGCTGTCGCCACAATCTGCATGCCCGACTTACGCAGCTGCCCCAAGACGTCCTTAATATTGGGGTCTCGCGCTACCGGGACATGAAACAGCGAGCCGGCTGAGGAGCGCGCTACCTTGCAGCTGAGGGGATCGACCGTCTCGCCCGCAAAAATTACTCCATCTGCTCCCATGGCGTCGGAAGTTCTAATCAAGGTGCCTGCATTGCCGGGCTCCGAAGTAAGCACGGGAACAGAAACCAAACTTGGCTTGCCATTAAGGATTTTGCCCGCGGACCACAGCACTGGCTTACATAGCGCGAAAAGCCCCGTGGTGGTGGCGGTATCAGATAAATGCTTAGCCGCTTTATCGGTGATGGGATGTACGTACACTCCCATGTATCCACAGGCGGTAATAATGTCACCGAAGCGTTCTGCGGCCTTTTCAGTAACGAAAACATCGACAGCAGCGCCCGTAGACACCGCTGCATCTACGGCGTTTTCTCCCTCAATCAGGAATTGCTTCGCCTTCTTCCGGTTAGCAGCGCGGTGCAGCTTGGCTGCGTTAACAATGCGCGGGGTGCGTTCAGTAAAGGCAGAGTCAAAATCCAAATTCATGGCTTCTACCCTACCTACTAGTTGCCTAGACCCAGACTCAGCCCCAGCTGCGTAGGCAAAACAAAAAATCCTGTTGCCGATATGGCAACAGGATCACAATGCTGGGTGCTACTTAGCTAGTGGCACGCCGCGGGCGTCCTTATCGTAATCACCGGCGCCGGCAATGATCATGATGAACTCAATGAAGACCCAGATTCCGACGATGGCCCAAAATGCGAATCCAAGCAAGAACCAGAAAGTAGCCCAGCCCAAGATATTAAGCACCAGCTGCGCTACGCCGAAGGTCGTGCGACCGGTATAGAAGTTATGCGCGCCAAAGGAACCCAAGAAGAAGCACAGAAGCAGAGTCGCGATCCAAGACTTTTGCTGTCCTTGCGCCACATACTGCTGCTGCACTGGATAGGAACCCATATTCGGTTGTGGTGCATAGCCCTGGTTGTACTGCGGCTGGTAACCGGCTTGCTGGTTGTAGGGGTTGTACTGCTGCCCCTGGTTGTTGTCATAGGACTGGCCAGAATACTCGCCATTTTCTGGTTGGTAGCCACCATTTGGGTTTGTCACAGGGAATCTGCTCCTTGGTCTCGGGGTCACTCGTGGTCTGGACTCAATGTAGCATGCGAGACTGAGCTCACTAGACAGATAGAGTGTAAAACGAACAAAGCCCGCTTCGCCCGGCACATAAGCCGGAGAAACGGGCGTTGTATTCCTAGTAACTAGGCAGCCTTAGGAGCGTTGACGTCCTCAGGCAGAGCAGCCTTAGCAGCCTCGCACAGTGCGGAGAATGCCTCGAAGTCATTGACAGCAAGCTCAGCCAGGATCTTGCGGTCAACCTCGATCTCAGCCAGGCGCAGGCCGTGGATGAGGCGGTTGTAGGTGATGTCGTTCATGCGGGCAGCAGCGTTGATGCGCTGGATCCACAGCTTACGGAACTCAGACTTACGAGCGCGACGATCGCGGTAAGCGTAAGTCATGGAGTGCAGCCACTGCTCCTTCGCCTTACGGTACAGGCGGGAACGCTGGCCGCGGTAGCCCTTAGCGGACTTCAGAATCGCGCGACGCTTCTTCTTTGCGTTAACTGAGCGCTTTACTCGTGCCACAGTGATACTTCCTTAATTCGAATTGTGATGGCGGATGTGGGTTGATTCGGCGCTATTATGCGCGGCCGAGCAGGCGCTTGACGCGCTTGGTGTCAGGTTGTGCGACTGCCTCGGTGCCCTTCAGACGGCGGGTACGCTTGGACGGCTTGCCCTCCAGCAGGTGGCGGCGGCCAGCCTGCTCACGGCGCAGCTTGCCGGAACCGGTCACCTTGATACGCTTTGCGGTGCCCTTGTGGGTCTTCTGCTTCATGAGTATTAAGTCCTTAAATCCTACGTGGAATCTGGTCTACTTCTTGCCCTTGCGAACCGGACCCAAGACCATGGTCATATTGCGACCATCCTGCTTGGGGCGGGACTCAACAACGCCAACTTCAGCGACGTCATCGGCCAAACGCTCCAAGAGGCGGAAACCTAGCTCCGGACGCGATTGCTCACGACCACGGAACATGATGGTCACCTTGACCTTGGATCCCTTCTCGAGGAAGCGAACTACGTTACCCTTCTTGGTCTCATAATCGTGATCATCGATCTTCGGGCGGAACTTCTGTTCCTTAACCACGGTCTGCTGCTGGTTCTTACGGGCTTCGCGAGCCTTCTGAGCCTGCTCGTACTTGAACTTGCCGTAGTCCATGATCTTGGCCACTGGGGGCTTTGCCTTCGGGGCTACCTCAACCAAGTCAAGGTCAGCCTCGTATGCAAGCTTGCGAGCATCATCGGTACGGACGATGCCCACCTGTTCACCACCGGGGCCTACCAAACGGACCTCGGGTACTCGGATACGCTCATTGATGCGAGCTTCAGCGCTGATTGTGGTTCTCCTCGATTAGGGGGTGTATGAGTAAGTAGTTCACCTACCGGGACCACAAACGAATCGAACCCGGTCTGCCAAAGACAGCCGGGAGTTCTCACAGTGCCAAGCACGGGTGCTTGGTTACCTTTACCTTTATCCTACGAACCATGTTCGCGGCATCGGGTGGGAGAAGCTCCGCTTGTGACCCACGAACCTCGAAAAGGCGTCATGGGCGGTAGTGGCTTTGAGGATAGCAGCTTCTACCCTTTCCACCAAATCGCAACTCGCTTAGCTGTCCTTGCATTGAGCAGCTGGTTCAATGTTGCCCTTCTCTACCCCTTTATCAACGATGTCCACTAACTCATGGGCGAGATACTTTACCGCTGGCTCGGCTTTGGCATAGTCCTCGCCATCGGTAACCACAGATAACGCGACGCCGACGCGCTTGCCAGCAACCTCATGAACGCCAAATTGGCGGTAGGTGTACTCATTGTCGTCCTCGTCCAAGCCCCAGCCGCTCTTGGCGCGGGTTCGCTTCTCTTTCGACAGACCAATCTTCTGCCAAGCCACAATGTCTTTGAGCACCTTGTGGACGTAGTCCGCCTCCTCAATGCAAGGCAATTCAGCACCGAAGACTGCTTGGTCTTTCAATGACCACGTGGAGTAACCAAAAGCGGTGTCATGGATATCCGCGTGTGATCCATAGTCTTCGAGCAATTCCTCTACTGCCTTATCGGCGGAGCCTTCGCGCCATTTCACCTGGGACCATAGGGCGTAGGCGGCATCGTTATCGGATTCCTTGATTGCCAAGTCAACCAGGCTTCTATCCGCGCCGTCTTTAAGCGCGGCGATAGCGATAGGGACCTTAACCGTGGACCAGACAGGACCCTTGCCCTTATCGCCCACAGCAATGGTGTCATCACCGGCCGAAATAGCAACCCCAACCTTGGCGTGGTACTTCTTTGCAGTCTTGTCTACTGCACGGTCAAGCTGAGTGCGCACTAAGTCCGGGTCGGGCGCCGGAGAGGTCGTCGCGGGCGCTGAGACGTTCTCGGCCTCAGGATCACCAGAGCAAGCGCTCACCATAAACAAGGTGAGCGCTGCCAACAGGCTGGCGCCGAGGCGGTAACTATTCACAGTGTCCCTACTTCAACATGTCCTTTAGGTAGCTACCGGTATAGGAGCCCTCCACCTGCGCGACATCTTCCGGGGTGCCCTGCGCGACTACGGTGCCACCGCCGGCACCGCCTTCCGGTCCCATATCCACGATCCAGTCCGCAGCCTTGATGACATCGAGGTTGTGCTCGATGACGAGCACCGAATTTCCCTTGTCTACAAGGCCCTGGATGACCAACATCAGCTTGCGGATGTCTTCAAAGTGCAGACCGGTGGTCGGCTCGTCCAGGATGTAGATAGTCCTACCGTTGGTGCGCTTTTGCAGCTCTGAGGCGAGCTTAACGCGTTGCGCCTCACCGCCAGACAGTGTGGTAGCGGCTTGGCCGAGGCGGACGTAGCCCAAGCCGACGTCGACAAGCGTGGCAAGGTAGCGGTGAATCGAGTTGATGGGCTCGAAGAAGTCCGCTGCCTCAGAAATTGGCATGTCGAGCACCTCGGCGATGTTCTTTCCCTTGTAGTGCACTTCCAGGGTCTCGCGGTTATAGCGAGCGCCCTCACACACCTCACACGGAACATACACGTCCGGCAGGAAGTTCATCTCGATCTTGATGGTGCCATCGCCTTGGCATGCCTCGCAGCGCCCACCCTTGACGTTGAAGGAGAAGCGGCCGGCCTTGTAGCCGCGAACCTTGGCCTCCTGGGTTTCGGCAAAAAGGTTACGGATCTTGTCAAAGACGCCCGTGTAGGTCGCCGGGTTGGAACGCGGCGTACGGCCAATCGGGCTCTGGTCAACCTGGACCAGCTTATCCAGGTGCTCCACGCCCTCGACGCGCTTGGCGCGGCCGGGCACCTGGCGGGCGCGGTTGAGCTTATTGGCCAAGGTCTTGGCCAAAATCTCATTAACCACGGTGGACTTACCAGAACCAGAAACACCGGTAATGCATGCCAACACTCCCAGCGGGATTTCGACGTTAATGCCCTTCAGGTTATTCTCGCGTGCACCCACCACTTTCAGGGTGCGGCCCTTGTCGATCTCGCGGCGGTGATCCGGGACAGCGAGCACCTTCTTGCCAGAAAGGTACTGGCCAGTCAGGGACTCCTCTACCTTTTCAATTCCCGCCGGTTCGCCTTGATAGACCACCTCGCCACCATATTCACCGGCACGCGGGCCCACATCGACAAGCCAATCGGACTCTCGGATGGTGTCTTCGTCATGTTCGACCACGATGAGGGTATTGCCAATATCGCGCAAACGCTGCAGGGTCTTAATAAGGCGCTGGTTATCGCGTTGGTGCAAACCAATGGAAGGCTCATCGAGCACATAAAGTACGCCGGCCAAACCGGAACCAATCTGCGTGGCCAAACGGATGCGTTGTGCCTCGCCGCCCGAAAGCGTGGATGCGCCGCGATCCAGGGTCAGGTAATTCAGACCGACGTCCAGAAGGAAGCGCAACCGAGCCTGGGTTTCCTTGAGTACCGCACCGGCAATGATTTCCTCGCGGTGCCCCAGCACCAAAGAGTCCAGGAATTCAGAGGCATCCTCAATCGAAAGCGCACACAGTCCCGCAATGGACTGCTCACCATGAGTAGTAGAAGCCAAGCGGACAGCCAAGATCTCCGGCTTCAAGCGCGTGCCTTTACAGGTGCTGCACGGCACGCGGCGGGTGTACTGCAACAGGCGGTCCTTTTGGGACTGAGAATCGGTCGTTTCCAGCTTGCGGTGAATGAAACCGGTCGCGCCCTCAAACGGCGCGGTCCAATTGCGCTGGCGCCCGTAGCGGTTCTTGTACCGAACCTGCACCTCCTCGTCCGTGCCATAGATGAGCGCATGGCGCTGCTCCTTGGTCAATTCGCTCACTGGCGTCTTAGGGTCAAAGCCCTTTGCCTTGCCCAGACCCTCCACTAGTTTGACAAAGTAGCGGGAGTTGGGAGAGGAGTGCCACGGCTGAATCGCATCAACCGCCGGGGCATCCGGATCCGGAATAAGCAGGTCAACATCGACTTCCAGCTTGGTACCCAAACCATCACACACCGGGCAAGAACCAAACGGAGCATTGAAGGAAAAGGCACGGGGCTCATACTCTTCAATGGTCAAGGTGTGGCCATTGGGGCAGGCGGCCTTTTCCGAGTACGTGTGGGTGAGCTCTTCCCTATCTACGAACTCGATGGTGACCAGACCATCGGCCAAGCGCAGGGCCGTTTCCACCGAATCCGTTAAGCGTTGCTTCTGCGAGGCCTTCACCTGCAGGCGGTCAACCACTACCTCAATATTGTGCTTGATCTGCTTCTTTAGCTTGGGAGGATCACTGAGCTGATGGGTCTCTCCATCCACTCGCACGCGGGAATAACCCTGCGCCGAAAGATCCTGAAAAAGATCTACAAACTCGCCCTTGCGCTTACGCACTACCGGTGCAAGCACCTGGAACTTCAGCTTTTCTTCCAGATCCAGCACCGCATCCACAATCTGCTGCGGCGTTTGGCGTTCAATCACCGCATCGCACTTAGGGCAGTGCGGCGTACCAGCACGGGAAAATAGCAAGCGCAGGTAGTCGTAGATCTCCGTGATCGTGCCCACCGTAGAGCGTGGATTATGGTTGGTGGATTTTTGATCAATGGACACCGCGGGTGACAGGCCATCAATAAATTCCACGTTGGGCTTATCCATCTGCCCTAAGAACATGCGGGCATAAGAACTCAAGGATTCCACGTAGCGGCGCTGGCCTTCAGCGAAGATGGTGTCAAAGGCCAGCGAAGATTTACCGGAGCCGGATAGGCCGGTAAAAACAACCATTTTATCGCGGGGAATATCGATATCCACGCCCTTGAGGTTGTGCTCGCGGGCACCGCGCACCACCAAACGATCAGCCACTATGCTCATACCTCCAGTCCTAGGGATTGCAATCTTCCCTCGAATGTACCCGTAGGCTGGGACACATGACTAACGAGCTTCAGCTACATCAGATTTCCGTGTCCGAGATGGACAATAACTGCTACCTCCTTCAGGCGGGCGAAGAGGGCTTGCTTGTCGACGCCGCCGATGACGCGCCCGCAATCCTCGACATGGCCCGCAAGGCCGGAGTGAAAATTACCGCGGTGCTCACGACCCACCGCCACTGGGACCACGTGCGCGCACTCGAGGAGATTTTGTCCGAAACGGGTGCTACTCACTACGCCTCCTTCCTTGATTCCCCCGCCATCCCGGCTGAGGTAGACGTGGAGCTGCGCAAGGGCGATTCCATCGAGTTCGCGGGTCTTCAGCTGCCAGTCATCATCTTGCGCGGCCACACCCCCGGCGGTGCAGCCCTAGTTGCAAGCATCGATGGCGTCACCAATCTCTTCGTAGGCGATTCCCTCTTCCCCGGTGGCCTGGGCAAGACTACCTCTGAGGGAGACTTCGTCCGCCTATATAAGGACGTCACCGCGCGCATCTTTGATGAGTTCCCCGACAATACGATCGTGCGCCCGGGACACGGCAAGTCCACGACCTTGGGCGAGGAGCGCCCCAAGCTTGGTGACTGGTGGGAACGCCGCTGGTGATCCAAAGGCGGTTTTCCGCGTACAATGGTCTAGCACACGATAGGTCTAGAACAACGAGCTAAGGAGCTTTAAGGACTATGATTCGCAAGCTTGCCCGCCCCATGCTGGCATCCGTATTTGTATGGGAAGGCGTAGACAACCTGCGCAACGCGTCCGAGCACGTGAAGGAAACCGAGGGTTTCCTCAAGACCGTGCGCAAGGCCGTTCCTTCTGAGTATCAGGGCTACATCCCCAATGACCCAGAACTAGTTACCCGCGCCATTGGCGGCGCTAAAGTAGGCGCCGGCTCCACCTTGGCTCTGGGCAAGGCACCGCGCACTTCCGCTGCGGTACTGGCCGCCGCTACCCTGCCTAACCTGATTGGCAAGAATAACTTCTGGGCAGCAGACAACAAGGAAGACAAGGAATCCCGCCGCAACGGATTCGTTACCAACACCGCTTTGCTCGGCGCCCTGTTTATCGCTACCCAGGACACCGAGGGCAAGCCTTCCCTGCGTTGGCGCGCACAGAAGGCCGGCAAGCGCACGAATAAGAAGATTCAGCAGGCGCTGCCTACTAAATCTGAATCCGAGCAGAAGCGCGAAGAGCTCTCTGCCCGTGCTAACGAGCTGTCTTCCAAGGCCGGCGACTGGATCAACGAGACCTCTGCCAAGGCACAGGCTTATGTAGACGACAACAAGGATGACTGGCAGTCCACCGGCCGCGGTCTGCTGGATACCGCCAAGTCCTATGTTGACGATGCCAAGACCTACGTAGAGGACAACAAGGACGATTGGCAGGAGTCTGGCCGCGGCTTGCTGGGCAACGCTAAGTCCTTCATTGAGGACTCGGTCGACAACGCCAAGACTTACGTTGAAGACAATAAGGGTGACTGGCTCGAGACCGCACAGGCTAATCGCGACATCGCCCGTACCCGTGCTGTGAAGGCAGCTACCAAGGCTCAGGCACGTGCCGACAAGGCCGTCGCCAAGCTGGATGGCGCCAAGTCCAAGCGCGCAAACAAGAAGGCTTCCAAGCACGCTGACAAGCTGCAGCAGGAGGCAAATAAGAAGATTGAGGCAGCTATCAAGAAGCTGGAAAAGCGCTCTAAGTAGCCACATCTTCCTTGGCCGAGTATCTCGGCGATGACTCAACGGCCCAGCCTTATGCTGGGCCGTTGTTCTTTGTCACAGCAGGGTCTAAACTCATCTCTCCCCCTCGCCGGACAGCGTGCCCGGCACCTTCCACCCCATCAACGTCCAATCACCAAGGAGTCACGTGAACTCAGCATCCCAAAAGCACGCGGCGGCCGCAGGTTCCTCGGAGCGCGAAGCCATCGCTACGGAGCAAGATTATGTGGACGGCCTTTTCTCCCGCCTCGACGATGAGGTGGCTGCAGCAAATGAACGGCTCAATGAGGTGCAGGCGGACGTAGATCCCTCCACCCCGGACGCAGATGCCTTGGTACGCCGCGAAACGGAATACCACGGGCTCCAAGCCAAGCTGGATCGTCTCAATGTGGCCCAAATGGGATTGGTCTTTGGCCGCATCGATATTGACGCCCCCGGTGACAATCCCACCGCGGAAGGCCTAGATCGCCGCTACATCGGCCGCATGGGACTCGATGCGCGTGAAGAGGACTATCGCACGCTCCTTCTAGATTGGCGTGCCCCCATGGCACGGCCCTTCTACCTCGCTACCACCGCCCAACCAGAAGGCGTGCACACCCGCCGCCAAATCCGCACCAAGGGGCGCACCGTCACCGGCATTCATGATGAGGTCCTTGCCGGTCCCGGCGTGCGTGAAGAAGAGGCCGGCGTAGCGAGCGAATCCGCTCTCTATCACGCTATGCAGCGAGCCCGCACGGGCCACATGGCTTCCATTGTGGAGACCATTCAGCGGGAGCAGGACGAGATTATCCGCGATAACACCCGCGGCGTGATGGTGGTAGAAGGCGGCCCTGGCACCGGTAAGACCGCAGTTGCGCTGCACCGCGTTGCCTATCTGCTCTATACCCACCGCGAGCTGCTTTCTGCCACTGGCGTACTCATCGTTGGTCCCAATAGCAGCTTCTTGGACTATATTTCGCGCGTGCTCCCAGAACTAGGCGAGACCGGCGTGGTGCTCTCCACCATCGGCGGACTCTTCCCTGGAATCGAACCGGAACACGAAGAAGACCTGGTGGCTCGGGAAATCAAGGGCAGCGACGCCATGGTGGAAATCCTCTCCACCGCGGTCAAGGACTACCAGCTGCTTCCCGACGACCCGCGTGAACTGGCAGTCGACGGCCTGGCCCTAGAGGTAACGCCCAGCATGGTGAAAAGCGCCCGCACACGTGCACGCCGCTCGCGAAAGCCACACAATGAGGCTCGCGGTGCCTTCATTGAGCACCTCGTAGAAGACCTTGCCCAGCAAATGGCAGAAAAGGTAGGTGCCGATCCGCTTGGCGGAAAAAATCTCCTTTCGCGCGCCGATATTGATCAATTCCACGATGACCTTGCTGAGGACGCGGCGGTTACTGCCTTGATCGATGAGTTTTGGCCCGAACTACACCCCACCGATGTACTTGCTGCTCTAGTCTCCTCACGCGAGCGTATCGCTTCTGCCGCCCACGGGTATGACGAGGAAACCCAAGAAGCGCTCTACCGCGCAGAGGGGCGAGCATGGACGGGTTCGGATGCGGCCTTGCTAGACGAGCTTGCCGTCCTCATCGGCCTACCCAACCCTGAAGAAAAGAAGGCAGCCGATGATGCGGCGTGGCGCGACCAAGTGGCTGATGCGGAAGACGCATTGGATATCTTGTCCTCCTCCGAGTCCACAGATAATGACGATGACATGTTTGAAGCAGAAATCCTCTCTGCCCACGATGTCATCGACGCCGAGACCTTGGCGCACCGCCAGGAGGTACGCGATAAACGCACCACTGCCCAACGCGCCCGCGAAGATCATACGTGGGCTTATGGTCACATCATCGTGGACGAAGCCCAGGAATTAACGCCTATGGAGTGGCGAATGCTCTTCCGCCGCTGCCCTTCGAGGTGGATGACTTTGGTGGGTGATACCTCCCAGACTGGTTCCCCGGCAGGTGTTGATGACTGGGGCGAAGCTTTGGAGCCGTTTGTGGCGCAGCGCTTCCGTCACCACTTCTTAACCGTCAACTATCGCACCCCGCAGCCCATTACGGAATTGGCCAATGGCCTGTTGGAAATGATTAACCCTGATGCCATCCCGGCGACAGCCATCCGTGATGGAGTGCAGGTGCGCCGGCTTGAGCAGGGCAACTACGTCCCTGGAGTACACAGCGAAGAGGACGGCAGGCTCACAGCGGTTATTGACGCCGGCACGGCGGAGCGCTACAAGGGCCTCGAGTTTGACCACGTGGTCGTGCTCGATCCGCAGCGCATCGTGGATGCCTCCCCACAGGGATTGCAGAACCTCTATGTCTGCATCACTCGTGCCACTCAATCCCTCACGCTCGTTGGTGACTGCGGCGAAGTTCTTTAGGCTCCCGTAAGCTTTATGCCATGGCCTTATCTGACATCATGCGCAAAGCTGAAAGCTCACTTAACTCCATTACTTTGAAGCGCTCCCAACGGCGTGGATGGCAGCCCCTGATTGTGGGATATACAGGCTATGGCACCACCGATCAGGTGAGAATCTTCGGCCGCGTACTCATGCACGATCCTGATGAAGGCAAGAAGGATACGTGGGGTCAGCGCGGCTACCAGCAGTTTCTTACCATTCAAGTAGGACACCACGATGTTTCGGTAACTATTGGGGAAAAGACTGTCACCGGCACCACCGATCGAAACGGATACATTGACTTACTAGTCCATGACCACGAACTAGAGCCCGGGTGGCATACGGCAACAATCGAGGCCGCACATGCGAAGGCTGTGGAGGCTCAACTACTTATCGTTGATCCGGCGGCCAAGATCGGCATTGTTAGCGATATCGATGACACGGTGCTTGTCACGTGGCTGCCGCGTGCGCTCACCGCGGCGTGGAATTCCTGGGCCAAGCGCCCTAGCAAGCGACAGGCCGTTCCCGGAATGGCCGAATTCTATGCTCAACTACAGCAGCGCTTCCCCCAAGCCCCAGTGTTTTATCTTTCTACGGGCGCTTGGAATACCTTTGGCTCGCTCAAGAAATTCCTGTCTCACCATGGTTTCCCCGCGGGTCCCATGCTGCTGACGGACTGGGGCCCAACGGAAACGGGACTTTTCCGCAGCGGTCAGGAGCACAAGCGTGTTCAGCTGCGCAATCTGCTCATTGCCTACCCGGATATGCAATGGATTCTCATTGGCGATGACGGACAACATGATCCACTGACCTACGGCGATGTGGCTAATGAGCATCCGGACCGGATTCACTCTGTGCTCATCCGCAATCTGAGCCCGCAGGAGCAGTTGCTCTCCCACGGCTCGCTGAGCCCTTTGGCCGATGCCAATGAGGAGGGCCACTTCTCTATCCCCTTGATCCAGGGCGCGAACGGCAACGCCATCGCCGCCGCATTCAACGCTGCACACCCTACGGACTAAGCTGCGCTTAACGACGAAACTCGCCTTGGTCTTTCCAGAACAAGACCAAGGCGGGTTTTAATCACCGCTTTTAGCTGACGGTGTGAACGATCATTACATCGCAGTCAGACTGGCGAGCAACGTCTGCCGGCACGGAGCCCAGCAGGCGACCGGTCAGGGAGTTGATGCCGCGGTTGCCCACGATAAGCAGGTCAGCATCGTTGTCGTTGACGATGGACATCAGGGCCTGCACTGGGGTGCCCGGGCGAACAGCGGTTTCTACCTTGGAAGCGCCGAACTTCTCAGCGTGTGCCTTAGCATCCTTGAGGTTTGCCTCCGCCTTCTCATCGCCCAAAATGGTTACGGAATCCTGGCGCAGGGTCTTGGAAGCCTGCTCCTGGTTTTCGTAGTAAGCACAACCGATAATCAGATTGGAATCGAATGCGGCGGCGATCTTAGCTGCTCGCTCTACAGCGAGGAGAGAAGACTTAGAACCGTCAGTACCGACAACGATCGAGTTGTAGTCGCTCATGATGACCTTTCTTTGTGGGTGTGTACCCGGAGTGTTCATTTAGCCTACAGAGGCATTACTGCCAGTGTAACAACGAAAAAAGATTAACGTTTCTCGCTGGTATTAACTACGACGACGTCTACCTTTGACTTGTGGGTTAGTTCCGTTGGGACAGAACCAAAGACTCGACCACGAACGGAATTCACGCCGCGGTTTCCCACCACGAACAGGTCCACGTCATAGTCCTGGCCTACTTCCAACAAGGCTTTTACTGGGTCTCCAGATTTCCCTACGATTTCAATGTGTTCCGCACCCTCTGACTCGGCGATACGGGTGGCATTGGTTAGGTAGGTACCGGCCATGTCCTCACTTACAACGGGCAGACCGGCTTCGTCGCCCCTCGGAGCACCAAGCATGGATCCAGCGTGGTTATAAAAAGCTGAGATAATAATCAGCTTAGCGTCGTACGCCCGTGCCATGGACGCCGCAGCGCGGACCGCGCGCAGGGAGGTTTCAGAGCCATCGGTGCCGACGGCAATGTTTTTATAAGTAAGCATTATTCTCCTTGCAGTTGAACTATTTCACAGTGACAACTAAACGGCGCTTCTGGCACTTATCCAGTATAACTAGCGCAGCCCTTAAGAGAAGCACCCGCGGAGCCAATCATCACTTTCAGGGGGAGAAAACTAAATTCCCGCTTCCTTCAATCCACGCAATTCCTTCTTTAGATCAGCAATCTCATCGCGCAGACGACCAGCCAGCTCGAATTTGAGCTCGCGTGCGGCGGCCCCCATTTGGGCCGAGAGGTCGTCGATAAGCGCCTGCACCTCATCGGTAGCCATGCTGGAAATATCCCGCTTCTCCACCACTGCAGAGGGGTCAGAATTGGACTCTTCGTCCCCGCCGTCTTCATAGACTTGGTCAAGGATATCGGCAATCTTCTTCCGCAAAGGCTGCGGGTCGATGCCGTGTTCCTTGTTATAGGCTATCTGCTTTTCGCGGCGTCGCTCCGTCTCCTCGATTGCCTCTTGCATCGAATCGGTGATTTTATCGGCATACATAATCACCTCGCCAGAGACGTTACGGGCAGCACGGCCGATGGTCTGGATGAGCGAGGTGGTAGAGCGCAAGAAACCTTCCTTGTCCGCATCTAGGATGGCAACGAGCGATACCTCGGGGAGGTCAAGGCCCTCACGCAGAAGGTTGATGCCCACCAGCACGTCAAACTCGCCTAGGCGCAATTGCCGCAAAAGCTCGACGCGCTGCAAGGTGTCGATATCCGAGTGCAGGTAGCGCACCTTAATCCCCTGCTCCAGCAGGTAATCGGTGAGGTCTTCTGCCATGCGCTTAGTCAGCGTAGTCACCAGTACTCGCTCTTGCTGCGAAATGCGGGTGCGTACCTCATCAATAAGGTCATCAATCTGGCCCTTAGTGGGTTTGACGGTAACCTTCGGATCCACCAGACCTGTCGGGCGAATCACCTGCTCCACGTACTCACCGTCCGAGGACGTAAGTTCAAAGTCGCCAGGGGTGGCAGACATGTAAACGGTTTGTCCCACGCGTTGTTCAAACTCATCGAAGGTCAGCGGGCGGTTATCCACTGCGGAGGGCAGCCGGAAACCGAATTCCACCAGGTTGCGCTTGCGGGACATATCGCCCTCGAACATGCCGCCAATCTGTGGGACCGTGACGTGAGACTCGTCAATGATGGTGAGAAAATCCTCGGGGAAGTAATCCAGCAGAGTTGCCGGTGCGGAGCCGGCCGGACGGCCATCGACGTGGCGGGAGTAGTTCTCGATGCCGGAGCAAAAACCTACCTGCTCGATCATTTCTAGATCGTATTCGGTGCGCATGCGAAGTCGTTGTGCCTCCAGCAGTTTGCCGCGGTTTTCCAGATCTTCCAGGCGCTCGGCCAATTCCTCCTTGATGGCAGCCACAGCTTTTTCCATGCGTTCGGGTCCTGCCACGTAGTGAGTCGCGGGGAAGATGCGCACTTCGTCTACTTCCTCGATGACATCGCCAGTGACGGGGTGAATGTAGTAGAGGGAATCGATATCATCGCCAAAGAATTCAATGCGCACTGCGCGCTCCTCATAAGCCGGAATGATATCGACTGTGTCGCCCTTGGCGCGGAATGTACCGCGGGTAAATCCCACATCGTTGCGTTCGTATTGGATATCCACCAACAAACGGAGGAAGCGGTCCCGGTCCAGCTCCTCGTCCACGGAAATAATGACCGAGCGATCCAAATAGGACTGCGGGGTACCCAAGCCGTAAATGCACGATACGGAGGACACAACCACCACGTCCCGGCGGGACAGGAGGGCCGAGGTAGCCGAGTGGCGCAGGCGCTCCACGTCCTCGTTGATGGACGAATCCTTTTCAATATAGGTATCCGTCTGCGCGATATATGCCTCTGGCTGGTAGTAGTCATAATAAGAGACGAAGTACTCCACCGCGTTATGCGGCAAGAGTTGACGTAGCTCGTTCGCTAGCTGCGCTGCCAGAGTCTTATTTGGTGCCATTACCAGCGTGGGCCGTTGCTGTTTTTCGATCAACCACGCAGCGGTGGCGGACTTACCTGTACCGGTAGCACCCATGAGTACTACATCGCGCTCATCGCGGTTGAGGCGTTCATTGAGCTCTGCAATAGCGGCGGGCTGGTCTCCGGCCGGCTCGTATTCAGAGACAACCTGAAACTCACCTGGGGTGCGCTCGACCTCGCTGACGACGCGGTGCTCGGAATTTGGAATAAGAGGATGTTCAGCAGCAAAAGCCATGCCCACTACTCTACTGCTTATACGGCGCAGCTAGCTATGTTCACGGCAAGGAGTCCTGCGCGGTGCGCAGCCACTCTTCCAGCTCGCCGGTGGTCTCCCACAGCGCATAAACAGAAGACGTCTCTGGTCGCATCGCACTATTAATGCGGCGGCGCAGCCACGCTTTAGACTGCGGCGTATACAGGGGCGCAAGATCCTCGCGGTGGATTCCTTCCGGCAGCGCATCAGCTTTCAGCTTCAACAAGGCGCCCAGTGCGATCATGGTTTCTGCGTCATCGGAGTCCATGGGCTCTTCGGCACATGACTTCTGAAAGGCTGTGAGATCGAAAGAGCCATCACGCAAGCTAGCGAGCAGTTCTCGCGCCGCGTGATTATCAAAAGGCCCAGTATCCCACGTTCCCACGGCGAGTAGCTTAAGACGCGAAAGTTAACGCAACTTCGAAACTGCGTAAACTCTAACCACCCAACGGTTAAAGTTTGGGTGACCCCGCATCTATGACTCCGCTTCTATACGGTTCATGACCTCGGCCGCTCGCGCACGCAGCTGCTCCAGCGTGCCGTTGTTGTCAATGACGTGCGTGGCCGCGGCTAGTCTTACCTCATCCGCTACCTGCGCTGCTATGCGACGTCGCGCATCGTCCTCTTCCAGCCCGCGTAAAGCTACGAGGCGACGGACGCGCTCTTCTACGGCCACGTCGACCACAATGACGTAGTCCATGTCTTTGTCTAAGCCGTTATCCACCAAAAGCGGCATATCGTAAACGGCGAAGTCATAGCCGTCTTCACGTGCCTCCGCGAATTGGCGCTGCGTTTCCGCTTGGATGCGTGGATGGGTAATGGAGTTCAACAGTTCGGTATGTTCCTTGTCCGCAAAGGCTCGCCGAGCCAGTTCCTTGCGGTTGAGGCTGCCGTCCGGCAGCAAAATATCTTCTCCAAATGCTGCCGCCAGCTCCGATAGAGCGGGCTTGCCAGGCTTGACGACGTCGCGGGCAATGCCATCGGCGTCAACCACACGCCACCCCCGTTCGCGGCAGAGCGTTGCGACTGTTGACTTACCACTGCCAATACCGCCTGTAAGGCCAATGAGTTTCATGGCAGCCACCCTACGCGAAAAGGAACCCCGCCATACACGATGATGCGGGGTTCCTCTGTCGCTATAGGTGTCAGCGTTACTTTATTCCGCTGCTTCCTCCGGCTTCGGCGGAATGCGGAGCAGTTCATCACTCGGGGTAACCTGGCCGGCTTCGCCGGAGACCGCGCCGAATTTGGTGGCGTTAGTGACCACAACCGGAGTAATCAGGTTATAGCCCTTGGAACGGATGAACTCCGGGTCAAAGCTAATCAGCTTATCCCCTGCGGAAATGCGTTGCTTCTTTTCCACGTGCACGTCGAATCCTTCGCCTCCCAGTTCCACGGTATCGAGCCCTACGTGGATGAGCAGTTGCACGCCATTGTCGAGGCTTAGGCCTACCGCATGGCCGGACTTTTGAACGGTGAGCACCTTGCCGTCGGCAGGCGCATAGACGGTATTGCCAGTTGGCTGGACTGCCATGCCAGGCCCCAGCTTTGCGCCTGCGAAGATAGGATCCGGGACCTCCGAAAGATCAACTGCCTCGCCCTCTAGAGGGGAATCCAACACGATGTCGTCCTTACCGGCCTGCTTGGCGGCTACACCAGTAGCAGCAGCGCCCGCAGCGCTGGCAGCAACGGCGCCACCCGCATTCGGGGACTCTCCCTTGTCGGCCTTGGCGGGCTTAAACTCCGAACGAGCAGCTACGTCATCCACAGATTCGCCCTGTTCGCGGGCGATGCGCTCCAAGTCTGCCTGCTTTTCTTCTGCTGTGCGGTAGCCGAAGAACAGGGTCAGGAAGAAAGAGGTAAGGAATGCAGCCGTGATACCAAGGACGTAGCCCAGCTGCGGCGTCATAGCGCCGGTGGTCAATGCAGAGGTAAAGACGAAGGCCTCAGCGCGGACATCAAAGATACCGATGATTGCGCCGCCTACCGCACAACCTGGCAGCAACCGGTAGTAGCTGCGGCGGAAGCGCAACAAGATGCCGTAGAGGGAAGGCTCCGACACGCCACCGAGGATGCCCGCTGCGAAGGCACCAATAGAGACCTGGCGCATGGCATTGTTCTTCTCCCTGAAGGAGATAACCATGACCGCGCCAACAACGCCGAAGCAGGCGAAGTTCCATGCGCCCATCGGGCCTTGGATGAAGTCGTAGCCGTAGGTCGCGATGTTCTGAATCATGATGACATTCAGCGGCCAGTGCAGGCCCATCGGAACGAGGAACGGGTACAGCAGCGGAATGACGATAGCCAAGATGAACGGCGAGAAATCATTGATTTGGTACAGGACCCAGGAAATGCCATTGCCCACGCCAATGCCGAACGGGCCGAGCAGGAAGGCCGTTGCCGGAATCATGATGAGCAAGGAGAAGAACGGCACGAAGACCATATGAACTGCGCTCGGGATGATCTTCTTTAGCCCCTTTTCCACCCAGTACAGGCCGATCGCGGCCAAAATGGGCGGGAATACCTGGGAGCCATAGGAGTTGATGACCAACGGCAGGCCAAACACGTTGACGGTATCGCCCTGCTCACCCAGCGACATAAATTCGGGGGTCAAAAGTGCTGCGGGAATAGCTGCGGAGACCCACATATTCGCGCCCAGCTTTTGGGCCGCGGTCGCACCGACCATTACGGGCAAGAAATAGAAGACCGACTGGAACATGGCATGAGCCAGACGGAAGCCTTCCGGCTGCTCCTCCAGCGGTGCACGGAAATCCTGGATGTGTGCCGTGTCCGCCAGGATGAGCAGCATGATGATGAGCGAGGCGCCGAGCAATGCCCACAGGACGGGGCGGAAAGTATCAGAAAGGAACTCGAAGCAGTAATCTACCCAGTCATACTTACCGCGAACACCGTCATACTCCTTCTTGGAGGACGCTTCTTTGTCGCCGGAAGCATGCACACCGGGCTGCTTGATGATCTCGTTGTAGTAGTCAGCAACGCCGCCGCCCATGACTACCTGGTAGCCGTGAGCGCCCTGGGGCACGGTACCAAGCACCGCTGGGTCGCTATCGAGCTTTTCTTGGTCAACTTTCCCCGCATCGGCCAGTTGAAAGCGCAGGCGCGTCGCGCAGTGCGTCAGCGACGTGATGTTGTCGGCGCCGCCGATACTCTCAACGATGTGGGTGGAAGTGTCCTTAATAGATGCCACTTCTTACTCCTCAGTTCAAATACCACTTATAACCAGTACTGCACTGGCTATAACGTCAGGTTTGAGTATAAGAGGATTCCCACATGAACAAAAGCCCGTTTTGTGGACTTGCCAGGGAGTTTTTCCACTTGTCACTGCTTGTCCGCTGGTCAACCATCTAAAGGCAACGATCATCCCGGCAAACGATTGCACAAACTGTCTAAAAGATCACAAAAGCCGCGCCCACCCCATCTAGGTGATGAAGTGGGCGCGGCCGTGAGCCAAGCCCTAAGGCCTAGCGGAAACTAAGCGGAAGCTTTAGTTGCCAGCGAGCTTGTCGCGCAGTGCAGCGAGCTGCTCGTCGGAAGCCAGGGAGCCGCCAACCTCTGCCTGAGTCTCGGATGCCGGAGCTGCATCGGAGGAATCAGAGGAGTAGTTGGAGGACTCTGTAGACTCAGCAGCCTCAGCGGCTGCGGCGCGGTTGCGCTCGATCTGAGCGGTGTGCAGGTTGAAGCGACGCTCGGACTCTGCGTAGCGTGCCTCCCAAGCCTGACGCTGCTCGTCGAAGCCTTCCTTCCACTCGTTGGTCTCAGGGTCGAAGCCCTCAGGGAAGACGTAGTTGCCCTGCTCGTCGTAGGAGTCAGCCATGCCGTACTTGGACGGATCGAACTCTTCGGTGTAGTCCTCGTCCGCCTGCTTAACGGACAGGGAGATACGACGACGCTCGAGATCGATGTCGATGACCTTGACCATAACCTCCTGGCCAACGGTGACAACCTGGTCCGGAACCTCGACGTGGCGCTGAGCCAGCTCGGAGATGTGAACCAGGCCCTCGATGCCCTCCTCGACGCGAACGAAGGCGCCGAACGGAACGAGCTTGGTGACCTTGCCCGGAACGATCTGGCCCACAGCGTGGGTGCGGGCGAATACGCGCCACGGATCTTCCTGGGTAGCCTTCAGGGACAGGGAAACGCGCTCGCGGTCCAGATCGACGTCCAGAACCTCAACGGTTACCTCGTCACCAACGGTAACAACCTCAGATGGGTGGTCGATGTGCTTCCAGGACAGCTCAGAAACGTGAACCAGGCCGTCGACACCGCCGAGATCGACGAAGGCGCCGAAGTTGACGATGGAGGAAACAACGCCCTTGCGGACCTGGCCCTTCTGCAGCTGGTGCAGGAACTCGGAGCGAACCTCGGACTGGGTCTGCTCGAGGTATGCACGGCGGGAGAGGACAACGTTGTTGCGCTGCTTGTCCAGCTCGATGATCTTTGCTTCCAGCTCCTGGCCGATGTACGGCTCCAGGTCACGGACGCGACGCATCTCAACGAGGGATGCAGGCAGGAAGCCACGCAGGCCGATATCCAGGATGAGGCCGCCCTTGACAACCTCGATAACGGTACCGGTAACAGGCTCTTCCTTGGCCTGCAGCTCCTCGATGGCGCCCCATGCGCGCTCGTACTGCGCACGCTTCTTGGAAAGGATCAGGCGACCTTCCTTGTCCTCCTTGGTGAGAACAAGTGCGTCAACCTCATCGCCGACCTCAACAACCTCGTCCGGGTTGACGTCGTGCTTGATGGACAGCTCGCGGGAAGGGATAACACCTTCGGTCTTGTATCCGATATCCAGCAGTACCTCGTCGTGGTCAACCTTGACGACGGTACCCTCGACAATGTCACCATCGTTGAAGTACTTGATGGTGGCGTCTACAGCTGCGAGGAAGTCCTCTGCGGTTCCGATATCGTTAATCGCAACCTGCGGGGTGTTAGAAGATGGCATATTGAAAAATGCTCCGAATAAATGTAGGAAATCGAAATTGGACAACTGCGCGTCTCTCGAAAAAAGCTTGCTAAGCTGCGCAAATGCAGCTAAAAAGAGAAATAATCGATCCCGCCTCGTGATTGCTTAAAGCCTTCCTACAGGGGCTTAGAACAACCCGTGGCATAGACACGCCCGTTCAACACTACATCTGTCCAGCTAAAAGGGCAAATACGCAGACCAACTATTTCGCAAAGGAATTTCTTCCACCGTGACTTCCCCCTCGCACGCAAACCAGGCCTACTGGGATAGCGACGCCGCCCACTACCACACCGAGCACCCCGACTACCTATCTTCCTTTTACTGGTGCCCAGAAATGCTGCACGAAGACCAAGCACACTTGCTAGGCGACGTCTCGGCTTCCTCCGTCCTCGAAATTGGCTGCGGTTCCGCACCGTGTACCCAATGGCTCCAGACACGCACGCACTTCGCCACCGGTTTCGATATTTCCCGCGGCATGCTCAACCACGCTGCACCCGGACTCCCCTTAGCCCAGGCCGATGCACTGTCACTCCCCTACGCCACGGGCTCTTTCGACGTAGCCTTCTCGGCGTTCGGCGCCTTCCCTTTTCTTGCCAACCTTGACTTAGCCCTAAGTGAAGTCTCGCGTGTCCTCAAACCTGGCGGTAGGTTCGTCCTTTCTGCCAACCACCCCATGCACTGGATATTCCCTGATGATCCCACCGATCTGACGGCCGATATCAGCTATTTCGATCGCGCTTATCTGGAGCAAGACCGCGAGGGCAACCTCACCTATGCGGAGTTCCACCGCACTATCGCCGACTGGTTTCAGGCATTACAGGGCGAAGGCCCGTTCCTAATCGAGGACATCATCGAGCCCGAATGGCCAAGGGAGCTCACCACTACGTGGGGCCAATGGTCGCCGGAGCGCGGCGAAATCTTCCCCGGCACGATTATTTTCGTCTGCCGGAATTGCCGCTAACCTATGGGCATGTTTCTGGATCGAATTGGCCTACTCCTACGCCGCGGCCTCGCATGGTGGATCGACGCCTTCCTGGCAGCGGCCGTTATCGTTGTGGTGCGCTGGGCAATCAATGCACTTGCCGACGCCCCCTTAACCGGCCAAGCCCTGGAAATTTACAACGCTGTGGCCCTCGCCCTAGTCTTCTACGCCTACCGCGTATGGGCCGAGGCCACGAAGACAACTTCGCTAGGAAAATGGTCACTCAAGCTGGAGATCATTGGCACCCAGCCCGGCGTGCGCGCGGCCTGCCTGCGCAATTCCTGGCTGTTACTTTCTATACTCACACTGACGGGAGTGCCGTTTATTGTGCCGTTGCCACTCGGCGTCCTAAGCGTGAGTGTCCTCGCCTTCGGCCAAACACCGTTCGACATGCTGGCCAATTGCCTAGTCGAGCGCCGATCTCAGATAGACACGCCTTCTTTTCGCGGCACCAAGTAATACAGGAGCGCAAGGACTACCAGGACAGCGAACATCCACGAAGATGGGAAGAGGAATGCTAGTGCCGTAGCTACCACCATCACCGCTACGGCCGTTAACCTCCTAACCTTAGGGTTAGGTGCCAAACGGGCGTTAGCCATGGCACCCCCAAAATACGCCACCGCAATAATTCCGTACCCGATTACACTTACCCTATATTCTGCAAGATACCGTTCGAGCCCGAAGTCAGCAATATCGGTGGCTGGAAAGATTACTTGAATGGCCCACAGGCTTTCAAAGACGCGGAGGGTCCACCTATTCGTCTTCTCTTCTAACGCCACGGCTCGGCAATTCCCTTCTTAGCTTTTCGACTTACACTCATAACTTTTTCCGCACAGAAAAGGCTACCTAAAAAAACTTAGTGCGCATCCCGCCACAACTTTTGAACTTTCCGCATTGCATAGCCGGGCATGCCCAAGTCTTCAATGGCTTGCTTATTCCACGTTCCGCGGACCTGTCCATCCACCACGATGGCGCGGCGAAATACTCCACGATTTCCCGGTACCAGTACTTCATGGACCTCGTTTGTCATCGCAAATAGACGGGCTTGATAACCCAAGATGTACTCGTCAAATGCTCCCAGCAGCAATACCGATTGCTTCTTTCGCGCTTCGGCCATTTCCACTATCTCAGCCGACACAAGGTCCTGGGAATCTTCGCCGCAGCGCACGATGTCCGGCGCGAGGTTTTCGGCTGCGGGCCGTATCAGTCTTTGTGGGAGCTTTGCCCACCAGGCAAAGTCCCGCAATGTTGCGGGACCGTGCGTTCGGAAGTACCGAGTCATCAGCTCCGCGGTCGCCGCGACTTTATCACCGTTGAAGGTCTCCTCTAGCCCCGGCAGATCCACCGGTGTGATGAGCTGATCGGCTCCTGAATAGACGGCGTGACCGCTTTCCATTGCTACACGCACAACATGCCAAAAGGGTACGTCGGGCAACGCTGTTGCAGCCCGCTCCTTGAGCTCGGCGCGCGAAAGCGGATTCTCAATGAGCTTGGTTACCCCTGCTCGCAGCTCGGTATCACCCTTGCGCCCCTTCGCGCAGAGTTCGGTTATCCAGCCTATGTCCTTGATAGAAGCCGCGAAAAGCGTATTGCGCATGGGATACCCACGCACAATGTTTCCAGCATCTGAATGGTCTTTCGCCCGCAAGGCCAGTGACCGGCGCACCGAATGCAAGTCTTGGCCTTGCATGACGCCGAAGGCGCGGGCTGTCTCCTCAGCGCTCTCCCACCGCCTCATGGTTAGGCCTTGCGAGGCGAGCCTCAAGCGCGCCTTTTCCCGGCGGGAGAATATAACCGAGCTAGTGGGCTGCGGCATCCCAATCCTTGCCTGCGCCGGCGGAGACCTCTAGCGGCACGTTGAGCTCGATGGCAGAGTCCATCTCTCGTTCGAGAATCTCTCGAACCGTGTCAGCCTCACCGGACGCCACCTCGACTACCAATTCATCGTGAACCTGTAGCAGCACGCGAGACTTCATTCCTTGCAGTGCGCGGTCCACACGAATCATCGCCACCTTAATGATGTCCGCGGCAGTGCCCTGAATCGGTGCATTAAGCGCTGCGCGCTCTGCGTTCTCGCGTGCTAGGCGGTTATCGGAGTTGAGCTCTGGCAAGTAGCGGCGACGGCCGAAGAGCGTTGCCGTGTAGCCATCCTTGCGGGCTTGGACCACGACTTCATCGAGGTACTTCTTCACGCCGCCAAAGCGCTCAAAGTAGCTTTCCATGATGGACTTTGCTTCCCCGGCCGGAATGCCCAATTGCTGGGATAGGCCGAAAGCGGAAAGTCCGTATACCAACCCATAAGACATGGCCTTAACCCGACGGCGCAGCTCGGGTGTCACTTGATCAACGGGAACGTCGAAGACTCGAGAGCCAACATAGTTGTGCAGGTCTTCGCCTTCCTTGTAGGCCTCGATGAGGCCCGGGTCAGCGGAGAGGTGCGCCATGACACGCATCTCAATCTGGGAGTAGTCCGCAGTCATGAGTTCATCGAAGCCATCGCCCACGATGAAGGCAGAACGAATCTGGCGGCCTGCTTCGGTGCGCACGGGGATGTTTTGCAGATTGGGTTCGGTGGATGACAATCGGCCGGTAGAGGCCACGGTTTGGTTAAACGTGGTGTGAATGCGGCCGTCAGGCTGCACGGTTTTGATGAGGCCCTCCAGGGTGGTCTTCATCTTCTGGTACTCGCGGTGTGCCAAGAGGTGATCGAGGAAAGGGTGAGGGTTTTTGGCCGCGAGCTGTTCAATCTCCTTGGCCGCGGTGGAGTAACCCGTCTTCGTCTTTTTGGTCTTGGGCAGCTCGAAGGTCTCAAAGAGCACGGTTTGCAGCTGCTTCGGCGAGTTGAGGTTGAGCTTGTCATCGCCGGCAAGCTCGCGGGCGGCGCGCTCTTGTTCGGCAACCTGCTCTACAAAGGCATCCTTTTGCGTTTCGAGAATGTCAACGTCAACGGCGATTCCGGTAGCCTCCATGCGCGCCAGGATGGTTACCAGCGGCAACTCGAGGTCGGTATAGAGCTCGAAGGAATCAATCTCCTGTAGCTCCGCAGTGAGCCGTTCTGCCAGCTCCATAATTGCCGCGGCTTGGTCAACCAGGGAGGAATCATCCAGGAGAGACAGCTGCTCCGTGGCGGCGCCGAGAG
Organism: Corynebacterium tuberculostearicum; assembly: GCF_022347385.1. Taxonomy (GTDB): domain Bacteria; phylum Actinomycetota; class Actinomycetes; order Mycobacteriales; family Mycobacteriaceae; genus Corynebacterium; species Corynebacterium tuberculostearicum_M. The sequence goes on from NZ_JAKRDT010000008.1 coordinate 37,609, forward strand.
TCTTTTGGAGGTGGCGCTGGTAGACGTCGGCAAGCGCATAAGTGCGCTGACCTGGGCGAAGAAGGTAGGCGGCAAGGGCTGTGTCATGGGCAATGCCGGCCAGCTCTATCCCACGACCAGCAAGCATATGAAAGGCCGCCTTTGCCTCGTGGAAATACTTCGGCGCATCGGAGGCCAACCACTGGGCTAGGGCCTTATCGTCCTCAGCAGAAAGATCGCCCAGCTCCACTTGCAGGCCGTGGCGTTCCAGGTCCACGAAAGCAATCGCAGACGCATCGCCCTGTCCCGGGTTTCCCTCGCCTTGGACATACACCGCAACGTGCTCGCGGCCGGGCAGCCACTGGGACAGCGGCTCTTCATCGATGACCGTCTCTAGCTCTTGGACTTCCTCGGTCTGCTCTGCTGCCTCAGCACCATCATTGGGAATGGCGGCGAGTACGCGATCGCGCAGGTTGGTACCGAACTCCAGGTCGTCGAACTTGGCGGCAACGTCGGCGACCTTGGCTTCCTTAAAGGCCAAATCATCTGGACCGACTTCTAAGTCCATGTCCGTAATCATCTGGGTGAGCTTCCGGTTCATCTGCACCTGCTCGATGCGCTCGCGGAAGTTATTGCCCACCACGCCCTTAATTTCCTCGGCGTGCTCTACCAAGGATGCCAAGTCTCCATACTTGACAATCCACTTGGTGGCCGTCTTCTCGCCTACCTTTGGGATGCCCGGCAAATTATCGGAAGGGTCGCCGCGCAGGGCGGCAAAGTCTGGGTATTGCGCGGGGGTGAGACCGTACTTTTCCTCAACTGCAGAGGGGGTAAAGCGGTGGAGCGTGGATACGCCCTTCATGGGATAGAGCACCGTCGTGGACTCATTGACCAACTGGAGGTAGTCACGGTCGCCGGTGACGATGAGAGTCTCATAGTCCTGCGCCTCGGTTGCGAGAGTGGCCAGAATGTCATCGGCCTCGAAGTTCTCCCGAGAGAGGGTGGTAATTCCCAGTACCTCGAGCACCTCGCGAATGAGGTCTACCTGACCCTTAAATTCCTCCGGCGCGGCCTCGCGCTGGGCCTTATAGTCCGGGAACATCTCAGTGCGGAAGGTCTTGCGTCCCACGTCGAATGCCACCGCAATGGCGTCGGGGGCCTCTTCCGCCACGATATTAGAGAGCATCGATAAGAAGCCATACACGGCATTGGTGTGCTGACCTCCTGAGGTGGAGAAATTATCCACCGGCAGGGCATAGAAGGCGCGAAATGCCATGGAGTGGCCGTCAATGAGCAGAAGTCGAGGCTGATTAGTAGTCACCTGCCCCATCCTAGAGAACCAAGCCGACATCCGAACACCCCGGTGCAGATTTTGTGGATGACGTGCGCATTCCGCCGCTGCCCCTACCCAATTAGGAATTCGCCTAGTGCCTGCGCTACTATTTTCACAGTCAAAGGCAGTCCGCCTTTACACTGTGCGCCCCTGTAGCCCAATTGGCAGAGGCAACGGATTCAAAACCCGTCCAGTGTGAGTTCGAGTCTCACCAGGGGCACTTTTCGCAACAACCCTCTGACCGGGAACTTCCTGGTAGGGGTTGTTTTTTCGTGTTACGAAACTGCAGTCATTGCGATCATTACGATCACTAGATGTTGTCAATTGTTGTCACGGAATCAGGCCCATAGATCAGACATCTTCGCAGACACAGCCCCTAGGTCGTCGTCAAAGAGGTCAGCATAAGTATTTAGGGTCATGGCCGCGTCCTCGTGCCCCAGCTGCCTGCTCACCACCAAAACGGTGGCCCCAGCACTAATCAGGAGAGACGCCGCGGTGTGCCTCAAACCATGCGGGGTGATATGCGGGAACGTGGGGTCTTCGGCCTGTAGACGAGCCACGGCCTCCGTGAACCAACTGCCGGAGCTGGGCAAACGCATAGGGGTATTGGGATCGCCGGGGCTGTGGAATAGGTATTCTCCTGGTCCCACAGCTGCTACACGTGCCCTAAGATCGTCGGCCACCACATCAGAGAACGCCACAGTACGGGTTTTGCGTGTTTTTGGTGGCCCCACGACTATTTTTCCGCCCACAGTGGTGGCAGAGCGACGTACTACTATTCTGCGGGTAGAAAAACTAATGTCCCATCACGAAGCATTGGACTACGCCACCTCGCAGGAAGTAGAAATCGAGTACCATCTCACCCAACCCGTCAATACGGGGTAGTAAAAGAAACGGAACTAAACCCAGGACGCTTCATCACCCGGTTGTGCTGCCTGTACCAACGATAAGCCGTAGGAGCTTTGCCTGTGTAAAACGGGTTGCGACTAAAGCGGTGAGAAAAATGCGGATCGTGGTCTAAAAGCTCACCTAGTACGCGTGTGGTTGCTGCCAGCAACTTCATCTGCGCTGATTTACCACCCCGGTCAGCGTAGACGGGATCAATAAGCCAAATGAACTGAGCTTTCCCGTTAGTCGGGTTGATTCCCACCCAAGCCGGCCCGATGGTGTGCGAAATAAGTGAGCGCACCACACTACGTACATAAGGGTTTAAGTCTGCGGGGTCACCACCGGCTGTTCCTATCTGGTCAACGTCAACAACCAGGACGGCGGCATACTGCTTACTGGTAAGCATGACGTACTCGCACCGTCCTAAAGCCTCAGTGTCGAAGCGATACATGCGCGGCGAGTTCGTACCGTCAGCATTACGCATATAAGACTTGGAAAAATCCCGTCCAACAGACCCGTGGAGCACCTCGCGGCCTAAATGCGCGCGGAGCAAGTCGCGGTCACTGGCGGATGCTGGGGTGTTATCCAGCCCGCCACGATCTGGTTCGACACGGGTAGGTGTTTTAATGTGCGCGTTTTGCGCGTAAGCCTGTAGACTCATGGCCATGCTTTCTCCCAGAGATGAGCTGGGTGATAAGCGAAAGTCACTGGGTTGCCGCCCGGTGGCTTTCTTCGTTTTCACTGTCTCCCACCGACTCTAAATGACACCAGTGTCATTTAGTAGTCATGACACGCGAAAAATGTGCCTTTTACCTGCAGTTACGCATGGCTTTCCATGTGTAACTGTTTTCGTCTGCAGATCTACTTCCCCATTTTCTCGTGCGCATATTTACCGTCACTGCGGTGGGGATGACGCATGTGGAACTGCTGGGTTTACAGGAATACATCTTTACATAACCTGTATTCCTGTAAACCCTTATTTATTGTTGCGCACGTATTCTTCGAGGTAGTTGCTGACAATCTCGCGTATGGTCACTCCTTTTTGCGCGGCGATGACTTTGAGTTCTGAGTGAAGTTCTCGGTCAATTTCGACGGTCATCTTCTTGACGTAGTCGCGGCCGGTGGGTTGGTGGAATGCACCTCGTACTGTTTTCTTCTCCACTGCCGGGGTCGGCTTTGCGGTTTTCTTTGTCGAGGTTCGCGGGCCTTGCTGTGCTCTGGCGCGTTCTTTGCTGGTGCTCATTTCATCATCTCCATGAGTTCGTCTGCGACCTGTTCATAGCCGTGCATGTCTGGGCCTGGGCAGTAACCGAAGGCTAGGTGCATGTCCTCGCGTAGCGGTATTTCGGTTTTAAAGTGGGGCATTTGTTCTGCATCAAGCGCTTCTCGTGCAGCATCAAGGGCACTGGTACCTTTCCTGGCAAACGTCAGCAGGACTGCATGTGGTGTTCCGCTAACTGCGTCGCGCAGTTCCCACACGCGGGAAAGGTCAGCGGCAGCAGAACGGGTCGGAAGAATGATGAAGTCACTGACAGCGATTGCTGCTTCGATAGCGTTCTCGTCTCCTGGCGGTACATCGATGAACATGAACTCATCGTCTCCGACGAGTGCTGCTTGCCTATCAACGCGCTTGGGAATGGACAGCTCGACCTCAAACGGTAAAGGGTCGCCTCCGTCTTCCGCGCGTTCCGACCATTCCAGAGCTGAGCCCTGTCGGTCTAAGTCTGTGACTGTCACGGTCTTTCCTCGGTGGGCGAAAACCGTAGCGAGAAACATCGTTGTAGTGGTCTTGCCAACGCCACCCTTGACGTTAATGGCAGTAATGATCATGGCTTCTCCTAGATAAACAAATCCTTACATCTGTCACTTTACATATTTACAGCTATACACTTCTACATTTATACAGGTTAATCTACAGATTAGAAGCAGGGTACAAAAGAGCATCCTGAAGGCTAAATTTCCATAGTCTGGCCCGTCCAAATAAACAGGGATCTGACACTCGTCGAAAAATGGTCAGGATCGAACAGGTCATGCCAAAGGAGTTCAGAGAACATATCCTCAGTAAAGGATCTGTCAATAGCCCACAAGCGCCAAGCAAGCCAACAGCTAAAGGAGACCCTTTCCTAGGTAAACCTACTCAATCCCTGAGTTTTACACGATATTTCAGATAGAAAAATAGTAAATCTCTATGTAATATTTATGCTTGCAGGTACTAAACGCTTGCTTCACCACTCCAGCCCCCGAAAGAGAAGATGATGAAATTTAAAAAGCCCCTCTGGGGAGCATCTCTGGTTGTCCTCACCGCCTTTTCCGCAGTTCCTAATGCAGTTGCGTCTACCGAACCAACCGTTCGTGCCGCCGCTGATTCTGCTTCCGAATCAGTAACTGAGGAATCGATGCAGGAGCTAATTAGCTACGTTGATTCACTTCCTGAAGACGTGGTTAGGGAAAAGAACGACAGGGATCTTGCCTCCTATATCGCTAGCCATGCCCCGAAAGAGTACTTCCCTCCCGTCACCACCTATAATGCCTGGGAATGTGCAGGAGCCATCACCCTAATCATTGCCGGCACAATAGTTCCAATATCGAAAGCGGTTAAGATCGCTAAGCTTGTACGCGGATTGGGCGGCGCAAGCAAAGTCGGCAAAGCAATATCAGAGGCTGGTGGCATCAGGAAGATCGTGGCCACTAAGGGGGCCTCCATTAAGGCTGAGTCTATGAAAAATGGCTTACTCTCCCTAGCCGCAGAGCTAACGGGAATCGGCACTGCGCAAGAGAAGTGCTAAAAGTACTCCATGAAGAAAGCTTCAACATATATAAGTATTGCGCTTTGCATAATATGCATCGTGTTGGCGATAGCCCACGTTGGCTTCCCTACACTTTCCCTTGTTGTACTAGCTCTAGCATTTCTTACTAGTGTTATTGGAGATATTCCGAACAAGAGCAAGCGCTGAAGTAAGGGAATCTACTTCTTACTAGGTAGTAGTTTCCAAAGGTAAACATATGAACAACAAATAGCTCCTCGACTCCCCTTGAGGAGCTATTTTTCATTTCCTGAGTAACCCTTTAAATAGAATAACCTGTGGTTGCACACTGAAAGAATAGCCAAGTTCTAATAGAACATTGGATCTAGTTCAATCGCGTAAAAGTATGCCTTGAACAGGATTTCACTATTTTGGAGAATGGATTACCCTCGTTCTTTGTATTCTATCTCATCTTCCGCTTGCCTAATCCATCGGGCAAGCGTTGGCTGCGATATGTTTAGTCGCTTGCGTCTTAGATATCGACGGCACCCAGGTGCTATCTAAGCGCATCAACCAAAACGAAAAATCCCTGCGCGCACTGTTTTCAACGTTCAGCGCACACGACCACAAGGTCCTTGTCGTCGTGGACCAGCCAAATAACATTGGTCGACTAACTGTCGCGGTTGCTCAAGATCTCGGGATCGACGTGCGCTACCTTCCCGGTTTGGCCATGCGTCAACTCTCACGCATCCACGCTGGCAATGCCAAAACTGATATCCGGGACGCCTATATCATCGCCCACGCTGCAAAGAACCTTCCGGAATCCCTCCGCAGCGTCGACCGTGCCGAAGAAGCTTTCCTCCAATTGAAGGTCCTCAACGGTATCGACGAAGACTTAGCGCGCTCCTACACCAGGCTCATCAATCAGATTCGAAGTGCACTAGTGGGCTGCTACCCGCAATTTGAACAGGCCCTTCGCGGTCAGATAATCCACCGCAAGTGGGTTCTGCACCTACTTGCACGCTACGGCGGGCCGACCAAGATAAAGCGCCTCGGAAAAGCCAAAGCAGCTGCCTTTGCTCGACGCTATAAGGCACGCAATCCTGAACCTGTCCTTGATGCCATATTCGCTGCCATCTCTGAGCAAACAGTCGCCATTGCTGGTGCACACTATGCCGAAATGGGCGTAGCAATGTCAGCGAAGGACGCACTCTTAAAGCTCGAGCACCGCAAACAAATCGAGCAAGAAGTCATCGAGCTCATCAACGACATCCCCCACACTCAAATCCTGCTATCCATGCCAGGAATCGGACCAAAGACGGCAGCACAAATTCTCATGGCTGCGGGCGACATGTCCGACTTTCCGACAGCTGGGCACCTGGCCTCTTACGCTGGTTTATCGCCCCGAACGAATCAGTCCGGAACCTCGATCATGTCGAACTCACTGAACCGAGCCGGCAATAAAAAATTAAAGAACGCCCTATGGCAATCATCTTTTGCATCGATCAGATTCCACGAGCGTTCCCGGCAATTCTATGAACGAAAGCGCCGTGAAGGCAAGAGACATAACGCCGCAGTAGTAGCACTAGCCCGCAGACGACTCAACGTCCTCTACGCCATGATGCGCAACCACGAGCACTACCACGATCCCACACCATCACAGGAAGACCTAGCCGCCTAGACACTAAGAGTAAAGATAGCCGACCGGGTAAAATCCCAGTCGGCTAGCAGCCATGCCCGAAAACAACACGGCCAAACAACCCCGGCTGGAAAATTAACCCCGGCTAATCCACCCGCGAGGTTGACAAACTATATAGGAACACCCCCACACCTTCCTCAGCAGAAGCAGAGACTGCACACGAGGAAGAACCCAAGCAACCCCCACAGCAAGGATTCTTCGGACGCCTTCGCGGCCTATTTTCCTAGCCAGTGTCGAATGATCTCCTGGGCGTGACGCAACGACTCCCCATCCGAATTACCCGACCGGGATGCAGCATCCATTGCGTCAAAAACTCATCCGTCCCAGACTCCATATCGTTAGCCATGCGACCTACACCTTCATCTACAAATGTGTCCGCATATGTTGTGTTAGAGCACGATGGTTGTCTAACTCCGCTCCTGAAAAATAGGCATTTACTAGGAACAAGAAGTTTAAATTCTATCTACTGCAGACTAATACGGTCTGCAATATGCTGATGCTGAGTACGCAGTACTCTCTTTCTTTTCATCTGGCACACATTAGACAGGAAATGAGGACTCTATGAGAGTATCTCCGCCTTGCCGCAACAATTCTGTCCGCTTCGACTCTGGTAGCTGTCGCTCCACAGGCATCTGCCCAAACGCCTAATGAGCCTCAGGTCATCGACAATAAAGTTCTAACAGTAGACTCTGAGGGAAACCCTACGTCTGGGGTAGCAACACTTGACATCGATTCTCCGTCGCAGGACGGAACTTCTTTCCGCAAAATTCCTGGATTCCCAGGAACCAAAACTGAACAAGTCGGAGGAGGAAGCTGGAACTACGGGTGGGAGCTCATTAACGGCACCACCAAGCGATGCTTTTCCCACTACAACCACCCAAGCCGTTCGCACAGAGCCAGCGTATCGATGGGCACCCTAACCGACAGCAAGACGGTACGCCCTAACAATTGGGCGAAAGCCAGCGTCATGGCAGGGATAACTGCCGGGACATGCAACGTCTACTGGGATAACCAGTAGATTCTAAATTAAGAAGCCGCGCCTAAAGAACGTTCTGGGCGCGGCTTTCCGCTTCTGGAAGCAATTCGTTTTCAAGGACCTCTATCAAATCAAAAATAGAATTCCTTTCTTCAGGAAACATCCGATGATTGAGATAGTCCCATGCCTCAACTTCTTTCCCTACAAGAGAATCAAGTTCTTCCAGAAAATTATCTACGCTTTTTAGGCTCTCAATAGCAGTTTTTGTTCTGACAATTATTTGTTCGATGTTTATCTCGTTCCCCATGCAAAAAATTGTATCCCATAAACGAAGTGTGCACGTCCTGAAATATTTCCTAACGTCGGCGCTTTTTCTTTGCCCTCCGGGCGGCACGATTCAAGCCAGCAGGCGCGGCAGAACGGCGCGCATTTTTATCCATAAGCTCGGCAAACTCACGCACCGCAAGCACTAACTCCTGGTGCTCATCACTGACGTAAAACTCGCGCCCCATCCGGAGATCGCGAGTCATCTCCCTGACGACACGAGCCGCGTCAGCTACCTCCTCTCTGGGGGTACGCAGCTTCAGCGTGGCTTGCTCATGCGCCTGCGCCAACTCCTCTTGGTGCTGTCGCTTACGGCGTTCACGCGACGCAGCAGCACGGCATGCACCCGAGCAAAACCGCGCCTGCCGCCCACGCGGATCCGTCCGTTGCGGGATTGGTTTGCCGCACCTTTCGCAGACTTCTTTTTGGGTCGCCATGCCCCCACTTTATCGCACGTGCGATAAAAGTCGCCAGGCACTGAAATGCCTGGTCACCCGATGTCACTAAGAGTGCATATAGTGTGTGTCTCCCAAGCCGCTTCGCGGCGTGGGCTCGGGCCGGTTCCTCCGGCCCGAAAGACTGACGGCACCCCGCCGCAAAACTGCCCGGCTTGTCCGCCAGGACTGGCCGGTGGGCCAGCAACATATTTGGCAACATTCCGCCCGACCGCGCTTATCAGTCCTGCGGGGCGGTGTGGCGGCTTCTCGCGGCGCGCTGTGTGCCCGTCTAAGCCGTTGAAGACCCGGCGGCGGTACCCACGGAGGGCTGGGGGCTTCTGCGCGATTGAGTACGCGAGGACTGTATCGGGGCAACCGAGCCGGACGGCTCGGGCGGCAGCCCAGACCGAGCGCCCCGAGCACCCGGAGCCGGACAACGCGGCGGTTGCGATATTCCTTTTCCGCACGACCGAAATACGGGACGTGCAAAGGAGCTTTCCATGCAAAGAAACTCGAACCCCCGCACCAGTCTTAGGCGACTCTCCGAGCTGCGCTCGCTCGCGCTAGGCGCTGCCGTCGGCGCGATTCTTGCCGACCCCATGGCCACGATCCACAGCTGGAACGAACTGCTCGACCTACTCGACTTCTGGCCGTAGCGGCAACACACTATTGGCACTCTTAGTGACACCGGGACATAGTCCATCAAACCCAGTCTTGTTAAGAGAGGTTTTACTTAACTGCCTAACGGCAGGGGAACCGTATATTGCTTACGGTGTGAGCCCCTTTTTACTCCGCAGGAACCATTCCTTGTTCACGCAGCGCAGCAAGGTGTCGAGTGACCGTCGCACGAGACAACCCCGTCTCCTCCATTATTTGCTTACGCGTCAACACGGCCCCTGTTTGTACATAGGAGTCACCGATTAAGGCTTGTATACGGGCGCGCGTAGTCTGACCTTCCACTCGCTTCTTACGATGTGTCTTTTCGAGCTTCGACCTTTGTGCTTGCGCATATTTACCTTCGGGGTCGGTTTTCCAGCGTTGTGCGGCTTTCTGGCCGCCTCTGCGGCCCATGGTGGCTAGTGCTTTGCGTTCGCTGCTGGTGGCTTTTCCTGGCGCGCTAGTGCTTCCATAAGCCTTACTCTTGGACTGGGTGACGTAGCCACGCACGCGACGTGCCATGGTTTGGCGGTCGCGCATGGGTGGCATCTCACTGTCACGCCCGGCTCCGCCGTGTGTCTGGGCGACGTTGTAGGCGTGCTCGTAGGCATCGATAATGGCAGCGTCCGTCAGGCGCTGCCCTTGTTGGCGCAGACGGTGGCCGGCCTTGAGCGCATGACGGAAGGCGGTTTCGTCACGTGCCGCTTTACCTGGGGTAATCCACAGCACGCGCACACCGTCAATAAGCTCCGGATCGTATTGGTCAAGACCATCAGCGATTTCAGCATCTACGTCCTGGGCAAGAGCTTTAAATGCTTGGGCTTCCTCGCGACGGGTTTTAACTGCATTGATAAGTTCCCGGCCAGAGGAAAACTGTTGGCGCGGGGTGGGGTTGAACTGGTCGTGTCCTGCCATGTCCCTCACCTTTTTTACCAAGTCTCCAGGACGCTTCAGTTTTCTTCAAGTGAGGTTTTATATAACTGCCTGGCGGCAGGGGAACCGTATATTGCTTACGGCATTCACACCCTAGGGCTGTATCAGACCAGCTTTCTTTAGGGCAGAAATATGCCGAGCTACAGTGCTTCGTTCGCATCCAATTTCCTCGGCTATTTGCCGTGCGGTCGGGGCACTTCCGGTATCAAAAAGAGTCTGAGCATAGACAGACAGAACGCGTCCACGAGTGCTTTGGCCTTGAACAGACCGGCGCTTATTTGCTGCTGCTAAAGCTTCTCGTTGTTCTTGCGCATATTTACCCTCAGGGTCTGTTTTCCAGCGCTCTGCTGATTTCTTGCCGCCTTTGCGTCCCATGGTGGCCAGTGCTTTGCGTTCGCTGCTGGTGGCTTTACCTGGCGCGCTAGAGCCGCTGTAGGCCTCGCTCTTGGACTGGGTGACATACCCGCGCACGCGCCTAGCCATGGTCTGGCGGTCACGCATGGGTGGCATCTCACTGTCACGGCCTGCCCCGCCGTGAGTGTGTGCGACGTTGTAGGCGTGCTCATAGGCATCAATGATCGCCGCGTCTGTCAGGCGTTGGCCTTGCTGGCGCAAGCGGTGGCCAGTCTTAAGCGCATGCCTAAAGGCTGTTTCGTCACGGGCAGCTGTTCCTTGGACAATCCAGAGCACACGCACGCCGTCGATTAACTCTGGGTCGTACTGGTCGAGTCCACCGGCGATTTCCGCGTCTACCTCCTGGGCAAGGGCTTTGAATGCTTGGGCTTCTTCGCGACGAGCCTTCACCACGTTGATAAGTTCCCGGCCAGAGGAAAATTGCTGGCGCGGGGGCGGGGTTGAACTGGTCGTGTCCTGCCATGTCCCTCACCTTTTTACCAAGTCTCCAAGACGCATCACCCTATTGTGCTGCCTGTACCAGCGATAGGCCGTACCACACTGACACGCCCTCTACCATGTAATCTGTGACTATGGGAAAGCTGATTGGGGAGCGACATGTTTCCGTCATCCTTTTTGAAGGATTCGAGGTGTTAGACGTCTTTGGGCCGGTGGAGCTTTTGAGTCAGGTTCCGGACATACGTATAAGTTTTTTAGGAAAGGAAAAAGAGCCCGTCCAGAGCGCCCAGGGCGTACGTGTCTTGACAGATCTGCCTTACACAAACCTCGAGAATCCGGATATTCTCCTGATCCCCGGGGGTGCGGGGACGCGAACCCTAGTTCAAGACACCACCTTCCTGTCCTGGTTAAAGGAAACGGGACAGCGCGCCGAGATAGTGGCATCGGTCTGTACTGGGTCAGCCCTACTGGCAGCCGCGGGTCTCCTTAAAGGGCGCCGAGCAACGAGCAACAAGAGGGCATTCGGTTGGGTTTCTTCCTTGGATGATGATGTTGAATGGCAATCTCAAGCCCGCTGGGTGGAGGATGGAAAAATATGGACATCCTCGGGCGTTGCGGCGGGTTTGGACATGGCTGCCTCGCTGATCCAGCACCTCTTCGGTGCAGAAGCTTTTGAAGAAGCGACCACGCTAGCGGAATATCAGCCACAAACAGACAGCACTGTCGACCCCTTCGCCCATATTTATGGCCTCATCTAGTTCACCTTATAGAAAGCCTCAGCTGGCCTACCCGACCCCCGCAGACGTACCTCATCCCAAGCCAGACAGTCGACGACGCCCATGATAGACCACGGCCGACGGGCAGGTGTACGAAAAACGCCCGGGCAGTGGTGTTGTTGTGCATCGTGGGAGTAATCGGCGCCGCCATCGACTTCGGCACCATGCACTTCCTTGAAACCTCCGGGGCAAACGCCCTGATTGGCCGGGCAATCAGTTACATTCTGGGCAGCCTGTTCGCCTACTACGCCAATAGCGTTGTCACTTTCTCCGGCAACCGGTCCCCCACCGAGAAGCGGGGGCTTCATCGTCTACACCGCGTGTTTGATCATGGCGGTGCTGGGCAACAAGCTCGCCCGTATCCCGCTGGCGGATTTCGAACACACGGTTTTTACTCTCGTGGGTGATTTCGCAGGCAACAGCCACCACCCTCAACTTCATCCTGCAGAGCAAGTGGGTGTTCACCAGCGAAAACACCTCGCGGTGAGCGCATTCCGCTCCGCCAAGCCCCTGTCTAGTAAGCGACAACCCGGCAATCAACCCTCATCCTGCCCGGCAGGGCAAGGTGGGAGAAGGACTGTCGGGTTAGACGTCCATCTCGATCGAGGTGGGAGTTCCATCCCTCTTCGTCTTCACCGTCACGGGGTGCCCTCCGAACATGTACCCGTCGTCGAACTCGACGCCAATGTTTCCCCTGTGGGGAATGTTCACCGCAGTCGGAGTCAGCTTGGCGTAGACGTCCTCCACCCCAAGTTTCGGGGCGGGTGTCGGCCTCCCTTCCGCCTCGGCCACATCGTGGTGCCACCGGTTCGCGGCCGGAAGGGTGTTGTTGCAAAGTTGGGGCAGTAGGAAGACCTGCGCGAAATAATCACAGCCATGGGTATCTTCTCTGGTCGTCATTTCCCCCCGTGACATCATTCTGTCGGCAGTGCGGTGGTACTGCCGCTACGGGGTGAGCTACCGCGATCTGGAGGAAATGATGATCGAGCGGGGCGTGCCAGTCGATCACACCACGATCTACCGCTGGGTCCAGAAATACGCCCCTGAGCTGGACAAGCAAACACGGCGGTCCCGGCAGGTACCCGACTGACAGGCCACTTCCTGGCGAGTGGATAAGACCTATATCCGGGTCGGCGGCAGGTGGTGCTACCTCTATCGGGCGATCACCGCCGGTGGTCAGACCCTGGATTTTTACCTCTCTCCGAAGCGGAACGTGGCCGCAGCGAAGCGTTTCCTGGCCAAGACCCTCAGATCCAATGCATCAGCCGGGTATCCCAGAGTGATCAACACCGATAAAGCACCCTCCCTAGCCAGGGCAATCGCCGAGTTGAAGTTAGAGGGAATCTGCCCGCCAACAGTGGAACACCGGCAGGTAAAATACCTCAACAACATCCTGGAAGGCGACCATGGTCGGCTGAAGCAGATCCTCGGGCCGAAAGGCGCGTTTAAGAACCGGACATCTGCATATCGGACGTTGAAAGGGATGGAAGCGATGCACTCATGACGGAAAGGCCACGGCGCGATGTATGCCTACGAGCAACCGAACCCGGATGCGGTGATCGTCAACCGGGTCTTCGAGGCTACCTGAGAACGCCGACCCGCAGCGAGCATCAGAGGATGAAGACTGGGTCGTCACGGCTCTCCGCCTGAAGTTTGCAACAGCACCATGCGGGTTAGGTACCCACACACAAACCATCAGACACTCTCATCATAGTTGTCAAATCGTTGTCACAAACCGGGTCATCGTAAATTATCCCCTGGTCAGACTATTAAATTGCGACAGGCCGTGTGAGTTCGAGTCTCACCAGGGGCACAAAGAGAAAAACCTCGGACCTTTCTTACTGATTAGGTTCGAGGTTCTTTTAATGCTTCAGCCCTTCTCCTCGATTTCAGTTTGATCGGATACTTGGAAACGCTCGGGTACTTTTAGTCTTTCGATGCCCAAATAGCCCGCCAGAGCAAGGCAGACTACCGCTTGCACAGACCGCACAACCACCAAGCTAGGCAATTCCGCCCTAAGAACGAGATATCCGAATCCTATGGCTGAAAGGACTGAGTACACCCCCATAATCAGCGAACTATTCCCGTCTGACTTCTTCAGCATTTTCTTCAAATAGAGAAAGGACACTATCCACGATAGTGCTACCACTGAACGGATCAGTAGGAGCCCTCGCAGTATCCACCGCTCGACCTGTACATCTTCAATTCCGTTAAACGAATCTCGATGAATCGAGACAAACGCGTCGGCATATTCATCAAACGAGACAATACACAGGACCACATTCAGGGCAGAAAGCGCAAGAACAAGAGCAATAGTTGCTAAGAACACCTTTTCACGGCGCCCATTTGCCCCCAGGCTACTTCCATCATTTCGTTGATCAGACATTCCTCAAGCCTCTACTCCCAACAGACAGTGCCTCTAGGTTCACCCCAAACCTAGCTATTTACTTCTACCCTAAGACAGTTACCACAAAGTTACTTTACCAATACAGAGTGTAAACTATTGTTGACATCAAGACAATATTCTTTTATCTTGGGTCTTGTAGATGCGATGTGTCTGTCACGATGAGGTGTTTTATGAAAAGGTTACGAATTGAACGCACGAAAGCGGCGGTATTCACCGCATTGGCAATCATCACGCTTCTGGGTGCATTAGTTCTTCAACAACCTTCACAGGTTTGGATATCAATTCTGCTGGGTGGAGCAGCAGCATGGTTTTGGTGGAAGGTACATTTCTATACAAAGCAGGAAGAGCTATAAAAACTAAATGTGCTTAAGCTCGCCCACATGGCGCGAGAAACCTAAGCACATTTGGAACGATTGCTTGCGCAATCCCACCGCCAAAAATTGGCCCTCTCACACAACCTAGTAAAGCTCAGGCAACGTAGGTAGATGGTACTTGCGCAGCGCTGCGTTGATCTGCGGGATGGAAGCCTTCAGCTGCGGTAGCGCTAGACCGATGAGTCCGGCCACGCCTGCGATGCCGAGGAGTGCTCCCAAGATGGCGGGCTTTGAGCTCGCGCCGTTGCTCGATGCGGAGCTGCCTGCGGCCGGCTGCGTAGTATCGACCGGTTTGCCGTCATCGTGTGCACGGGCGGTTAGCCATTCGTCCTTGCCCAGAACACCCTGGGTCAGGCGGGTCTCGCCGATCCAGCCGTACCACGGATCCTGCGGGCGCTGGTTGTCAAAGCCGCCACCCATGACCCACTGCAGGTCCCGCGGGAGGAGGCCTTCGGCGCCTACGGCATTGCGCAAGATAGGCGCGCCGTTGATGAACATCTCCACGCTATCGCGCTCCGGATCATTGACCACGGCGATGTGCATCCACTCGTCCTTGGGCACCTCGTGGGACCATACGGTAGAACCGCTTCCCTGCTTCGGCTCCGCCCACCAGCGCAGCTCGCGCAGGTTGGAGATGCCAAACATGACCGTGGGATCCGTGTCCTCAGAGCCGTCGACCAACTTATTGATGGCTGAGTCGCGGCTGAGCGCGCTTCCCCAACCATGCTGGGCACCATTGAAGTCTTTAGGAATCTTGACGAAGGATTCGAAGGTGTAGCCCTTGGTGGTATCGACGCTATTGGCCGCGGCGCCCTTGTCGGTGCGGAACTCGGCGTTGCCTACCTTGCCGGCAGGGTCGGACCAGAAGAGGGAACCGGCATCAGAAGACAGCGGGTGGTGATCGGAGCTATAGGTCACCCGATCACCTAGCATGGCGCCAGAGCGGTGCAGGTCGCTGCCGGAATCGCTGGCAATATCGGGGATGGTGGTGCCGCGGCCGGCAGGGGCGCCGTCGGCAAGCGCATGGCCGTCCTTGTCCTGGGCCTGGCCCGGGCGCCAGTGGAATACCGTGCGATCATTCTTGGCAAAGTCATCCGCGCCCTTGGGCAGCTCATCCTCCGCGATGGTGTAGGGCCTATAGCCTTCCGCGGCGATGTCGCGCGCACGCTGCGCTAGGTCCGGCTGGTGGCCCTCGCCCACGGTGAAATCCGGGGAAAAGGAGGAAAAGCGCTGCTCAAAGTCGAACGGAATGGCGTAGCTATCGCCCTGATCATCCAGGGTGAGCTTATCGAATTGCGTCAGCTCCTCGTGCGGCTTCTGCGCCACCCACGGCGAGAGCGCGGTCATCTCCAGCTGCTTGCCGGAAAGGTCGAACTCGAGCACGCCCAGCAGACCATTTCCGCCCTGATAGGCCATCTGATAGTCCTGCAAGATGGAAACGACATCGTGGCCGGCATCGTTCTTATCCACGCGGTAGCCCGCACCGTGGTGGTGGCCGCCCATCACCAGGAAGATCTGGTCGTTGCGCTTGATGAACGTATCCCACAGGCCCTTGCCATAGTCATCGGAATAGAAAACGTTGCCCTCGCCATCGATATTAAGGGCTTCGTGCGTCGTGACGATGACGGGGAGGTTGGGGTGCTTATCGATGATGCCTTGCGCCCACGCAAGGGCCTTCTCATCGGCGCGCCAGCCCAGCGCAAGGTTGAGGTACTTCTGCCCCTCGGCTTCAAAGATGTGAGCCTCGGAGTCATTATTGACCGCAGTGTAGCGCTCTTGGAAGGTCTCCGGATTAGCGTTCTTGGCACGATCGGCGCTAAACCACTTGTCATACGGGTGAGCCGCCGCACCCTCGACGTCCATGTCGTGATTGCCGGGCAGGATGGAGTAGTTCAGGTCAGAATCATCGAGGACCTGCATGGCCTTATCGGCTACCTGCCATTCGCCCTCCACGTTCCATTGGTCGACGACATCGCCCAAGTGGGTGACAAAATCCATGTTCAGCTCGTCTTGGTGATCTACCAACCATTGAGTTTGGGCCAAATAGGGTTCGCTTCCGTAGCGAGCTTGGGCCAAGTTGCCCGTCTCAGGGGTGGAATAGCGCGAGTAGAACTGGGTATCCGGTAAGACGCCGATACTGAAACGAGAGCCCTCGCTTGGCGACGCCCCCTCGGCCCCAAACTCCGCAGCACTTGCGGCCGGTACAACGATGAGGTTACCCGCCACCGCGGTTGCAGTTAGGGCAGGCAGGACGAAACGGTTTTTCATAGAGAGTCCTTTAAGACTGGAAAGGAATGCTTGCTCAGGGGAGATGGCGGGAATACGCGAGGGATTCTAGGACGTGAAGCTTTCAGCTAGTTGAAGCCCGCGTAAACAGGAGACTGAATAATGGGAAACTTATGGTTGCTTCTGAATGGACCATCCCACTGTGGCCAAGTCCGTATATCCTGCCCCGAACTGCATAGTTGCATTGGGGTGTATTAAACTGACAGAATATTCGTGAATACCGTTTTACCTCTACGGTTAGGGAGAAGTTCCTCCCTTCTCGCGGTAGGTAGCTAACGATCCTCTAATGAAAGATATGCATTACGCTTCACAGCGGTTCGCCTAGCCTCCCACTTCGGCACTTTTCTGCCGCCTTACTAGGCCAGTCGCCCTCCGCACCAGCCCCCTCCCAGGTAGATTTTTATTTTATGCAGTACATTTTGAACGCTATCCGCGGCGCCCTCATCGGCATGGCCGAGCTCGTACCGGGCATCTCCGGTGGCACCGTGGCGCTCATCGTGGGCATTTATGAACGCGCAGTCCACAACGCCAACGATCTCATCTCCGGCCGCTTCAAGAAGGTCGAATGGAGCTTCCTCATCTCCGTAGCGATCGGCATGTTCATCGCCGTCTTCGGAATGTCCACCGTGCTTTCTAACTTCGTAGATAATCACGTATCGGCTTCCGGAGCGCTCTTTTTGGGCATGGTGGCTGTGTCCATTTTTGTACCGCTATCCATGCTTTCTAAGCAGGAGAGGCTGCGCCCCTCTTCCATCATTGCCTTTGTGATCGCTGCGATTGCCATCTTCTTTATCACCGGATTCACCTCCGAACCGCACGAGGACCCCAGCCTCATCGTGGTCTTCTTCGCCGCCGCCATCGCGGTATGTGCACTCATCCTGCCTGGCATCTCCGGCTCGCTTATCCTGCTGACCATGGGCCTCTACCAGCCCATCATTGGCGCCGTTTCAGATCGTGACCTAGGCACTATCGCCATCTTCGCGCTGGGTGCCCTGTGTGGTCTTGCGGCGTTTATCAAGGTGTTGAACTTCCTGCTGGATCATCACCGCGCCCCTACGCTGATGGCTATGGCAGGTTTCATGCTCGGTTCTCTGCGCGCACTGTGGCCCTGGGGAGCTGACCAAGATGCCTCTAGCGGCATCATCATTGGCATGTTCATCCTCGGTGCACTCATCGTCTCCGCCTTCATCTTCGTAGATATGAAGAAAGCCCGCGCTATAGATGAAAGGACGGCGCAAAAATAATGCCGCGCTCGTTTTCTCGCCGCGCGATTATCGCCGCGGTCCTCGTCCCCACGCTGAGCTTGGGTGCCTGCGTCACCAACGAGGAAGATTCCACTCCGGACGGCTGGGAAGAACCCCATTCCGCAATGGTGCCGGAAATTGCCGCCATGTATGACGACAACGATGGCGTCCTTACCGCCGGAACTAACCCGCCCTATGCCCCATTTCAGCTTAAGGATTCCCACGGGGCGCTCCAGGGCGTTGAACTCGATCTTGCTCACGCCGTTGCCGGCGTCTTGGGACTCGATTTCCAGCCCGTGGAACAGGACTTCTCCATGATCTTGCCCGCCGTGCAATCGGGCCAGATTGATATGGGCGCATCCGGGTTCACGGATAACCCCGACCGCCGCAATGAATTCGACTTTGTAGATCACCTCTACGCCGGCATCCAGTGGGCCGAGCGAGTAGATGGACCTAAGAAGGTTGACCCGGATAATCCTTGCGGCTTGACCGTTGCGGTGCAGCGCACCACGGTATCTGAAACCGACGATGTGCGGCCTAAGAAGGATGCATGCAATGGCGATCTGACTGTCTTGTCTTATGACACCGGTGACAATGCCGCGCTGGCGGTCCTTATGGGTCGCGCAGATGCCCTGTCAGCGGACTCCCCAGTTACTGCGTGGGCGGTCAACCGCTCCGAAGGAAAGATGCAGCAGGTAGGCGATATGTTCCAAGCATCGCCCTATGGCTTTGCCGTACCCAAGGATTCCGATTTGGGCAAGGCCTCGGCTGCGGCACTGCAGCACCTCATCGAAACCGGTGAGTATGCAGAAATTTTGTCCCGTTGGGGCATCGAGGATGGCTTAATAGACCAGGCAATGATTAATGAAAGGCCGATCAATGGTTAATGAAAATGCGGCGACGCCAGCTACGGCAGAGCCTAAGAAAAAGCCCGCCAAGATCGAGGCGCGACCTCTACGCCACCCGTGGCGCTGGGTCTTCGCCGGCCTGCTTATCGTGCTCGGCGTGTGGTTCATCATCGCCTCCGCCCGCAACGAGGCTTTTGGCTGGGACACCTACTTCCAGTATCTCTTTGATAAGCGCATTGCGCTTGCCTCCCTGCACACCATTGCCATCACCATTTTGTCAATGATCATCGGCGTTGTGGGTGGTGCCATACTCGCGGTTATGCGCATGTCCCCCAATCCAGTGCTGCGCAGCGTTTCCTGGGTATTCCTCTGGGTCTTCCGCGGCACGCCTATCTATGTGCAGCTGGTGTTTTGGGGCCTGCTGTCCGCTATCTACCAATCCATCAACCTGGGCTTTACCGAGGTATCCTTGCAGACGATCCTCACCAACGCCTTCTTCCTTGCGGTGATGGGCCTGGGCCTCAATGAAGCCGCCTATATGGCCGAGATTGTGCGCTCCGGTATCACCTCTGTTCCCGAGGGGCAGAAGGAAGCTTCCAAGGCACTCGGCATGTCCTGGTGGATGACCATGCGTCGCACCGTCCTTCCGCAGGCCATGCGCATTATCATTCCGCCCACAGGCAATGAGTTCATTTCCTTGCTCAAGACCTCTTCCCTCGTGGTGGCCATTCCTTATACCGAGGAAATCTTCGGCCGTTCCACGGATATTTCCGCCGCCCTCTTCCAGCCCATCCCGCTGCTACTGGTCGCAGCGTCCTGGTACCTCGTGGTTACTTCCCTGCTGATGGTGGGTCAGTACTTCCTGGAGCGCCGCTTTGAGCGCGGTGCCACCCGCGAACTCACCGGCCGCCAACTTGCTGCGCTGGCAGACGCTGAAGGAACCATCCCCCGCAACGTATCCGTGATTTCGGAGGCTAAAAACTAATGGCTACTCCCATGATTTCCGCCCAGAACGTCCATAAGTCCTTCGGGCAGCTCGAGGTCCTCAAAGGCATCGATCTTGAGGTCCAGCCCGGCGAAGTGGCCTGCCTACTAGGCCCCTCGGGCTCCGGCAAGTCCACCTTCCTGCGCTGCGTCAACCACCTTGATAAGGCGACGGCGGGCCGACTCTATGTCGACGGCGAGCTGATTGGCTACCGCGAAAAGAACGGCACCCTTTATGAGATCAGCGAGAAGGAAGCCGCAGAGCAGCGCTCCGATATCGGCATGGTCTTTCAATCTTTCAACCTTTTCCCCCACCGCACGGTGATTGAAAATATCATCGAGGCACCGGTGCAGGTGAAAAAGATTCCGGAAGAGACCGCCCGCGCCCGCGCTATGGAGCTGTTGGAGGACGTTGGCTTGGCGTCCAAGGCCAATAACTACCCGGTACAGCTCTCTGGCGGCCAGCAACAACGCGTGGCCATTGCTCGTGCGGTGGCCATGGATCCTAAGCTTATGCTTTTCGACGAACCTACGTCCGCCCTCGACCCCGAGCTCGTCGGCGAAGTGCTGCGCGTTATGAAGGACCTCGCAGCCGAAGGCATGACCATGCTCGTAGTCACCCACGAGATGGGGTTTGCGCGCGAGGTGGCCGATAAGGTCTTCTTCATGGACGGCGGCGTGGTCATCGAGTCTGGCAGCCCAGCTGAGGTTTTGGATAACCCGCAACAACCACGCACCAAGGACTTTTTGGCTTCGTTGCTATAACCCCACTACACTCCACAGATTGCCTTCAGCCCGCCGCCCTCTTCCGCGAAGAGGACCGGCGGGCTTTGCCGTGGCTGACTCGTCTACGAAAGCGTCAAAATGCCCCGAATCAGTGCGCTGGCCGCGCCCAACCCGGCAACGCTCAGTGAGAGCACGCGGGCCTTTTCTCGTGGAACACGCTGGGAAATGCGGGTGCCGGCCCAAATTCCGACGAACATACCTAATACACCGGCGGGCCACATCACCCAAGGCAAGCCATCAAAGTGGGCCGCACCTGTGAGCGTCTTGGTCATCACGGAAAAGAATCCGCCTACGACAAAAATCGGCTGCAGCGTAGCTGCGTAGACATTTTGGGGCCACTTTGCCGCCTGGGCGTAGACGGTAATAACAGGGCCGGCCACGCCCGCCAAGGTATTGGTAAAGCCGCCGAGAATACCGGCGGAGATGGCAGGGCCTTTGCCCTCCATCGGCGGGACAAACTTCTTTCCAAATGTCACTACGGCCAATGCGGCCAGAAGCGCAGCGCCCACCACGATCATCAGCCCTGCCGTGTCCATGCGCCTAATGAGCAACGCCGCGGCCAAGGAACCAATCACCATAACTGGAGCTATAAGTCCGAACTTCTTCCAGCTCACATTTTCACGCACGGAATAGGTGGTCAGAATCGCATTTATGCAGGCCAGAACGTTGATCACCAGGATGCCTTCGACCGGCCCCATAATGAGCATGAGGATGGGGCCGCCGATGAGGCCGAGCCCCATTCCGGATACCCGTTGCAGTGTCGAACCAACGACAACGACGAGGAAAATAACCAGTGCGAGGCTCACTGCCGGTATTTCTCCTTTACCGCACGGCCGACAGACTCTGGGAACATTCCGGTTACGTCGCCGCCAAACTTGGCTACCTGCTTACACAGCGAGGAACTAATATAGCCGTACTTCTCGTCCGTGAGTAGGAAGACAGTATCGATTCCCGAAAGGCGCCGATTCATCTGCGCCATAGGCAGCTCATATTCATAATCGAGAGAGCTACGCAGTCCCTTCACTAGGACGTCTGCCCCATGCTCCGTGGTGTAGTCCACCAACAGCCCGGAGCAATAATCCACCTTGATGGATGAATCCACGCTTTGGCGGATAAGTTCCATGCGCTCCTCCACGCTAAAGAGCCCAGAAGGCTTGTCAGGGTTACCGGTTACCAACACGGTGACCTCATCAAACATCTGGTTAGCGCGATTGATGATATCGACGTGACCTAAGGTGACGGGGTCGAAGGATCCAGGGCAGACGGCCTTAGTCATGCTACTTTCGCTTTCTTTTCAGGGGATTAGTCTTCGGCGTCCTCGCTGCCGGGGCGAGTATAGACCGCCATATCCATGCGGGCGATGCCAAAGGTGCGCTTCTTAAGCTTTTGGCCGGTGGGCTCAAAACCAGCAGGCCACACCATATCCGCGGAATCGACGTGGCGCTCAATTACTACCATTGCGCGATCAGTAAGCACCGGTTCGATGGCAGCAATGAGTGCATCCACCTCATCAAAAGCATAGGGCGGGTCCGCAAGCACCAGATCGAAGTGTTTGCGCGGGGCACTAGCCAGGTAGGTGCCTACCTTCATCTCTTGCACGCGCACGCCGGGATGCTTGACGACGCCCATGTTGTGCCGGATGATTTTCACCGCATCGGCCGAAGATTCCACCAGTACTGCTTCATCTGCTCCACGGCTCGCCGCCTCTAGGCCCAGGGCACCAGAGCCAGCAAAAAGATCGAGCACCGAAGATCCAGCAAAGCCCCACCGTGCAGTGAGAGATGAAAACAGCCCTTCGCGGGCGCGGTCTGCGGTAGGCCGGGTTCCTTCTGCAGGCACTTTAATGGTGCGTCCGCGAGCTTCGCCGGCAATAATGCGCGTCATTTATGCTTCTCCAATCTCCATCAAAAGGTCTCCGCCCACCACATCACTAAAGTCAGAGACCACAATACGGTGGACCTTTCCTGGTCCCGGGCTTTCTACGGGAGCCTCGAGCTTCGTGGCTTCAACGGTCGCAAGCGGTACTCCGGTATCAACAGTGTCTCCCACATTCACATGGCAACGGACGATGCCCGCGAAAGGGGCGTAAATTTTCATGCTTCTAGGTTAACCCGTCTTAGTTCTTCTCCAAGTATTCCTGTTCGCTTTCGCTCAAATTGCGCGTGAGTTCCTCAGCCAGCTCGGGATTGCGCATCACCATGGCGCGCGCATCCGTGTGGGTGCGCTCCACAATGTCTTGGTCATCCGCCAAGTTCAGTAGCCGCAGTGTGCGGTGAGTTCCGGACTGCATGGTGCCCAAGATGTCGCCCTCTTGCCGCTGGCGCAAATCAAGCTCGGCCAGTTCAAAACCCGAGGACGTTTGGGCGATCTGAGTGATACGACGGAAGGACGGAGTGTTATCGGCTGCCGTCGTGTGCAAAAGGCAGACGGAGGCATTGCCGCCTCGTCCCACACGCCCACGCAACTGGTGCAACTGGGAAACGCCGAAATGCTCGGACTCGCGAATGAGCATCACCGTGGCATTGGGAACATCCACGCCCACCTCAATGACCGTGGTAGAGACCAGGATATCGATCTCTCCCCTGGCAAATGACGTCATTACCTCGTCTTTATTGGGCATCTTCCCATGCAAAATGGCGACCCGCAGTCCCTTGAAGGGACCGTTTTCTAACTGCTGTGCAAGCTCTAGCACCCCGCCTTTGCCTTCAATGCGCGGGCAAACGATATAGGCCTGATGGCCGTGGGCAACCTCCTCGCGTATCCGCTCGAGTGCGCGCAGCACCCAGGTCGGCCGCCACTCGGCCACCACTGCTGACTGAATAGGTTTGCGACCACCGGGCAGCTCGGTCAGCGTTGATACGGCGAGGTCACCAAAGACGGTCATCGCAATGGTGCGCGGAATCGGTGTTGCTGTCATCACCAGCACGTGGGGGCTGAGGCCTTCACGTGCCTTTAACCGCAGGCTATCGCGCTGCTCTACACCAAACCGGTGTTGCTCATCTACGACGACCAATCCCAGGTTAAAGAACTCCACGCTGTCTTGGATAATCGCATGGGTTCCAATGACGATGTCCGCGTCACCGGAGACAATATCCAATAATGCCTGCCGCTTGTCCGCCGTACGCATGGAGCCGGTCAGGAGTACCACCTTGACCCCTTCGGGAACCGAGGTTCCGATGGAGGCAGCGTGTTGGGAGGCGAGTACTTCCGTCGGCGCCAACAGCGCGGCCTGCGTTCCTGCGTCAACAGCCTGCAGCATAGCGCAGGTAGCCACCATGGTTTTGCCAGAGCCAACCTCACCTTGCAGCAAGCGCATCATGGGCAGCGGACGAGCCAGATCGTCTTCAATCTCGCTGATGACGCGCCGCTGCCCTTCAGTCAGATCAAAGGGCAGATGGCTCAGCAGTTCCTCGCGATAGCCGCCTAAGGTAGCCGGCATGGTAGAAGCGGTCCGGGCTTCGGCATCTCGCTGGCGCAATGCCATCACCAGGCCAATGGACAGAGCCTCGTTGTACTTCAGCCTTTGAATCGCACGGTACGGGCCCGCCTCCCCCGGCTCATGGATTTCCCGCACTGCCTTATCGAGGCTGATGATCATCTGATAATCCAGCGGTTCCTCAATCGGCGGGGTCTTAGATAAGACGTAGTGGATGGCACCCATGATGTACCACGAAGTCACCTTGGACGTAGCCGGGTACACCGGTATCCATTCGCGTTCCAAGAGGAGCTGGTCGAGCCTGCCAAACTGCGACAGGTTCCGCAGCGAGCCGGTGGCCTTTGGGCGGTGCTTCTTGCCGGATTCGGCCGCTGGCTGGCGGTAATCATCCAGTTCGCCATCGGGGCGGCCAAACGCATCGATCTCTACAAAGTCCGGCTGCT
Source organism: Corynebacterium tuberculostearicum (assembly GCF_022347385.1). Taxonomy (GTDB): domain Bacteria; phylum Actinomycetota; class Actinomycetes; order Mycobacteriales; family Mycobacteriaceae; genus Corynebacterium; species Corynebacterium tuberculostearicum_M. The sequence continues at coordinate 62,015 of NZ_JAKRDT010000008.1, forward strand.
GCAACTGCGGCTGATTGCGAAAGAACTTAAGCTTGCCGCTCATCATGACGCGCTGTCCGCGGTGCAACATCCGCATCACGTAATTGGCATTGAAAAACGTCGCAATGATGCTGCCATCGAGCTGCACATTGATGATGGTGGTCTTGCCCGAGTCATGTCGGGTAAATCCGGTAATGGTTCCGGTAACCGTGACGATATCGCCCTCCGCAGCGTCTCCTAGGCCGACGTCCTTGTTGTGGCGGATATAGTCTCGCGGATAGTGAGCTAAGAGCTCGCCGCAGGTCTCATACCCCAGTGCTTTGGTAATCTTCGCGGCGTCCTTCGCCGCAAGCACCTCTGTCAAAGGGCGGTTGTCCTGCCAGCCGAGCATTGCTATTCCACTCCGATTTCGGTTGCGATATCCGGTACTTTCAGTGCCATAACGTCCACGCGAAGCTGTTGAGCTAGGTCCTCCTGGTCTAGATCAAGGGCGCTTAAGACTGTGACCTGCTCACCGCCTTCTGCTAAGAGATCGCGGCAAGTGGCAATGATTGATTGCGGGGTTTCCTGGCTCGGGTAAGCCACTCGCATGGACTTGGCAGCATCACGCATGGCGGCAACGACGGCACCAGTATCTGGGTTATCCGGTTCATAGACGGAGATCGCGGCTAAGGCTGCAGCCAGCGATTGCGCGGGCACTACTCGCCCAGCAGCGGTCTGCGAACTCACGCCGGTAGCAAGAACGATGTCCTCGTCTTTCGCCGCAATGGGATCATCCGGTGACACGACGCTAACCCCCGCAGATGCCAGAAGATCGCTGATGGGCCCGGCTGGTGCGGCGGCAAACACTCGGCGAGCAATCGGATCTTCGGAAGCAGGTTCGGCGTGAGGAGGCAACACCTCGAGGTGCAGGTTGGAGACCTTTCCTGTTCCAAAGGCGGTTTCGATGACCTTGCCTGCCTGCCGGGAGTGGATATGTACATTAGCGCTGTCCTCGGTGGCGCGAGCGATGACGAGGCTATCTCCCATAGGGGAAATTGCTGTTTGCAGCGCGTCTATATCTCCCTCGAAGAAAAACACCACTTCCAGTTCAGTTGTCGGCTCCGCCTCGGGCAGGCCTGTGTGCCCAGTCGAGCCTTCGATCTCAGCAAGGAGAGACTCTAAGAGGATAACGAGACCAGCGCCGCCGGCATCCACCACTCCTGCCTCGCGCAGGGCTGGCAATTGCGAAGGAGTGCGCTCGAGGGCCGTTTCCGCGGCAGCGATTGCGGCACTCACAGTACTGTGCAAGGTTGCGCCTGATTGCGCTTGAGCGTCGCCGGCAGCCTCGGCTGCTGCCTTCAAGACCGTAATAACTGTGCCTTCCACCGGCTCGGCGATAGCCCGGTCCACCAGCTCCACGGCCTGCTTGAGGGAGCGGACAAAGACGGCACCGTCGATAACTGAGTCCACAGTTGACTCGGCCACGCCGCGCAGAACCTGCGAGAGCACCATTCCCGAGTTTCCGCGGGCACCACGCACCGCCCCGAGCGCGAGTGAATCGGCGACATCGCCACCATTGTCCAGCTCCGCAACCGCTGCCTCCATAGTGTGCGCCATATTCGAGCCCGTATCGGAATCCGGCACGGGAAAGACATTGAGCGCGTTGATCTCATCGCGGCGATGGGCTAATTCCCCCACGGCGCGGGTGGCCCAATTGCGCATTCCGTGGGAATCCAGCGTGCTGGGGTAGGACATGCGCAATAGTTTACAAGCGCCAGTCTATTTCCTGTGCGCCTTGGTCCCGCAAAAGGGCGTTTGCCCGGGAAAAGGGCTTCGATCCAAAGAAACCGCGGCTGGCAGAAAGCGGTGAGGGGTGTGGGGACTTGATACAGGGGACGTCGGGAAGAAAGCGCTCACACGCTTGTGCATCCCGGCCCCAGAGAATCGCGACCATGGGGCTGCGGTTGAGCGCGCGAATGGCAGCCTCGGTGATCTCTTCCCAACCGATGTGACGGTGCGAACCGGCTTTGCCTGGGGCTACGGTAAGCACCCTGTTCAGCAGCAGCACTCCCTGGTCCGCCCAGGCGCTCAGGTCCCCGTCTTCCCGGCCGTCGATACCCAGATCATCGTGCAGCTCGCGGTAAATATTGACCAAGGAACGCGGCGGTTTCACACCCGGGCGAGTCGAGAAGGCCATGCCCATGGCGTGTCCTGGGGTGGGATAAGGGTCTTGGCCCACAATGAGCACCCGGACCTCATCCAGCGGCATCTGCAACGCGCGGCAGACGTCCTCCGCCGGGGGCAAATAGTCCTGCCCCTCAAGAGCGTGAGAAATCTGTGGCCATTGCTTTTCAACTACCGGTGCCAGCACCGGCTCCCAAGAGGGGTGGTAGGTGGGGTGCATGGTTAAAAGCTCAGCCAGCCTTTCTGATAGCTCGGTGTCGTACCTCCCAGCGTAACCCCGCAGCCGCGGGTTACGGTGCCAATCTTTCGGAATCCGGAGGGCGCTTCCTTTGCCGTCGTGCCGATGAGGGTGTGGTCTTCTCCACCGCTGAGTACCCATTCCCACGGGTCGCAGTCGAGTAGATCCGCGGCTTGGCACAGCAATTCTTCCGGTTGCAAGGCCTGTGGATCCAAGTCCATGTGTACGCAGGAGTGCTCGGCCATCGTCGTGCAGTCTTGGATCAGCCCGTCTGAGTTATCGGTCATGGCGGTGACCCCCGCGGCACGGGCAATGACGCCGCGGCCGGGGTTGAGCCAGGGGGCACAGTGGGCGTCGATAAGCGGCTGCAGGTGCTCATGCCCTGCAGGAAGGTTCCGGCCGAAGCGCTCCAACAAGGCCAAGCCGGCGGCCGAGTGGCCGATCTTGCCGTGCGCTACCACCTGCTGACCTGCCCGCGCCCCGTCCAAAGTCAAGGCGGGAAGGCTGCCGCCCAGGAAGCCTACGGCCGTGATATTGATGACCAAGAGATCAGACTTCGTGAGGTCGCCGCCTACCAACTCGGCGTTATAGAAGGAGCTATGTTCCGCAATTCCCTCGGCAATGCCACGTACGAAGGGCACCGGGGTATCGCCTGGCGCGGCGATTGCAAGCAGGGCAGCAACCGGACGGGCACCCATAGCTTCCACATCGGCAAAATTGCGCAAGATGGCCTTCTTGCCAATCTCGCGCGGGGTAGACCACTCGCGCAGAAAATGACGTCCCTCCACCATCAAATCAGTGGCCGCCACGGTGCGGGAATTCGGCGGCGCGCTGGGCAGTACCGCGGCATCGTCTCCATTGAGCCTACTGGAGGCCACGGAGGTAATTTCCCGGATGGCGGCGCGTTCTCCCACATCTGCGAGAGTCTGAGTTAAGTTCACCAGCTTCCTTTCGATACTATGAGCCCTTATGACATCCCAATTTAACCGCACCGCGATCTTCATTTCACTTGGGTTGTCCATAGTGATGGTTCTGGCGGTCCTTTTCGGCGCAAAATACGTATTCAATAACGTCGCCAAAGCACCAGTGGCGGTCTCCCCCGTGGAGTCTAAGGAGGCAGACTCGCAAGCCTGCCGCAGCTTTATCGACGCCCTTCCGGATCAGGTCATGGATAGGCCACGTGCCGATATTGCCGAGCCCGTGCCTTCGGGCGTCGCGGCCTGGGCCACTACCTCAGAGGATAAGGTCACCGTGCGCTGTGGCGTAGATATGCCTTTCCAGTACACCGAGTACTCCCAGACCCAGGACGTAGAAGGCGAACAGTGGTTCCAGGTGCGCGATGCCACCCCCGGCTCCAACCTCACCACTTGGTATGCGCCGCAGCGCTTCCCCGTTGTCGCGGTCACTGCCTCCACTGACGCAGAGCCGGGCGAGCTGAACGACGCCCTCTCTTCCCTCGAAGAAAAGCCTGCCACTGCCCACGAGGCGCCACTTAAGGCTCTCAAGGCGGGGAATGACCAGATGTGCGCAGAAGTAGACAAGGCCCTGCCCGATTCGGTGGCTGAGGGATACAGCCGCCGCGAGGTTGAGGATAAGAATACCTATGTATGGAGTGCCGAAGGCCGCGAAGACATCGTTGCGCGATGCGGCGTAGCCAAGCCGGAGAACTATCGCGCCGGAGTCAAGCTCCAACAGGTCAACGATATTCCGTGGTTCGAGGACACCACCTTGGCCCATGGCACGACCGCGGGCACGTGGTTTGCCCTCGGCCGCGAGGACTACCTTGCGCTACACGCCCCACAAGATGCCGCGCAGGCGGCCCTGGTGGAAATTGGCGATGTGCTCGCAGAGCACACGGCCGAAAAATAAGCAGCGCTTGGGCCTACTTGGCTAGGGCCTGCTCGATAAGCGCCTCGAGCAGCGCCGGGTACTCAACGCCCGAGGCCGCGAGCACCTGCGGGTACATGGAGATCGGGGTAAAGCCCGGCAGGGTATTGATCTCGTTGATGTACACAGATTCCTCGGTGACGAAGAAGTCGACCCTAGACAAGCCCTCACAGTTGAGGGCCTCGAAGGCGCGGATTGCCATGTCGCGTAGCTTCTCGGTCAGCTCAGGTGCGAACGGCGCCGGGATTTCGGCGGTAACCACATTGTCGAGGTACTTGGTGTCGAAGCCATAAAAGCCCTCGTCGGAATCATCGATACCGGCGAGCAGTGCCGGGACGGAGGCCAGCAAGGTGCCATCGGCATAGTGGAGCACGCCGATTTCTACCTCTTGGCCAACGATTTCCGGCTCCACCAGGATCTTTTCGTCATCCTCTAGCGCCAGGTCGACGGCTGTGGGGAATTCCTCCCAGGTAGTGACCTTGGATACGCCAATGGAGGATCCACCGCGTGCGGGTTTAACAAAGACGGGCAGGCCTAGTCGCTGCTTTTCGTCCTCGCTTAGCTCGGTGCGGCCTTTGAGGATGACCTCGGGCGCTACTGGCAGGTCTGCGGCCGCCAGCACCTTCTTGGTAAATTCCTTATCCATGCCCACCGAGGACGCCAAGACCCCTGGGCCTACATAGGGCAAGCCGGAAAGCTCAAAGAGGCCTTGGATAGTGCCGTCCTCACCGAAGGGGCCGTGCAGAATGGGAAATACCACGTCGACCTCTGCAAAGAGCGTGCCGTCGGTGACGTTGTGGAACTGTCCCCTGGCATTGGGATCAAGAGAAAGGGTCAGCTCCGCACCTGGGCTGACCTCCGGCATAACACCATCGACAATTTCTAAGCCCTCAGTGGTGCCGGGCGTCCACGTGCCCTCACGGGTAATACCGATGGGCACCACCTCGAACTTCTCTGGATCGAGGTGGTTCATGATCGCGCCAGCGGATACGCAGGATACGGAATGCTCGGTGCTACGGCCGCCATAGATAACGGCCACGCGGGTCTTTTCAGTCATGCCCGCAGATTTTACCCTCGACCTACTCCGACTTCTTGGACCGACCCATCAAAGCGATGATCATATCTTCCACCGCCATGCCCTCGTAGCACACGCCATAGACCGCGTGGGTGATCGGCATCTCTACCCCGGCCTGCTGGGCTAGGCGATAGATGGAGTCACAGGAGTAGACGCCCTCCGCGACCTGGCCATTGGTGGCTGCCTTGGCCTCTTCAATCGTGCCACCTTGGCCCAGGCGGTAGCCAAAGGTGCGGTTGCGCGACAATGTCGAGGTGCACGTTGCCACCAAGTCGCCCATGCCTGCCAGGCCGGAAAAGGTAAATGGATCCGCCCCCAGCTCCACGCCCAGGCGGGTAATCTCCGCCAGACCGCGGGTGATGATGGTGGCCATGGTGTTATTGCCCAGCCCCTTGCCGGAGGCGATACCACAGGCCAAGGCGATGACATTCTTGCAGGCGCCACCGATTTCCGCGCCGATGACATCGGTATTGGTGTAGGGCCGCAGGTACGGCGCGGCGACCGCAGCCTGCACGCGCTGAGCGCGGTCTTCATCGGAGCAGGCAATCACCGTGGCGGCCACTTGGCCGGCAGCGATCTCCTTGGCCAAGTTCGGGCCAGACAGTACCGCCACGCGGTCTGCTGGCACGCCCGCCGCATCCATAATGACCTCACTCATGCGCTTGAGCGTGGCAGTCTCTACGCCTTTAGAAATAGACACCAGGGTCGCGTCCTCTGGCAGGTGCGGCGCCCACTTTTCCACGTTGGCGCGCAAGGTTTGGGAGGGAACGCCGAACACGACGACGTCGGCAAGCGCCAGCGCTTCGACATCATCATGGGTGGCCCGCACCACGGCCGGCAGGCGGGTATCCGGCAAATAGTCCGGATTGGTGTGGGTCTCGTTGATGGCCTGCGCCAATTCCGCGCGGCGCGCCCACAGGCGAACGTCATTTCCGGCGTCCGCAAAGACCTTGGCCAAGGTAGTGCCCCAAGAACCAGCACCCATCACGGCAACATTAACCATGGTGTCTCCTCCAAACGTGCAAATCTATAACCCTAACCTTAAAGCATGCCCGTCCCCCGTGGGGCAAGGATGCACAACGCGCCTAACCCGTGGGACAATGGGCCCTTAGACGTTGTTCTTATAAACCCAATTACTGTGGAAAGGCCCCGTGGAGGCAGACGATGCCCAATATTAAAAAGATGCACGAAACCGACAAGGATCAGCAGCACGAGGAGTTTATTTCCGGCCGCCACCAGGAAATCCCGGTGGACCCCGCCAAGGAATTCCACCGCACTACCCTTGCCGCCGGCGCCGTAATCTGGCGCGGCTCCCCGCAGGACCCGGAAATCGCGCTCATCCACCGCCCCCATTACGATGATTGGTCCCTGCCCAAGGGCAAGGTCGATCCCGGCGAATCCCTGCCCACTACCGCGGCCCGGGAAATCCTGGAGGAGACCGGCTTTAGCGTGCGTCTAGGCAAGCTCATCGGCAAGGTAACGTACCCAGTCCAAGGCCGCACTAAGGTGGTCTACTACTGGGTGGCCAAGTACCTGGGCGGAACCTATTCCGCCAATAGTGAAACCGATGAGCTACGGTGGCTGCCCATCGATGAAGCGCAAGACCTCCTGTCCTACGACGTTGATACCGCGGTAGTGGCCAAGGCGGCTAAGCGCCTACGCATCGCGCCCGCTACCCGCGTGCTTTATGTGCGCCACGCACGCGCGCATGAAAGCGGTAGCTGGCAAGGCGATGACAACCTGCGGCCACTGGATAAAAAGGGCCGCCGCCAAGCAGAGATGCTGGTGCCGATGCTCAGTGCCTTCCAGCCCACCGCCATTTACTCTGCCCTGCCCCAGCGCTGCCAGCAGACGGCTGCCCCGCTTGCCGACGAACTGGGCAAGGACATTTCCATCAACAAAAACTTTGGTGACGAGGCCTGGGAGAACGACCCAGAAGCGGCCAAGAAAGCCTTCCACCGCGTGGTCAACGAAGGCGGGGTGCCCGTCATCGTCAGCCAAGGCGCCACCATTCCTGGCATCATTGAAGACCTCGCCCCAAAGTTCCTGAAAAAGCCGGTGGACAAGCTGAAGTTTAAGAAGGCTTCTGTGTGGGTCTTGTCTTTCAACAATGGCGAGCTCACCGGTGCCGATTACCTGGCTAGCCCACTGCCGGTGCGCTAGTTTCCTGGCTTCTCCCCGACCAACAATTAAGGCCCTGCCTGCCACCTGATTCGGTGGACCGGCAGGGCCTTCTGTGCACTCCTATTGTGCGACTGCGCAGCTTTCTAGCCGCGCAGTTCAAGGGTGCGGCGGACAAAGAGAACCATAATGAGTGTATTCAGCGCCGGGAACAAAATAGCGCCGACGATGGTAAAGCTCAGCACGGCGTACAGGACGGCAATTAGGACGAGCACCAAGATGGTCACTCCAACGTTCTTCTTTGCGACCTCGATGGATGCACCAAAGGTTTCGCCCACAGATAGCTCAGGGCGTGCAGCCTTGACGGCCGGCATCCAAGTGAAGAAGAAGGCGGCGAAGAGTCCCGGAATAACCAGGAGAATGAAGCCCAGGGTAATAACCAGGTACGAAAGCACATTCACCGCCATGAGACCGGCGACATTTTTAAAGCTCAGAAAGTCCGTTATCTCCAGCGTCCCGGTATCCACCTGTTTATTAGCAGCCTTGTACCAAGTGCTAACTGACCAAATAACCACGAGGAACATGGCGATAAAGGCTAAGAACATTACTGCAATGAGCCCACCGGTAAGCGCGGCATCGGAACCCGAGCCGCTATTGGCTAGAGCATCAATGGATGCACCGCTGCCTGCTAGGACGGCGAACATCAGCAAATAGAGGATCAAGACAACTACCATCTGCACCAGCGGACCGAAAATCCACTCCGCCCAATTGCGGCCGAAGTAGCGGAAGCTATCCGCGACGACCTGAATAGCATCTACGTCTCGGCCATACAGGGAATCGTCTCCCGGATACGGGCTCCCGGCGTATCCAGGCTGGCCGTACTGCTGTTGTCCATACTGTTGCTGGCCAAACTGCTGGTGGCCGTAGCCAGACTGGCCATTCGCACCATTTCCATGAGATACAGACTCATGGTCGGCTCCGGGATACTCTGCCCCGTTGTTTCCTGAATTGAAGGAATCATTATTCGAATAGGGATTGCTCATAAGTCTAAAGCTAGGGCGATACTTTGTTGCGGGAAACTGGAGCAAGCAATTGTTACCTATACGTTACCGAGTTGTACCCCCATTTACCCCAAGGCGAAAGTTTAAAGTTCACGTGTGAGCGCACGGCGCCCCTACGGCCTCTTCGCGTTGCAAGACTGTAGGGGCACTGCTGGCCCGCCGATCGCCATCGATTCTTCTGCTATTGGGCGTGAACAGCGGGCTTGAAGCTGGGGCGATGCGATTCGTAGGCAGCGATTGCATCCTCGTTGCGGAGCGTAATGCCGATGTCATCCAGCCCTTCCATCAACCGCCAACGGGTGTAGTCATCAATATCGAAGCGGTAGGTATTTTCACCCACCGTGACCGTTCGGGCCTCTAGGTCCACGGTGACCTGGGTTTCTCCTGCTTCCAGCTGTTTCCAGATGAGCTCAATATCTTCTTGCTCCATCAATCCAGTAAACAGTCCGGATTTTCCAGCGTTGCCGCGGAAAATATCAGCAAAGCGGGAAGAAAATACCGCGTGGAAACCGTATTCACTCAACGCCCACACTGCGTGCTCACGGGAGGATCCGGTGCCAAAATCACTGCCCGCGAAAAGCACCGAGCCATCCTTGAATTGCGCCTGGTTGAGTACAAAGTTGTCATCGGAGCGCCAATTTGAAAATAGGCCATCTGAAAAGCCGGTACGCTTGACCGACTTCAAGTAGCGCGCGGGGATGATCTGGTCAGTATCCACGTTGGAAGCACGCAGGGGCACGCCCGTTCCCGTATGCGTAATAAATTTCTCCATTGTCAATGCCTTTCTAAGCGCTTAATCCAGATCTGCAGGGCTAGACAGGTAACCGGTCACGGCAGTCGCGGCAGCCACCTGCGGGGAGACAAGGTGGGTGCGCCCACCAGGGCCTTGTCGCCCCTCGAAGTTGCGGTTGGAGGTGGAGGCGGATCGCTCGCCCGGAGCCAATTGATCTGGATTCATACCCAAGCACATCGAGCAGCCGGCGGTACGCCACTCCGCGCCGAACTGTCGGAAGATTTCGTCGAGGCCCTCCTCCTCCGCTTGGCCCTTGACCACGGCGGAGGACGGCACGACCATCATCCGCGTATTGGCAGCGATGGTGCGCCCCTTGACCACGTCGGCTGCAGCGCGCAGGTCTTCAATGCGGGCATTGGTACAGGAACCGACGAAGACGGTATCGATCTTGATATCGCGCAGCGGAGTACCTGGCTGCAGGTTCATATACTGCAAAGCCTTTTCCACAGTGGCCTTTTCATTATCGTCACCACAATTTTCCGGATCTGGGACCTTCTCCCCTAACGGAAGGCCCTGTCCAGGATTGGTTCCCCACGTAACAAATGGGGTCAGCGAGGAGCCATCAATTTCCACGACAGTATCGAATTCTGCCCCTTCGTCCGTGGGAAGTGTCTTCCAATACTCAACTGCAGCATCCCAGTCTGCTCCTGTGGGAGCGAACTCGCGGCCCTTGACATACTCGAAGGTCGTCTCATCGGGAGCGACCATGCCGGCGCGGGCTCCTGCCTCAATAGACATATTGCACATCGTCATGCGCGCTTCCATGGACATCTTGCGGATGGCCTCACCGCGATATTCAATAATGTGGCCCTGCCCGCCACCGGTACCAATTTTCGCGATAATGGCCAAGATGAGATCCTTGGCAGATACCCCTTCTTGCAGCTCGCCAGTCACCTCAATAGCCATGGTTTTGAATGGCTTTAAAGAAAGCGTCTGCGTAGCCATGACGTGTTCTACCTCAGAGGTGCCAATACCCATGGCGATAGAACCAAAGGCGCCGTGCGTGGAGGTATGCGAGTCGCCACACACGATTGTCATACCCGGCTGGGTGATTCCCAGCTGCGGGCCAACTGTGTGGACAATGCCTTGCTGCGCATCTCCCATGGAGTGCAAGCGCACTCCAAATTCCTCGCAATTCTTGCGCAGGGTCGATACCTGGGTGCGTGAAACCTCATCCTTGATTTCCAAGAGATTGCCGGACTTGATGCCTTGCGTGGGAACGTTATGATCCTCGGTGGCCAAGTGCAGCTCAGGGTGACGCAACGTGCGGCCGGCCAGCCGCAAGCCATCAAAGGCCTGCGGACTGGTAACTTCATGTAGTAGCTGAAAGTCAATAAAGATAAGGTCTGGCGCCCCAGCATCGCCGTGTTGGACGACGTGATCGCGCCAGACTTTTTCTGCCAATGTCAGCTTCTGGTTCATAAACATCTCTCCACACTTGAAATCTCATAAGTTGGGACGTAGATTTCATTGTATGGGAGAGTATAGCGCAGTTTCCGGAATTAAAGTGTTGGATCGAGCAATGGCCATAATGATGGCCGCCGCCAACCACCCCTCCACCCTCAATGAATTATGCGAAACCACGGGGCTACCTCGGGCGACAGCACACCGATTGGCCACCGCACTCGAAGCACACCGCATCCTCGTTCGCACCCCCGATGGAAAGTGGAAGGCCGGCCCAGCCCTTCCCGGCAACCGCGATCACCTCCTCGAGGCAGCCGGGCCAATCATGGAGAAACTGCGCGAACATACCGGAGAATCCATCCAACTCTTCGAGGTCACCGGAAATACCCGCACCTGCATTGCCACCAGGGAGCCGGAATCCGGCCTCCACAACGTCGTGCCAGTCGGGCGCCAGCTACCGCTTAGCTCCGGCTCTGCCGCACGCATCATTGCCGCATATGTAGACATCAATACCGAAGACGCCTCGTTTACCCAAGAAGACATTGAGGCGGCCCGAAACCAAGGCTATTCCGAATCTATTGAGGAACGTGAAGCCGGCTTAGCCTCCATTTCCGCGCCGGTTTTCGATGGTTCCGGAACTTTCCTCGCAGTACTGTCAATCTCCGGATCGGTCGAGCGCTTCCAACCTTCCCCGGCCCAGAAATACGCCGACATTCTCATTTCCGCCGCACGCGAATTGAGCAATCTCCTCTAAGGCCCTCCCTAGCTTTACGACGCCCGCCTCCACCTAGCCCCAAGGAGGCGGGCCCTTTTATTTCCCAAACCGGAAAATTAGAGAAACGCGCCCACACCTATTGAAACTCAAATGAAAATACGGTTTAATGAAAACGCACTGAAAACAACGGGGAACGTCCCCTACCAGAGAGGATCAGGCATCATGACCCACAACACCCACGAAGACCATACCCACACCCATGGCGCCGATTGCGGCCACGTTTCCTTCCCACACGGTGACCACACCGACTATCTCCACGAGGGCCACATTCACCGTGAGCATGATGGCCACTGGGATGAGTGCGAGACCACCGAGCACGTTGAAGCCGAGGCGCACGCCGACCACACCCATGGTGAAGGCTGCGGCCACGTAGCGATCCCACACGGCGACCACGTGGACTACCTGCACGACGGCCACCGCCACGCCGCCCACGGCGATCACTACGACGAGCACTAAGCGCCTATCGGGGCCCAGCCCCACGTGCTTGCCGCCTAGGTCCCTTGAACTGAGGACCCAGGCGGCTTTTTCTATGCCCACCCTACTGCTGAAATCGTCCCCGAAATTCACACCAGAAACATATCTGCAAGCTCGACGGGACGCGCTCTCTCATTTCTGTTAAAACTGACAGTCAGGCTATTAGTTCTTTCCGGTTGGGTGTTACGATTTTTCGAGTGATTACTAGTTGGAAGATTTTTCTTCAAGATTTTGTCCGCTTGTGGCGGACCCCGCAGGTCTGGGTGATCCTCATTGGTTTGATGATCACCCCAGCCCTGTATTCCTGGGTAAACATCTCCGGTTTCTGGGACCCCTACGGAAACACAGAACACCTCAAAGTCGCCGTAGTTAATGAGGACAAAGGCGCATCCTCGGAGATGACCGGCCACTTAGACGTCGGCGGGCAGATGATTGACAAGCTTCATGACAATGACAAGCTGGGCTGGCAGTTCATGGACCGCCAGGAAGCCGAAGACGCCGTTAAGAAGGGTGACGTCTTCGCCTCGGTGATCGTCCCCGAGGACTTTTCGGCAGATTTCGTGAGCCTTTTTAAAGGTACCTATTCTCAGCCCACGCTGGAATATCACGTCAATGAAAAGCTGAACGCCATTGCACCGAAGATTACTGATACTGGCGCTTCGACCCTAGACACCACCATTAGCTCTACCTTTAAAGAGCAGGTAGCGGATTCGGTGGCCACTGAGCTAAAGAACTCCGGTGGCGATTTGAGCCAGAAGATTAACAGTACTGCAAACAAGACCGCGGATTCTTTTTCAGATACTGCAGATACGGTAGCTAACTCCCGCAGCCAGCTTGCTGACGTGCATTCCACCATCGAGAAAGCGCGCCCAACTATCGCGCAAGCCCGTAAGTCTTTGGGCACGGTGCAAAAGACCATCGATGATGCCCAGACCGCCCTGGATCAACTTAACTCCATTACTGCGGAGGTCCAGCGGGAAGTTACTTCTTTCTCCGATGATGCCACCGCCGCCTATGTAGAAGGCACGACCGCGATGGCAGATGGAACCGCCTCCGCCAATGCCACCGTGGGCTCGGTCTCCGGCAAGCTGCGCGGCGCCCTAAATCGCGTAGGTGCCGCATCTGCGGGCGCGTCAGGAATCGTCGGTGAAGCTGACCGGGCAATCGATCAGCTTGAAAAGCTTGCGTCTTCACCGGCCCTGCCACCACAGGTTTCCCAACAGATTAAGGATCAGGTAGGAGACCTCCGCAAACGCAATGATCAAAATAAGGCCGTTCTCGGTGACTTAGATACTCTCAACGGCGATACGAACGACACCATCGATTCGCTCAATAAGACCACGGGTATGCTGGAAAAGATGGCTGCCCAAACGCGCGATGATTCCCACGCGCTGCGCGATAATGTAGCCGAAGGCCTACCCAAGCTCAACGCTGCGCTGTCCGACGTCACCGCTACCACCGGCAAGCTTTCCGCCTCGCTCGAAAGCCAGCAGGCACTGGTCGGGCAAACCGATGGGCTCTTGGGGGGCGTCGACGAGCAGCTAAGCCAGGCCCAGCAAGTAGTTGAGCGTTTTTCTGTGGACCTCGACGGCATTGAGGAGGGGCTTCGCGCCTCCCGCAGCGACGTGATTGCGCTGAGCAATACTGCCAATAACAATTCCATCCTGCAGTCTGTCAAGGGCCTTAACACCGATGAGGTGTCTTCCTTCCTTGCCTCCCCTGCGGAGATGGAAAGCCACGCCGTATTCCCTGTAAAGCACTATGGTTCCGGCATGTCCTCGCTCTTTATCAACCTCACGCTGTGGATCGGCGCGTTCATGCTGCTCATCATCTTCCGTGCTGAGGTAGACCCGCAGGGCCGCAAGGACCTCACCATTACCAAGGCTTACCTTGCCCGCTTCCTTTTGCTTTCCTTCTTTGCCATCGCACAGGCACTCATCGTGTCCATCGGCAACCTGGCCATTGGTGTTGAACATGCCAATGCATTGGCCTACGTCGCTACCGCGGTCATCGTGGGCCTGTGCTACCTGAGCATTACCTATAGCTTGGTTTCTACGTTTGGACACGTAGGCCGCGGCATCGCGGTGGTCTTCGCCTTCATCCAGATTCCGGGCGCATCCGGCCTCTACCCCATTGAGATGACGCCGGACTTCTTCCGCGCCGTACACCCATTCCTGCCCTTTACCTATGGCATCGGTGCCATGCGCGAGACCGTTGGTGGTTTCTACGGCAACCACTATGCACGCAACCTTGCCGCGCTCATCGGCATGGCCGCGATCGCTTACCTCATCGGTACCGTTATGCGCCGCGGCTTGTCCAACGTCAATATGCTGGTCAACGACGAACTGCATAAGGGCGGTTTGGTTATCAATGAGCAGGTCCATCTGGTCGGCAGCCGGTACCGCTTTACCGACCTCCTCCATGCCTTGAATGACCGCGAGGCGTATCAACAAAGCTTGGAGGATAAATGGAGCATGGCGCGCAGGAATTACTCCCAGCTGATGAAGATTACCGTCGCGGTAGGCCTAGCGTTAGTCGTAGCTTTGGGCATCTACTCACGCATTAACCCTGAAGAAAAGGCCATCATCTTCGGCCTGGCCTGCCTGGTCACGCTCATTGCGGTGGGGGTTATCTGCTCCCTTGAGTACGTCAAGCAGAGCATCGCGCACGATAACCGCCTGGTGGATCTCAGCGATGAGGAAATCCAGGAGCACCTCGAGCACCGACAGGAACACCCAAACCGCTACCTCCTAGAGGACTTAGACGAAGATTCCACACCTTCTAATACCAGCGAGACCAAGGAAATGCCCGCCGTTGATGGTGCTGACTCCGGAAAGGGAGGCGAGTAAGTCATGAAAAACATTCTGACCATTCTCCGCGATGACCTCCACGCCATTCGCACCAATGTAATGACCGCGCTCATCATTTTTGGCCTTGCCATCATCCCGTTGCTTTTCACTTCCTTCAACGTGCTGGCTAGCTGGGATCCTTTTGCTAATACCAACCAGCTCAAGATTGCTGTGGCTAGCGAGGATGAAGGCCACGAAAGCGACCTCGCCTCCATGAAGCTTAATTTGGGCGATAAGGTGCTCTCGCAGCTCAGCCGCAATGACGATATCGATTGGGTCATTACTGATAGCGCCGATGCAGTTGAAGGAACAAAGTCCGGCGAATACTATGCCGGCATTGTCCTTCCCAAAGACTTCAGCACGGACCTTCTCACGTTCTATGTAGAAGGAACCGAACCAAGCAAGCTCAACCTCTATACAAATGAGAAGAAGAATGCGCTGTCTACCACCATCACGCAAAAGAGTGCGGACGGCGTCATCCAGAAAATCGACGAGTCCTTCACCCGTGTGGTAGCCAATGTCGGCCTTGGCGTCGTCTCGAATTTTGATAAATACCTCAATGAGGACGATACCCAGACTGCACTCAATAACCTGCACAATCGCGTCAATAACGTCAGCACCCGCCTTGATGCTGCGGCTGGCACCGTAGGTGCACTAAGCAATCTGGTCGACTCCACCCTGCCGCTTACGCAGGCTGCGGACAATATTCTCGCCGAGGCTGGACGCCAGGCTACGAAGACCAACAATGACCAAGGCGAAAACCCCATCGACGTTCTGCGCTCTACCCTCAATGACTCGGCTGGTTCGCTCGACGCTTCCTTGGCTGCTACAACGCGAAGCTACGATGCGCTCTCTGCCCAGGTCGATGAGTTGCTCAATAATGCAAGCAACACCAGCGCACAAACGGCGCAGACCTACCGCACCGCCGCTGAACGGGTGAATGAGCAAACTCAGGCCTTTGAGGGAGTTCGCACTTCCATCAAGGAGCAAGCCGATAAAGTAGCTCTACCTGCCGCAGTCGCGGGTGGATATAAGGCGATGATGGGCCAGATTGATGCCTCCATTGCCCAGAGCAACGCTCTGCATGATTCGCTCGTATCTACCGCCGATGACCTTGAGCAAGGCCGTGGCACGTCCCAAGACTCCCGACAGCGCACCAAGGATGCCATCGCCAATGCCAAGCAGGCTGCTGAAAAGGCACGTAATTCCTATAACGAGAACCTCAAACCGCAGCTAGATCAGCTCAACCAGAGCGTCTCGGTTGTCGCGGACGATATTGATGCTATCAAGCAGGACATCGCAGGCATTCGCTCCTCGGTTTCCGAGAATGACGAGTCGCCACAGCAAAGCCTGGCGCGCGCCCGCGATACCACTGCCGGCCTTGCCGGCACCCTGCGGGAGCAAAGCGGCCGTTTTGCGGACATGGGCCGCAAGATCGACAAGGTGCGCCGTGGCGGCGATTTGGCCAAGCTGGCGGATATCGTCGGCAACGATCCAGAACTGCTTGCCTCTCGCATCGCCGCTCCCGTGGCTGTAGACCGCCAGCCGGTCTACCCTGTCGCTGCCTTTGGCGTGGGTATGACGCCGTTCTACCTCACCTTGTCGCTATGGGTAGGCGCCCTTCTGGCATGCGTGCTGGTGCATACCAACGCCGAGCGTAAATACTTGCGCAAGGACGAGAACGGGAAGTACGACGAGAGCGAATTCACCCGTGGTCAGGCGTTTTTCGGCCGCTTTGCCACACTCGGCCTGGTCGGCCTCGCGCAGGCCACCTTGGTGGTTCTCAGCCTCATCTTCTTCGTCCAGATCGAGCCCGCTCACCCATTCATGCTCATGTTTGCTGCATGGATAGTCTCGCTGGTGTTTATGTTGATCATCTATGCACTTGTCATCACGCTCGATAGTGCCGGCAAGGCCTTAGCGGTGTTGTTGCTCGTGATACAAGTCTCGGGCTCCGGCGGCGCATACCCGCTGCCTTTGCTGCCTGAATGGTTCCAGAACGTGAGCCCCTGGCTACCAGCCACCTACGCCATCGATGCCTTCCGCAGCGCCATTGCTGGTATCTACCACGGCGACATATGGCGCGAGCTGGGCATGCTACTGCTATTTACCATCCCTGCACTCATCGTCGGCCTCGTTCTCCGCCGCGCCATGGATGCCTATCACAAGCGCATGCAGAAAGCGATTATGAAGACGAAGGTTATGGCGTAGCCACGCTTGCCGACGTCTTCCCTTCCACCCTTCCTATACCGCCCACCAAGCCCTTTTCACGGTTTGGTGGGCTTTTTCTTGGTCGGGGGTCCCACGCTAGTGCTCGAAAGACCTAGAAGGGGCTGAGAAAGCCGCATACGCATCCGCTAAGAAGTTCTCGGACGCCCTTTATCGCTAGGTCTAGCTCCTTTCTCTAGGGATTCCCTCGAACGCAGCTATCGGGCACGTAACCACTTACAGCCCACCTGAGTCCCTACTAAAGGACCGCTACGGGAATCTGTGCCCCGCTCTTTACCTCAGCTCCTATACCGTCCCGTGGGCAGGACGGTTAGCGCTTGGACATCGTGGCCTGTCCTACATACCGCTAGACCGCACAGGTCTTGGGTTAAGGGTCAGAATGTGTGTCTAGGATCGGGGATATCTAAGGCCTGACCTGTAGGTTCTTGTAGAATATATGGTTTGTAGGCGTATATCTGAGTTTCAGACGCGAAATCCACGGTGTGCCAGTGCACCCGTGGTAGTAAGCGGTGGAATGGTGGCCTAATGCCAAAGAACCGACCACGCTGTCACTGTGGTGGTAATAAAAATGCAACGGAACAAACAGTTGAGACTCCACCCGATAACGGTGTGAAAGCTGGTGACTCCCCGCCGACAAAGGTCTTCCTGGAGTCGCCTAGGCAGCAATATTCACCCAGGCCACCGTGTATTGCACTGCCTCGAGAACCTGAACGGCACCAACTCAATCAAATGGTGTTAGTGCCAGCCCACGCTGGGACGGCGATTTAGCAGGTGCTACTTGGTTGGCGTTCCCTAGTGCACCATCGGCTGTACTGGGCATGCTAATGACCAGGACTTCACCAACGCCGTCTACGCCCAGTCAAGCAGCCGCAAAACGGGCGTATCTAACCTCAACGACACGCCGAGCCAGACACACATTTTGACCCTTAACCCCAGGTCTTAGGTAAAGAAAAAGCTGCGAGCCATCTGGCTCGCAGCTTTCCGTTGGTACCCCGTACGGGATTTGAACCCGTGTTACCGGCGTGAGAGGCCGGCGTCCTAGGCCGCTAGACGAACGGGGCGCGTTCGCAGCAATCGCACACTGTGCGTTGCGGACTTGTTAAGAGTAAACGATGGGTTAATTCAGCACAAATCGCGCGGTCAAGGACGGTTTTAAGGGCAGGCGAAGGAAAACGCAAAAATTCCCGAGCCCGGTACTGCAGTGAGGGTTCTTCGTGGCCGAGGTGCGGATCGAATCAGTGGTTATTCCGCAAGCAATCTGTGGATAGTCCGTGGCCGAGAACGCTGTGCTAGTAGGACTCGGGATGGCGCTGTGCGTCGAAGTGCATATGCTGCAGGCTCCTATACTTCATACAAACGTTGGTGGGAAGGAAGTTGTGGATTATAGCGTTACTACCTGGCTGTGCTTTCGGGCTGTGCGCCTTGGCTGTGGTGCGTTTCGCTTTCTGTCACCCGCTCTCCTTTCTGTCTGTTTTCTGCTGTACCTGCAGTCTATGCCTGCACGTGCAGGACAGGAAGGGTTTTGCATAACTTCGCGGCGGTCTTAACCCTGGTCTCATTGGCAGCAGGCTGCTGCCTGCGCGGACGAGTGCAATGGTCTGGGGTAGGTTATAACCAGTTTTACTTGCGTCGTGGTCGCACCCCAGACTGACGCTGGAAAAGATGTTTCCCCGGAAATGAAAAATCCTCCAGCCTAAAGGCTGGAGGTCTTTGTACCCCGTACGGGATTTGAACCCGTGTTACCGGCGTGAGAGGCCGGCGTCCTAGGCCGCTAGACGAACGGGGCATAGAACTAGTGATCCTGCCGTTTAAAGCATTTTCACTGCTGGCCTACCAGGACTCGAACCTAGAATGGCGGTACCAGAAACCGCTGTGTTGCCAATTACACCATAGGCCATTTGCTAACTTGCGTTGGAAGCTTATTGCCTTCCGGCTGTGCTCCCTTGCTCGCTGCAACGTGTAATAACTATAATGATCAACGCGTAAACTGCCAAATCGCCAGCGCACACGCCATTTTCAGGCCAGTAGAGTGGTTAATAAAATGCGGCGAATGACAGCGCTGTAGTTCAGCTGTCATTCGCCGCATCGAAGGGCGGGATTAGATATCTATCGCCGCCTTACGGGAGGCGCTCCCCCCTACTGTGCCGCCGGCACATAAGGAGTCACTTCACGGGCCGCACGAAGGCGGGCCAGGGTGGACTCCTTACCCAGCAGCTCCATGGACTCAAAGAGTGGTGGGGAAACCTGGGCGCCGGAAATAGCTACGCGCAGTGCGCCGTAAGCCTTACGGGGCTTCAACTCAAGGTCTTCAATAAGCGCTTTGGATAGTGCCGCCTCAATATTCTCGGTCTTCCACTCCGCAATGCCCTCGAGGGTCTCGATGCCGACCTCGAGTGGCTGAATGGCCTCTTCCTTGAGGTTCTTCTTCGCTGCCTTCTCATCGAGCTTTAGGTCGGCATCCGGGGTGACCAAGAAGCTCATGAGCCCGTAAGCATCAGACAGGGTCTTGATACGGGTCTGCACAAGATCTGCGGCGAAGGCGAACTTCTCGCCGTCATAGTCGGCCGGGAAATCCGTGTATTCGGTCAGGTAGTTACGCAGACGGAAGGCAAACTCTTCTGGGTCTAGCTGGCGGATGTGATCCGCGTTGATGGCCTCGAGTTTCTTCTGGTCAAAGCGTGCAGGGTTACCCAGCACATCGTGGACGTCGAAGTTTTCTACCAAGTCATCCATGCTGAAGATGTCTTGGTCCGCGGACAGGGACCAGCCCAACAGGGACAGGTAGTTGAGCATACCCTCAGGGATAATGCCGTTATCGCGGTGATTAAACAGGTTGGACTGCGGGTCGCGCTTAGACAGTTTCTTATTGCCCTCGCCCATCACGAAGGGTAGGTGGCCAAACTCTGGGGTAAACTCGGCGATGCCGATCTTCTGCAGGGCGTCGTAAAGCGCGAGCTGACGCGGAGTAGAAGAAAGTAGGTCCTCACCGCGCAGCACGTGGGTGATGCGCATCAGGGCGTCATCAACCGGGTTAACCAGGGTGTAGAGGGGCGCACCATTGGAGCGAGCTACTACATAGTCCGGCTGGGTCTCAGACTTGAAGGTCATCTCGCCACGCACCAGGTCGGTCCAGGTCCAATCCTGCTCCGGCATGCGCAGGCGCCAGACAGGCTTGCGGCCCTCCGCCTCAAAAGCGTCGATCTGCTCCTGAGTGAGGTCACGGTCATAGTTGTCATAGCCCAGCTTCGGGTCACGGCCAGCAGCCTTGTGGCGCTCCTCTACCTCTTCAGCCGTGGAGTATGCCGGGTAGACAAATCCGCCGTCGATAAGCTTGTCTAGAACCTCCTTGTAGATGTCCATGCGCTGGGACTGACGGTAAGGCTCGTGCGGGCCACCGACATCGATGCCTTCATCCCAGCCCAACCCAAGCCAGGTCAGGGAATCAATGATGGCCTGGTAGGACTCTTCAGAGTCACGGGCGGCATCGGTGTCCTCGATGCGGAATACCAGCTTGCCGCCGGTATGGCGGGCGTAGGCCCAGTTGAATAGTGCGGTGCGCACCATGCCTACGTGCGGTGTGCCGGTTGGGGACGGACAGAATCTAACGCGTACTTCAGTCATGCCCACCATCGTAGTGGAGGCGCCGATTCCAGTCCGCACCAGCCCAAGCGCCCCTGAATCCTGCCCGGCGCGCGGCGGCTTGCAGTCTATTCCTACACGCAAATTGGGGTAATTGGAAACGGGTTTCACTACAAAGCTACTGGTCGGTGAAATCGGTTTCCATTACGGCTAGCAGGTTATGGGATTCATTTTCTATAGTTTCTGGTGAACTTGTGAGAACTGTAGAAAGGCCTTCCCAACTGTGGCTTCCCCACGCACCCGTTTCCTTGCCACGCTGAGCACGCTAGCGCTTATCACGCCCGCCACGGCCGTCGCCGGCCCCGATGATGGCAAGCACATTGCCACCGATACCCACGTTGACTCCCCTAAGTCTTTCTGGGAGAACAACGACTTCGTGCTGAAGTCTGAATTTGGCGGCCAGGAACCGCCGATCGCAGACACCGTCGCCTGGGTGGGCAGGGGCTACAGTGCCATGGACGGCCACAACCAGTACCTCTATACGCTGCCGAAAAATGGCACTCAGGACTATATTGGGGCGCCCGGAACCACGTACTACACCGCGCCGCACCAAGTGTCCGGCAATACCTCACCCATCTGGTTGGGCTTTGGCGCCGATACCTCCCTGCCCACTGACAAATTCCGCGATGGCGTAGCTTTCCTCGACTTGCTGAGCGTTGATGGCCCCGGCGAGGTCGAGCTTTTCACCAATAAAGATGATGAGGACGGAACCCAGCTGCACCGTATGCTCGGCTCCTTCCCTGATTCACCGCATTCGGCCTATCTCGTTGCCGGCACGCACACCCACAACTCCACGCTGTTTACCAAACCTGGCCGTTACCGCCTGACCTACCGCACCAGTGCGCGCGGAAAGGATGGCCAGCTCATAGCCAATGAGCCACAGACCACCACCATCCAAGTTGGCGGGCAAAAGCCCAAAGAGGAAAAAACGCCGAGCCTCAAGGAGCGCTTCGCCCAGTCTGCGGCCGGCAACGCCGCTGCTGCAGGCTACAGCCTGCGCATGGCCCCCAAGTCCAATCCTGAAAAAGACGGTGACGACAAGCTCACCACCATTTCCTTCGACGCCAAGAACAAGGCACAAGGCACTCTCACTCTGCTTATCGACGGCTACTTCCTCACCGACCTTCCCGTTAAGAATGGCCGCGCGCAGTGGGACGAGTACATGGGACCAGATCCGTCCAAGGTCCAGGCCGTATTTACCCCAGAGGGTGATGCCCCGCGCTGGATTTCTAATCCCCTTGACGTCCAGCCTGGCGCGTCCGTCCAGACAGATTCTTCTTCCGCTGCCGAGACGTGGCAGGAAGCCTCCCACCCGCGCCAGCTTGCCCCCACCCAGGAAACCGAGCTGCAGGAACTGGGCTATACCATCCGTATGCGCAAGCAGGGCAAGGGCGGCACCAAGATCGTGGTCGATACCGACGATAAGAACTTCAACGGCCTTCTCACCGGCGGTCTTTATGATGCCAAGGATTCCAAATACCCCACCGTGGATCTGGAAACCCCTATTACTAACGGGCACGGCGAGGTCGCCTTTGATGAGGGCGAGTACTTCGAAGGCTATTTTGCCAAGGTAAACCTCTTCCCCCATTCCACTGTTAAGGCCGGACACGCTAGCAGCGTTATTACGGAGTCTTTTGCTTTTGGTGAAAACTATGAAGCCAGTGGGAAGTTCTCCACTTCCAATGAGGAACCGGAGGCTACCCCAGGCAAGGAAGACACTCCGTCTTCCGCGCCGCAGCCAGGCACCGAAGAACCGCAAGCCGGCAATGCACAATGCAGCGAAAAGTACCTACTAGACCGTGGTCATGTAGACATCAAGGCCCAGCCTGCCGAGGGAGGCTTTGCAACGGTTCTGCGCGATGACACGGCACAGGTGGACAAGAAGTCTGTTGACCGCAAACTCGATGACGTTGTACTCGGCGTACACGATAATGCGCTCACCCCGCGCAATAAGAAGCTCGCAGGCAAGGAGTTCGATTTCCTAGGAAAGCCCGGTGAGCGCTTCTATCACCTGCCGCAAACCCAGGATCAAAACATCATTTGGCCCGGCTATAACACCCAGGACCTGGATTATTCCTCAACCAAGGACAACGCCGTCAACCTCAACTTGAAGCCCACCTCCACGCCGGACGGTGCCGAGTGGGGCGCATTCATCGATGGCTCCCATGGCAAGGGCTTTTCGGTCCTCGCCAATTCTGCGGCTAAGGACTACACCATTGAAACCAACTTTCCGGCTCATACCCATACACACTGGGCCTTTTCCAAGCCTGGCTTGTACACCTTTGAGGCTACTTATTCGGCCACGGGCACGGACGGCAAGGAACTAAAGTCCGCGCCCCAAACCCTCACCTTTGCCGTGGGCGATAAGACGTTGGATTCCTGTTCCTTCCGCGCGCCGGGCACGTCTGGGAGCGGAGAGCCCAGCGAAAGTCCAACGGATAAGCCTTCCGCGGAGCCTTCCGCGGAGCCTTCCCAGGAGCCTTCCCAGGAGCCTTCCACCCAACCATCCGCCCCAGATACGCCGGACAAGCCAGCTCACCCCGGTAGGCCAGAAGAGCCCACAGGGTCCTCGTTTAGCCCGTGGAGTCTGGTCCTCCCAGCGGTTCTCGTGGTGGTTTTCAAGGCCTTTTATAACTTCTTCCGCGATAACGAGGACCTCATCCGCAAACGCTTCGGCCTCAACTTCTAAGCCTCTTCTACCCCACCAACTAGACGGGAAACCACAATGCACTATTCACCATCCTTTGCCTCCCGGCGCGTCCCGCTGCGGCGCCGATTCATTCACGTATTCGCCGCCGTCTTTGCCACAGCATTGGCCTTCTTCTCCCCCGCCGCGGCACTTGCCTTTGATGAGGTCTTCGACTCTGGCCACGTAGACGCCTTCTATGTCACGGCCCCAGATGGTCAGCTACATCTGTCAATGAAGGAAGACATCACTGGATCGGGCGTCCCACGCTCCGGCGATGATGTGGTGCTCAAGGTTGTCGAGGATGCCTGGTCGGATGCCACCGAGGCCGTGCCGGAGATAGGCCAGCCCACCTACTTCCTGCCGCAATCGCAAGACCAGCGCATCATTTGGCCGGGCTGGGATACCCAACCTGCACGCGATGGCGGCTTTGACAACGTTGACCTAGAATTCGCCGAAGTTTCCGGCCCGGGTTCGGTATATGTCTTTGAGACCAGCGGTTTCGGAGACATACAGGCGGTTACTGATTCCGGTTCAATGGAGCTGACCAGCGGCGAGGTTATCAACCAACCCAATCCAGCCCACCGGCACGTCAACTGGGCCTTTAGCGAGGCCGGCACCTATACCATGACGGTGCGAGCCCATTCCAACGGCGAAACCAGCAATGCTGTGACCTACACCTGGGAAGTGGGCGACGGCGGCGATGCGTCCACAGCCGATCGATCGGCTGACACGGGCGAGGTAAGCAATGACCAAGAGGCTACGAACGCCCAACGACCAGCAGACAAGGGCGGGGCTGCAGCTGCCGATAAGTCCGGCGCCTCCGGGGACGAAGAGTGCACCCCGGGAATGACTCCGCAAATCAAGGACGATACGGTCTCCCCCTCCCAGTGGCGCGATGCTGATGGCGCTACCTTTTATCTCTCCGATAAATCAAGCGTCGATCTGCCTCAAGAGGTAGGTCCAGTGCCAGCTGGTCAGGCGTGGATGATTGGTTCTACCCAGGTCGATGGTGTGCCGTGGCTCGGCGCTAATACCCAAAGTCCGACCATGCGAGAGAATATCCCTGGAGATGTCACCTGGGAGCTAGCAGGCTTCAAGGGACCCGGCCCGATGATGGTCTACTCCCAGGGCGGCTTGGGAAAAATCGTGGGCGATGAGTGGTTCCGCGGCAATGCAGATGAGGCGGAGGGTACCTATTCGATTGCGCCCAATACGCACGTGCACCCCAACTGGGTCTTTGGTGCTCAGGGCACCTATGACGTCACCATCCGCCAGGTGGCCAAGACCAATGAGGGCAAGCAAGTTGCCGGTGAAGCGACACTTCACTTCGTGGTCGGCGGCGACAAGCCGGCTGAAGCCTTTGACAACGGACACTTCGACTTGGGCGCTGCGGTAAATCCGGAGGGCGGCGACTGCGGGCATGGTGCTGCGGCAGGTGGGGCGTCGGCAAGCGCTAGTGGCTCTACCGCAAATACCGGATCAAACACTGGCCAGTCCGGGCAGGCATACAGCAAGGGCGGTTCTTTAGCCAATACGGGGACTCCTATTGTTCCCTTCGGCATCGGGGTGTTGGGCTTGGGCATGCTCTTCCTCGGCCTAGGCATTGCCCGTCTAGCTGTAGCTAAGGCAGCGGACTAATGGCGCGTGCGCTTTCTCATAGACGCAGGCTTCGGACCATAGGCGCGCTGCTGGGCTCCTGCCTGCTGGCTACTGGTTGTGCCCCTTCGGCTGCGTTGGATACCGGAAGCGGAGAAAAATTCGCCGTGGTGGCCACCACCCCGATCCTCGCGGATCTTGCGCGCAACGTCGCGGGAGAAGATGCCCGGGTACAAAGCCTTATCCCCAGCGGAAAAGATCCGCATACCTTTGAGCCAACGCTGCGCACGGTGCGCGATGTTGCCAATGCCGATTTGGCACTGAGCAATGGCTACTTGCTGGAGCCGCAGTCTCTCATCGATACGCTGCACGAATCCACCGATGCCCCCGTGGTGGAAGTCGCCGATGCTGCCTCCACCCGCGGTGCCACTCTGGTGCCGCTGGTAGAAGATGTCTCGCTCGAGGCGATTTGGCTGGGCCTGCGCATCAGCGGTGCACAGCAGCGCTCTTCCGGAGTGGACTTCCGCATGGTCTCTGCCGATGGGCCAGGTAACGTCGCGGCCTATGTGGTCTCTACTTTCGGCACCCCGGAGGTCCTTTTTGACTCGGCCGATGGCATCGATGGAAAAGACTCAGTGACCTTGCCGGCCAACGCCCACACGCACGTCTCCTGGGGATTTTCCCAGCCAGGAATCTACCACCTCGGGTTCCAAGCAGAGGGCACCGACGTCCAACACCTCACTGTGGCCGTGGGAGTAAACCCTCCTAAAGGCATGCACGTGATAGATTCCGGACACCTGGATATTGCAGGTGACCTAGCCAAGCACAGCATTGACTTGCGCGATCAGGACAAGCGCTTCGACCCTGCCACCACCGTGGTGTCAATCCCCTCTTCGGTACTGCAGCCCATACCGCCAGATCCGTCCTACCGCTTCCTGGGCAGGCCGGGATCGGATACCTACCTATTGCCGCAGGCGGTGCTGGGAAAACACATCCACGGCGAGGTGGACCCGCACCTGTGGCACAACGTGGACAATGCCATCGCCTACGTCGATGTCATTGCCGAGGAAATGGCGCAGGCAGATCCTTCCCACGGGGCGTCCTACCGCCAACGGGCGGAGGCCTACACGCAGCGTCTGCGGAATACGGATACCTATGTTGACCGCGCCATTTCTTCTATCGCAGAAGAAAACCGGCACCTTGTGACCACGCACCACGGCTACGCCTATCTGGAGCAAGGATATGACATGTCGGTGGCCGGCTTCGTCACCCCCAATCCGGCCATCGAGCCTTCCCCACGCGAGGTCATTTCCTTGCGCCGCACGCTGGAGAACCTCCATCTACCAGCCGTGTTTGTAGAGCCCGTGCAGCAGGCAAGCACCGAGACCCTGAAGCAGGCTGCCGCGGAGCAAGGCGTGGAGCTGTGCCCCATCTACGGCGATACGTTCGATGACACCGTCAGCTCTTACATCGACCTTATGAGATTTAACGCTGACTCCCTGCAGCGTTGCCTGAACCCCAACCCCACCCATGGAGATAAAAATGCTTAAATTCGCTACTCGTACCGCCACCCGCACCGCCGCCTGCGTCCTTACTGCAGGTCTGGCACTTTCTACCAGCCCTGCGTGGGCGGGCGACCTCGCCCAGGTGGTCGGTGCCGACGAACACGTTGCCCCGCAGGGCGAAGAAAAGGTCATCGACACCGGTCACGTAGACGTTGGCGCCCTGCTTGATGGCACGGATTCTGAGCTTATGGCCCGCGATGATGCCGGCGATAAGCCAGTCTGGCGTCACTTGGACGACCTCGTGTTTTCCGTGGGCGATAAAGCACAGCAAACCCTTCCCGACACTGATGACTTTGGCTTCGTTGGCGCTGAGTCCGGCGATAAGGTCTGGGTGGTTCCTCAAACCGAGCAAGTCGGCGTTCCCTGGCTGGGGTGGAATACCCAGGCGCCCTCCCTTGTCGACGCCGCCGACCGCGGCGTCACCATGGAATTCCTCGGCCATTCCGGACCAGGCGATTTCTCCCTCTTCTTACAAAACGGCGGCTTTGAAGCGCCACAGCTCTTGTGGTCCACCGCGCAGAAGAGCGACGAGGACTTCTGGGTAGACCTCAATACCCACACCCACGCCAACTGGACGTTTACGGAGCCAGGTACTCACCAGGTGGGCATCAGGGTGAAGGGCAAGACCAAGGACGGCGCCGATTTCAGCACTGATGGCGTACTCACCTTCGCCGTGGGCGATGATGCCGACGTCCAAGCGGCCCAAGACACTACCTGGAATCCAGACGATGCCCAGACCGCGGGCTCGTCTATTCCCACCTGGGTCTTTGTTCTCGCCGGCGTTGGCGCCGTAGTACTACTGCTGGCCCTAGGGCTCGCCCTGCGTTCAGCTAAGCGGGGCGATAGCCGTGGCTAAACCGCTCATTTCCGTTGCTGATCTCAACGTCTCGCTCTCGCACCGCAGCGTAATTAGCGATGCCAATCTAGAGGTCCACCCCGGCGAATTCATCGGGCTCCTCGGGCCGAATGGTGCTGGTAAGACCACCCTCATGCGCGCCATTTTAGGGCTCATCCCTTCCTCCGGAACTCGCAGCATCTCCGGCACCGTGGGGTATGTTCCCCAGCGTCACGAAGTGGAATGGGGCTTTCCCATCAATGTCTATCGCACCGTGCTCAGCGGCCGTACCGGCCTTATCGGCTGGCTGAAGCGACCGCGCTCTAAGGATCATGCCGCAGCAGCAGAGGCGCTTCGGCTGGTTCACATGGAAGAATTTTCTACCCGCCCCATCGAAGAACTCTCCGGTGGTCAACGCCAGCGCGTGCTCATCGCCCGGGCCCTCGCCACACAACCACACGTGCTGCTGCTCGATGAGCCCTTTACCGGACTAGATGCGCCCAATACCGAATCGCTCCTCGAGCTTTTTGAAGAGCTTTCCCACCGCGGAACATCCATCATTATGTCCACTCATAACCTTTCTGAAGCCGCACATTCTTGCCACCGCCTCATTCTCTTTAACGGCACCGTAGTAGCCGATGATTCTGCCTCGACCCTTCTTCACCAGACGGATCCGTGGACAAAAACCTTTGGCGTGCGTGCCGGTTCCCCTTTGCTTTCTGCCATTGGAGTCACCGCATGATAGAAATTTCCTTCCTCGATTTCCTGCGCGACCTGGTCAATCCCCACCTTGACTTTCTCGCCCGCGCGGTAGGCATCTCCTTGCTTGCGGCCATCGTATGCGGCGTCATCGGCTGCTATGTCGTGCTACGCGGCATGGCCTTTATTGGCGATGCCGTCTCCCACGCCGTATTCCCGGGACTAGCCATTGCCTTCGCCCTACAGACCTCGGTGCTCGTGGGTGGCGCAGTCGCTGGTGCGGTTGTGGCCTTGCTCATCGCCGCTTTTTCGCAGCGTCGCCACGTGCGAGCGGATTCCATCATCGGTATCTTCTTCGCCGCTGCTTTCGCTTTGGGCATGGTGATAATCTCGCGCACCGATGGTTATAGTGCTTCGCTGACAAGCTTCCTCTTCGGCTCACTCACCGGCGTTTCCCGCACCGATATTATCGTCGCGGGCTGCGTGTGCGCCGTTGTTGTCGCCATCGTTATTGCCTTTGGCCCCCAGCTCAACGCCACGTGCTTGGACCGGGAAACTGCCCGCGCAATGGGCTTGCCTGTCTTTGTGCTGGACATCATTTTGTACCTGTGTGTCACGGCCGCAGTGGTCATTTCCGTGAGCACCATCGGCAATATCTTGGTCCTCGCGCTGCTCATCACTCCGGCCGCGACGGCACGCCTGCTTAGCACAAATCTAACGACCATGATGTGCCTTTCTGCCCTCATTGGTGCGCTGTCGAGCTTCCTAGGCATCTACCTGGCATGGGCCATTGATCTTCCGGCTGGCGCCACCATCGTGCTCACCCTCACCGCCATTTTCTTGGTTGTATGGGCCATCCATCCACTTCTCGGCGCCCGCAAGCACGCAGGTGCCTCGCTTTCCGACGCCCCACACCCCACCCCACGAAAGGAATCCGTCTCCTCATGAAACCTGTCTGCCGCACCGCGGTGGCCCTTGGCACCGCGGGACTGATAAGCCTCGGCGCCCTTCCGGGAGCGGGAGTAGAACTCTTCGAGCCCGCCACCGCATATGCAGAAGAATCCACCGAAGCATGCACTTCCAGCGACTTCGACCTCATCACCAAGGGACACCAGGACATGGCGCTCAGCGGCGATTCCGGTGATCTCAGCTTCAAGGTCAAAGATGATGATAAAGGCATCGAGCATGACTCTGAATCCTTTGCCATTGAGGTAACTGATGACCTTAAACAACCGCTATCGGAGCTCGGTGATTCTTCCCTGCCCGATGAAGGTTGGATTCTGCCGCAAACGCAAGACCCCGATGCTCCTTGGCTAGGTTTTAATACCCAAGAGTTATCTCAGGATCTCCTCGCCGCTGGAGACACCGCTACTTTGAGCATGGCTATCGCACAGGGCCCTGAGGATGGCCGCATCCTGG
This sequence comes from Corynebacterium tuberculostearicum, assembly GCF_022347385.1. Classification (GTDB taxonomy): domain Bacteria; phylum Actinomycetota; class Actinomycetes; order Mycobacteriales; family Mycobacteriaceae; genus Corynebacterium; species Corynebacterium tuberculostearicum_M. Next base: position 91,508 of record NZ_JAKRDT010000008.1, read on the forward strand.
CCTACCAGGTGAATCTTGGTGACCCCAAGGTGCTTATGGACACTGCCGATGGCTCTGCCTGGGACTACCCCGGCAACTCCCATTCCCACCCGGCCTTTGCCTTTACCGAGCCGGGTACTTACGCAGTGAGCTTTACCTTCGAGCTTCCCGACGGCTCCCGACACCACTTGCATGCCGGCTTCCTCGTCGGCGAGCAGGCAGATGCGAAGGATCTATGCGGTGTGGACTATGCCGATGCGGATGGTGCTTCCGGCAACAGTGGTGACTCAAATAGCCGCCCCAAGCAACTGGAAAAAGACGTCAAAGACGTAGACAAAGCCATCGCCGGGTTGGACAAAGAGCTCGACAATACCCTGCAGGAGGGCCAGAAATTCCTAGAAGGTGGCAAGACACAAGAAGACAAGAAGGGTTCTGACGAGGACAGCGCGGGCAAGCGCAAGCAGCCCTCCCGCACCAAGGAAAAAGACGCTGGGAAGGATGGAGCGCCACGTAAGACGCCGTCCACGGGTTCGGCTCACGCCTCTGGTACTACTCGAAAGTCTGGTGCTGGTTCTGGGGCTACGACCCACCATTCGGCTAGCCGTGTTAATGATTCTGCCTCCACTGCGAAATCCGGAAAAAGCGGAGGCGCTGGCACGGGCTCGCACCGTTCTGCTTCCACCAGCGGTTCTTCCCACTCGACGGCCAAAAAGTCCACCGGCTCTCGGGACGCAAAGTCCGCAAAGCGTACCAAGGGCAAGGCCGCAGGCACCGCTGGTGCACAGAGGGTGCCGGATGCTGGCGCTGCGGAAGGCAGGGACTCTGAGAATGTACTGACTAATGCCGCTGCGTATACCGCCACTCTGGCTAAAAGCAGCTTCTGGGCGGGCCTTTTAGCCGGACTAGGCGCATTCGCTCTGGTGCTCGGAATCGGCCTGTTGGTCTATGTCCAGTTCTTCCGCAAGAAGAAGGCCCCAGCGCAGCAGCCGGCCGATGATGCCACGGCAAACTTGCCGCGCGTCGACTAGCCCAGTGCTAGTCATCGGCCAACAATAGAACTAGGCCCAGAGGATCTCTCCTCTGGGCCTAATCCGTGGCTAAGCGCCGCTGTTTTTATACCCTGGTCTTGGACGAGAGGAAGTCCCAGACCACCCGTGGAGTATCTGGCTGCCAGAACCAGGTGTGGTCTTGTGGAACCTTGACCAGCTGAACATCCTTCTGGCAGCCGTTGAAGCTCAGGCGTTCGGAACCGCCAGCCTCCGGAGTGGACTGGAAGGTCATATCGCAGCGATTGCGCTTAAGGTAGCCGCCGAGCACCGTACGCACAGGGAGGTATCCAGCCTCGTGCCGGTCACCGCCCTCATAGGTCATCATCTCGTCGTTAACGCCGTGCATGATGAGGGTATTCATCGGCGCATCGGCACAGTTGACCTCAACCGGGTTGTAGAAGGCACCCGAAACCATGGCCACAGCAGCAAAGGTGTCCTGTGCGTGGCAGCCAAGCACCGAGGTAAAGCCGCCTCCATTAGACATACCCATGGCGTAGACGCGGTTTCGATCAACGTGGTAGTCCTTGTCTACCGAATCAAGAATGCGCTTGATAAAGCGGATATCCTCCCCATCGCGCGTCTTGGCATAGGGCGCAGCCTCCCAGGCGCGCTCGAATCCCTCTGGATAGACGATGATGGCCTCGTTATTGGCCTCAGTGGTCTGCATGCGTGCATAGCTGGAGTAGTTCTCCGGGGAATCTCCCCACCCACCGAAGCCGAAGAGAACGGGCGCCGCCTTTTCCGGCGAATAGTGGTTAGGAATACGCAACAAGTACCTGCGGGTCTTGCCCTCGTGCTCCATTTCTAGGGACTGCATGGAACCCGGCGCAAACGGCGGGTTGGGATTGATGCTGGTATCTACCATTGCCGGCCGCGGCGCTGGCTCGGGAAGAGACGATCCCTCAGGACCAGGCGCTGCATTGTCATCGCTGCTGCCGCCTTCTACAGGTGCCGGGGTGGATTCCTTAACACCTTCTGGAACTAGGTGGGACCCATCAGGCTGCGGGGTAACCGGCTTTGCATTTTCGGGAGCAGGTGCTGGAGCTGGTGCTGGCTGTGGTGCATTTTCAGGGCCAGGGGCGGGTGCGGGAGGTGGCCCTTCTTGAGCATGGGCAGGAGCGGCGCACACAAGCGCAGCGCTAGCCAGCGCAGCAGCGAGGATCAGGTATAGGGAACGATAAAGAAACTTAGTAACATTAGCCACAAGGTTAAAATTAACCACATCCTTCACTTGATTCACTGTTTACACGCCCAGTGCACACTCAATTCTGTAAGAAAAGCCCAAGGCACTAAGCTAGATCCCCATGCACGAAGACAGACCAAGCACCGCCCCCGATTTTTTGCTTTCGCGAGCAACGGGGTCTGTCCGTACCCAAGGTGCGCGCCACACTTTTAATGACACCGACGCGGCAATTTCCGCCCTGCGTAGCAAGGATGTAGACATGGTGGTCGGCGCGATTCCGTTCGACTCTGACACGCCCGCTGCACTGACGGTGCCGGAGGCCATCATCCGCGAAGAGGGCCCCTTGGAGCCGCACGCCTACTACCGCAATAAAAGCCTAAACTCGCGAGTGGTCGGATTCGATCCGGAACCCGAAGAGCACCTACGCCGCGTAGAGGCGGCTATCGGCACGATCGAGACCTCCAAACTGGACAAGGTGGTTTTGGCCCGCGCCGTAGATATCGAATTCCCTGAGGCTATTGATCCACGCCTCGTGGCGGCGCGCCTTATCGATCTTTCCGCCAACCGCGATGGCTTCATTGCCGATCTCTCCCCCGCTGGCCGGCCGGGCGCGATGCTGGTTGGTTCTTCCCCAGAGGTTTTGGTCAAGCGTCAGGGCTCGACTGTTTCTGCTTTCCCCCTGGCGGGCTCCTCTCCGCGCCGCACCTCAGCGGCTGAGGACCACATCGCAGGTCAAGATCTCTTGCATTCCGCCAAGGATCTCCACGAGCATTCCTTCGTAGTGGAACACCTGCGCCGAGTGCTTAGCCCACTGTGCGAGCGGCTAGACATTCCGGACACCCCGCAACTTATTAGCACCAATGAGATGTGGCACCTTGGCACGCCAATTTCCGGAACACTCAAGGATAAAGACTTGACCGCTCTTGAGCTTGCCCTGGCAGCACACCCCACACCAGCCATCTGTGGCACCCCTGCAGAGGCCGCCCAAGCCCTCATTGAGACTGCAGAAACGGACCGTGGATTCTATGCCGGAGCGGTCGGCTGGTGCGATAGCTCCGGCGACGGCGAGTACATGGTAGCCATCCGCTGCGCAGAAGTAGCCGGCGATGGTCTTTCCGCGCGCGCGTGGGCCGGCGGTGGCATCGTAGGCGATTCCGATGCCCATGCCGAGCTGGAAGAAACCACGGCCAAGCTGCGCACCATTTTGAAGGCACTTAGCCTCTAGCCCACACGCTTGGCGACGAGCACGACATCGCTTTGGTGGTGCGCACACGCGCCTTCCCCACATCCAATGCCGAGGGCGGTGCCGGGGTTAAGTCCCGCGGCGTACTCGACAAGGGTCTCATTGGGGTTGCCCGATCACACCCGCCCAGAACTCTGGTAGTGTTCCCCCGTTTCTTCGGAGGTGGGTACGCAGGCGCGGTGCTCCTAGTGGCTTGGGTTATGCACGGTGGATGGAATTGCGCAGGGTGCCGAGGCCTGGGATCTCGATTTCGATGGTGTCACCTGGGACCATAGGAGCGGTACCAGCTGGGGAGCCGGTGGTGATGACATCGCCGGGCAGCAAAGTGTAGGCAGCGGAGATCTCCTCCAAAATGCCGCCCATCTTCACGATCATCTGGTCCGTATTGGAATCCTGCTTTTGCTCGCGAGAACCCTCGTGCGTCAGATACGCATTAATCTTCTGATCGTCTAGATTCAAGCTATCCAGATCGGTTTCGATCCACGGGCCGAGCGGGCAGAAGGTGTCAATGCCCTTGGCACGAGCCCATTGGCCATCCTTAAACTGCAGGTCACGGGAGGAAACGTCGTTACAGATGGTGTATCCCAGCACGTGGTCTTTCCAGTTCTCGGCCTTGATGTTTTTCGACGGCTTAGAAATGACCACGGCAAGCTCGCCCTCAAACTCGACGTTGGTGGCGTAGTCCGGAATCTTGATTGCAGCATCCGGGCCAATGACCGCGGTAGATGGCTTGATGAAGATGGTGGGAGGAAGGCTATCAGCAGACTTTTTGAAAACCTCGGCAACGTGGTCCGCATAGTTGCGTCCAAGCGCTACCACCTTGGTGGGAAGGGTCGGTGCCAAGAGGCGAACCTCGTTAAGCTTCCACTCACGGCCGGTTGGCTCCGGCGGGGTGAAGGGCGTGCCGGCGATTTCCTTGGCTACTAGCTCTTCCAGTGGGGCGTCTTTTGGCCCATCGATAATGGCGAAACAGATTCCTTCTGGGTGTGCAATTCGTCCTAAACGCATAGCGGCAATCCTACTCAATCGCTTCCTTCACATGTGTGCAAAGGGTACGGTGTTAATTAGTTAATTTGAGTAAATTCCCATTGTCCTTTAATCACCGTTGCTAACCCCAGTGCGGACTACGCCAGGAAACACTGGAGGTTTCAGGACGTCGGCAAGCGCCCAGCGCAAGAAGCCAGTCTCTATGCGACGAGAAGCTGGGCGATTCGGTCACCGACTTCGACGGTGTCTATTGGTTCAGCACCGCGGCGCGCAACGTCTTGTGCCACCGCATCCTCAATCCGCTGGGCGTTGGACTCATCACCCACGTGGCGAAGCAGCATGGCGGCGGACAAGATTGCCGCCGTTGGATCTGCAATCCCCTTTCCCGCAATATCTGGCGCAGAACCGTGCACCGGCTCGAACATGGAAGGATTCGCGCCAGAGGCATCGATGTTTCCGGAGGCAGCAAGGCCGATACCGCCGGTTACCGCGCCCGCCAAATCGGTGAGAATATCTCCGAAAAGGTTATCGGTCACGATGACGTCATAGCGCGCCGGATCGGTCACCATATAAATGGTTGCAGCATCAATATGCTGATAATCCACTTCAACCTCTGGAAACTCGGCGGCGACTTCATTAACAGTGCGTTGCCACAAACCACCAGCATTGACCAAGACATTTTTCTTGTGCACCAAGGTCAGATGCTTATGGCGCTGCGCTGCTCGCGCAAACGCATCGCGCACTACACGCTCCACGCCGAAGCGGGTATTTTGCGATACCTCACTGGCTACCTCATGCTCAGTACCTTCCCGCAAAGTGCCGCCGCTTCCGCAGTACAAACCCTCGGTACCTTCGCGCACCACAACGAAATCGATATCGCCCGGTTCAGCGAGCGGCGAGGAAGCGGTGGGATAGAGCTTAGAGGGACGCAGGTTCACGTGATGATCCAGCGCAAACCGCATCTTAAGCAACAGCCCCCGCTCCAGCACGCCCGGCGGCACCTCACCTGGGGCGCCGATCGCCCCCAACAGGATCGCATCGTGTTCGCGCAGGCTCTTCAAGTCTGCATCCGTGAGAAGTTCTCCGTTACGCAGATAACGTCGCACGCCCAGGTCATACTCAGTGGTTTCAATATCGGAGCGAACGGCGCGAAGAACCTTGAGCGCCTCGGCCGTCACTTCTGGTCCAATTCCGTCGCCGCCAATCACCGCTAGTTTCATTATGTAAGATTCCTTTCTCACAGAGTGGATATCAAATTACCTTAGCAAAAGAAACCCGCGCGGCGCAGGAAATTACCTAGCACCACGCGGGTTGAGATTCTGTTGCAGTCCGCAGCCTTATGAATCCATGTTCAGCTGTTCGCATTCAGCGCCCAAGGCCGCATTAATTTCGGCGATGAGCTCCTCTGGCACCTCGGCCTCCACGCGCAGAATCAGCACAGCATCAGATTCCTGTTTACCGTGCGTAAGTGCGGCCGCCACGATATTGATTCCCGCAGCGCCCAACTTGGTACCTACCGTTCCCAGTGCACCTGGGGCGTCCACGTAGCGGAAGAAAAGATTGCGGCCGGTAGCACGCATATCTACGCCGCGGCCGTTGATGCGAATGAACTTTTCGGACCCATCGATGCCGATAAGTGCACCGGTGAGCGAGGAGACCTCGCCATCGGCGCCAATAACCTTCACCTGCAGGGAAGAGCGGTGCCCCTTGGACTCCGCATTAGTAGATACCTCAACCTCTACCCCACGACTATGCGCGATCTGCATTGCATTGACAAAGGTCACCGGCTCTGAAGTCACGCCGCTAAACAGACCCCGGACGGCAGAAAGTCCTAGCACCTCTACATCTTCGGTAGACAACTCGCCACAGGCCTCCACCTCGACGGCAACGGGGGCCTGACCCAAAAGGCGGCCAGCAGTAAGTCCTAGCTTGCGGGCGAGGTCCAGCCACCCTGCAACCTCTTCTCTCACTGGCCCGCCGGAGACGTTGACCGCATCCGGCACAAACTCTCCTTCAAGCGCCTTCAAGACAGACTCCGCTACATCGGTTCCCGCACGGTCCTGGGCCTCTACAGTGGAGGCGCCTAGGTGCGGAGATACGGTGACTTGCGGCAGCTTAAAGAGCGGAGAATCAGTGCACGGTTCCGTGGCATAGACATCAAAGCCCGCACCTCGATGGTGTCCCGACTCGATAGACTCAGCCAGGGCCGCTTCATCTACCAAACCGCCTCGCGCTGCATTAATGAGAATCTGCCCTTGCTTGGCCTTTGCCAAAAGTTCCCTATCAAACATTCCGGCAGTCTCGGAAGTCTTTGGCAGGTGAATGGTCACGAAATCGGAACGCGACATCAGTTCTTCCAGCTCAACCAATTCCACGCCCAGCGCCGCCGCGCGAGCCGGGTTGGCATAGGGATCGTGCGCGATAATGGTCGTCTCAAAGGACTTCAGGCGCTGGGCAAAGAGCTGGCCAATGTGCCCAAAGCCAACAATGCCGATGGTCTTTCCGTAGACCTCCACACCCTTGAAAGAAGAGCGCTTCCACTCCCCTTTGCGCAGGGACTGGTCAGCCGCTGGTATCTGGCGCGCCGTCGCTAAGAGCAGTGCAATTGCCTGTTCACACGCAGAGTGGATATTCGATGTTGGCGCATTGACCACCATGACGCCCTTGTCTGTGGCCGTTGGAATATCGACATTGTCCAGCCCCACCCCGGCACGGCCCACAATCTTGAGCTTTGTGGCCGCTTCCAGCACCTCTGCATCAACGGTGGTGGCAGAGCGCACCAGCAAAGCCTCTGCATCCGGAACCGCGGCGAGGAGCTCCGCACGGTTCGGCCCATCCACCCAACGGACCTCAACAGAATCCCCCAAGGCCGTAACCGTGGACTGGGCTAATTTATCGGCAATAAGGACTACCGGCTTCGACATATCTTCCTTCGCTTAAGTGTGATGCGGTGTACGCGGTATAACCGCGTGTCAAGGAAGTGTAGTTCAGTCAGGGGTGCCCTGCTTGATTTTTGCCTTAAATTCTTTCACTCGACCGAATTCCGGCCCGAGGGCCACTAAGGCGCCATCCTCAAGGCCCGCAACAGCGGCCATACTGTGCTTATCCGCTAGCGGATCGGCAGTCGGCACGACCAAAACTCTTCCACCGTAGGCTGCCGCAGTAATAACGTTCGCGATGGGACTATCCTTAGTGGCAACGATATTTGGCGCCATCTGGCCGTCCCTGCGGGACTGTGCTGGGATGGGTTGGTTCTTTTCCTCTCCGGCATCAAGTTCGCCTTCATACGGCACCCAGGCAGGACGCAGCTCCATATGGGGAGTCTTATCTAGCTGGGCAATATCCTTCACCATCTGCTCCGGGGAAGCTACCACCTTAGAACCATATTGGAATGCCGTGAACTCCCCTAGTGCCTTATGCGTTCCTGGATCCTTGATCACGCTGAATTCACCAGAGGTTTTCGTCCACGGCACGTCACCTACTACCACCAAGCGACTTACTCCCAAGTCCGTGAGCAACTTATGGATCTCCAAACGCCTAGCATCGTCATACTGCACCGCTGGCAAATGCTGGTTTACCGCCAAGGTTGCTGCACGAAGAATCGATTTATCGTCCGGGGCAAAAAGGACAAGCGAATCCGAATCTTCAAAAAATAGTCGGCTGGCTTCAATTCCAATGGGGTCATTAACAATGACCAACTTGCCATCAAATTTCGGATCAATAAGACGGTTTTGGTTTTCCGCCTTGGCCTTGCTGAGATCGATTTCGGACTCATCCAGATCGGACAGACCACGCCTGACCAGCTTGGATTCTGTGACCGGAGTGCCACAGGCTGCTAGCGCAAGAGAAGCAACAAGCACTGTAGCGGCCAAGCGCACAGATTTAGCGATCAAAAGCTTGCGGACCTTCCTCTCCACCAAAAAGGTTTGCTTCATCCACATCGCGGATAACGGGTTTACCTAAAGCATATTCCACAATGCCCAAGAATCGGTGACGGCGGTCCGCAAGGAATTCACGCGGCTGCGATGCGCGCAGATATTCCAGGTTCATTTCGTGGGATGCTAGCACCTCATCAAATTGCGCATCTTCCATGATGGACTTGGACTGAACGCGAGGTAGGTAGCGGTTGGGAGCGAAACCGTCGAGCACTACCTCGGTTCGTTTGCCCATCGGGGTGTAGTTCATCACCGACTCAGCCAAGACGGGATCAACTCCGTGACGCTTGCACCAATTTAGCGGGAACACAGGGAAAAAGCCTGGCTTGAGCTCTTCAAAGGTATGCCGAGTGAAGGCCTTTCCAGTGCGCCAGTCCTTCGCGCCGCGCGCCATAAGGAGGGCATAGAGTCCGTGCCATACGCCATCTTTGCCATCTACGGAAAGCAGCCGGGATTCACGGAAGGTGGCATCAGCGACGGTCTTCGGCGTCTCGTCCGTTGCACCGGCTACCCATTCGGTGACCTCATCTACGTCGCGAGCTGCACGCAGCTGCACTGCAGAAGAGCCGTAGAGCTCGCCAAAGACGCCACACCAGAACCATTGGTTGATACGGTTCCAGGACTGCTCGGTAGAAAGCGCTCCCCCGCGCTTGGCCAAGCGGGCGATAATGACTGCCAGGGGAACAATCTGCTCATTAAACGGAACCTGATCCATGCTGAGGATGCACCGCTCCGCCAAGAACTCTGATACCTCACGGAAGGTAATGCGCAGATCGTTGGCTGCCGACTTGTACTCCGCCAATGACAACTTCAAAATATCCTCGCGCTGGCCACCTGCACAGCCCTTTTCACCGGAGACCAGAAGCGATACTGCAGAGAGGAACTCGGTGCGCCCAATTCCATCCAAGGCTGGGGACTTACGCAGATCCTTTTCCACTTCTTGCCAATCAGCGGCCAAGTGGAAGCTGGGGTCCTCAGAGGCAAAGACGGCAGTGAGCAGATCGAATACGTCCATCTGCAAGCCGGCCGAGTTCGCTTGGGCAAAAATCGAGCCGATGCCGGCTCGCTCCGTCTCGCGGGAAAGTCGAATCATTGGCAGGTCATAACCGGACAATGGCCGAATGATGCGATTATTAAAGGCCGCCAGTTCCGCGCTGTATTCCTGCTTGGTCGCCGCAAGTTCAAAAAGCATACCGACGCCGTCTTCACTGAGCAGAGAAGCCACGGGAATGCACATATTCTCTAGCGCATCTTCGCGCGTTAGGATTTCGCTCTCGATTGCCGGTGCGAAGTGCGAGCAAATCTTGCCGTCTTGATTGACCGCGAAGATGGCATCATCCGGCATAAGATTGCCGCGTACGGCTGCGCGAATATCGATAAAGAAGCGGCGGTGAATCTTCTTCTTGCGGAAGTCAGTGGTATCTACGAAGCCCTCGCCGTTGAAGCAGTGAAACAGGGTGGTCAGGCGCTGCTGCCCGTCTAAAAGGAGCAAGCCGGGGTCGACGCCAGTGTCAGGTGCGCCCGCAAGGGCACGGGGACGAAAGCGCATCTTTTCGTTTCGGGTGTCAAGAGCCATGAGCGCGCCGATGGGATAACCGCGCAGCACGGAAACAATAAGAGATCGAATACGATCTTCATCCCAGGCATAGCTGCGCTGGAAGTCAGGTAACTGGATATCCCCGCGATCAATTCGTGCAAAAAGGTCTTTGAGATCATAGCTTGGCGTCGTAAAGCCCATGGCCCTCATCCTACTCCCCGCACCGGAGTTTTACCTGACACAAATAAGGCAAAACCCACGGTAAACATGCCTGTTCACCGTGGGTGTGCGCTGCAGACGCCGCTTTTTATTCCTAGGCCGTAGCATCCAGCGGGTTCTTGACCCAGCTCATCAAATCGCGCAGCTTGATGCCGGTCTTTTCAATGTCGTGCTGCGCAAATTCCTCACGCAGACTCTCCAGCTCCTTGTTGCCGCCCTCAATATTGGCCAGCAGGCGCTTGGTGAAGGTGCCATCCTGGATATCGGACAAGATATCCTTCATGCGCTGCTTGGCATCGGCATCAATAACGCGAGGGCCAGAAATGTAGCCGCCAAACTCGGCGGTATCAGATACCGAGTAGTTCATGTTGGCGATGCCGCCCTCAAACATCAGGTCCACGATGAGCTTCATCTCGTGCAGAACCTCGAAGTAGGCCATTTCTGGCTCGTAGCCAGCCTCAGTCAGAACCTCGAAGCCGGTGCGAATCAGGAACTCTACGCCACCGCACAGGACAGCCTGCTCGCCAAAGAGGTCAGTAACCGTCTCTGCCTCAAAGGTCGTCGGGATAACGCCGGCACGCGCACCACCGATAGCTGCTGCATAAGACAGGGTCAGATCGTGGCCTTCGCCCTTAGGATCCTGTTCGGTAGCGATGAGGCACGGAACGCCCTTGCCGTCAACGAACTGGCGGCGAACCAGATGGCCAGGCCCCTTAGGGGCAACCATGCCGACGGTGACATTGGCCTGTGGTTCAATCAGCTTAAAGTGGATATTCAAGCCGTGCCCAAACAGCAGCGCATTGCCGTCTTCCAGGTTGGGGGCAATTTCATCTTCAAAGATCTGCTTCTGAGAGGTATCTGGTGCCAGCAGCATGATTACGTCTGCCCACTTGGCAGCTTCTGCAACGGTCTTGACCTCAAAACCGGCTTCCTCGGCCTTCGCCGCCGACTTGGAGCCTTCACGCAGACCAATAACAACCTCGACGCCGGAATCGCGCAGGTTCTGCGAGTGCGCGTGCCCCTGGGAGCCGTAGCCAATAACGGCTACCTTGCGCCCCTGAATGATAGACAGATCCGCATCATCGTCGTAGAAGGTTTCAATAGCCATGTCGTAGTCCTCAATTCTGTAGTAATTGTAAGTTCAATGAATTAACGTCCCACCTAGCACTATACCACTGTGCGAGACGGAGTGACCATATAGTGGGATTTAATTTCGCGGGGGCGCCATCGCCTTGGGACCACGCCCCAAGGCCACGTCACCAGACTGCACCAGCTCGAGCACACCGAATGGCTCCAGGACATCGAGAAGCGCCGCCAGCTTTCCAGGGGTACCGGTAGCCTCCACCACCACTGATTCTTGTGCCACGTCTACCACGCGGGCACGGAAGATATTGACGGCATCGACCACCTGCGGCCGGTTGGCATTATTCGCAGCCACCTTGACCAGCATCAGGGCTCGCGCCACGGTCGAGTCCGCTTCGAGCTCCACCACCTTGATGACCGGCACGATCTTGTTGAGCTGCTTGGTCACCTGCTCCATAATCCTTTCGGAAGCATCGACCACGATGGTTAGTCGGTTAATCCCTGGATTTTCCGTTTGCGCAGAAACCAGCGAAATGATGCTGTAGCCACGCCGGGAAAACATGCCGGTCACGCGCGACAAAATTCCCTCTACGTCTTCTACCAGGACCGACAGGGTATGCCGGGAAACGTCACTGGGTGCCATGCCTATACCTCCTGGATAGTCTCGTCGATATCGGCTGGAGTTTCTGCCGCCGATTCGTTTTCATCAAACAGCGGGCGCAAGCCGCGGGCATATTGAATTTCTTCATTAGACGCCCCACCGCCGATCATTGGCCAGACTTGGGCGTCCTCACCAACGATGAAGTCAATGACCACTGGGCGATCATTGATTTCGCGGGCCCGTTCAATGGCCGGCACCACTTCTTCCTCACAGGTGACGCGGATAGCCTCGCACCCCAGCGCCTCTGCCAAGCGGACGAAGTCTGGGGTATAGACATCTCGTTCTCGCAGCTTGGTATTGGAGTAGTTCTCATTAAAGAACAGTGTCTGCCACTGACGGACCATGCCAAGGTTGCCGTTATTGATGACGGCAACCTTCAACGGAAAGCCCTCCAATGCCGCGGTGGTGAGCTCCTGGTTGGTCATTTGGAAGCAACCGTCACCGTCAATCGCCCACACCTCCTTATCCGGGCATGCCGCCTTGGCGCCGAGGGCCGCCGGCACGGCGTAGCCCATAGTTCCGGCACCACCGGAGTTGATCCAGGAGCGTGGGTGTTCAAAGTCAATGAACTGTGCCGACCACATCTGGTGCTGACCCACACCGGCGCAGTAGATAGCCTCAGGACCTACGGTTTCACTCAGCTTTTCCAACACAAATTGGGGATTGAGCTGCCCATCCGGAGTGGGATCATAGCCACGGGGGAACCGTTCCTTGAGGCCATCGAGGTAGCCCCGCCATGGGCCTAATTCCGGAGATTTCACCGCGGAGTTCTTGCGGTACTCCTTTAAGAGACCTGCCAACACGTTGCGCGCATCGCCCACGATTGGCACGGCAACGTCGCAGATTTTCCCAATTTCAGCCGGGTCAATATCCGCATGAATTACCTGGGCCTCAGGGGCAAAGGTGGAGGTATCACCGGTTACTCGATCATCGAATCGCGCGCCGATAGTAATCAACAGGTCAGCTCGCTGCATGGCCGCAACCGCAGGGACGGTGCCATGCATGCCCGGCATGCCCATGTGCAGCGGATGAGATTCCGGAAAGGCCCCCAAGGCCATGAGCGTAGTCACCACAGGAATTCCGGTAAATTCCGCAAACTCGCGCAGCTCCTTGGCCGCCTCGGCCTTGATGACACCGCCACCGGCATAGATGACCGGCTTTTCTGCCTGCGAAATGAGCTCAACCGCTTGCGTGATTTGGCGATGGTGCGGCTTGGTCGTCGGTTTATATCCAGGCAGATCAAACGTAGCCGGGAAGGAATAGTCCAATTCACCGTTTTGCACGTCCTTTGGGATGTCCACCAAGACCGGCCCCGGACGGCCCGTAGCAGCCAGATGGAATGCGGCTGCAATGGCAGCTGGAATCTGGCTCGGTTCCGTCACGATGTAATTGTGCTTGGTAATCGGCATCGTCACGCCGCGGATATCGGCCTCTTGGAAGGCATCGGTTCCCAAGAGGTTGCTGCCCACCTGGCCGGTGATGGCGACGATGGGAACGGAGTCCAGGTTGGCGTCGGCAAGCGCTGTCACTAGGTTGGTCGCACCCGGCCCGGAGGTAGCAATGCATACGCCTACCTTGCCGGAAGCTTGGGCGTAGCCTTCGGCGGCGTGGCCGGCACCCTGTTCATGGCGGGTGAGCACATGGCGCAGCGTGGTTGAGGTGTGCAGGGCATCGTAAAGAGGAAGCACGGCACCGCCTGGAATGCCGAAGACGAGATCGGTTCCCAGGTCTTCGAGAGTGCGGACAATGGCGTGGGCACCACTCATCCGCTCCGGAGCGTGGGCACGTGAGGCCGCAGCCACCGAAGCGGGCGTGGGCGAAGTTGTCGTAACCACGGTTAATGTGCTCCTTGGATTGGTCTATTACAGGTCTTGATCATCCTCAGTACCGGCCCCAGATATGAACAAAGCCCCCGCGGGCTTGTCTGTCTGCGGGGGCGAGAAGCGTCGACGTCACGAGGCGTCGCGGTCACCACCGCGTTGGTACTACCTGAAGTCGAATAATGATCATGGGCATGACTATACCTTGATAGGTATTACCCTCGCGAAGATTACCCCCTTTTTGGGATCACATTCCCACCTGGCGGGACACGCCTGAAAATAGGTTCGCCCTTGCCCGCCTTAGTGAATTAGGCTTGCACACTATGACTCCACCACCTAAGGACAACAAACCTCGTCAGTCCACCACCCAGGCAGAGGTTTTCAAGCCATCCCGCGACCACATCTTGGGCATCCTCATCCTGTCCGCCATTGCTCTGCTAAGCATCGGATGGGCCCCCAAATACCTCGCCTGGCTGTTCATTATCCCCATCCTCGGATTGTGGTGGGTCATAAAATCCCGCACCAAAGTCTCCGAATCTGGAATCGCTATCTCTTACGCATTCCAGAAAAATATCCAGATCGCATGGGACGATTTTGCCGGAATCGGCTTCCAACGCGCCCGCGCCTTCGCCCGCACCAAGGCCGGCGCGGAGCACAGCCTGCCCGGCGTGACCTTTAACTCGCTCCCGCGACTTTCGGAGGCCTCCCGCGGCCGCATCCCTGACGCCCTTACCCAGGGCCGTGAAGCGGCAGATGACAAGGTGGTCATTGTCCACCGTGACGGCCAACAAGTCCTCCTCAGCAAAGAAGAGTATGCGGACTACCTCGAGCGCCACCCCGAGCTCAAGCCTTCGGCCGAAAACTAAATACGCCGCCTACACTCTCCCCCACATCCTTTGAAGGAATGGTGACTGAAAACCATGTTCCCGCTGCGTTCAAAAGTAACTACCGTCGGCCGCCAAGCCTCTGGCGCCCGCGCCCTCTGGCGGGCCACCGGCACCAAGGAAAATGACTTTGGCAAACCGATTGTCGCCATCGCCAACTCCTACACCCAATTCGTCCCCGGCCACGTACACCTTAAAAACGTTGGCGATATCGTCGCCGACGCCGTGCGCGAGGCCGGCGGCGTGCCCAAGGAATTCAATACCATCGCCGTCGATGATGGCATCGCCATGGGCCACAGCGGCATGCTCTACTCGCTGCCTTCACGCGAAATCATCTCCGATTCCATCGAGTACATGGCCAATGCCCACACTGCCGACGCCCTGGTATGCATCTCCAATTGCGATAAGATCACCCCGGGCATGCTCAATGCGGCACTGCGCCTGAACATTCCCACCATCTTCGTCTCCGGCGGACCGATGGAGGCCGGCAAAGCCGTCGTGGTTGATGGCGTAGCCCACGCCCCCACCGACCTCATCACCGCCATCACCGCCTCTGCCAATGACGCGGTATCCGATGAAGGCTTGACCCAGGTAGAGGAATCCGCCTGCCCCACCTGTGGCTCCTGTTCTGGCATGTTTACCGCCAATTCCATGAACTGCCTGACTGAGGCCCTCGGCTTGGCGCTGCCCGGCAACGGCACCACCCTGGCCACCCACACGGCTCGCCGCAGCCTTTTTGAAAAGGCCGGCTCTACCATCGTTGATATGTGCCGCCGCTATTACGGCGAAGAGGACGAATCCGTTCTCCCCCGCAATATCGCCACCAAGGAAGCCTTCACCAACGCCATGGCGCTTGACATGGCCATGGGCGGATCCACCAACACCATCCTGCACACGCTCGCAGCCGCACAGGAGGGCGAGGTGGATTTCACCCTCGATGACATTAATGACATCTCCTACCGCGTGCCCTGCCTGTCCAAGGTCGCACCCAATGGCACCTACCACATTGAGGATGTCCACCGCGCCGGCGGTATCCCCGCTATCTTGGGAGAGCTTCGCCGCGCCGGGCACTTGAACCTGAAGGTACATACGGCGCTCTATGACAACGCCGAGCAGTGGCTCGATGACTGGGATATCCGCAACCCCCACGCCACCGATGAGGCCCGCGAACTGTACTACGCCGCGCCGGGCGGCGTGCGCACTACCGAACCATTTTCCCAATCCAACCGCTGGGACGAGCTCGACACTGACGCCGCCAATGGCTGCATTCACGACGCCGAGCATGCATTTTCTTCCGATGGCGGCCTGGTAGTCCTACGCGGAAACCTGGCTCCAGACGGGGCCATCGTGAAGGCAGCGGGCGTGGAAGAAGAACTGTGGACCTTCTCTGGACCTGCCCGTGTGGTCGAATCCCAGGAGGAGGCCGTATCGATAATCCTGAATAAGGAAGTTCAGCCGGGCGACGTGGTGGTCATTCGCTATGAAGGCCCGTCCGGCGGCCCGGGTATGCAGGAGATGCTCCACCCCACCTCCTTCCTGAAAGGCGCCGGTTTGGGAAAGGCATGCGCCTTGATTACCGACGGCCGTTTTTCCGGCGGCACCTCCGGCCTTTCCATCGGCCACATCTCCCCCGAGGCGGCCCACCAGGGCCTTATCGGGCTCATCGAAACTGGCGACACCATCACCATCGACATCCACGAGCGCCAACTCACCCTGGATGTGGACGAGGACGTGCTGGAGCGCCGCCGAGCCGCCCAGGAACAGCGCGAGCAACCGTGGACTCCGGTGAACCGCAACCGCCCCATCACCAAGGCACTGCGTGCGTATGCAGCCATGGCCACCTCTGCCGATCGCGGCGCGGTGCGCGTGGTCGATGGCCATGTGAATTAGCCAGTATTAACTGCTAAATCCCTGTGAGCCTCGGTGGGGTGCGCACCCGTTTACCTGCAGATCGCATAAAGTGTACTGCGATGAAACTCGCGCGCACCCCATTTTTCCGTTATGCCTTAGCTCTGCTGGGCCTCATTTTTGGCGCCTGCAAGATTATTCAAGACACCCGCATCACGGACTTTCCCATTGACATGGTGGTCTACCGCGAGGGCGTCAAGGCCTTCCTTGAGCACCGCTCCGTTTATAGCGAGCCCATGCTGGCCGGGGATATTGAACTTCCCTTCATTTATCCGCCCTTTGGCGCGCTGGTCATGGTTCCGCTCACGGCCTTTGACGGCATTGACCACGATATGGCGGGCGACATCATGGTCGTCCTCTCCGATCTACTCCTGCTTGTCTGCCTCTACTTTGTCTTCAAGGCGGTGCTGAAGAAGCCGGATTTCCTCTTGCCCATTACCGCCATTACCTGGGCCATTGCCTTGCGCTTTGAGCCGGTTGATCTCAACAATGGTTTTGCACAGATCAACATCGTGGTGATGGCGCTGGTTATCCTCGATCTGGTTCCACGCAAGCGCTTCCTGCCCCAAGGCATTTTGATTGGCCTGGCCGCGGCCATCAAAATTACTCCGCTAGCAATGCTGCTTTACTTCCTCGTGCGCAAGGAATGGAAACAGATTGCCACGGCTTTCCTCTCCGCAGTCGCTGCCACTCTCCTCGCCGCAGCCTTCCGCTGGGACGCATTCGTGGAGTTCTTCAGCTCTAAATTGCTCGATATGGGCTCTGGCGGCGACTTCGGCGTGGCAACCGAGTACCAGTCCAATAGTTCCATCAAGGGAGCCATTCAGCGCATGTATTCCTCTACGGAAGCCATGGACGCCAATGGACTGACCATCAACCTTGCGTGGCTCGCAGCTTCCCTAGTGGTTATTGCCTTTGCTGCGTGGCTTATCAAGCGACTGTGCGAGGAGCATCTGCTTGTCGACGCCCAATTGGTGACCGCCCTCACCCTCCTCCTTATCTCCCCGGTTTCCTGGTCGCACCACTGGGTCTGGCTCACGCTCATCATCCCGGTCTTTATCTACCGCGCCTGGACCTGGCTGCCGTCTGGATGGGCCGCGGGCAGCCTCCTGACTATCCTTATCGCCTGGGCAGCCATGCTGCTGACCGTCCCTCCTAAATGGTGGTGGGGTGATCAAGTCGATGTCCACGCCATGGAGCGCTACCAAAAGTTCTGGGTGGATGACTTCGTATGGCTAACCATACTGGCCGTCGCACTTTTCGCAGCCGCTTTCTATGCCTCCCGGCGCAATAACCGGAACACGAGTACCGCTACTCCTGCCCCGCTAGTGTCTTAAGCGCTGCAAGGTGCGAATCGAATGCGGCCTTACCTTTTGCCGTGAGCATCACCCATACCGTGTCCTTGCCACGCGAAGACCCATACTCCCGAAAGCGGCTGATATACCCCTCTTTTTCCAGTGCGCTTAGCTGCTTAGACAGCGTGGCATCGGATTGATTCACTTTGTCCCGAATCGCGGCAAAGCGCATCTCTTTGTTGATGGCGCCTTCCACTGCCCCGGCCGCGTTGAGCACCGCACAAATCTTAAACCGATTTAGCGGGTGGATTACCGGATCGAGCTCATTCATCGCCGCTTGCCCGCTTGCCGCTTGCGCTGTCCCGCGTGGACATATCCATCGCACCGGAATTGAGAACCCAAAAGACAGCGATGCCGCACAGCGTGAATACCACGGCCGCAGTGACCAGGTGTCCTTCGAGGAAGGTCTGGAAGAATATAGGGCCAAACATCAGAATGATTCCGAAATAGTATTTCTTATCCGGCTGCGGCTGAGCGAAGGGATCTTGCCTATAACCTGCGCGCACGTTGCGCTTCTGAGCGCCAACCCAGAGAGCTACTCCCATGCAGACCACCACTAAACCAAGGGACAACCACCACGGTATGCCATTCCCCCATTGGCTAAAGATAAAGCAAAGTACTGCCAGTGCTGCAGCGAACAATGCATTAAGCGCAGTCTTCCGTCCGTCGCTTTGTTCCTTCTCCACTTCCTCGTTGAAGGACAGTGCCTCGTGCACGCTTTCATCCATGATCGCCGTTCCTTTCGCCTTCGACTTTTCGTTGTTTTCCACTTTAGAAAGTATCATACTTTCCACCCTAGAAAGCAAGGGGAAAAGAAAATCCGCCGCTATTGCGACGGACAATCTATTAGTGCCTAGTTCAGCGGATTAACGCCTGCGCCGAAGAACCAGAGGGCGGCGAGGATGGCGATGCCGATGAGAACAAAGGCCCAGGAAGTACCCAGCGGGCGGCGTGCCCACGAGCGCTTGAAGTCTAGAGAGATAAAGCCTGGGCCAGTAAACTGCAGGCCCACTGCGATGACAAAGAGGACCAAGGAAAGCCATACGGATTCCGGCCAGCTAAAGACATCCAGGCCGGCATCGGTCTGCGCTAGCTCATGGACGGCGGTAAAGCCGGTCACCACCAGGCCAATCATGGCCGCCAGCGGCGTAATGAGGCCGAGCAGCAAGAACACACCAGCGATAAGCTGCATGGTCGGCACCGCGATAGACAGTGCGGTATCCCAGGCATAGTTGGCAAAATCGCCTTCCAGGCCGGACAAGCCCTCGCTATCGCCAAGCGTGAAGAAGGTCTTTGCTCCCGCGACGATAAGGTAAGCGCTCAGCGCCAAGCGGATGAAAAACAGGCCGAAGTCGATGGTGCCGCGGCGACCATAGCGTTGGTAGCCTTCCTTTTCTTCCTGTTCCGCTTGCAGGCGTGCCTCGCGCTCCTCTGCGGTTTCGGTGCTGAGGGTGCTCTCCACGGGGGCGTCGGCAGTAGCAAGTGCCGTTTCTTGCTCTACGCTAGCCGGCGTGGTGGACTCCGGTTGTGCGAAGGCTACGGTCTCCTCGCCGGCACCACTGTTCTGACGTGCGGCTTCATTTGCACTGAAATAGGACAGTACCTCGGTTTCCGGGTTGTCCTGCTGCGCCTGAGAAGGCTTGATCTCCCGCGGCTCGGCACGGCCGGCGCGCTCGAATAGGCCCGGCTTCGACTTTCCCTGGCCGGAGACAGAATCCTTGCTAGCGGGCTTCGCGTTGTAGGTTGGCACGTCCATATCCTCATCAAACGGGGTGGCTTTATCCGGTTGCTGCTTATCGCTCATAGCTCCAACTTAGGGCACGTGCCTGCACTTTTGTGGTACCCACCACGGCGCGCCGCACGAGCTTGCGCGCTATGCGGCCACCAAGTCGCTCGCAGCCTCGAGAACCGAACGCGTAAGTTCGCTTAAAACCTCCGATTCCAAGCGCCAACGCTGCCAGTAGAGGTCGATATCGAGCGGGGAGTCGTCGAGAAGCACCAGCTCTTTCGCCGCCAATAGGGGCAGCGCTTGGGCTTGGGGCAGCAACCCCCACCCCAGGCCAACGCGTACGGCCTCCAGGTAGCCCTCGGAAGAGGGAATCTGTGACACCCGCGCACGGACCACGGCCGAATCAATAAAGCGCTCGCGCATCGCATCATCCAGTACTTGATCGTTGGGACCATAGCCCACAAGGGGCATAGTTTCCCAGGTCAGCCGGCCGCTATGGAAGCTTTCTGCAATATGTGGTGCCGCGACTGGGAAGTAGCGCATCGTACCTAAGAAGCTAGACTCGCAGCCCGAGACCGGCGTGGCTTCCCTCGTTACCGCGCCAAGCACATCGCCCCGCCGCAGCTTGGCTAAGGTGCGCGCCTCATCCTCAATCCGGATGCGCAGGGCGACATCACCCCGCCGCGCGGTATCACTAAGGACCCTGCGAAACCATGTCGCTAGGGAATCCGAGTTCACTGCAACTGAGAGCGGGACTCGGGCTAGGCGGTGGCCCAGACGGGCATCCGTCTCGGCCTGTACCAACGCCATACGGCGTGCGGATTGCACCAGGATCTCCCCCGCTTCTGTCGCGGTTACCGGAGTGGCACGGCGAAGGAGCACTCGACCGGTGCTCGATTCTAGGGCCTTGATTCGTTGACTTACCGCAGACGGCGAGATGCCGAGCACGGCTGCGGCGACATCGAAGCTTCCTTCGTCCACGATGGCGAGCAATGTTTCCAGGTGCACCGGGTTCATGAAGCTATTCTAAACCAACTGTAGATTCATTAACTGGACTAATTCAGGCCGGGAATTCACACTAGAAGGCATGTCCATCGTGCTTGCTGGTTTCTTCCTGGGATTATCGCTCATCGTGGCCGTCGGTCCGCAAAACGCCATGCTGCTCAAATACGGCATCCGCCGCGACCACATCGGCCTCATCATTGTCGTCTGCGCGCTTTCCGACGTCATCCTGATCACCTCCGGCACGGCCGGCGTGGGCTACTTGGTAGAAAAATTCCCCAACGCCCTGCAGGTTCTTAAATATGTTGGCGCCGCTTACCTGGCGTACTTCACCTTCACCTGCTTCCGCGATGCATTCAAAACCAAAGGCGAGGCCATCGAGGTTGAATCCACGCAACCGAAGGCACCGCAGGAAGTCGCCTCCTTCGATGGCTCTCAGGCACGCAGCACGACCAAGACCGCAGCTCGCGTCGAGATCAAGCGATCCCCCTCCTGGGTCAAGCCACTGCTGACCGCCCTAGCCTTAACATGGCTCAACCCAGGCGCTTATGTAGATGTCGTGGTGATGCTCGGCAGCATTGCTAATCAATATGGCGAATCGGGGCGCTGGCTTTTCGCCGTGGGCGCAATCTGCGCCAGCTTCACTTGGTTCCCCTTCATCGGCTTTGGAGCGGCGCGCTTTTCCCACGTGCTGTCCCGGCCCACAGTGTGGCGCTGGATTAACTTCGGCATCGGCGTCATCATGATTGGCCTAACGCTCAAGTTGCTCCTGCTCTAGGGCCGGGATTCAGCCCGCCTAGTTTCCTCGCACGCGGGAGGCGGTGGCGCCGGCCCAGCGGTTGATGCCGGCGTCATGGGCGGCGTCGTCAATCGCAGCCAGCTCGTCTGCGCTGAAGTCAAGGTGATCCAGCGCGCCCAGGTTGTGCTCGAGCTGCTCCACGGAAGAAGCACCCAACAGTGCCGAGGTAAGCGTGCGATCCCCCTGGTCACGCAGCACCCACGAGATGGCCATCTGGGCCAGCGACTGCCCGCGCTTGCCTGCAATTTCGTTGAGCGAGCGGATCATGGAAAGGTTTTCCTCATTGAGCCAGTCCTTTTCCAGGGTCTTATTCTTCGCCGCGCGCGAATCTGCGGGGATGCCGTCGATATACCGGTCCGTCAGCATGCCCTGCGCCAACGGGCCGAAGCCGATGACGCCTAGGCCGCTGCGCGCTGTGACATCAAGCAGCGACTCGCCGTCTTCGCCCGGGCGCTCAATCCAGCGGTTCAAAATGGAATAGCTGGGCTGATGAATCAGCAACGGGCAGCCCTCATCTTCCATAAACTCCACGGCCTCAGCGGTGAGCTCCGGACCATAAGAGGAGATGCCCACATACAGCGCCTTGCCGGAGGCTACGATATCGCGCAGCGCGTACAAGGTCTCCTCCAGCGGGGTATCCGGGTCCGGGCGGTGGTGGTAGAAGATGTCCACATAATCTAAGCCCATGCGCTTCAGGGAAGCGTCCAAGGAGCTCACCAGGTACTTGCGGGAGCCACCAAAGCCGTAGGGCGAATCATTCATCACCCAGCCGGCCTTGGAGGAAATGATCATTTCATCGCGGAAGGGGCGGAAATCGCGGGCGAAGATGCGTCCGAAGTTGTCCTCGGCGGCACCTGGTTCAGGGCCGTAGTTATTGGCCAAATCGAAATGAGTAATCCCCCGGTCATACGCCGCGCGCAGGATTTCGCGCTGCGTGGCCAGGGGACGGTCGTCACCGAAGTTCTGCCATAGGCCAAGGGAAATGGCCGGCAGCTTCAGCCCAGAGTTGCCTACTCGGCGGTACTCCATCGAATCATAACGGTCAGATGCGGGTGCATAGAAACTCATGGCACCCCATTGTCCGCTTAATTCTTGGAATTGTCAGCCTTTGGCAGCTCCTCATCTTCCTCAGGGTCGCCGGATGCGCCGGTTTCTTCGACCCACTTTTCAATTTCTTCCGGGGTGCGGTCAGTTTCTACCGCATCACGCTCGGTGTAGTAAGAGTGGTCGTGGCGATTTTCTTCGTACTTTTCCTTGTCAAAGTCCACGTCGTCGTCGCCATCGAGTTCTTCGGTGACTTCCTCCACCAGCTCATCATAGAGGGCCTCATTGTCCATATTGGAGTCCTCGATGTGCTGGCCAATTTCATCGTCGTAGCGCTCGGCGTCGTAGTCCTTGTCTGGGTGCAGCTTCAGGTGCATGAGGGCACGTACGCGCTCACGGCGCACGGCCTCATCCTGGATCTGGGACTGGCTGCGGAACCAAGCAAAGACCAAGATGGCCACCATCAGAATGCCCATGTAGCCGATGACTGGGTAGATGTAGTTCATCAGGGTCTTAAAGCCGGCGAAGGACACGGCGAAACCGGCCAAGCAGCCAACGATAAAGATAACCGGGAAGCGCTTCTCATGGCCGGCAGATAGGCGCTTGCCCAGCGCGTAGAACATGCCGATAGCGGTATTGAAGATCATCATGTAAATGATGACCGCCATGATGGCGCCCAGCGTCGGGTTAACGTCATCTACCAAGGACAGCATCGGAATATCGGAACCTTGTGCCTTGTCCGAGTTCATCAGCAAGGAGAATCCGGCAAGGCCCATCATGATGGAGTAGATGACGCCGCCTACAACGCCGCCCCAACCGGCCTCGCGCGGGCTGATATTGTCGCCGCCGATAACCAGGGACATGGACACGGCGAGCATCAGCGCCAGGCCGTTGTAGTTCAGTGCGGAGATGAGCCAGTTGCCAATCGGGGTGTCGATCTGGCTGGAAGCATCCATAGCAGCACCGATGTCATCCGGCATATTGAGACCGGTGTAGATGGCCACGCCGATGACCGCAATGATGATGGTCGGCGTCACGGCACCGATAACCTTGGACACCTTGTCCACGTCGAGCATGCCCACGATAAGCACCATTACCAGCATGAGCGTGGAGCCGATCCAAGTCTTCCAGCCAAACTGCTGCTCCATATTGGAACCCGCGCCGGCCAACATCACAAAGCCAATAGCGAAAAGGGTGATGATGACCGCGACGTCCAGCAACTTGGAGACGATCGGGTGGGTGACATTGCGGAAAACGGTGTTGTGCTCAGAAGCGTGGAAGTAGCTGCCCAGCTGCAAGAACACGGTACCGGCAAGGGTCATGATGAGTGCGGCGATAATGATGCCAGGAATACCCCAGGAACCAAAGGCAGTGAAGTACTGCACCACCTCTTGGCCCGTGGCAAAGCCGGCGCCCACCAACAAGCCCACGAAGGACATGGCAATGGCGATAATGTTTTTAGAAGACACGGTTGCCTAACTTTTTGTAGCGAATATCTTTCGCATACTGGTGCGCGCGGCCCCTTGTCCCCCACTCCCCAGCACGTGGGTCACACAACACCGATATGCGTTCCTTAAGGAATGGTACGTAAGTGACCCGTTAAACACCTACTGACACATACCGATGTTGTGATAAATCACATTTGGTGATTAGGCGAAATCAACCTAACGCTTTAGTCATCGAAGGTCGCGGTATCAATCACGAAGCGGAACTTTACATCGCCTGCCACCACGCGCTCATAGGCGTCATCAACATCGTTAACGCCGATCTTTTCAATGACGGCGCCGATACCGTGCTCGGCACAGAAGTCCAGCATCTCCTGGGTCTCTGCAATGCCGCCGATGTTATTGCCCGTAAGCACCTTGCCGCCGCCGACGAGGCTGCTCATATGGATCCCCAGCTCCTCCGGCGGAAGTCCGACAACGGACATGATGCCGCGCGGCTTCAGTAGCTGCAGATAGTCATCGAGGGAGTACTGGGCAGAAATGGTGGACAGGATGACATCGAATTCGCCGCGGTGGTTGGCAAAGAAGTCTTCCTCTTCACCGGTGGCCAGAATATGCTTCGCACCCAGCTCATAGGCTTCCTTTTCTTTGCGCAGGGAGCGGGAAATCACGGTTACTTCCGCGCCCTTTGCCGCAGCGATCTGCACACCCATGTGACCCAAGCCGCCTAGGCCCACTACGGCAACCTTGTCGCCTTCCTTGACCTGCCAGCGAGCCAGCGGCGAATAGGTGGTGATTCCGGCGCACAGCAGCGGGGCTGCGACATCAAAGTCGATACCCTCCGGAATGGTGCACACAAAGTTTTCGTTGACGACTACCTTCTGGGCGTAGCCGCCTTGGGTAATGGTGCCGTCTACGTCTTCGGAGTTATAGGTGCCCACATTGCCATTCATGCAGTTCTGCTCCTGGCCGTTGCGACACTGTTCGCACTCACCACAGGAGTTGACCAGGCAGCCAACGCCAACGCGGTCGCCGACTTTAAATTTCGTGACCTTATCGCCCACGGCTTCCACGACGCCGGCAATCTCGTGGCCCACCGTCAGCGGGAAGTGGGCTTGACCCCATTCGTTGCGGATGGTGTGAATATCGGAGTGGCAGATGCCCGCAGCCTTGATATCAATGACCACGTCGTCTTCGCGCGGATCGCGGCGCTCAATTTCTACGACCTTGAATGGAGCTTCAGGGCTTTCCTTTTGCAATACTTTGCTCTTAATTGTCATGCCCACGACCCTACGCTTAACCCCACTGACCTCGCCTAACGAAAATTATCACCGTTTCCGACAGGGGAGGAAAACCAAAAAGCCAGCCACGTCCCTTCGGTTGAAGAGGGATGAACGCGGCTGGCTATGTGGGGGTCTTAATTCAGCTTCTCTGCGATGAGCTTATTGACCTGGCCCGGATCGGCCTTGCCCTGGGTGGCCTTCATGACCGCACCCACGATGGCACCGGTGACCTTCTTATTGCCGGCACGGTACTTTTCCACGATGTCCGGGTTGGCGGCCAGCGCGTCATCTACGGCCTTCTCGATGGCGCCGTCATCGCGCACAACCTCCAAGCCGCGCTTCTCGACGACCTCGTCGACGTCACCCTCGCCCGCCAACACACCATCAACGGCCTTGCGTGCGAGCTTGGTGGTCAGCTTGCCCTCATTGACGAGCGCGATAACGCGCGCCACGTGCTGCGGGGTAATGGACAGACCAGCAAGATCGGTCTCCTGCTCGTTGGCCTTGCCGGCCAGGTAGGAAACCCACCAGGAGCGCGCCTCGTCCGGCTTCGCGCCGGCCTCAACGGTATCCACGATGAGGTCGAGGGCGCCGGCGTTGACCAAGTCGCGCATCTCCTCATCCTTGATGCCCCACTCTTCCTGGATGCGCGCACGGCGAACCCATGGCAGCTCCGGAAGGGTCTGGCGCAGCTCTTCTACCCACTCGCGCGGTGCGATGACCGGCGGCAGGTCCGGATCGTTGAAGTAACGGTAGTCCTCCGCCGTCTCCTTTGGACGACCCTTGGAGGTGGTGCCGTCGGTCTCTTGATAGTGGCGGGTTTCCTGGTCAATGGTGCCGCCGTCTTCGAGCACCTGCGCCTGGCGCTGCATTTCGAAGCGAACCGCCTGCTCCACGGAACGCAGGGAGTTAATGTTCTTGGTCTCGGTGCGGGTACCAAACTCTTCCTGGCCCACCGGGCGCAGGGACAAGTTGGAGTCCACACGCATGGAGCCTTGATCCATGCGGGCGTCGGAAACGCCCAAGGCTGCAACGAGCTCACGCAGCGCGGAAACGTAGGCCTTAGCCACCTCCGGCGCGCGCTCACCGGCGCCAATGATCGGCTTGGTAACGATCTCAATGAGAGGAATGCCCGCACGGTTGCAATCCACCAGGGACGCCGTGGCGCCGTGAATACGGCCGTCTGCACCACCGAGGTGGGTCAGCTTGCCGGTGTCTTCCTCCATGTGGGCACGCTCGATTTCCACGCGCCACTCGGTGCCGTCTTCCAGCACAACGTCCAGGTAGCCGTCATAGGCAATCGGCTCGTCATACTGGGAAATCTGATAGTTCTTCGGCTGGTCCGGGTAAAAGTAATTCTTGCGGGCAAAGCGAGAGGACTCCGCAATGGAGCAATTAAGCGCCAGGCCAATCTTGATGGCGCCCTCCACGCCCTTGGAGTTAACTACCGGCAGCGCACCGGGCAGGCCCAGGGAGACCGGGTCAACGTTGGAATTAGGCGCTGCGTTGAAGTTCGTAGGAGAGGTAGAAAACATCTTGGTTTCCGTATCCAGCTCTACGTGGACTTCCATGCCCATTACCGGTTCGAACTTTTCTAGGACCTCATCGAAGTCCATCAGGTCATACATCGCAGCAGTCATGCGTGCCATCTTAATACGTCGATGCGCCCGCGCGCTCACGCCCCTAAGCTGAATATTATGACTACACCACATAGCGTTGATGCCGCGCTTATCGATGCCCCTTTGATCAACATCGCAGTCTTCCGCACTGCCCCTACCCCTGAGGAGGTAAGCGAACGCCTGACCACCACTTTTGGCGATCGCCTGGGAGATATCATGCCGGGCAAGAATCCGGGAAGCATCATGGTCGAGCTTGATGATTCCTTCCTATTGCACTACCAAGCCGTCGATACCCCTCCCACTCGCGATAGCTATGGCCTCCACCCCATTTTGAGCGCGGATGCCCGCGGCCTCGATTCTGCCACCGCACAAATCCTCGTGTCCGTGCTTCCCCAAGAGACCGAACATGATCGCGCGAAGCAATTCCGCGAGGCCCGCCGCGATCACCTTGAACTGCTCTCCAAGGCCACTGCGGTGGTAGCCGAGCACCCCGACTGCTTGATTGTTCACAACCCCCGCGGAAACGTATCCATTGCGCCGAATACATTCCTCGAGGCCGTTCGAGACAACCTTGCCCCAATGCACATCGCTCCGGTGTGGCTTACCCAAAAAGAAAACAAAATCTTGGGCTATACCGTTGGGCTGGTCCAAGCCGGACACCCCGAAATCCAGGCGGCCACCGAATCCATGGATCCCACCGATCTGTATTACAAGCTGGCCAATATCGCAGACCACGTGCTCCAGGGCGCCACCGTCAAAGACGGCGACACCCTATCTTTCGAGCAAGGCCAGCCACCCCTGACCGTGCAGAAAGAACCCTGGTTTGTAGACGAATCCTATCCTGCGGTCACGATTAATTTATAGCGGGTTCCCGGTCCTACTTCCGGGAATCCGAATAGCGGCAGATGGCTGCCAGCACCGCACCAGAGAGGTTGTGCCACACCGAAAAGACGGCACCTGGCAGGGCGGCCAATGGGTTCATATAGGTCGATGCCAGGGAGGTGGCCAAGCCGGAGTTTTGCATGCCCACCTCGACGGCCATGGTGCGCCGCGCGGCGATCGGCTGCTTGGTCAGCATTCCGGCCAGGTAGCCAAAGCCGTAGCCGCAGCCGTTGTGGATTACCACTGCGGCGAAGACGAGTACGCCTGCGGTAGCGATGGTGTCGTGCGCGCCGCCGACCACGATGCACACAAGGGCCGAAATGGCCGCAACCGAGATCCACGGCAGCGCCGCGTTAATCTTTGCCACCACGCGCGGAACCAGCATTCCGATGAGAATGCCGGCGACAACCGGAATGAGCACGACCTTCACAATGGACCACGCCATGGCGGAGGCAGAGACCGGCATGTACTCCCCTGCCAGCCACAAGGTCAGCACTGGGGTAAGGACCGGCGCCAACAGGGTGGAAATGGACGTCATGGTCACCGACAGAGCCACATCACCGCGTGCAAGATAAGACACCACGTTGGAACTCGTGCCGCCGGGCGCGCAGCCCACCAGGATGACACCGGCAGCTACAGCATGGGGAAGATCCATCACCGCGACCACCAGCAGCGCCACCAGCGGCATGATGACGAACTGCGCCAACACTCCGATGAGAACGGGCAGCGGACGGCGAGCCACCAAGGCAAAATCCACCGGCTTGAGGGTTAGGCCCATACCGAACATGACAATACCCAGCAGCGGGGTGACCTGCGGGGCGAAGGAAGCTGCGGTCTCTGGCGCGAGGTATCCCACCACGCCACCGATAATCACGAGCACGGGAAAGCCTAGCGCTGCAATAAGTGCTTGACGGTCTTGTGCTGAGGAGGGCGCAGCGTTCGCCTCCACCCGATTATCTGTCATACTATCGATACTCATAGGCAAAAGAATACGCTCCCACTCAGTGGGAGCGCTATCTTAATATTCGGAACGCAGTATGCCTCTAGCCAAAGAGCGCCTGGGCGTTGCGATAACGCGATTCCGGTACCGTCTTCAGCGTACCCACGGCATCTTCCAACGGGACGAGGTCAATATCCTCACCATGGAGGGCAACACACATGCCAGACTTGCCTTCGTGGATGGCGCGCGCTGCGTGCACGCCGTAGCGAGTAGCAAGCACGCGGTCATAGGCCGTCGGCGTGCCGCCGCGCTGGATATGCCCCAGCACGGTCGTACGCACGTCATACCCGGTGCGTGCCTTGATTTCATCGCCGATTACCTGGCCGATGCCGTTGAAAGTCTGGTGCCCAAACTGATCGACGCCGCCGGCCTCGAAGTCCATAGTCCCCTCCTTCGGGAGGGCGCCTTCTGCCACGCAGATAATGCCGTACTTCTCGCCCATCTGGAAGCGGCGTTCCATCGCCTTCGTAATCTCCGCGATATCAAAGGGCTCTTCCGGTACCACGGTGTAGTGCGCGCCGCCGGCCATGCCCGCGTGCAGGGCAATCCATCCCACGTGGCGGCCCATAACCTCCACGATCAGGATGCGGTTATGGGACTCTGCGGTGGTGTGCAGACGGTCGATAGCATCGGTGGCCACAGAAACGGCGGTATCGAAACCAAAGGTGTAGTCGGTGGCGTTAACGTCATTATCAATGGTCTTCGGCACGCCCACTACTGGCACGCCGTTATCAGAAAGCCACTTTGCGCCCTTGAGGGTACCTTCACCACCGATGGCGACAAGGGCATCCACCCCGGCATCCGCCATGTTGGACTTAATCTGGTCAAGGCCGGCCTTGAACTTATCCGGATGCAGGCGGCCGGTACCCAGGATGGTGCCGCCGCGCAACAAAATACGGTCGATTTCCGCATCGTCATAAAGATCGCGGCGGCGGTCTTCCATCAGACCGACCCAGCCGTCTTCATAACCTACAACGGTATCTCCAAATTCATTGGACGCGGTACGCACTACCGCACGGATTACAGCATTGAGGCCGGGGCAATCGCCGCCGGACGTTAAAACACCTAGACGCATATCTACCAATCTAGCGCGCGATTTTTAGGCCTGCAGAGTGAAGTGTCCCAGGTTTTGTTCCGTTTGAGTAGATGGGAAAATTTGGAACGTGCCAAGGAAATTTGACCAGGATGCGAAGGACCGTGTGGTCCGTCTTGTGGAAGACCGCATCTTGGCGGAAAATATGTCGATGCAAGCCGCGTGCCAGGCAGTAGCTCCAAAGCTGGGGGTTTCATGGCACACGGCCCGTCAATGGACTCAGCAGGCCCGCCGTGCGGGAAACATTCCAGAACCTGTGCCTGAAGATTTGGCTGCCGAGAACGCGAGGCTACGTCGTGAAAATCAAGAGCTACGCGACACTAACGAGCTGCTGATGAGGTTACCCTCGTTTAGTGGACACCCTATTTGTACGGATCTTGTGTCCGTAGGAGAGGATGTTCATTGTGAGTCAACAGCGCAAGAAGTACACGCCGGAGTACCGGCGTGAAGCCGCGA
>NZ_JAKRDT010000009.1:0-106366 GCF_022347385.1 Corynebacterium tuberculostearicum
GCCTCGGGAGGACGCCCCGGTTCCCTCGCCGCCGACCGAGCGGCCTTCCCCATCGCCCGCGGCGCCGGCGCCTGAGTCTGCGCCTGGTTCGCGTCCTGCCCCGGCTCCCGCGCCCCAGCAGCGGCCCGCGCCAGCGCCCGCACCGGCACCCCGCCCGCAACCAGCGGCGCCGGCCCCACGCCCACCTGCGCGGGACAAAAGCGGCCTGCCGAACCTCAATATTCCGCCGCACGAAGTCCGCGGGCGCATCGAGGACGCGGTGCCTGATATGCCGGCAGTGCCCGCTATGCCTGCGCCCGCACCGCCACCTGCGCCGCCGCTGCCGCCCGCGCCGCGGATTCCGGGCCTCTAACTCACCGCTTTCAGCCCCACGATGCCGCCGATGATCATGGCGAGGAAAAACACCTTCCACACCGTGGCGGCCTCGTGTCCGGCCGCGAAGGAATAAATAACCGCCACCGATGCGCCAACGCCCGCCCACACCGCATAGGCCGTGCCCACCGGGATGCTGCGCATCGCCCACGCCAGCCCGCCCATGGAAATTGCGCAGGCCACGAGGAAAATGAGCGAGGGCCACAGGCGCGTAAAACCTGCGGACCTATCCAGCGCCGCCGCCCACACGGCCTCGAATGCGCCGGAGAAAATCAAGATGAACCACGCCATAACTGCTTCCTGGCCGTCTTGTCGCGTTGCCGGGTACGGCTCCCTCGTCCGGGGCTCGCGCAAGCCGCGGCGAACCTGCACCCAATGATGGCACACTAGGAAACCATGAAGATTGCATTTCTTGGAACTGGCCGCATGGGAACCGAACTAGCCCGCCGCCTGCTCAACGAGCAAGACGGCATCGAGTTGACCGTCTGGAACCGCACCGCCGAGCGCGCCCAGCCGCTGGTGGAGGAAGGCGCCGAGCTTGCCGCCTCGCCCACCGAGGCCGTAGCGAACGCCGAGGTCATTATTACCTCTCTCTTCGGGCCTGACGATGTCCGCGAGGTCGTCGTCGAGCCGCAGCTCATCCCCGCCGGCGTGACCTGGATCGACACCACCACCGTCTCGCCCAACGATGCCCGCGAATTCGCCGCCGCCGTGGAAACCTACGTCCACGCCCCGGTCGTCGGCACGCTCGGCCCGGCCCGCGAGGGCAAGCTCGGCGTCTATGTGGGCACGCCTGACGACGCCCGCCGCGAGCAAGCCATGTCCCTCGCCGAGTCCTGGGCGGGCGAAGACAAGCTCATCGGAGTGGAGGCGGCGGCCACGGCGGCCATCGGAAAGCTGCTGGCGAACCTCGCGCTCGCCGTCACCGCCGAGGGCCTGCTCGAAGCCCTGCAACTCGGCGAGTCCGAGGGCCTGGACTCCGAGGTCGTGCTGCAGATGCTCGATATCACCGGCCTGTCCTTCATCGCCAATATGAAGGCGCCGTTTATCACCGGCGAGCGCAATACCGACCCGGGCGATTTCACCGTCGACGCCCTGGCCAAGGACGCCAAGCTCATGGAGATGACCTCCACCAAGCCGCTGCCCGCCCTGACCGCCGCCATCGGCCGCTTCGAGGAAATGCAGGCCATGGGCCACGGCGATCAGGACTTCTCCTCCATCTTCGTCTTCCGCAATAAGGGCTAGTTATCCACAGGCCCGCCGGGCGTGCGGGCCAAAATTCGCCCTTTGGAGCCTAGTTATCCACAGGTTCGCGCGCTCGCCCTCGCATAGGTTGCGCGCCGTGTCTTAGGCTGCGGGGCATGACAGCTCTTCAGACTTATCTCGCGGCCCTGGCGCCCGGCATCGACATCGTTGCCGGGTGCGCCGGCATGTCTGAAGACCAGCTGCGCGCTGCCGGTGCGCCCAATAAGACGGCCCGCACTTTGCTCACGCTTGCCGACGCCCTCTTTGCCCCCACCTCCTTTGCCCGCCTGCAGCGCCAGGCGGTTGCCGCAGCCCGCGACCGCGCCCATCCGCTGCCCACGCTGGAGGTAATCGAGCGCTACGCATCCCGCGCCAAGACCAAGCGCGATGCCTGGCGCTTGCGCGTGGAACTGTGCCGCACCGCCGCCGATACCGATGAGATGGAAAAGCTGGCGCGCAAGAAGCTGCGCGAGCTCAATCCCCCGGCCCCTCCGCGCCCCGGTGTGCGTATCCGCCGCCGTAAAGACGCGCCGTGGACCCTCGCGATTACCGGGCCTTCCTCACTCATCGCGGACTTGGAATCCAGCCTGGACGAGAACGCGCCGCTCGATTCCGTTGCGGAGCTCTTCTCCCCTTCCGGCGCCGCCCCAGCCACCCGTCCAACCATTACGACCAACGCGATCATCACGCTCGACGAGCTTGACCGCATCATCGATGGCGACGGCGAGGAAATCACCATCCAGCTCACCAACGGCGCCCGCCTCACCGGCGCGGAACTTGTCTCGCGCACGCTGGCAGAGCGCGGGCTTATCACCCTCGTTCACCCCTTCGAGGGCGCGGTCAACCTCTACCGCACGGAACGCATGGCCAACGAGAAGCAGCGTCTCATGGCCGCCGCGGAAAATCCGGTATGCCCGTGGGCCGAATGCAACTATCCGGCGGATAAATGCCAGGTACACCACTTGCAGGCGTGGCGGCACGGCGGCGATACCAATATGGCAAACCTCGCGACCTGTTGCCCGTACCACAACGGCGTCAACGACGATGACCCTAATGCCCCACCGGTGCGCGGGCGCCTCGTTCGGCGCCGAGGCCGCGTGGTGTGGCAGCCGCCCTGGGCAGATACCGCGCCAGCACCGCCACCGGCCCACTAGCCCCTAAACCGCCAGGCAGCAGGATGCCCTGCTGCCGCATTGGCATGCCCGCAGCTAGCGAGCCCCGCAGCTAGCGAGCGATGCGGGCCGCGGCAGCGCGGGCATCCGCGATGACATTGGGTACGCCAACCCCGCCGGCCCAAGCGCCGGTGGCATCGATGCCCGGCGTCGCCGCGAGGGCGCCGCGCGCGCCGGCCACGGTTTCCAGGTGGCCGGCATCAAAGCGCGGGAGGCCGCCGAACCAGCGCTGGGTGAAAATCTCGGCAACGCCCGCGGCGCGGCCGTCGAAGCCGGTGAGGCGCTGGAGGTCGTCGAGGGCATAGTCGACGAGGTCATCTTCCTCGGCGCGGACGATGGCGTCGTCGCCAAAGCGGCCGAAGGAGGCGCGCACCAAGGCACCACCGCGCTCGGCCAAGTGCGGCCACTTGCGAGAGGACAGGGTGAAGGCCTTGGCGTGCACGTCGTCTTGGTCGGTGGCCACGAGGATGCCGGAATTCTGCGGCAATGCGTTTCCGGCCGGGTCCGTGTCAGACTCGAACTTCAGGCCCACGACTGCCGACGCCGCCAGCTTCACGCTCTTCAACCGCTCCGCCGCCCCCGGGGATACCTTGGGCAACAGGCGCGCTGCAGTCGGGGCCGGGGTGGCCACCAGCACGCGGTCGAAGGCGGCGGTGTCGCCGGGTGCGCCGGCCAGGCGGAAGTTCTCGCCCTCGCGAGTGATGCCGGAGATGAAGGTATCGAGGTAGATCTTGGCGCGGGATTTATCGGCCAGCGCCTCGTAGAGTTCTGCGTAGCCGCCGCGGAAGGTCTGAAAGACGGGTCCGCCGCTGCTCGGCTTGGCCGCACGGGCCTCTTCCAGCGAGCGGACCGCGGCCGAGAGGGTGACCGGGCCGCGCTCGGAGAGTGCGTCGAGCGTCTCGGCCAGCGCTGGGATGGTCGCGCGCACACCCAGGTCATCGGCCGAGCAGGAGTACACGCCACCGAGGAGGGCGGAGATAACGTGGTCGACGAGGTCGTCGCCAAACTGCTGGCGCACCAGGCGGCCGACGGAGACGTCGCTGCCGGCCGTCCACTCGAAAGGCTCCTCGTTATCGATGCGGCGGGCGGTCTCAGCCGAGACCAGGTGTGCGACCGGCTCCGAGTGCGAAGGAATGCCCATCATCCCGCCGCGCGGCAGCGGCTTAAGCTCGCCGGAATACACCAGCGAATGCAGGCCGGAGGGCTCGACCAAGCTCCCGCCCAGGCCGAGGGATTCGATGAATTCCACGGCGTCGTGGCGGCGGGCGAGGAAGGCCTCGGCGCCCATGTCGGTGGGGCCGTCATTAAACGGCACGGAGTACAGCTTGCCTCCGATACGGCCGGCGGCCTCGAAAACCTCAACGTCGTGGTCGCGCAGCTCGTAGGCGGCCGTCAAGCCCGCCAGGCCAGCACCAATAATCGCAATACGCATTTAGCCCTCCTCGTGGATGATGGATACGGCGCGGGTGATGGCCTCCGCGTCGGTAGTTGGCAAGACCCCGTGGCCGAGGTTCCAGATATGGCCGTCGATATCGCCGCGCTCGCGGGCCCGATCGACCTCGCCGCGGATGGTGCGCACGGCCTGACGCACGGCGTCGTCGCCGGCAAAAAGCATGGCCGGGTCGAGGTTGCCCTGCAATACGCGGGCACTTACGCGCTCGGCCGCGGCGTCCATAGGCACGCGATAATCGACGCCCATAACTTCCGACCCCGCCTCCGACATGGCCGGCAAAAGCTCGCCGGTGCCGACGCCGAAGTGAATGCGTGGAATCTCCACGCCAGCCAGGATTTCCCGGGAGTACGGCAGCACGAACTCGCGGTAGTCGCGCTCGTTGAGGTAGCCGGCCCAGGAATCGAAAAGCTGCATGGCGTCAATGCCGGCGTCGACCTGCACCTGCAGGAAGCGGGTGATGGTCGGCACCAGGCGGCGCATGAGCATGTGCCAGGTCTCCGGATCTGCGTGCATGAGGGCCTTGGTGCGCTCGTGGTTCTTGGATGGCCCGCCCTCAATGAGGTAGCTGGCCAGCGTGAACGGCGCGCCCACAAAGCCGATGAGCGCTTGGGTTTCGGTGAGCTCGGCCAGGATGCGGGCGATGCCCTCGGTGACCTCGGGGACGTCGGACTCCAGCAGCGGCAGCTTGCCGACGTCCTCCCTACTCCGCACCGCCTGCTCCATCACCGGCCCACGGCCCGGCACAATATCGACCTTGACGCCCGCGGCTTTAAGCGGGACGACGATATCGGAGAACAAGATGGCGGCATCGGCGTCGTGGCGGCGCACCGGCTGCAGGGTGATTTCTGCCAGCAGTTCCGGCATGAAGCAAGAATCGAGCATGCTAATCCCCTCGCGGGCGGCGCGGTACTCCGGCAACGAGCGGCCGGCCTGGCGCATGAACCAGACTGGGGGTCGGGAGGGGGTGCGGCCGAGGGCGGCGTCGATAAGCGGGGCACGATTGAGTCGAGACATGCCCCAATTATGAATCAAAAGTTGGAGTGAGGGCTAATTAGCCACGCAAGCTGCGGTCCTTGATGAAGCGGTTGGACTGCGGCTGGAAAAGCAGCGCGAGGGCGACGATCAAGGTGATGGGGATAATCAGCAGCCCGAGCCCGCCGATGCCGAGCGCGAGGGCGGCGATATTGGTAAACAGTGCGAACGCGATGACCACGGTAATGATGCGGCGCGCCCACTTGGACCCGCCGGCCAGCTGCGCCGCAAAGAGCGCGAGCAGGATGGCGCCGACGGCATTGGTCACCGCGACAAATAGGCGATTGGAATGAAGGTACTCGGCGACCTGCGCATTCTGCGGCTCCACCTGTGGCCCACCCGAGCCGAAGATGCCCACCATGCCGCTGACCAGCATGATCACGGCGCTGACGACGAGCACCCAATATGCCCAGCGCAGCGGCCGCGGCCACGCGTCGAGGCTCTCCTTGGCGGAGGTGTTTCGGGCCGCGCGGTTATAGTCGCGGGGTCCGGGCCGCTCGGTGTTATTCATCGCTTATCCTCCCTGTCAGCGCGGTCGGCACGGTTGGTGCGGTCGGGGCGTTCGCGCTTGCCGACGTCGCGTTTGCCGCGCTGGTCGTCCTTGGAGCGCTTGCGCTCTTCTTCGGCGCGCTTCTTCTCGCGCTGCGCTTGCTCGAGTTCCTTTTCCAGCTCGCGCATCTGCTCGAGTTCGCCGGTGTAGTCCAAGGTCTCGGCCCGCACGGAGAAAATCAGGCCGAGCACCGCCGCGACGCCGACAAGGATCTGCACCATGCCATCGGCGGCAAAGAGCCAATCGGGCACGTCCGCGCCGGCCGGGGTGACCATGAAGGCCAGCAGGATGCGGAATCCGAAGTACAGCGAGAAGGCGAACCACACGCGGCGCGAGGTGCCGGCCCGCTTGCTGCGGTTTGCAAGGGACCGCAACAGGAAGGCCAGCAGCACGATAATCGCAAGCGAAACGGCCGCCGAAAGGGCGACGGAGCCGTAGGCGGCGGTGCGGAGGAAGGCATCGGAAAGCTGGGCTTCATCCACGCCGGCCGGTGCGGATTTGGCCATCTCCTTGGCCTGCGACATGAGTACGTCGTGGTTGAGCAGCGTGAGCACCACGTTGAGCACCTGGTGCACGGCCTCGCCGCATAGCGCGCCCAGCCACAGCCACAGCATGTACGTCACGGACTCCGGCCGCTGCTGCTGCCGCGGCGGGCGTTGCGCGCGAGGGGCAGGGGCGGGCGACGGGGGCGTAGCAGTCACAGGGGTCCTTTACTTGAGAAGGCGGGCGGCTTCGGTAGCGAAGTAGGTCAGAATCTGGCCGGCGCCGGCGCGCTTGAATGCGGTCAGCGACTCGAGCATGATGGCCTCGCCATCGATCCACCCGTTGGCGGCCGCGGCCTTGACCATCGCGTACTCGCCGGAGACCTGGTAGACCGCAACCGGCACGGGAGAAGTCTCCGCCACGGCCGAGAGCACGTCCAAGTAGGGCAGCCCGGGTTTGACCATGACGAAGTCCGCGCCCTCTTCGATGTCGAGCTCGGCCTCGAGCAGGGACTCGCGGAAGTTGCGCGGATCCTGCTGGTAGGTGCGGCGGTCGCCTTCCAGGGAGGAACCGACGGCATCGCGGAACGGGCCGAAGAAGGCGGAGGCGTACTTGGCGGAATAAGCCATGATGGCCACGTCCTCGTGGCCGGCCTCGTCGAGGTCGGCGCGGATGGCGGCAACCTGGCCGTCCATCATGCCGGACGGGGAGACGATTTGGGCGCCGGCGCGGGCTTGGGAGCGGGCCATGTCTTGGTAGAGCTTGACGGATTCGTCGTTAAGCACGCGGCCTTTGTCATCTAATACGCCGCAGTGGCCGTGGGAGGTGAACTCGTCGAGGCAGGTATCGGCCATAACGATGAGGTCATCGCCGAATTCCTCGTGCAGGCAGGAAATACCGCGGTTCAAAATGCCCTGTGGGTCCCAGGCGACGGAGCCGGTATCGTCCTTGTCCTCATCGAGCGGCACGCCGAAAAGGTCGATGCACGGAACGCCGGCCTCCAGCGCCTCCTCGGCCGCGCGGCGCAGGGAATCGAAGGTGTGCTGGTAGACGCCCGGCATGGAGGGAATCTCGCGCGGGGCGTCGAGTCCGTCCACGATGAACATGGGCAGAATCAGGTCCGAGGGGCGGACCTCGGTTTCGGCCACGAGGTTGCGCATCTGCGGGGTGGTGCGCAGGCGGCGTGGGCGGCGGGCTGGGAAGGTGCTCATTGGGTACTCCTTAGAGCGAGACTAAAACTTATGCCTTGTCGACCTTAGTAGCCTTCTTGCGCGAGCGGCGTTTCTTGCGCGGCGCGGGCAGGTTTCCGGCGGCGCGGAGGGCGGCGACGTGGTCTGCGAGGGCGTCGACAAGCGCGGGCACGTCCGCAACTTCGGGCACCACATCGACGCGCAGGCCCATCTCTTCCGCGGCCGCTCTTGCCGACGGCCCGATACACGCAATGATCGTCCGCTGGTGCGGTTTGCCCGCAATGCCCACCAGATTGCGCACGGTGGACCCGGAGGTGAAGGCGACGGCGTCGAAGCCGCCGGTCTTGATCATGTCGCGGATTTCGGCCGAGGGCGGGGCGGCGCGGACGGTGCGGTAGGCCACGACGTCGTCGACCTCCCAGTCGAGGGCCTTGATCCCGTCAACCAGGGTGTCGGCTGCAATATCGGCGCGCGGGAGCAGGACGCGGCCGACGGCGTCGATATCTTCTACGAAGTTGGGAAAGACATCGAGCAGGCCCTCGGCGTTCTGCTTCTTCTTGTGTGGCAGGAGCTCCGGAACCATACCCTTGGCGCGGATGGCGGCCGCAGTCTTCGTGCCCACGGCCGCAAGGTGGACGCCGGCGAAATCGCGAGCGTCGAGGCCGAGCTGGGCGATTTTATCCCACACCGCGGTCACGGCGTTGACGGAGGTGAAGACGATCCACTTGTAGCGGCCCTCGACGATGCCCTTGATGGCGCGGTCCATCTGCGCCGGGTTGCGCGGCGGCTCGATGGAGATGGTGGGCACGTTTTGCGGGATGGCGCCGTAGCCGGCCAGGCGCGCGGACATCGGGCCGGCCTGCTCCTTGGTGCGCGGGACGAGCACGCGCCAGCCATAGAGCGGGCGATTTTCCCACCACGAGTACTTGGTGCGGTCGTCGATGCTGCGGCCGAGGGTGACGACGAGCGGGCCGGTGAGGTCCGCGTCGAGCTTGCCCATGGTGCCCAGCGTGGTCTCATAGGTGCGCTGCAGGCGGGTGGTGCCGTGGACGGTGACAAATGCCTCGGTCTCGGCCGGCATGCCGCGCTGCTGCAGCTCATCGGAGATGACCGGCAGGTCCTCCTTGGTGGCCTGCAGGACGATGGGCTGGGTGGCATTGGCCAGCGCGTCCCAATCGGCGCCGTCGGTAACGTCGGCCTCGGTATAGGTCGAGCCGAGCGCAATGCCGGCAAAGGACGGCACGGTAGACGGCAGGGACATGCCCGGCACTACCTGGAACTCCAGGCCGGCAGACGCCACGGCGTTGATCTCGGCTTTAATGGACTCGCGGTGCAGCGGGTTGCCGGTGACCAGGCGGATGACATCCTCGCCATCGGCCTCGACCAAACACTCGCGCAGCTGGCCGACGATATCTTCGGCCGGCTCGTACAACACCGCGGCCGTTGGCGGCGCGGGGCGCGGCGGTTTACGGCGCGCGCCCTTGGCTTTGGCATCGGCGCACATTTGGGCGTATTCGGCTTCGGCGGCGTCGAGAAGCTCTTGCGGAACGGGCAGCGCGGCGGCGACGGCATCGCGCACGCCCTGCATGACCTGCGGATCAGTCACGGCGATGGCACTATTTGCCAGAACCTCGCGGGCGCGGACGGTCAGCAGGTCGGGATTACCTGGACCAGCGCCCACAAAGACGATCTTGCCCAATTGGGTGTCTGGCGCGGCATTGCTCATAAAGTTCTTTTCTAAAATCGGGCGCGCGGCACCGCGCACGGACATGATCGCATGCGGTGTGGTTCCCCGCGCCGGCGGTGGGTGACACGGTCTTAACGGCCAAAATCCCAGGCCTTGCGTCCTGGGATGCCCTTAAAGGGGGCCGGATCATTGCGGGACAATGATCTGTGGTATCTACACCTTAAATTATTAGCGGCTAAAGGCGAAATTACTTGCCCAGCAGCTCGGCCGCGCCACCGGCGAAAAGCTCGTCCGAGATGCGCGCGCCAAGATCGGCGGCTTCGGCCGCGGAGCCGGAGGCGGTGGCGGTGAGCTGGCGGGATCCGTCGAGCGCGAAGACGCCGCCGCGCACGGTGAGCTGGTCGCCGTCCCAGCGCGAAGTGGCGGCCACCGGCGCGGTACAGCCGGCCTCGAGGCGGGCCAGCACGGCGCGCTCACCAGCAGCGGCGGCCGAGGCGCGGTCGTCGACAATGGCGTCTAGCGCCGCGGCGGCCTCGGTGCCGGCCACGGCCTCGATGGCGAGGGCACCCTGGGCCGGCGCCGGCATGAAGACGGAGGGTTCGAAGATTTCGGTGGCGCGGTCCGCGTAGCCGCCGCGCAGCAAGCCGGCGTAGGCCAGCAGGACGGCGTCGAGCTCGCCGTCGGTGACCTTGGACATGCGGGTATCAATATTGCCGCGCAGAGGGCGAATCTCCAGGTCCGGGCGGAGGGCGGCGAGCTGGGAGATGCGGCGCGGGGCGGAGGTGCCCACGCGCGCGCCCTGCGGCAGCTGCGCCAGGCTCAGGCCATCGCGGGCGACGAGCGCCTCGCGGGAATCCTGGCGCTGCGGCACGACGAGGCGGAAGCGATCATCGGGCGCGGTGGGCAGGTCCTTAAACGAGTGCACGGCGATATCGCATTCACCGGCATAGAGCGCCTCGCGCAGCGCCTGGGTAAATACGCCGATGCCGATGCGCTCGACGGGCGCCATGTTGACGTCGCCGGCGGTGGTGACGATGTGGAGTTGGGAGTCAAAGCCGGCGTCGATAAGCCAATCGCGCACATGGCCGGCCTGCGTGGTGGCGAGCTTGGAGCCGCGGGTACCAATCTGAAACATTTAGGCCTCCTTAGTCATGGTGGGCAGTTCATTGACGGCCACGGACACCCCGGAGCCTTCCAGCTGCAGGCCAAAGAGCTCCTGCAGGGCGCTTTCGCTGCTGACACTGCTTTCCGACGCCGCCAGCTTCTTCGCCCGCACCGTCGGTTCATGCAGCAGTTTATCGGCCACGCGCTTGAGGGCGCGCTGGACGTCCTCAAGTTGCTTGCCCGCGAGCTCGGGGTGCTTGTGTTGCAGGCGCGCGGTCTCGCACTCGACGAGATCGGCCGCGCGGCGGTGCAGGGCGCTTACGGCTGGGGCGACGTCGCGCACGCGCTGGGCCGAGGTATAGGCCGCGAGTTCTTCGTCGACGATGTGGCGGGCCTGCGCGTGCGGGCTGGTGCCGGCCGCGAGATCGGTGGAGGCGGCCGAAAGCGACTTGCTCAGGCGCTCGATATTGACCAAGTCCACGCCCTCGGCCGCGGCGGCGGCATCGTCGATATCGCGCGGCAGGGAGAGATCAATGAGCATGAGATCGCGGCCGGCGGGGAGGTCGGCGGCCTCGATGGTGAAGTTATCGGCGCCGGTGGCGGAGATGGCAAGGTCGACGTCGGAAAGCGCGGCGGCGCGCTCAGCAAAGTCCACGACGCGGGTGGCAACGCCCGCCTCCTCGGCGTGGCTGGCCAGGCGCTCGGCGCGCTCGCGGGTGCGGTTGGCCAGCACCAGCTCTTTGACGCCCAGCCGGCCGGCGTGGGTGGCGGCGAGGGACGCCATGGCGCCCGCACCAAGGATTAGCGCGGTCTTGCCGGTCAGGTCCGCGGCGTCGAGGCGCTGCAGGGCCTGGTCGAAGGCGAAGGACACCATGGAGGCGCCGGCCTCGTCGATATCGGTCTCGGAGTGCACGCGCTTGCCCGCCCGCAGCGCGGCCTGCGCCAGCGCGTGGATGCGCGGGCCGACCGTGCCCTGCTCGGAGGCGGACTGGTAGGCGCTGCGCACCTGGCCGATGATCTGCTGCTCGCCCACCACCATGGAATC
Source organism: Corynebacterium tuberculostearicum (assembly GCF_022347385.1). Taxonomy (GTDB): domain Bacteria; phylum Actinomycetota; class Actinomycetes; order Mycobacteriales; family Mycobacteriaceae; genus Corynebacterium; species Corynebacterium tuberculostearicum_M. The sequence goes on from NZ_JAKRDT010000009.1 coordinate 11,334, forward strand.
CAGGCCGGAGGTCACGGACATCAGGTGCTCGGCCGCGGCGTCGGCATAGCGCACGTAGAGGTAGTTGCGCAGCTCCTGCTCTCCCACGCCCGAAACCTGGGTGAGCACGCGCACGACTTCCTGCACGCCAGCGTGGAAGGAGTTGGTGACGGTGTAGACCTCCATGCGGTTGCAGGTGGGAATAATCATGGCCTCTGAAAGTGGCTCGGCCGCCACGAGTTGCCCGCAGGCGGAATCCTGGACCGCACTATCCATGCTCAGCTTTTCCAGCAGCGCCACCGGCGCCGACTGGTGGGACATGCCCACGACGAGCACGCTCATGCACAACACTCCTCAACCCTTTGATTGATTTTAATCCTCCAAAAGACTACCCGTCGGTGTCGCGGATCCCGAATCAACCAGCCAGCTCGGCCGCTAACTCCTCGTTGTCTACTTCCCAGCAAGCAAACTCTTCGCCGTCGATGACCACAACGGGCACGCGGTCACCGAACTCCATGGCCAGCTCCGCGTCCTCATCCACGTTACGCACAGCAAGCTCCGCGCCTGCCCGCTTGACGACGGGGGTGATTTGCTCCCTCACGCGCGCGCAAGAACCGCAGGTGGTGCGCACCATGAGCTCGACGAGATGCTGGGACATTTTCTCCTCACAAGGACGGCGGCGGTCGAAACCATTACTATGGACACGTTAGTCCACCCCGCGTTTGCGAAAGCTGTTTGTCCCACTCGTGTCCGCTACCACTCCCCCAGGGTTCCCCGAATCCCCCCGCGACTTCTTGGCCAATTGGACCGCCTCGCGCGGTAACCTGCGCAATTTCTTGGAGACCCAGGCGCTCGCCCCGTTGGACGAGGAATCGCAGCGCACCGCCGGTGAAGCCGCGGCCGCCGCGGCGCTGGAGGAATTCGGGCTGGAGTTGGAGGATTTTGCCTCCGGCGTGGACTCGGTGACCGGCTCCTATGACGCGGCTGGCGCGCAGCGCATCACCGCCCAGGACCCGGACGTGCCGGTGGATGTGGGCGCGGCAGCGTTTTTCGACGTCGACAACACCCTCATCCAAGGCTCTTCCCTCGTGGAATTCGCCTTTGGCTTGGCGCGCAAGCGCTACTTCCGGATTTCTGAAATCCTGCCGATTGCATGGAAGCAGCTCAAGTTCCGCGTCTCCGGCAGCGAAAATGCCAAGGACGTGGCCGTGGGCCGCGCGCAGGCGCTGGAGTTTGTCAAAGGCCGCAGCGTCGACGAGCTGGTGGAGCTTTGCGAGGAGATTGTGGACGCATCGCTGGCCCGCCGCGCCTATCCTGGCACCACGCAGCTGGCGGAGATGCACCTAGCCGCCGGCCAGCAGGTATGGCTGGTCACCGCCACGCCGGTCCAGCTGGCACAGGTGCTCGCCCGGCGCTTCGGGTTTACCGGCGCGCTCGGCACCGTCGCGGAGGTCAAGGACGGCAAATTCACCGGCCGGCTGGTCGGCGATATCCTCCACGGGCCCGGAAAAAAGCACGCCGTGGCCGCGCTCGCGACCATCGAGGGCCTCGACCTCTCGCGCTGCACCGCGTATTCGGATTCGGCCAACGATGTGCCGATGCTGTCCATGGTCGGCACCGCCGTGGCCATTAACCCAGACCGCAAGCTGCGCGATATTGCTGGCGACCGCGGCTGGCTGGTGCGCGACTATCGCTCCGTGCGCCGCGCCATCCGCACCTATGGCCTGCCGGCGCTGGCCACCGCCGCCTTCTCCTATGGCGGCTGGCGCTACTACCGGCGGTAGCAAGGGCGGTAGCGGGCGCTGGGGGGACGTCGGCAAGCATGCAAAAACCCTCCGCACAATGGCGGAGGGCAAGAAGCGGGCTGGGGTTTACTTGCCCAGCTTACGACGCTGCACGCGGGTGCGGCGCAGCATCTTGCGGTGCTTCTTCTTGGACATGCGCTTGCGGCGCTTCTTAATGACGGAACCCATGGAGTCCTCACTTTCGTGTAGTACGTACTGTCAAACTTGTCAGCGCTAAAACGGCGAAGGTGCACTCTTGCCGCCGTGGCCACACGGACCGCGGGCCACATCAGCGAGCCGACACGAATGCACACCATCTTACCCAGCACCCAGCCCGTGACCAAAAAGGGCCTATGCGAAACAACAGCGCCCACCACCGCTGACCTCGAGGGCCAACAGAGGTGGGCGCTGTCTGTGCGGCGCGAGCCTAGGCTCCGTAAACGGAAGCCTCCAAGTACTCGTTGACGGCAGACTCGTGAACGCGGAAGGAGCGTCCGACGCGAACAGCCGGCATTTCGCCTGCGTGAACCAAACGGTAGACGGTCATTTTGGAGACGCGCATAATCTCGGCGACCTCCGCGATCGTCAGAAAGGTTCCCTTTTCTTCATTTGCCATATATATCTAACCCTTCAGCTCGTTACGCGCTGTAGGCTTCCCCTCCCACAGGACTTCACGCACGTGCTTGTCCTAGCCTATCGTGAAACATGTGACTAATGCGACCCAAGTGCCAAATTTCTTCACAGCATTCATTAGGGTTTACCCCGAAAGCGCTGCTTAACACCCGCCCCAGCGCTCCCGGGCGGGTACACCCCCACCACGGGAAGGTCGCGCACGGAAGCTTTAGCCAAGCTCCTTAGCCTTGTCGGAGCAGGCCTCTGCCGCGCGGTAGAACGCTCCACGCAGGCCGGACTCCTCCAGCTCGCGGACAGCGGCCGCGGTGGTGCCGCCCGGCGAGGTCACTCCGGCACGCAGCTGGGTGGCCGAACGGCCAGAGCTGGCCAACATCTCGCCGGAGCCGGCCGCAGCCTGGGCGGCAAGCTTCTCGGCGACGTCGCGGGGAAGGCCGAGCTGCACGCCGGCATCGACAAGCGCTTCTGCCACGAGGAAGAAATAGGCCGGCGAGGAGCCCGCCAGTGCGGTGGCGGCGTCGATATTCTTCTCCGGGATGACCGCTACCTCGCCGACGGCCTCCAGCAGCTCGCGCACGCCGTCCATCTGGGCATCGCTCACGTGCTCACCGGCCGCGCAGGTGCACATGCCGCGGCGCACCAACATGGGGGTATTGGGCATAACGCGCACCACCGGCACGCCTTCGCCCGCCGCACCCTGCAGCTGCTCCAGCGTCAGACCTGCGGCCATGGACACGACCACGGCATCCTTGGCCGGTTCAAGGCCTTCGAGCAGGTCCAGGATGGCGTAGGGCTTCACGCACGCGAAGATATAGTCCGCGCCGTCCACCGCCGCCGCATTATCGCTGGTGGTGGTGACGCCATAGGCATCCTGAAGTTCCTTGCTGCGGGATTCGGTGCGGTTGGTGACCGTGATATCCGAGCCCGCAAAACCCGATGCTACGAGTCCCGAGGTCAAAGCCTCACCGATTTGTCCGCCGCCTAAAATTGCAATCTTTGTCATAGCCTCCACCATGCCAAAAATGCGGAACCCCGGCTACCACGTGGGGTAACCGGGGCGTCGACAAGCGGGGGCTTAGAGCATAACCAACAGCAGCGGGCCGAAGGTAAGGACGAGGCCGGTAAAGCCGGCCAGGAACATAGAGAACCCGTCGCGCGCGGTGCGCAGGGCGTGCGTCACGCCCACCATAATTGCGGTGACGCACAGCGCCAGGATGGCGACGACCAGGCGTGGGAAGCTATCCCACAGAATCTCAAAGCCCTTGAAGATGACAATCGCCAGCAGGATGCCCGCGACAATCATCAGCAGGATGGAAACTGGGTTGAGCTTCTCGTGCTCTTCCTCGATCCACTCTTCGTCGTCCTCGACCTTGGGCAGGTTGCCGGTTTCCTCGGCATTCTTAGCGACGCCCGCCTTCTTAGACGCCGGCACCGCCGCTGCAGCGGCCGCTCCAGCACCAGCTGCCGCAGCTCCCGCTCCGGCCACCTTCGCGCCCTTGTCGGCCTTCGGCTTTTCGGCAACGGGCTTCGCGGCAGCTGCCTCAGCCCCGGCAGGCTTGGCGGCAGCAGTCTTGGCATCCTCCTCCTTCGCCTTACCCACGCGCTGGATTACCGCGGTGTCATCCGCAGAAGGCTGATTCTTCTTCGGCGCCTCCTGTGCCGCAGCGGCAGCAGACTTGGCTGCGGGCTTGTCCGCGGATTTAGGAGCAGCCTTTGGTGCTGCCTCTGCGGCGGTCTTTGGTGCAGCCTTGGGTGCAGCCTTCGGCGCGGCAGGCTGAGCGGCGGTCGTGGCTGCGGACTGAGAATTTGGCTTGTCGGTGGACTTCTTTGCGGCGTCGGCATCGGTCGCGTCGGCAGCCTTGGGGGCGCGGATGACGGGAGCGTCCTCGTCGATGGAGACGGAGGTGTGCTTGGCCTCTGCAGGCGAAGCCTTGACCTTCTTGAGGTTGCCGGTTAGCTCGGCAACGGAGATGCCGCCTTCATCGAGGCTGCGGCGGTGGCGGCGCGAACGCTTGTCGTCCTTGCCGCCCTTCTCGCCGCGGGCCTTTTTATCGCGAGCCAGCAGCTCTGCCACGGTCAACTTGTTCTTGTCAGCCATGATCTCTTCCTATTCCAATCCCTTGTCGGTCCGGCGCAAAATGACGCCCTCACGCAGCGCCCACGGGCAGATTTCCAGCTTCTCGATGTCCAAGGCTCGCATGGATGCCTCGGCCACTAGAGCGCCGGCAACGATTTGGTGCGATCGGTTAGAACTTACACCTTCTAGGTCCGCTCTGTCTGCCGCAGTCATGCGAGAGATGAAGGAAATCAACTGGCGCAGACCCGGTGCAGTCAACGTGCGCTTGACGTATGGGCCGGCAGACGAGGGTGCGGCACCGGTCAGGCGCGCCAGCGTACGGAAGGTTTTGGAGGTACCCACGGCAAGGCCAGCGGGGCCCATGGCCTTCATCTGCTGGGCGGCGTCCTCAAGCTCTGCATCAATGAAATCGCGCAGCGCGCTTACCTTTTTCTTCTCTGGCGGGTCGGTGTCGAACCAATTATGGGTCAACCGGCCAGCACCCAGGTCGAGGGAGAAGGCAAGGTCGGGGTGCTCGTCGGTACCGGTGGACAGCTCTAGCGAGCCGCCGCCGATGTCCAGGTTGGTAATACGGCCGGCGGACCAGCCATACCAGCGACGGGCAGCGAGGAAGGTCAGCTGGGCTTCTTCCACGCCGGAGAGGATCTGCAGGCGTACGCCGGTCTGCTTTTCCACCTCATCGAGCACGGCCTCGGAATTGGGCGCGGAGCGCACCGCCGAGGTAGCAAAGGCGATAAATTCCGCGCAGCCCAGCTTATCGCCCAGCTCGCTCGCCTCCGCTACGGCGCTGACCAGCTTCTTTACACCCTTTTCATGGATGTTGCCCTTCTTGTCCAGCTGTTCTACCAGCCGGAGCGGGGTCTTCCAATCGCTCATCGGAGTGGGCCGTCCGCCCGTCGCGGCATCGACCGCAACGAGGTGGACGGTATTGCTTCCGACGTCTAATACACCTAATCGCACACTAATAGCGTAGTAGGTCTACCGTGGTTAGGTGTGAATCGCCCAAAATCTGACACGGTATACCTAGGTTTTCCCGCGAGCTCGCCCGCGGCGGCGTCGATAAGAGCGGGCCGCGAAGAGGCCCCCGATTTCCCGCGGGAGTGGTTCGAATTTACCAACCCGAACGACCCGCACCACGTCTTTTCCATCGACCTGACATGGGTGGAATCGCACTACAGCTGCCAATTTGGGACGTCGGCATGCCGGGGCATCGATAAGAGCCAGCCCGAGGTGGGCTGCTGCGTGCATGGCGCCTATATGGCCGATGAGGAAGACCGCGATCAGCTTTACGACGCCGTCTCGCACATGCCCGCCAAGTATTGGCAGCTGCGCCCAGCGGGGGTAGATGAGTTCCTCGCGCAGGACGCTACGGGCGAGTTGGAGCCATGGCTGGAGTGGGACGAACTCGACGGCGAGGACGGCGAACCGGAACCGGCCCTAAAGACGCCAATTGTGGATGGCGCGTGCATTTTTGCCAACCGCGCCGGCTGGGCAACGGGTACGGGCTGCGCGCTACACCAGTGGGCTGTCGATACCGGCGAGGAGCTCACGGTGGTAAAACCCGAGGTGTGCTGGCAGCTGCCGCTGCGCCGGTACGAAGACTATGAAGAGCGCCCGGATGGGCAGGAGATTTTGCGCACGCAGATCGGCGAGTATGACCGCCGCGGTTGGGGCAATGGCGGCGAGGACTTTGATTGGTATTGTTCGGCCGATGCTGCCTGCCATGCCAACCCGCTGCCGATGTGGCAGTCGCACGAGGACGAGCTGGTAGCGCTCATGGGCCGAGAGTCTTATGAGATTCTGGCCGCGCACTGCAAGGCCCGCGCCGCGGCGGCCGAGCACGGCGTCCAGCTCACGCAGCATCCGGCCAGCGTGAAGGCCGGGAGCCTACAGGCAGAAAACCAACGGGCGGAGAGCTAGAGCTCGAACTTATAGCCCAGACCGCGCACCGTAACCAAGTGTTTCGGACGGGAGGGCTGTTCCTCAATCTTGGAGCGCAGACGCTTGACGTGAACGTCGAGCGTCTTGGTGTCGCCAACATAATCGGCGCCCCAGATGCGGTCAATGAGCTGGCCACGGGTGAGTACGCGGCCGGCGTTGCGCAGCAGGTACTCCAAGAGGTCGAATTCCTTAAGAGGCATGGATACCGGCTCGTCCGCGACGGTAACGGTGTGGCGTTCCACGTCCATCTTGACGCGGCCGCCCTCGAGGATCTGCTCGGCTACTTCTTCCTCCGCCTCGGTATCGGCACCGGCGCCGGAATCGTGGCCGCGGCGCAGGACCGCGCGGATGCGGGCGATGAGCTCGCGGGAGGAATAGGGCTTGGTCACGTAGTCATCGGCGCCCAGCTCGAGGCCGACGACCTTGTCGATCTCGGAATCGCGCGCGGTCACCATGATGACCGGCACGGACGAGGTGGTGCGCAGCTGCTTGCATACCTCGGTGCCGGACATGCCGGGCAGCATGAGGTCTAGAAGAACGATATCGATGTCGTTAGCGGCAAACTTTTCCAACGCGGTGGGGCCATCGTGCGCGATGATCGGCTCGAAGCCCTCCTTGCGGAGGAGAAATGCCAGCGGATCTGCCAGCGACTCTTCATCTTCAACGATGAGGATGGTGGTCATTGTGCTTTATCCTTTCGACGTGCTGCAACGCGTGCTACCGCACGCGGGAGCCCAGGCGCCGCCGCAGTGACGGCATCCTTTTTCTCATTATCCTTCATGCCAGCATCCGGCGCTGGCTTTTCTTCCCTGTAGATAGGCAACTCAATGGTGAATGTAGAACCCGTACCGGGCCGGGACCACAGTTTGATGTTGCCGCCATGGTTGGCCACCACGTGTTTAACAATTGCTAATCCTAGGCCAGTGCCTCCGGTCTGCCGCGACCGGGCTTGGTCTACGCGGAAGAAGCGCTCGAAGACGCGCTTTTGATCATCCGGTGCGATACCGATGCCGCGGTCCGTGACACGGATGAGCACGACCCCGCCATCCACCACTTTTTGGGAGACCGATACCGGCATTTTCTCCGGCGAATAGTTAATCGCGTTGGAGACGAGGTTAGACAGTGCGGTAACCAGCAGGGACCTATCTCCTTTGACCTGCACGCCGACGGAGGCACCCCGGTTGAGCTCGATGGAGCGAGCCTCCGCAGCCAGTTGGTTGCGCGAGAGCGCTTCCTCGATGAGGTCATCGACGGCCAACGGTTCCATCTCTGGCAGCGCCTCAGCGCCTTGCAGTTTGGACAAGGAAATCAGCTCGCTGACCATATCGGCCATGCGGTTGGCTTCCTTGTAGACCTTGTTGCCGAAGTACTCCACGGTTTCCGGGTCACCGGGGTCTTGGAGCAGGGCCTCGGCCAGCAGGGCAATGCCGCCGACGGGGGTCTTGAGCTCGTGGGAGACGTTTGCCACGAAGTCGCGGCGGGCGGATTCCATGCGGACGTTTTCGCTCTCATCGGTGCCGTAGATGATGACAAAGCGGCCGTCGTTAAGCGTCAGCGGCTTAATGACCGCCTTGAACTGGGTGACGCGGTGGCCCGTGCGGCGCTTGGGAATGGCCAGGTCGACGGTGCGGGTCTCCTTGTCCTCGAAGACCTCCTGCGCGGTCTGCCACACGTCTGGGTTCACGGCGCGGTCATGAACCAGGGACATCTCGTGGGCGGCGGGATTGGACATGACGATTTCTTGGTTGCGGTCCAACACCGCCAGGGCCGTCGGTGAGCCCTGCACGGCCAAGTGCAGCACCTGGCTGACCGTCGTGACCTGGTTGGCCTCGGCATCGGTGGCTTGGCGGTAGCGCGCAATGCGCCCGCGCAACCAGGAAATCACCGGCAGCGCCAATCCGCAGGCCACCACGCCGGCGGCAAAGGAAAGAATCAATTCCACGTGTCTACCCTATCCACCACAAAGTCCCCAGGGAATACTCCCCGGGGACTTTAGCGCAGTTTCTTACTTACCGCCCTGCGCAGCAACGGCGGCGGCGCCGGCAGCGGCGGCTTCCGGATCCAGGTAAGTGCCACCTGGGTTTACCACGGAGCCGTCCTCGGTGATCTCATAGACCAGCGGGATGCCGGTCGGAATATTCAGGCCGGCAATATCGTCATCAGAGATATTGTCCAGGTGCTTGACCAGTGCGCGCAGGGAGTTGCCGTGAGCGGCGATAAGTACGGTCTCGCCCTTCTTAGCGCGTGGGAGGATTTCTTCCTCGAAGTACGGCCCGAAGCGGGCGACGACGTCCTTCAGGCACTCGGTCTGCGGGACCTTGTCCAGGTCCGCGTAGCGCGGGTCATTGGTCTGGGAGTACTCGGAGTCATCGGCCAGCTCCGGCGGGCGCGTGTCATAGGAGCGGCGCCATGCCATGAACTTTTCCTCGCCGTACTCTTCCTTGGTCTCGGCCTTGTTCAGGCCCTGCAGGGCGCCATAGTGGCGCTCGTTGAGGCGCCAATCGCGCACTACTGGGATCCAGTGACGGTCGGCGGCGTTGAGTGCGATATTTGCGGTGCGGATGGCACGGCGCAGAAGAGAGGTATAGAGGACATCGGGCAGAATGCCTTCCTGCGCGAGCAGCTCACCGCCGCGCTTGGCTTCCGCCTCGCCCTTTTCGGTCAGATCTACGTCAACCCAGCCAGTGAACTGGTTGGACTCGTTCCACTTAGATTGGCCGTGGCGAAGAAGAATCAGTTTTCCGTTAGTCATGCCTCCAGCATGCCACGAAATTATTACCGGCGTCAGGGTTTAATCCCCAATCGCCCGCCGTTGATGGCAATCCGGGACCTCGATGCGGCTGGCCTCGTCATAGATTTCTGCGAGCGCGGCGGCGGAGCTGGCCCAGCTAAAGCGCGCGGCGTGGGCGACGGCGGCTTCGCCCATGGCGATGCGCATGGGGTCGTCGTCAAGCAGGCGGGCTAGAGCATCGGCCCAGTCGGATGGGTCATGCGAGTGCACCAGCAGGCCGGTCTCCCCTTCGGCCACGGCGATGGGCAGCCCGCCAACGGCCGCGGCTACCACCGGCGTGCCAGAGGCTTGGGCCTCCAGCGACACCAGGCCGAAGGACTCGTTATAGCTAGGCACCGCCACGATATCGGCCGCGCGGTAGACCCCCACCAGCTCCTCTGGCGGGCGGGCGCCCAAAAAGCGCACGCGCTTATCGACGCCCAACTCACGCGCCAACTCCCTATAGGCCTCCGGCGCCGTATTGGCCCCCGATGGTCCGCCACAGATGACCACGCGCAGGTTGCGGGCCGGTTCGCGGCGGAAGAGCTCGGCCGTGGCGCGGATGAGGACCTCTGGGCCCTTGAATTTTTGCAGGCGCCCCACAAAGGCCACCACCTTGGTGTGCAGTGGAATGCCCAGCTCGCGGCGGGAGCGCTCGGTATTGCGGTCCGTGCCAGGGGTAAAAAGCTCGACGTCGGCGCCGGGCGAGACCACGCGAATGATGTCGCACTCGGCGTCGTAGTGCTCGGCCAAGTCGCGGGCCTCTTGCTCGGTATTGACCACGAGCAGGTCCGCGTTATCCACCAATTGCTGCTCGCAGATGCGGCGGGCCTCGGACTCTAGGGTGTCGTCCGCGGTCCGGGAAGCGTTCTTCACCGCGGCGAGGGTATGGGCCGTGTGGATGAGCGGGATGCCCCAGAGATCCCGCAGTAGCCAGCCCACCTGGCCGGAGAGCCAGTAGTGCGAGTGAATAAGGTCATATTTCTTGCCCTGCCACTTGGCAAATTGCACCATGCCGCCCGCGAAGGCGGCCAGCTGGGTAGGCAGATCCTCTTTATCTAGGCCCTCGTACGGCCCGGCGACGATATTGATGACGCGCAGGTGGGGCTCAACCTCAATGATTTCGCCCTGGCTAGGCCGCGTCGCGCGAGTGTAGACGTCCACCTCGATTCCCCGGCGAGCCAGTTGACGCGCACTATTGAGGACATAGACGTTCATGCCGCCGGCGTCCCCCGAGCCGGGCTGTTCAATCGGCGAGGTATGCATAGAGATCATGGCGATGCGCATGGCGCTCAATTCTACCGACGCTATACTGGCCCCTGCCAGAAACCTACGCCACCGAAAGGTAAAGTTTTGTCCGCATACGAATCACAGGCTTGGCTCCAGTATTACCCGGAATGGACACCGCACCACCTCGAGTACGGCGACACCACGTTGCTGGATATCTACGACAATAACCTTGAGGTCAACGCCGATAAATCGGCCACCTACTTCTTCGGCCGCACCCAAACGTATGCGGAGCTGGACCGACAGGTGCGCGCTGCGGCCGCTGGCTTGAAAGCCTTCGGTGTGCGCCCCGGTGACCGCGTCGCCATCGTGGCGCCGAACTCGCCGCAGTACATCGCGGCGTTCTACGCCATCTTGAAGCTGGGCGCCCAGGTGGTGCTGCACAACCCGCTCTACACCGCCCACGAGCTGGAGGGTCTCTTCCAGGATCACGGCGCGCGCATCGCCATCGCCTGGGATAAGGCAGCGCCGACCTTGGAGAAGCTGCGCGCGACCACCAACCTGGAAACGGTCGTGTCCATCAACATGATCAACGCCATGCCTACCTTGCAGCGCGCCGCCCTGCGCCTGCCCATCCCACCACTGAAGTCCAAGCGGGAGCAGCTATCGTCCCCGGCGCCCAATACCGTGCCGTGGGAGACCCTGGTGGGCAATGCCATCGGCGGCGACGGCAGCGATATCACCACGCCAGAGGACGTGGATAAGGACACCATCGCGCTCATCATGTACACCTCCGGCACCACCGGAAAACCCAAGGGCGCCATGCTCTCGCACGGCAACCTGTTTTCTAACCTGATGCAGGGCAAGGCGTGGGTTCCTGGCCTGGGCGATAAGCCCGAGCGCATGCTCGCCGCCCTCCCCTTCTTCCATGCTTATGGCCTGACCATGAACGTCACCCTTGCGCAGTTCATCGGCGGCGAGCTGGTCCTCCTGCCGAAGCCGGATATGTCGCTCATTATGCAGCTGATGAAGAAACACACCCCGACCTGGGTACCGGGCGTGCCGACGCTCTACGAGCGAATCGTCAAAGCCGCCGACGAGCAGCAGATCCCTATCAAGGGCGTGCGCGCAGCCTTCTCCGGCGCTTCTACCTTGCCTTCGGACACGGTCAAGAAGTGGGAGAACTATACCGGTGGCCTCTTGGTGGAAGGCTACGGCCTCACCGAGTGCTCGCCGATTATCGTGGGCAACCCCATGAGCACCGACCGCCGCCCCGGCTACGTGGGTATTCCGTTCCCGGATACCCAGGTGCGCATTGCCAACCCGGATAACCTCGATGAAACCCAGCCCGATGGCACCGAAGGCGAAGTTTTGGCGCGGGGACCACAGATTTTCAAGGGTTACCTCAACAATGAAGAGGCCACCGAGGCCGCATTCCACGGCGAGTGGTTCCGCACCGGAGACATGGGCGTCATGGAAGAAGACGGCTTCATTCGCCTGGTTAGCCGCATCAAAGAGATCATCATCACCGGCGGCTTCAACGTATATCCGGGCGAGGTGGAAGAAATCCTGCGCGAGCACCCAAGCATTGATGACGTCGCCGTGGTCGGCCGCCCGCGCGAGGACGGCTCCGAGGACGTCGTAGCCTGCCTCGACTTGGCCGATGGTGCCGCTCTCGACCCAGAGGGCCTCAAGGAATACTGCCGCGAACGCCTTACCCGCTACAAGGTCCCGCGCACCTTCTACCACTTTGAAGAGCTGGCTAAGGATCAGATGGGCAAGATCCGCCGCCGCGAGGTCCAGGCAGACCTTATCCGCCGCCTCCAGGCCGAAAAGAACTAGCATGTTCCGCCTCATCGATAGCCCCCTCGGACCCCTGCGCCTGCAGGCGAGCCCGCGGGGGCTTTCCCGTGTGGAATTCACCGCAACCGGCGCCCTGCAGGAAGCGGCGGACAGCGCGGTTAAAGGGGACTCCGAAAAGCACAGCGCAGCTGTGCTCGATGCGGCACAGACACAGCTGGCGGAGTATTTCGCTGGCCGGCACCGCGCCTTCGAGTTGCCCCTAGACCCGCCCAGAACGACGGACTTTCGCGCCGCAGTCCACGCGCAGTTGATGAAGATTGCTTATGGGGAGACGGTCACTTATCGCGACGTCGCCAAGCTGCTAGGCCGGCCCGGCGCGACGCGGGCCGTGGGCAGTGCGTGCGGCGCCAATCCCCTGCTCATCGTACGGCCATGCCACCGTGTGCTGCGCAGCGACGGCGGGCTCGGCGGCTATGCGGGCGGTCTAAAAGCCAAACGTTTTTTGCTGACACTAGAAGAAAACTAGAGGGATTCCTCATATTTGGGATATGCTATCCCCTCAGAAATAGTTTTTGTAGCCAAACGAAAGGTTTTTCGCGTGTCCGCTTCCACCTCCCGAGCCTGGCTCGAGCACTACAGCGATTGGACCCCACACACGCTGGACTACGGCGATAAAACCATCGTCGACTACTACCGCAATAACCTGCGGGTCAACGCCAATAAATCCGCCACCTACTTCTTTGGAAAGACGCAGACCTACGCGGAGCTCGATACCCAGGTGCGTGCCGCCGCGGCCGGGCTCAAGGCTTTTGGTATTCGCCCCGGTGACAAGGTCGCCATCGTGCTGCCTAACTGCCCCCAGCACGTCGCAGCCTTCTACGCGGTGCAATTGCTTGGCGCCACCGTGGTCGAACACAACCCGCTCTATACCGCCCCGGAGCTGGAAGGCCTGCTCAATGACCACGGCGCGCGCGTGGCCATCTCCTGGGATAAAACCGCCTCCACGCTGGAAAAGCTGCGCTCGACCACCCCGCTGGAGACCATCGTCTCCGTCAACATGGTCGATGCCATGCCACCGCTCAAGCGCCTCGCACTGCACCTGCCCCTCCCACCGCTGGCCGCCAAGCGCGAACAGCTCACCAGCCCCGCGCCCAATACCGTGGAGTGGTCCACCCTCATCGGCGCGGCGATTGGCGGCGATGGCTCGGACCTCGACGTCCCTGAGATCTCCCAGGACGATATCGCGCTCATCCTCTATACCTCCGGTACCACCGGAAAGCCCAAGGGTGCCCTGCTCTCACACGGTAACCTCATTGCCAATGCCATTCAGGGCAAGGCCTGGGTGCCGCAGATGGGCAAGCAACAAGAGCGTTTCCTCGCGGCACTGCCCATCTTCCACGCCTACGGCATGACCACGCTGTGCATCTTCAGCATCTACCTTGGTGCCGAGCTCATCCTGGTCCCCTCCCCGCAGATGCCGCTGATTATGGACATCGTAAAGAAGCGCACGCCTACCTGGCTGCCCGGCGTGCCCACGCTGTATCAGAAGATCATGGACGCGGCAGAAGAAAAGGACGTCGACTTAAGCGGCATCCGCAATGCCTTCTCGGGTGCCGCCACGCTGCCCGTAGAGATTGTGGAGCGCTGGGAAGCCTTGACCGGCGGCCGGCTGGTGGAGGGCTTCGGCATGACGGAGACTTCCCCGGTTCTTACAGCCAATCCCATGAACGGCAAGCACCGCCCCGGCTATGTGGGTGTGCCCTTCCCGGATACGGAGGTGCGCATTGCCAACCCTGAGAATCTGGATGAAACCCAACCCGATGGCCAACCGGGCGAGATGCTCGCGCGCGGCCCGCAGATTTTCCAGGGTTATTTTGGCAATGCCGCCGCTACCGAAAAGACCTTCCACAATGGCTGGTTCCGCACCGGCGATATGGCACTCATGGAACCGGATGGCTATATCAAGCTGGTCAGCCGCATCAAGGAAATCATCATCACCGGCGGCTTCAACGTCTACCCCGCCGAGGTGGAAGAGGCGATTGCCCAGCATCCCGACGTCGTGGATGTCGCCGCCGTGGGCCGCCCGCGCCAGGATGGCTCCGAGGATGTCGTCGGCTGCGTCACCCTGCGCGATGGCGCCGTGCTCGATCCAGAAGGCCTGAAGGAATTCTGCCGCGAGCGCTTAACCCGCTACAAAGTGCCGCGCACCTTCTACCACTTCGAAGATCTGGCGCGCGACCACCTGGGCAAAATCCGCCGCCACCAGGTGCGCAAGGACCTACTCGAGCTGCTGGAGGCAAAGGCATAGACTTATCGGCTATGGCAGAAATTCACTATGGCGCTACCTTGACGGATTTCCTTATGGCGGCCGTCGCCAAGTTTCCACAGCGCCCGGCCACCTATTTCGCCGGCCACACGCTAACCTATAGCGAGCTCGATGCCCAAGTAGCGGCCGCGGCCGGGGCCCTGCACGAGATGGGCGTGCGCCCAGGTGACCGCGTGGCGCTCCTGCTGCCCAATTGCCCGCAGCATGTGGTGGCATTCTTCGCCATTCTGCGCCTGGGTGCGGTGGTGGTGGAGCACAATCCGCGCTATACCGCGCACGAGCTCACCCCGCTGCTCGCCCACCATGGCGCCCGCGTGGCGATTGCCTGGGAGGACATTGCCCCCACCGTCTCCGCGCAGGTAGAGACCACCATTTCCGTTTCCCTGAGCGCACCGCTTCCGCTAAACGGCACCCCGGTGGAGCCGTACCCGGCCACGCTTGCCGACGCCGCCCTTATCCTCTACACCTCCGGCACCACCGCCCGCCCCAAGGGCGTGGTCTTAACCCACGGCAACCTCGCGGCCAACTGCCTGCAGTTGGAAACCCAGGCCCCGCTGCGCGCTGGCCACGAGCGCTTTCTGGCCGCGCTGCCCATGTTCCATTCCTATGGCTTGACGATGAGCGTGCTCCTCGCGGTGCGCTGCGCGGCCGAGATCATCCTGCTGCCTGCCCCACACACCGACGCGGTGACCAAGGCGCTTACCGCCCGCCGCCCCACCTGGATGCCGGGCGTGCCCACCATCTACGAGCGCGCCATGGCGGCCACGCCCTCGGCCGCAGCCACCACCGCTTCTGAGGCGCCTACGGATCTCGGCGGGGTACGCTACTCCATCTCGGGCGCGGCTTCCCTCCCCTCGCGCATCATCGAGCCGTGGGAGGCGCGCACCGGCGGCATGCTGGTGGAAGGCTATGGGCTTACGGAGACCTCTCCCGTGCTGACCATCAATCCCCTCGATGACACCCGGCGCGCCGGCACCATCGGCCTGCCGCTGCCGGATACGCAGCTGCGCATCGGCGATCCTCACGACCTCAGCCGCACCCAGCCGGATGGCGAGGCCGGCGAGATCCTCGCCCGCGGCCCGCAAGTCTTTAGCGGCTACCTTGCCGACGCCCCCGCCACCGCCGCCGCCTTCCATGACGGCTGGTTCCGCACCGGGGACATGGGCGTGCGCGAGCCTGACGGCCATATCCGCTTGGTGGGCCGTATCAAGGAAATCATCATCACCGGTGGTTTCAATGTCTATCCCGGCGAGGTCGAGGAGGCTTTAACCTCCCATCCCGACATCGCCCAGGCCGCGGTCGTGGGCCTTCCTCGCTCCGATGGTTCTGAGGATGTAGCCGCCTGCGTGGTGCTTGCCCCCGGCGCGCAGCTCGACGAGTCCGCCTTGCGCGACCATTGCCGCGGGTTGGTGGCGCGCTATAAGGTCCCGCAGCGCTTCTTTGCCATGGATGAGCTCGCCGGCGATCAGCTGGGCAAGCTGCGCCGCCGCGATGTCCAGCGCGATCTCCTCGCCCTGCTCAGCCAGGGCTAGCCTTCTTCCCGCTCTCCCCGGCGCACCGCCTGTTGGTAGATGCGCTCAGAACGCTCCTCAAGGTCGTGCTGGGCGCGGGCTTGGGACTTAGCGGCGGCGTCGGAACGCGGCGGGGCCTGGATATGCCGCGCGGCGTGCAGGCCCAATTGCAGTTCCTTGGCGCGCAGGATCTCCGCATCGAGCTTGATACCCAGGATGAGCATCGTATTAGATAGCCACACGGCCATGAATACGGCCATGATGAGGCTGAAGGCGCCGTAGACGCTGGCGCCGGCAAAGCGCTGGGTATACAGCGCAAATGCTCCCCACACCACAACATTGGTGCTCAGCGCTACGACGGAGCCTAGGGTTATCCACCGAAAGCGCGCCGGCCGCACGTTCGGGGAAAAGTGATACAAGATAGCGATCAAGCTCAGCACGATCACCACGGTGAGCGGGAAGCGCAGCCAATTCCACACCGGCATGAAGATTCCGCCTAGAAAGTCCGCGGTGCCTTGCATCTCCAGCTTGCCCGCGAGGGGATCGATAACGCCGCTCACGATGGTATCGCGCAGCAGGTTAGCAAAGAGCACGATGACCGCACCGATGACGAGAACAATGGTAAGCCCCCACATCAGCGCCCAGGTGCGGATGATTCCGCGGCCTTCCACTCGCCCATAGACGGTATTGGCCGTGCGCGAGAAGGCGCGCACATAGGCCGAGGCCGCAAAGAGCGAAATCAGCACGGAAACCACCAGCGCGAAGGTGCCCTGGGCTGTGGAGCCAATGATGGAGCCCACGAGGTGCTCGGCCTGCTCCGTCATGGAACTGGGCACGTAGTCCGCAATGAATTGCGAGGTTAATTCGTGTACCTCGGCACGCCGCGAGGAGAAAATGAGCGTGGCGATGGAATAGGCGGCCAGCACCGTGGGGGCAAAGGCCATAAGCGTGAAGTACGTCATCGTGGCCGCACGATCCATCAAGGCATCATGAAAGAAATCGGCCCACACGCGGCGCACCACCAGCCCCCAGCTTTCCTTACGCAAGCGGTTGCCGCGGGCCAGGGGATCTACTTCCTCGGTATGGCCCGCAATCTTGACCACGGTGGGCGCGGTGCTGGGCACGATCTTATCCGCCCCCTCGTACTCGGATTCGCTCACCGGAGTGGCCGCGGCGCTCGACGGAGTGCCGGCAGGCTGGCGGCCGGCGGGCTGCTCGCCGGCGGGCCGCTCACCGTCAGGCTGTACGGCAGAAGGCAAGTCCCCAGGGGTGCGTGCGGCGCCGGGGGCCTCGGCGGCGTCGTCGAGAGTGCTCATATTATCCCAGCGTATGCGGTAAAGAATCTATTTCAGGAAGTGACACTCAGCTGTGATTACACTGGAGAAGCATGACTGAACAGGATGAAAAGAAGCTCAACGTTAAGTCCTTCGAACTCGACCACCGCCTCGTCAGCGCGCCGTATATTCGCGTAGCCGACCGCACGGATTTGGGCGGCGGCGTCGAAATCATTAAGTACGATCTGCGTTTCTGCCAGCCCAACCAGGATCATCTGGATACCAAGGCGCTGCACTCGGTGGAGCACATGATGGCAAACTTCATGCGCAATTACACCGATAAGCTCATCGGTTTCGCCCCGATGGGCTGCCGCACCGGCTTCTACGCCATCACCAACGGCATGGAGCAAGATGAGCTGCTGCGCGCGGTGGAAGGCGCGCTCAACGATATTCTTAACGCTACCGAGGTACCGGCCGCCAACGAAGAGCAGTGCGGTTGGGGTGCGCACCACAGCTTGGAGGGCGCGCAGGAGGCGGCCCGCGCATTCCTGGGCGCTAAGGATGAGTGGCTCCAGGTCATGGCCGCCTAAGCAAGTCGCCGGCGCGCTAGGCGTCGAACTGAAAAGCAGCCACGATAGACCCGAAAACCGTGCGGTTAAGGGCGCAATCGTGGCTGCTTTGCAGGTTTTTGCCCCAGAGACTCGGAGCGACAGCGCGGTCGTGCGCTAGGCGTCGAGGGAAAGGCCGATCCACACGGGCTCGGGCACGAGTTCCACGCCGAAGGTCTCGTGGACGCCGTCACGGATGGTGCGGGCGAGGTCCACGATATCGGCGGCCGTGGCCTCGCCGCGGTTGGTCAGCGCCAGCGTGTGCTTCGTCGAGAGCGTGGCCCTGCCGGAGCCCGGGTAGCCCTTGGCAAACCCGGCGCGGTCAATGAGCCAGGCGGCGGAGAGCTTTTCCCGGCCGGCCTCGGCAGAGGGGTGGCGGGGCATGGAGTCTGCGGTGGCGTCGCCAAGCGAGGTACGGACCTTGGCCTGGACGGCGTCGGCAAGAGCGGAGTCCACCACCGGGTTGGTGAAGAAGGAGCCGGCGGACCAGGTGTCATGGTCGGTGGGGTCGAGCACCATGCCCTTGCCGCGGCGGAGCTTGAGGACCTCCTCGCGGACCTCGGCCACGGGGCGGCGCTCACCCGGATTCTGGGTGAGCTGGCCAAAGCGCAGCGGGCGGGAAAGACCCTCGGTATCGAGCTGCAGCTCCACCTCCAGCACCACGGCGCGGCCGGTGAATTTCAGGTTGGAATAGCGATAGGCCAGCTCTAGATCGGAGGCGGGGACCCACTCATCGGTATCGGTGCGGCGGTTATAAAGGCGCACGCGGCTAAGGACCTCGGAGATCTCCGCACCATAGGCACCCACATTCTGCACGGGGACCGCGCCCACGGTGCCAGGGATGCCGGAGAGGCACTCGATGCCGCCTAGGCCGAGCTGCACGGAGCGAGCCACCACGTCATCCCAGACGGCGCCCGCCTGTGCACGCACCACGCCGGTTTCGGTGTCCATAGAGACCTCGTCGAAGTCGAGGATCACCGCGACGAGATCCACTGCGCCATCGGCCACCAAGAGGTTGGAGCCGCCGCCAACGACGATGAAATTCACTTCGGCGTGATCAAGGGCACGCACCACGGCAACGGCGGCCTCTGGCTGCGAGCAGCGCAGTGCGGCCTGCGGTTTTCCGCCTACACGCAGCGTAGTCAGGTCCGCGAAGGTGGCGGTGGGGTCCAGTTCTACCCCGTCGATCGCTGTGAGCTGTTGCGTCAAAGATTTATCAAGCACGCCTACCAAGGTAGTCTGTTAGGCATGTCAACCCGTAGTGAAAACACCGTAACCATCAATCAGCCCATCGAAAAGGTTCACAAGGCGCTGCTCACCAAGGAATACTGGGAGTACATCGTGGCCAACCTCTCCCCTGAGGCGGGCCAGGTGCACGACTTCAGCGATAACGTAGCCACCCTCTTCGAGGTTCTGCCGACCACCCTACTGCCAGAGGCAGTGCGCGCCATGGTCTCCCAGGACCTGAAGGTCAAGCGCGTGGTTACCGTGGGCGAGCTCAACGGCGAGGCTGCTGACGTCAACTACACCGCGGATGTCAAGGGCACCCCGGTTGATTTCAAGGGCGATATCTCCCTGGCTGGCGAGGGCGAGATGACCAAGCTGTCCTACGTCAACGAGATTTCCGTCAACATTCCGATGATGGGCGCCGCCATCGAGCCGAAGGTGGGCGAGTCCCTGGGCGAGCTCTTCGATAACGAGGGCAAGCTGACCGAACAGTGGATCTCTGAGAACGCCTAAGTTCTCAAAACCCAATATCTATGGCCGACCACGCACATAATCTGCGCGCTAGCGCAGCTGCGGGTCGGCCTTTTGGCGTTATTACCCGCGGCACCACCAACCACAACCGGCTGCGGCGCTGCGATAGGTGGATGCTCGCGCACCCGGAGATTTCCGCGCTGCTGCGGCATGTGGATACGCCGCTGGCGCTCGACGTGGGCTACGGGGCCTCGCATGCGACCACCGTGGAGTGGGCAGGGTGGCTGCGCCGGGCGAATCCGCGGGTAGACGTGTGCGGATTGGAGATCCACCCGGACCGGGTGCTGCCGCCACGCGATGGCGTGCGCTTCGAGCTGGGCGGTTTTGAGCTGGCAGGCTACCGGCCGCAGCTGGTGCGCGCGTTTAATGTGCTGCGCCAGTATGACGTGGACCAGGTGGAAGAGGCCTGGCAGACGGTGTGTTCTCGGCTGGCACCCGGCGGCTTCTTTGTGGAGGGCACCTGCGATGAGCTGGGCCGGCGCGCGGCCTGGTTGCTGCTCGATGCCCACGGTCCGCGGACGCTCACCCTGGCGTGGGATCCGTTCGATGTGGCGCGCCCTTCCGATATTGCCGAGCGCCTGCCCAAAATCCTCATCCACCGCAACGTGCCCGGCGAGCCCATCCACGAGCTGCTTCAGGCCGCCGACGAGGCCTGGGATCGCGCTGCCGGCTGGGCGCCTTACGGCCCGCGCGTGCGCTGGCGTAGGGCACGCGCCATGCTTGCCGACGCCCCCTTTAACATCCACCCCGTCCGCCGGCGCCTGCGCGATAATGTGCTCACCGTGGACTGGGAATCGGTGACGCCGCAAGCTTAAAAATGTCCTGCTAACTTCGCCGCAGACTTTGCCCCGCGCCGTCTCATGCGCCACACTGGTACGCATGGCTTCGAAGAAATCGGCGGGTTCGCTCGCCTGGAAAATCATCATTGGCATCCTCGTAGCACTCCTCGTGCTCATCCTGCTGGCCGAGTTCGGCCTGCGCTGGTTCATCGGCCACCAGATGACCTCGCAGTTCAACGAGGCCGCTGAGCAAGAGGGCATTCAGGTCAAAGAGGACCCCTCCGTCAGCTTCGGCGGCAGCCCGCTCCTGTTGGGGCTGTTTAAGGGCTCCATTTCCCAGATGGATATGACCACGCCGTCCACCCTGCAAATCGACGGCACCGAGATCAAAGGCCAACCTGCCTCCGAGATCCACGTGGAAGACATGAGCACCGACCAGGACAATCCGGTGGCCGGCAAGCTGCGCGCTTCTACCACCGTGCCGGATGACTACCTGCTGGCCTCCTTCCAGAAGGGCATTTCCGAGCAAGCCGGCAGCGACAAGGTGGGCAATATGGTGGTCACGGAGATTACCGCCAATGAACAGGACCATGTGCTGGACGTGAAGTTCGCCGGCGGCCTGGCCAACCTGTCGCTGGAGCCCACTGCCCACGATGGAAAGCTCGATATCCGCGCCACCGAGGCCTCTATCTTCGGCCTCGAGCTGCCGGACCAGGCCACCGAAGCCATCTCCTCCGCGCTACAAAACGGCAAGTCGGCAAAGTTCGTGGCCTCGGACATCAACGTCTATACCGTAGAGGTGCTCGATGGCGAACTCAAGCTCACCATTACCGGCACCGATGTTCCGATGAACGACATGGATAAACTGGCCGGTGGCGAGGGCGCCACCGGCAATGGTGGGGCCAACAATGGCGCGCCGCAGCAAGACGCGCAGACGGAAGCCGCCTAAACCAAAGCAGCGGGAAACTCGAGGACCGGAAGCGTGGCAGCGGCCAACGCCGGTCCTTTTTTCATGCCTTCTTCACCGGCACCGGATTCCGCGCGGTCCGCGCCTGCGGCCGCGGAGCTGCGCACAATGAGGCGCTGGTAGCCGGCTTGGTGGGCGGCGTTGAGGGCGGCGTCGGCAAGCGGGGCGTCTGGGACGATGAGGCCTAAGCGGGCCGGATCCGGGCAGGCCTCGCGGATGGCGATGAGTTCAGAGAGCACGGCATTGGCATCCGTCACGGTCTCATCAAGGCTGACCCACACCTCGCTGGCGCCCGACTGGATGGCCAAGCGCGCCTCAGAGGCCTTGATGAGCGTGTGGTGGCGGCCGGTGGGATAGCCGGCGACGGAGATGATATCGGCCGCGCCGGCCCCCGCGGCAATGGAAACATGGTGCGGGGAGACCACGACGGTGTTATCGGCGGCGCGGTCCTTGACCGTCGCGGCCGGGGCAGCAAGCAGGTTAAGCATTAGTAGCTGTAATCGCCGTTGATGATGGCCTTGAGCTGCGGGCGCACATCAAACCAGTACACGCCGGTAATGACCGTGCCGATCCAGGACAGGAATGGCATGCCGGTGGCCATCGCTACCGCCGAGCCCGCCAGCAGGCCAACCCACACCCACTTGCCCTGACGGTCGCCGGCGCGGAAGGCATCCTCGCGCGTAATAGCAGCGAGCACCGCACCGACGATGGCGGTCAGGGTGAGGATTCGGAAGATGTAGCTGTCTAGATTCCAGGCAAGTTCATAAAGGAAATACATGCAGATTAATTCTGTGGGTCGTCGGTGTCGATTACTTCGCCATCGATAATATTATCGCCCTGCGAAGGAGCCGAATTCTGGCCGGGGCGCGGGCCGTTCTTCTTTTCCGCGCGGCGGGCCTGGGCGGAATTATAGGCGTCCATAACGCCCTCGCGGGTCTCGTTATAGGCGGTAGTGAACTTGCCCTTGGCATCAGCGAAAGACGCGGACTCGCGGGTGCCGTCCGCGGCCTTCTTCAAGGAAGCCCCAAATTCCTTCGCGGTGGCGGTGGCCTTGTCCACCAAGCCATCCTTGCCGGTGGCGCCGTAGGGGCTGTGTGCCTGCGCACCTTGAGCGTGCTGGGTGCGCTCTTCTTGCAGGCGTCCGCCGAAGTCCTTGGCTACCTCAAAAGCAGCGCTGCCGGCATCCTTCAGGGAATCGAAAATCTTCTTATTATCGCTCATTGCTCATTTCTCCTTTTGTCTATGCACCAAAGATAAGGTGGTTGATCGCGAATATCACCAATCCTGCCAGGGAACCGACGATAGTGCCGTTCAAACGAATAAACTGCAGGTCCTTGCCCACCATGAGCTCGATATTCTGGGAGGCTTCCTCCGCATCCCAGCGCTTGATGGTCTCCGGGATAATCGCGATAATTTCCGGGGCGAATTTCTCCACCGCGTAGCGCGCGGCCTTGTCCACGAGCGCATTGGCCTGGGCCAGGAATTCGGAGTCCTCGAGCAGGCGGTGCGCCAGCTCCTTTACCTTGGCCGTAATCTTCTGGCGCAGGAAAGACTCTGGGTCATTGAGCTGGTCAATGAGCGTGGTGGATACCGTGCGCCACATGGCCGCCGGTGCCTGCTGGGCTTGGTCGGAGGCGAGCATCTCTTGCTTGATGCCCTCAATGCGCCCGCGCATGTCCTCGTCCCATTGCAGGTCCGCGGCCAGCTTGGACAGGTTGCGGCGAATGGCCAGGCGAGCCTCGTGGTTACCATTGCGGCGCACCTCATCGGCGAATTCCACGAGCTCGGTATAGACCTTCTCCCCCACCATCTCGCGGGCAAAGCGCGGCGCCCACCCCGGCATACGCTCGTCGATGGCGGTGACCACGGTGGGCTCCATACTCAGAATCTTGCCATGCGCCCACTCAATGAGGTCGTCTTCCAGCGGACGAGCCTTGCCGTCAGCAATATAGCCCTCCAGCAACCTGCCCAGCGGCGGACCCCACTCCGGCTCGGCCAGGCGGTCCATGACTTGGGTGCGGATGAATTGCTCTGCTTCTTCGGGGTCGAGGTCCTCCACCACGCTGGCGGCACGCTCGCCAATCCACGCGGAGACCTCCTCCGCTTTGCCGGGCTCCACGCCCTGGCGTGCCAGCCACAGCGGCAGCTCCGCCTCCCGCACCTTGGCGCTAAGCGCATCCGCGGTCAGGAAATTCTCCTCTACGAAGTCACTTAAGGCATCGCCCACGCGGTCCTTATTATTCGGAATCAGCGCCGTGTGCGGGATGGGAAGACCCATCGGCCGGCGAAATAGCGCGGTCACCGCAAACCAGTCCGCCAGGCCACCCACCATGCCGGCTTCGGCCGCTGCACGCACGTAGCCCACCCATACCGGAGCCCCGCTTTCCGACGCCTGCCACCACGAACACCCCAAAAAGATCACCGCCGCACCAATCAGGAACGACAGCGCAATCGCCTTCCACCGGCGCAGGTCCGCACGCCGAGCCTCCTGATTGCCAGCCTGCGGCACGGGAGCAGCACCCGACGATGCCGGCTCCAGTGCCGATGCGGCTGCGGATTCGAGGCCTTCGTCCGCGCGGTGCGTCATGAGTTCTCCTTGGGTTGGGAAGGTGCATTCGGATTTCGGCTATTAAGCCTAGTGCGTATTTAAAAGCACTCGACCTCTGCCTTCAGTAGTTAAGTTTATGAACGAAGAATGTGAGCATCATCCTGAAGTCAGGTTCCTTGGAAGGCGTCCTAGAGTACCTAGGGGTTCAGGAAACCACATTTTCGCTAGAACTCGGTTCATTAATTATGGACGCCTGTCAATGCCCTCTTCGAGTTCAAAATTGATCCTCACGGAAACAGCCCGCACGTCCGGTGTCGACGATGCCACGGACGAGTTCTTCCCGTTCATTGACGCCATTGACCTTGCCAAGCAATTATTGGGCCTGGCCTAACGGCTCGTTAGGCTGCCGCCCAAATCAATAGATTTGGTTGCCACCAAACGCCCTTCATTACAGGTACGTCGTGAAAGAATTAACAACTAAGACTTACCTACCCACCTTAGAAAGCCATGACTACACCAGAATCCCTGATCACTCGCCTGGCGTCTCCAGACGCCACGGGGCGCACTGAAGCCGACATTCAGTCCGACATTAAGACCCTACTGATTACCGCCGACTTCGACCTGGACACCCCACGGTTGGAAGAGCAGATAGGTGATGGTTCTCGCCGACGAATCGACATCGCCACCGGCGCCACTGTTATCGAAGTAAAAAAGCGGCTCACCAATGAGAGTGCCGACGCGGACTACATCAACCAACTCGCTGGCTACGTCACTACCCGCATGAGTCAAGATGGTTCCCGTTACAACGGAATCCTCACCGACGGGAAAACCTGGTGGCTGTTCGAGCAGTCCCCTGCCGATGGTTCCTTCGCTCGGCGCAGCACCTTCGAGCTTGCCCCTGGAGCCACCGGGGTCGGTCTTATTGAATGGCTCCAAGCCGTGCTGGCTACTCGGAGCAATATCACCCCCACCCACGCCAACATTGAAAGCCTGCTCGGAGCCTCCTCTCCCGCCTACGGCCAGGACGTGGCCTACCTGTTGGACTTGTATGCCCAAGTTCGCACCAACCCTACTGTGGGATTGAAACGCGACCTGTGGGCACGTTTGCTGCGCAGTGCGCTGGGTACCGGCTTCGATACGGACAACGACAAACTGTTCATTGATCACACCCTGCTGGTGGTTGAAGCCTCTGTGATCGGTCACGCCGTGATGGAGCTTCCCCTCGACGATTTGCTCCAACACCCCGAGCGCCTGCTTAGTGGTGACGAGTTCCGACAGGCCGGGATCTATAATGTTATCGAGTCCGGCTTCTTCGACTGGATTCTTCTTGCCGAGGGAGGTAAGCAGTACCTCTCCCGCATCGTGAAACGCATTCAAATGTTCGACTGGTCAGGCATTGACCACGATGCGCTGAAAATCCTCTACGAGTCGGTAATCAACGCCGATGTGCGTAAAGGCATGGGCGAGTACTACACCCCCGACTGGTTGGCCGAAGGGGTCACCGCCAAGGTGCTGGATAAACCGTTGGAACAATCCGCCCTCGATCCGGCCTGCGGATCAGGCACGTTCCTCTTCCAAGCAATCCGGCGGATTATCACTGCCGCCGAAGCCGCCGGGTGGGACTCTCCCACAATCGTCGAGCACGTCCAAAGCCACGTTTTTGGCCTCGACATCCACCCCGTGTCCGTACTTTTAGCCCGTGTAACCTACTTACTTGCGCTCGGCGAGCACCTCCACGACCGCGGGGACGTGTGGGTACCGGTACACCTGGGGGATTCGATGCAGTGGTACCAACCCGGCGACCACGAGGAAAACGTCGTCACCATCAACACCGAAGGCGTTGACCTTGCCGATGTTCAAAACGCCACCTTGTTCTCCATCGCCCGCACCCTGACCTTCCCCCTAGATTCAATGGGCGACACGGACACCTTCGACCAGCTGGTCACCGCCATGACCGATCGGGCGAAAGAACACACCGACCCCACAGCACCGCGACCCGAGATTAATTCGGTCCTCAAGAAGTTCGGAATCACCCCGAGCAGCAAGGACTACAGCCTACTGGCGGAAACTTTCACCACCCTCTGTGAGCTTAATGCCGAAGGCCGCGACAGTATCTGGGGCTTCTACATCCGCAACCAAGTCCGCCCCCTGTGGCTATCCATGCCCAGCAGGCGAGTCGATGTACTCATCGGCAATCCACCGTGGGTGGCCTACCGGTACATGACCCCTGACCTTCAAGATAAATACCGAGCCTTCGCCGACCGCTACAACCTATGGCACGGCGGTGAAGTCGCCACCCAACAAGACCTGGTGGGACTGTTTGTCACCCGCAGTGTCGCCAAGTACCTCAACGACGGTGGAACCTTCGGCTTCGTCACTCCACTGGCTGTCTTGTCGCGGAAAGCCTACGAAGGCTTCCGGGCCGGTCGATGGGGGACGTATCTACGCGGTGAGTTCACCGAAACCTGGGACCTGGACAAGATGCGCCCACGCGGGTTCTTCCCTGTCCCATCAGCAGTGGTCTTTGGCACCCGGCATACCTTCCATGACCCCACCAAGAGCAGCGAAGAACCCGCCTGCGGGTTCCCGCCAACCAAGAAGGTGCTGTCAGGCCTGCGAGTCCGCAACGACTGGCCGGCCACCTACGAGGCGTTGACCATCACCGAGGTAAAAAACGTCGAACTGAGCACTGACCCTGGTGATCGCTCCCCCTACAACGACCTCGTCGTCAACGGAGCCACGATCTTCCCGAGAATGCTGTTTTTCGTCGAGGAGCAGACCCAAACAACCTCCCGGCTAGGCAGAACGCAGGGAACCACCACAGTGGAGTCCTACCGCACCTCGCTGGAAAAAGAACCGTGGAAGTCCCAACCATCTTGGTCAGCGACCCTGCCCAGCAGGTACGTTTTCGACGTTCATCTTGGCTCCACGACCATCCCATTTGGCCTGCTAGAACCGTGGCGAGCCGTATTGCCTATTGATCGCCAGCAGTTGATGGACGAGCAGCAGATCAACAACGCGGATAACAGTATGCGGGACTGGTGGCGTGACGTGTCCCAACGCTGGGAGACCAACAAAACCAAGCAATCCAAGCTGTCATTGCTGGAGAATCTAGATTACCAGCGCAAACTGTCAAAGCAGCTCAATGCCGTAAAGCATCGGGTGGTCTACACAGCATCGGGAAATGCTATTGCGGCAGCACGACTCGTTAATCCCCGCGCGCTGACAGAGCACGCTCTGTACTGGCTTCCCGCTAGTGGGGAGGATGAAGCGAAATACCTCACCGCAGTCCTTAACGCACCGGTGACAAGCGAGTTAACGGCGGAGTACCAATCCCGTGGACTGTTCGGCGGTAGGCATATTGACAAGAATGTGTGGCGGTTGCCAATCCCGAAATTCTCCCCAGCTGATCCACTGCACATGCAGCTGGTTGACCTCGCCTCCAGGGCCGAGGAAGTCGCAGCCGGAGTGGACGCGGGAAACTACGGCTTCCAGAAACACCGCCGACTTGTGCGCGACGCTCTCGCCAAGGCCGGGATCACCGAGCCGATGAACACAGCCGTGAAAACCCTTCTGGGCGAGGACAACTAGAAAAAAGGGGTGTGGTCGCCTGCGGAGCTGTCGCGCCCACACCCCGCGTCTTGTGGTGGTTGTAGAAGAAAAAGGGGGCGCATCTATTACCACTGCGGTATCTCGCTTACTCCGGTTTGCGCCCTGCGTTTTCTGCCCACACACGCACTCCCACAGAAGCAGCAGTCAGAACAATAACGAGAACAACCGCTAAGCCGAGCCCTATTACATCAGTCAGCCACAAAACGAAGAGCGCCAAAGAGCCAACCGCCAAGGCGAGCAAAACTCCGATTTTTATCTTCTGCACCTTGTCCATGTCCATAGCGCCATTATTCAAAACAAAACCCAACCGCGCGAGAAGTTTTTCCGTTTTCGAAGAAATCTTCTCCAATCCTAAAAGCGCCCTCAGGGATCTGCTTTTCTGCTTTATGCGCGTAGTGGAGAACGCTCGTATCCCTCTCGCGGAGTGATTCTTATTTCTCGGTAGGACTATATAAATGCAGGTAGAACTATATGTAATTAAACATATGCTAAAGCATATGTTGAGGCATACGGCAGGACATATGTTGCGCCATACGGCAGGCCTGACGACTGCGTATAGCTTGATAGGCGGCTACACAGCTTTACTCCCGCAGTATGGCAACTTCGCTTTGACGCCTTCGGTTACTTGCCTTTATGTTTGGCCTTCTTTTTAGCGGCACGGATCTGAAATTTCCGTTGTGCTTCTTCGCGCCGAGCGATCCGAGAAGCTTTCTTCTTGTTTGCGTTAGCTAATTCGAAATTTAACTTTGTTGCTTCTTGGGCTTTCGAGGACACACCTGAAGTCTTACGTTGCTCCTTATTGACT
This sequence comes from Corynebacterium tuberculostearicum, assembly GCF_022347385.1. Classification (GTDB taxonomy): domain Bacteria; phylum Actinomycetota; class Actinomycetes; order Mycobacteriales; family Mycobacteriaceae; genus Corynebacterium; species Corynebacterium tuberculostearicum_M. Next base: position 39,733 of record NZ_JAKRDT010000009.1, read on the forward strand.
TTCCGCTGCAGGCGTTTGGGATTTCCTCGCTGTGGCGCTTCAATAGTGCCAGATATAGGTACGGAACGATGGGCCCGTTTGACTAGGGAAGAACCATTGACGAGTAACCACTCATAGAGTTCGGCATTATTAGGTTCTGGACCGAAAACTACTCGGACGGCGCGGAGCTGGTTGTTGCTGGAAGTCTCGTAGACTCCGCACCAAAATTGACCATCGTGGAAAAGGGTGAATTGAGCAGGCATAGTTGTCTCCAGGTACGCTAAAGCGGACCTGACGACGCTGGATTCCTTAGCTCTCATGAGAGCAAGAGCTAAAGCGACGGATAGCACTAGCTAGTGTTATCGCTCAGACTTCCTACTGAGACTGTGCGTTTTGCGCATCAGGATCTTACGAGAGGTAACACTAACACACCCTGACTCTTGGAAAATGCAGTACACAAGCCGTGCGCGTCCTCCCGATAAGATGAGCGCCAGCGCCAGAAAGGAGAAGCAATGTACATAATCATCGTCCTGGCTGCACTGGTGTGTGCCGCCGTCCTGGCCGTCCAGACCATCCGCCGCGAACAGCCGCAAAACCGTATGCGAGTCGCTGCGATTGGAGGCGGAACAAGCGTGGCCATGATCCTGGGAGCCTATATCCTTTTCACCCTCGCAAAGCTTCCGCTAATTCTCACCGCGCTAATTATTTCCCTCGGGCTGCTAGTCCTGTGGACTACTATTTTTGGCCTTCGCCTAAACGTAAGAACCAGCAGATGACACTACGTACCGACGGACATATGCTAAAGCATATGTCCTGCCATATAGCGGCCTGAAATATGTGCATAAGTCGTCCCTCGGCTTTACATAGTTTCTGCTTCAAGGCTGTTCGGTTTCTTGTTGGGATGTGCTTTCTTTTAACGGGTGGAATTGGGGGTGAGCAGTAAAGAAAAGCGCAATGCCGGGGTATTATAAAATTCTTCCATCCCCTGTTCTCTCAAGGAGATTTCTCATGAAAAAGCGAGCACTCGTCGCTGCTCTATGCTGCCTCTCTACCGCCTCAACAACAGCTGTTGCTGCCCCAGTCGCTACGGCCCAGGCCGCAACCGCGAACAAGACAATGGCTGACCAATACCAGCCCACTTTCCCTGAACTACACACTCCATTCGGAACCAATGACGATAAAACTGTAGAAAAAGTTTACTTTTCTGGGGTTCCCGAGGGGACAACGCTAGAAAGGATTAACTCAGCACCCTTGTCCGACATGATGGAGGGGGGAAACAAGTTACTTATCGACGTCTTCTCATCATTTTTCTGGCTCCAGATCTTTCCGGAAAATAGAAGCTATGACAAAATTTTTGAGAAAACCATTGATCTTGCGGTGAACTATCCCGATGGATCAACTGAGGTCGTTACACATACTTTCACTATTAATCCAGCGGAAAGGCACCAATACCTTCCTGAAATCAAAAATAACCTCATTGAGGTAGGTCAGAACACCCGCCTGGAGGTTTCAGAAATTCCGTCCTCTGCCACGGTGTCCCTATTGCGGCCGCCCGAAGACTGGAATGTAAAACAGGAGGGAAATGCGTTTACTGTCACTCCTCCGGTCGAGGGAAACGGGGAGTTTGTCTACAAGGTAACTTTCTCTGACGGAACCTCTAAGATTGTCACCAGCGATGTGTGGGCAGAAAAAGCCCCCAAGAACATCGATAATCCTGTGCGCCCTGGAAACGACGATTTTAATCCGTCGTCCCCTGTAAATGATGATAAGCCTTCTTCCCCTGTGGCTAGTGGTGGTTCTTCTACTGCTGGGATTATCGCCGGTGTTATCGGCGCAGTACTCGCCATTGCATTGTCCATTGGCGGTGCAGCCTTCGCGGGCCTTATCCCCGGTCTCAAACTCCCCGTCTAAAAAGGGAAAATAGGAGCGCTCTCGATTGTGGGGCGCTCTTTTTCTTTGCTCGACGAACGTCATTCAGATGGGGAACGTGCAGGTAGTTCTACATTATCGGAAACATATGCTTTAGCATATGACGGAACATACGCTATGACATATTCCTAAACATATGTCCCGCCATATGACAAGACATATGACAGGACTAACGGGCACGCTGATTTACCGTTACGACTGCGCCGCTTTAGGCGTTTTTCAACGCGCGATACACCGTAGGACGGGTCACCCCAAACTCCCGCGCCAAGGCTGCTTTCGACTCCCCCGCCAGTGTGCGCCGCTTAATCTCCGCCACCTGCTGCGGGCTAAGAGCAGGCTTGCGACCTTTGTACTTGCCGGCCTTTTTCGCCAACGCAATCCCTTCCGCCTGGCGTTCCCGGATAATGGCCCGCTCAAACTCTGCAAACGAACCCAAAATACCCAGCATTAAATCCGCGCGCGGATCTGTAGTGTCTTTCGCAAAGACAAGATTCTCATGCAGGAAAGTAACAGTCACACCTTTGCCGGTAAGTTCATCTACAATACCGCGAAGATCTGTAAGCGATCGGGCGAGGCGGTCAATCGACGACACGACGAGTTCGTCCCCGTCGCCCACATACGCCATGCACTCGACAAGCCCAGGGCGGGCAGTCTTGGTGCGGCCGGAAATCTTATCTTCAAAGAACCGGTCAATACTTCCAGACGTATTGAGTAGTTCTTTCTGGCGCTGATTATGCTGCTCCACCGTGGAGACACGGATATAGCCCACCCGCTGCCCATGCGAACCAGAGTCATTGCCCATTAGTCTTCGCCCCGCGAAGGGTTAAAGGCAGCATTCTCTGGGCAATGACCACATCACGATACGACTCGATTGCATCCGAGAGGGCATAAAGCTGAACACCATCGAGACCATCAGCGTCAGCGAGCAAAGATTGCACAATCCTGCCCAACGCCTGCTGCCCCGACGACAACCCACCATGCAGATCTTTCACCCGCGCCAACGCGGGCACAGAGTCAATATGACTTTCAATATGGAAACCATCCGACGATAACACCACACTCACCACTTTCTGTAAACATAAGGCCTAGACCCCGCTAGAAACGTGTAAAACAATGCTAGGAACGGCCCTATTTTACAGTAAACATTCTGTCGCACACCGGCGTAACAATAGGGTGTACCCCAGAGCGCGAATCAGCATGGACCTATAAAGCGACTATCCTATACCGGTCTGGCCACCGGCGGTGATCGCCCGATAGAGGTAGCATCACCTGCCGCCGACTCGGATATAGGTCTCATCGACCCGCCAGGAACTGGCCTGGCAGTCAGGTACCTGCCGGTACCACCGTGTTTGCTTGTCCAGCTCAGGGGCGTATTTCTGGACCCAGCGGTAGATCGTGGTGTGATCGACCGGCACGCCCCGCTGAAGTCATCATTTCCTCCAGATCGCGGTAGCTCACCCCGTAGCGGCAGTACCACCGCACTGCCCATAGAATGATGTCACGGGGGAAATGACGACCGGAGAAGATACCCATGGCTGTGACTATTTCACGTCACTCTTCCTACTGCCCCAACTGTGCAACAGCACCAATAAACTGGCGCCCCGGTTATAAGTTGGGGCGCCAAGTCGATGTGCTCGAGTCGGGGGATGTTAGTGGCCGGTGCCAAGCCGGCCAGACAGGCGGTTCAGCCGGTCCTGACTGGGACCGTCGAGCCCGATAATGGACACGGTTTTGCCTCTGTCCTGGAACTTCTGCGTAATCGCGTCAAAGGTCGCGACCGTGGAGGCATCCCAGATCTCCGCCTCAGTGAGATCAATAGTGATATGACGGGCAGAATCGGTGTAATCAAAGCGATAAACCAGGTCATTGCTTGATGCCCAAAACAACTGGCCATGCACCCGGTAGGTACGAGTATCAATCTCGCCATCGCCGTCGCCGTCGATATCGGAGACCTTTTCAATGGAAACGATATGTGCCACCCGACGGGCGAACATGATCATCGCGGTGACCACACCCAGCACCACACCAATGGCCAGGTTGCTGGTGGCTAGGGTCGCAATAATCGTCACGGCCATAACAATGGTCTCAGAGACCGGCATGAGTTTAAGGGTGCGTGGATGCACCGAGTGCCAGTCGATGGTGCCGACCGAGACCATGATCATGATTGCCACCAGCGCAGCCATCGGGATCATGCCAACGATGTCGCCCAGTGCCAGGACCAGGACCAGCAGGAACACACCGGCTAACAGGGTGGATAGGCGGGTACGTGCCCCGGATTCGCGGACGTTGATCATGGTTTGACCGATCATCGCGCAGCCGCCCATGCCGCCGAAGAAACCGGAGGCAATATTAGCCACCCCCTGTCCCCAGGATTCGCGAGTTTTATCGGAATGAGTGTCGGTGATGTCATCGACGAGCTTGGCGGTCATCAACGATTCCATGAGACCGACCACGGCCATGGCCAGGGCATAAGGCGCGATGATCTGCAGGGTCTCCAACGTCCACGGCACGTTCGGAATAAACAGGGACGGTAAGGTCTCCGGCATCTTGCCCATGTCCGAGACCGTCGGGACAGTCAAACCGGCGGCAATGACCAAACCGGTGAGCACGATAATCGTGACCAGCGGGGCGGGGATCACACTGGTGAGCTTGGGGAAGAAAATCATGATCACCACACCCAAGCCGACGAGTGGGTAGACCATCCAAGGCACATCAATGAGGTGTTCGAGTTGGGCGGTGAAAATCATAATGCCCAGTGCATTGACGAAACCCAGCATCACCGATCGGGGGATAAAACGCTGAAGTTTCGCCACACCGAGGGCTCCGAGCACGATTTGTAGGACACCGCCCAACAAGACGGTGGCGATGAAATAATCCATCCCGTAACCACGCGCCACAGGAGCAATGACTAGGGCAATAGCCCCGGTGGCGCCGGTGGTCATTGCCGGGCGGCCACCGGTAAAGGCGATCGCAATGGCCATGACTACCGAGGAAAACAGACCCATGGCTGGGTCAACACCGGCAAGGATGGAAAAGGCAATGGCCTCAGGGATCAGCGCCAGGGATACCGCCAGTCCGGCCAGAATCTCTATACGGATACGGGCGGGGGAAGAAAATGCGTAACGGAAGGATGCGATGATCCCGGTAGGGGCATCAGCGCCGTCTGGACTCAGGAGGGGGCGGGGGGCCGCCGTGCTAGTTTCAGTCATAGATGTCCAATCTTTGAGGGGATAGGTAACTGGGCGAACGCCCGAAAGGAATCCAACCCTCTAGTAACTTTAGGTTTGGTGATGGTGGTCATGGTAGCGGGAGTTTTACTCAACCGCCAACCCAGGCACAGGAACCCGTGGGCAACATCACCGTGAAGGAGAACAGGCAATGCAAAACAGTAATTTCAAGATCGGCGAGGTCGTTGACCAGACTGGGTTGTCGATTCCCACCTTGCGTTATTATGACAACGTCGGCCTGATTACCCCATCGGGGCGTAGCCCTGGTGGGTTCAGGCTTTATAGTGAGGCTGATGTACGTCGTGTTTTGCTGGTGCGACGGATGAAACCGCTGGGGTTTACTCTGGATCAGATGCGAGAATTCCTGGAAGCTGCGGAGATTCTTCATAGTTCAGATGGCGGGCAGGACAGTGATCCCGCACAGCAGGCACGGAGTAATGCCAAGGCCACCCTTGCCGACATTCGTGAGGAGACGCGCACCCGCTACGAAAAGCTACGCAAGCAAATTGCCTACGCTGAGGAATTCCTCGATCTGGTCAACACCCTGGCACCCTAAAGTGCCCCCATCCTTCGCAGGGAGAAAGAGACCATCCGATTGAATGCGCTCTGTCGAGTCGCGTTCCAGATGAAGTGGACGAACGCCCGCGGCCTCTCCGGAGTGGATGGCGATAGTGCAGAGGACTTCTGAAATCCGTGCAGACGACTCCTCAAAACGACACAGTCATCCAAGGTCACATAATCGAAAATTGTCACTTAACCCGTTATTTTACCTACGCGGTGCTGTTGCAAAGTTGGGCCAGGGTCGAAAAGCCTACCCTCAAGACATTAGTTGTCCTTGCTCCGGGGTGCTTAAGCTGTCTCGAATATCCGGCTGACGATCACCGCGTCTGGGTTCGGGTGCCCGTAGGTAAACATCGTGCCCTGGCCCAACTTTGCAACAGCGCCGTCTAAAAGTATGTTCAGATCTCCTTGTTTAAGGATTGAAAACTGTAGTGTCTTGCTGTGGAGGCAGCAAGGTGGCGTATTGAGATGCCAAGTAAGTCCCGTCTTCCCACTTGGCTTTCAGCATCCTGGCGATACACATGACAGTGACATGGTGATCGCCTGCTCGGTGCAGAGATACCGCTTCTGATTGCGCACTGGCTCCGCTGACCCAAGTGTCCTCCACTAGCAGCACGTGCCGACCGGCGACTGCAGCAGGATCTATCACTGAAAAACGATCTGGGCTTATTGTGTGGGACGCGCCGGTGTTATCACCTGAAGATTCTAAAGCCGCTGGTGTGAGACGATTTCGGATATATGACCGAGAGCAGAATTGAGGGCACTAGCAAGTGCCCCACGGTCGCGTCCGGGACTGCGGTTGGTAGAGGGGACGTGAGTTATCACTTCTACCGGACTGACTGCTTGAGCAAGAGTTGGAAGATTATCTCGTAACGTGGTGTACCCTAACCGACTTAACTCAGTGTCCTAAATTGTTCATGACACGTGCAGTTTTATCAATCATGACCGCAACTTCGTGTTGCTCGTAAACATTTTGCATATTCCGGCCAAGGCTGACGTCTATCCACCCATTTGTGGCATGTTCTGACTTTGTCTCCGTTGCAGCTATGGCATCAATGATATTGCTTTGGTCTTTCCAACGGGCATCATTCAAAATGTAGACCACGGCCTTGTCCCAGGCCTGCTCAAAGCTTGGCTCCCTACCGTAGAAGAACGTTGTCTTTAAAGTCGGCGAATATACGCGAAATTCAAACATGTACCTTATTGTAAAAGTGGGGTGTACCACACTGGTACACCCTCTGCCTTAATCAAGAGGTGACGGCATTTATCATATGGATATTCCGTTGAATTTCTGGATCACAATCAAGCACAAATAGATCCCAGAGGGAACCCTCTGCCATCGCTCGACACATTAACGGCTTTTACATGACTGGTAAATTCCCTAGGTACTGTCTCTTCACCTAATGCCAAATCACGCCATAGCCGAGAGACACCAGCCCCTTCCATCGCGGGTTCGTCAACGTCTTTAGCCACACATGAAAGGCTATACAAACCCCATTCAGATTCATCAAATGGGTAAGTTCCAAAGTCTCGCATATCCCTACGGAAATCTTGCATCATGACTTCGCGAATTACTTCGTCTCCCCCATGTGTAATTTCGTCAGTTACATAGAGTATCTCTGTGATATCTCGAGCCTTATCCACCCTTTTTAAATACTGCTTATGGAATTGTTCAAGGTCAGACTCTCGAGCGAGGAAGTAAGTTGTAAAAAGAAGAGTTTCGCCCAACATATTAAATCGGATCACCGTTTACAGTGAAAGCTCCAGAATTTGTATACCTAGGCTGAGGGTAGCAGTGTCTTTTATGCACATTGTCTCCGAATAAGTTCGTGTACAAATCCGCATCTTTCTCCGCCTTTGATGGAAGTGCGCAATTTACTACCGCCAATCTTCCCGCCATCGCTGTTGGCAGGAGGTCGAGAATGTAACTCCACTGTAGCGGAGAAGTGTACGCATATTTACATTTATCATAGCCGTACGAAACCCTATTCCTTACGGGTAGTGTAAAGTTATGCACTCAAGTGAGCCTTCCATAGGTAAATATCATTACCCTGAATACTCAGAGTTTGATCAACGTCGAATTGAAGCCAATAACGCGATAGTCGGACTTCTGGCAGGATCACGGCTCGCAACAAATGCCCTCCAGCTTTCCCAAGGGTCACAGGTTCCCTTATCTGAAATGTTTCCAGCAGTAACGCATGTCGAGCGGTTCAATCTTGTCGTAGAGGATGCACGAAACATCCTTTTAGATGCAGAAAGGCATCTAGCTAATCTAGCGATTCCTTATGCACAATCTCTACAAGAAGATCATCTCCAAAGAACCATTAAGGTTCTACAGGATCACGGACTGGACCTTTCTCATCCTGAAGGCGCGCCAACTAACAGGCTCAACGCTTCCAACCTCCATGAGATTTTTTTCCACACCTGTGATGTGCACGTAGGGAGAGCTACCAGCGATGTAGACTCACGATCTTCAATGCTAGAAATTTTCCATCTTCTCAGGAGAATAAGAAACGCAAACACCCACAGTGGCGGACGAGTCAGCTCATCAATCCAAAATGATATGGATTCGCTCAGTGAGGACGCCCTTTCTCATTGGAAAAAAATAAACCAAGGGAAAACCCCTCAGGATATCCAAGGGAATGACGGAAAAATCTCCCTCACTGCGGAACATATATTCACTGAATTCAGCGTCATTAAACAGTTAGGAAGATTAGCTCAAAGATCCTTTATTGAAGTCATGCCCGAAGAGTACTTCGCAAAAGTATCTATAGAACACTTTGTTCGCTCCACAAGCAAACAAAAGAACAGCGACGGATGGAAGAGAAGCCTCGAGCGGCTAACGAAAAGACTTTTCCCCAAAGGATTAAATCAACTGGAAACAGTTGCTCGCGAAGAAGGCCACTGGACTAGAGCCCAGTGGTAGATATGAAAAAAGGGCGCTTTACCGTTAAGCTACACCCCGTAAGGGGGCTGGGAATCGAACCCAGATCTCCTTTTTCCGTGAAAGCTCCCGGACATGAACCGGCTGGAGTCTCTATCTCTAGCTTCCTTTGATCTAAACAATACCTTAAACAAGCGAACAGTTCAATTCACCCCACAGACAGCAACATTTGCAACCAGTGGATTCAAAGGAAGGAGTACTCCTAGAACACCTTACTGCCAAAACAGGCAAGAGAGCTGTGTATTGTTTACGGCCTTAACCGCACTGCCCTAGTCACCATCTCCTCCAGCGCTTCCGGTGACACCGGACATAGACTCGTCGCCTCCAAACCCACATTCACATTCTTGCGCCGAATCGCCACATCCGAATGCGTAAGCCTATGCATCGTGCACTCAAACCCCTCACGGACGGCCCACCGAGCCAGATTGTCCGTCTGATGCGGATCAACCCACGAAGTGCTGTGTCTGCCTGTTTGTCAGAGGCCCAAGTCTGCACCAGCATAAAGATAAGACCCGCGATTATGGGCGCAAGGAGCGTCGTCCCAGGGTCGACGCACCATCGTCGAAATTTTGACGAGAGTTTTCCCTTTTAAGCGGAGCCACGTCGAAATGCTCTGGAGAGGTGCTGTTTGTTCTTTTTGGGAAAGGTCTCTTAGTGCGTTTTCTTGCTAGGTGTATTTTTGCCGTAGCCCATTCATAAAGAATATGTCTAATGTTGGGGTTAAGCACGCGTTGTCGTTGGTCGGAGGCTAAGGGGAGGGGGGAAGGAATGGCTGGCATTGTGCATGAAGCCCAGGACACGCACCTGTGTGCCTTGTTTATTGGGGCGCACGGGGATACTGGAGACTACGAGTACGCACTAGACACCGCCAACAGTGCCGCCAAGCACCTGCAGGTAATACAAGCGGAGTTGTCTGCTACTTCCCCACTGGCCCGCGACGCCGGCATACTCGCTAAGTTTGTGCGCGCAGCACAAAGAAATCTGTCTCAACAACGGCCCGCAGATATTCCTGAAGAGCTTCTGGACTTAGCCACCAGACTCAAATTGTCGCTGGAAGGAGCAGATATGCAACAACCCCCGCCTCCCTGCATGTCATGCATGCTGGTGGAAGCGGGGGTTGCGTACTAAAGAAACGATTTAGTTGGCTCGGCCGGTTTCCTTGCGGTACTTGCGGTAGTAGCGGCGGCCGTAGTGGACGGTGCCGAAGGCGGCGATGGCCACAACCACCAGGGAGATAATGCCGATGATGATGGTCAGGGAGTAGTTGCCCTCACCGGCAGTGCCGATGGGGTTGTCCCACACGCCAAGGCCCCAGATGAGGATGCCGGCGGCCGGGAGGCAAGACAGGATTAGACCCATGCCCACCCAGGTGGAGGTGCGCAGAAGGGAAGAGTGAGGAGCACCGAAGGATACTGGATCGTAGCCCTCAATGTAGGTGTCCTGAATCTTGCCGGAGAACTCCGGGTAGGTCTCGCTGGCGTAGTCAGCGACTGCGTGGGTGTTATCGCTCATGGCGGAGTCTTTCTGTCTTTCTCTCGTTCCTAGTATTCCTACGGAATAACCTTAGCTTAGTCGTCCTTGCCACGGAAAGCAGCACGTGCACGTTCGCGGGTAACCGCAGAAACTGCAGTCAGCGGAACGCCGGCCGGGCAGACATCGGCGCACTCACCGTAGAGGGAGCAGTGGCCAAAGTTGGCTTCCAGATCGTCGACCATGTTGCGGGCACGGCGGCCACGCTCTTCCTTGCCCAGCGGCATGAGGGAGAGGTGTACCAGCTTCGCACCAGTAAACAGGTGGGCCGCACCGTTCGGGCAGGCAGCAACGCAGGCACCGCAGCCAATGCAGGCAGCGTGGTCCAGCGAGTACTCGGCGGTCTCGTGGTTGATGTGCATGGTATCCGCATCCGGAGCGGTACCAGCATCCATGGAGACGTAGCCGCCCTGTTCCATGACGTGATCCAGAGCCGCGCGGTCTACGACCATGTCCTTGATGACCGGGTAGGCAGCGGAACGGAATGGCTCCAGCTTGACGGTCTGGCCATCGGTGAAGTTGAACAGGCGCTGCTGGCAGGCAGGGGTGTTCTGGCCTGGGCCGTGCGGGCGGCCGTTGACGGTCAAACCACAGGTACCGCAGATGCCCTCACGGCAGTCGGAAGCGAAGGCGAAGGGCTCTTCGCCGCGCTCAATGTAGCCCTCGTTGACGTGGTCCAGCAGCTCCAGGATGGACATCTGCTCAGAGGCGTCATCCACCTGGACGGTCTCGAAGTGGCCTTCTTGGGTCGGTCCGGCTTGACGCCAGATCTCAAGTGTCAGTTTCATTACTTGTAGTTCCTTGTCATCAGCGGGATCGAATCAAAGTACAGCGGCTCGGCGTGGCGGATGAACTCGTTCTTATTTGCGCCCGGCTCCCATGCGGAAACGAAGCACCAGTTCTCATCGTCGCGTTCTGCCTCGCCGTCCTCGGTGAGGTGGTCCTCGCGGAAGTGAGCACCACAGGACTCATCGCGGTCCAGAGCGTCAACACACATGAGCTCGCCCAAGTCCAGGTAGTCGGCAACGCGCAGGCCGTACTCCAGCACCTGGTTCATGTCGTTGGACTCACCCGGAATGCGGACGTTAGCCCAGAAGTCCTCGCGCAGCTCGCGGATCTTGGTGATCGCGGTCTTGAGGTCCTCGACGTTACGGGAGACGCCGCAGCCGTGGTAGAGGATATCGCCCAGCTGGCGGTGGTAGTAGGACGGACCGTGCGGGTTCTCACCGCGCACGCCCATGAGGCGGTCGATGCGCTCCTGGGACTGCGCCAGGGTTGCCTGTGCCTCTGGGGAATCCTCGGCCAGCTTCTCCTCGTTGAGGTGGTCAGCCAAGTAGTTCGGGATGGTAAACGGCAGGGTGAACCAGCCGTCGACGGAAGCCGAAAGCAGGGAGTTAGCACCCAGGCGGTTAGCACCGTGGTAGGTCCAGGAGCACTCACCGGCGGCAAAGAGGCCGTCGATGGAGGTCATCTCATTGAAGTCGGTCCACAGGCCACCCATGGTGAAGTGGCAGGTCGGGGCGATGCGCATCGGGGTCTCATAAGCAGACTCGCCGATAGCCTCTTCGTACATCTCGATGAGGTTGGAGTAGCGCTCGCGGATCTTGTCCTTGCCCAGGCGCTCGATGGCGTCGCGGAAGTCCAGGTACACCGAGTTGTGCAGCGGGCCAACGCCTAGGCCGGCGTTGATCTGCTGGGAGATGGCACGGGAAGCAACGTCGCGCGGAACCAGGTTGCCGAATGCCGGGTAGCGGCGCTCCAAGAAGTAGTCGCGCTCTTCTTCCGGAATGGTATTCGGGTCGCGGTCGTCGCCCTCCTTCTTCGGGGACCAAATGCGGCCGTCGTTACGCAGGGACTCCGACATCAAGATGGTCTTGGACTGCCAATCGGAGTTGACCGGCAGGCCCGTCGGGTGGAACTGCACGAAGGCCGGGGAGGCCAGGTAGGCACCGCTGTCATACGCACGCATCATGGCGCTGGCATTGGAGTTCTTAGCCAGGGTGGACATGTGGTAGACGTTGCCGTAGCCGCCGGTACCCAGCACGACTGCATGGCCGGTGAAGGCCTTGAGCTCACCGGTGATCAGGTTGCGGGTAACGATGCCGCCAGCGCGCTTCTTGCCATTGTCGTTGTAGACGATGATGTCCTGCAGGTCATTGTGGGCAAAGAGCTCCACATTGCCCAAACCAATCTGGCGGTAGAGCGCAGAGGTGGTGGACAGCTGCAGCTGCTGACCTGTTTGGCCACGGGTGTAGTAGGTACGGGAGACCTGCACACCACCGAAGGAACGGGTAGCCAGGGTGCCGCCGTACTCGCGAGCGAACGGGGCGCCGATGGCGTTCATGTGGTCAATAACGCGAACGGACTCGTTTGCCAGGCGCCAGCAGTCGGACTCACGGCAGCGGTAGTCGCCGCCCTTAACGGTGTCCTTGGTGTGGCGGTAGGCGGAGTCATTGTCCACCTTCTTGGCACGGGAGGCGTTGACGCCACCCTGCGCGGCAATGGAGTGCGCGCGGCGCGGGGAGTCGTGGTAGGTGAATACCTTTACCTTGTAGCCCAGCTCGCCCAGTGCGGCCGCAGCGGCGCCGGCGGATAGGCCGGTACCGACAACGAGGACCTCAAACTTGCGGCGGTTCAGTGGGGAAACCAGCTGCATGTGGTCCTTTTGGTGGGACCACATGTCCTTCATTGGCACGCCGTGCGGCTCGTGGGATTCCAGAATGTTGCCGGCGGATACGCCCGGAACGATGGACTGTGGGTGCGAGAACTTGGGGTGCTCGCGCTTGAGTTCAGTATTAGTCATGGGTTTCTAACTCCTTTAGCTGACCAAGCCCAGGGCAACGGACAAAGGCATAACGATGTTGCCGATGCAAACAACGGCCGGGATGACGTACGCCAAGATCAGGAAGGTCTGACGCCACTTCGCACCGGTGATACCCAGGTCAGAGGCGGCAAGGCGAATGCCGTGGGTGAGGTGCAGGAACAGGAAGCACATGGCGATCACGTACACGATGGTGACCGGCCAGCGACTGAAGGTAGCAATCATGTTGGCCTTCACCGCACCCTCTGCGAAGTCACCTGGGGCGATGGGCTGTACACCCATAGTCAGGTCCAGCAGGTGGAAGATGATGAACAGCAGCAAAACCAGGCCGGAGACCAGCATGGTCTTGGTGGCGAAGGAATCTAGGCCACCCATAAGGTTGCTGCGGCTGAACTTGCCGCGGGATGCCTTGGAGCGGGCAGTCAAAGCGATCGCACCGTAGATGTGGGCAAGGATGGCAACCAGCAGGACGGCGCGGATGATCCACAATGCGCCCTCATGCGGGAACAACGGCTCGCCCATGGAGCGCAGGAATGCACCGTATTCATCTAGTGCTTCTTCGCCGCCGTTCGCCGGCAAGTACAACTTCAGGTTGCCGGCCATGTGGCCAACAACGAAGAGGGCGAAGAGCAGGCCAGTGACGGCCATGATGAGCTTCAGAACCCAGGAGGGCACTCCCGGCTTCTGGCGGATTGGTTCGTTAGTAATGTGGCCGTGAGTTACTGCCTCACGGTCCGGATTTCTTAAAGTCATGACACCTCCATTGTCGCCCTCACTTTAACTGGGCTTAACCGCTGGTTACTAGTCAATTCCTGCGGCGTTTCACCTAACGGTACGGCGGTACGGTTAAAGTCATAATTCTTTTAGGTAAGGGTTGCCTTAGAAGCCTTGGGGCAAAACGTCACTACCTTGGCTGCTCGGAATTCCGCAATATTGACGTTGCGTAAATTGTTTCCCACATGTGAACTTGGTCACCCAGTGTTACAGGAGTGATCCTCTCACCCCTTTATGTGTCAAACTTTCGCATGAAACCCACATGTAGCCCACAGGCGGGTGAACATTCTTCACAAGATCTTTGCGATTAAGGTGCACACCCGCAGGCCAGCCAGTAACCTTGCCGGCATGAGTAAGACGTATGTGGGATCTCGCCTTCGCCAGCTTCGCCGTGAGCGCGATCTCAGTCAGGCCTCCCTTGCTGCGACGCTGGGGCTCTCCGCCAGCTACGTCAATCAGATCGAGCACGACGTCCGGCCGCTCACCGTCCCGGTGCTCCTGCGCATCACGGAGGTCTTCGGCGTCGATGCCACCTTCTTCTCCCGTGATGACGACTCCCGCCTTCTTGCCGAGATCCAGGACGTCATCCAGGACAAGGAGCTCTGCCCCTCCCCTGTCGAGCTGCAGGAGCTCTCCGAGCTGGTCTATAACCACCCCACCGTGGCTCGCACACTGGTAGACGTCCACCGCCGCTACCGCAATGTGCGCGATAAGCTTTCGCTGGCCACCGATGCCCGCCGCACCACCGAGGCCACCCAGGCCCTATCCATGCCGCACGACGAGGTGCGCGACTTCTTCTACGCTCGCCAGAACTACTTGGACAACCTGGACCACCATGCAGAGCAGCTTGCCGACGCCCTATCGGTCACCCACTTCGGCATTCGCGACACCGAACATGCCCTGGCCCAGCACCTGCGCGATCGCCACAACGTGGACATCCGCATAACCTCACAGATGGACGGCACGCTGCACAGCTTTGACCGCGAGACCGGCGAGTTCCGGCTCGCGTCGCGCCTGAGCGAAGGCCAGCGCGCCTTCCGCATGGCCGCGGAGCTGAGCTTCCTCGAGGCCGGGGACGACATCGCTTCCCTAGTAGAGGAGGAGCCGTTTACCTCGGACGCCTCGCGCAACCTCGCACGGCGCGGCTTGGCCAGCTACTTCGCCGCCGCCACCGTGATGCCCTATGCACTGATGCATTCCGAAGCCGAGCGCTCCGGCTACGACGTGGAATACCTCTGCCAGGTCTTCGGCGTGGGCTATGAATCCGTAGCTTCCCGCCTATCCACCCTGCAGCGCGATAACCTCCGCGGCATTCCTTTTACTTTTGTCCGCGTCGACCGCGCAGGCAATATGTCCAAGCGCCAATCCGCCACCGGCGTGCACTTTTCCAATAACGGCGGCACCTGCCCGCTGTGGAATGTCTACGAGACCTTCACCCAGCCCGGCATTATCTCCCGCCAGCTGGCCCAAATGCCCGATGGCCGCAACTACCTGTGGATTTCGCGCGCGGTCCAGCACCACCAGGGGCGTTTTGGCGATACCGATAAGCTCTTTGCCATCGGCCTAGGCTGCGAGGCCCGCCACGCCGACCGCACCGTCTACGCCGAGGGCCTCGATCTCTCAGATCTCTCCACTGCCACCCCCATCGGCTCCGGCTGCCGCACGTGCCCGCGCGAGAACTGCGCGCAGCGCGCCTTCCCACCGATCAACGAGGTCATCAACGTCGATGCCCACCGCTCCGCCGTGGCACCGTACTAACGCGCTGCCGCCCAGGTGGAACGCACATAAAAAAGCGGCACCGCGGTCCGCCTCCCTCCCACGAGGGAGCGAACGGTGCGGTGCCGCTGGCGTCGCGCTCAAAGGCGACGTCGGCAAGCAGCTCTGCTTAGAGGTTAATCATGTGCCCGCCGATGCCCTCGGCAGCTTCCTTCATGGCCTCAGAGAGGGTCGGGTGGGTGTGAACGTTGCGGCCGATTTCCTCAGCGGTGAGGTCGAAGCGCTGCGCCAGGGTCAGCTCCGGCAGCAGCTCGGATACGTTGGAGCCCACCATGTGGCCGCCGATGAGCTCGCCGTACTCGCCGTCCGCGATGAGCTTGACAAAGCCCGCGGTCTCATTGAGGCCGGCAGCCTTGCCGTTAGCGGAGAACGGGAAGGTAGCGACCTTGATGTCGCGGTCCGCGAACTTTTCCTTGGCAGCCTCTTCGGTGTAGCCGAAGGAAGCGACCTGCGGGTTGCAGAAGGTAGCGCGCGGCATATTCATGTAGTCACCCAACAGCTGGGTCTCCACTCCGGCGATGGTCTCTGCGGCGACAACGCCCTGGGCCTCAGCAACGTGGGCGAGCTGCAGCTTCGCGGTGACGTCACCGATGGCGTAGATGTGGTCGACGTTGGTGCGCATGGTGTCATCGATGGCAATGGCGCCGCGCTCGGTGAGCTCAACGCCGGTGTTCTCCAGGCCGAAGCCCTCGGTGCGCGGTGCAAAGCCGATGGAGATCATGGCGCGGTCCACGGTGAGGGTGTCCTGCTTGGAGCCGTCCTTGGACTCAACCTCAACGGTGACGTTATCGCCATTGTCCTTCACGGAGGTGGTCTTGTAGCCGGTCAGCAGCTTGACGCCGAGCTTCTTATACTCCTTGGCAATGGCCTTGGAGACGTCCTTGTCCTCGTTCGGCAGGACGCGGTCCATGAACTCCACGATGGTGACGTCCACGCCATAGTTGGACAGAACATAAGCGAATTCCATTCCGATGGCGCCGGCGCCGACGATGACCATGGACTTCGGGGCCTCATCGTTGAGGATCTGCTCCTCGTAGGAGACGATGTTGCCGCCGAGTTCTACGCCCGGCAGGGACTTGACCACGGAGCCGGTAGCGATGATGCAGTCATCGAAGGTGACGGTCTTGCCCTTGTCGTCACCATCGGTGATTTCGATGGTCTTATCGTCCTTGAAGGAGCCAAGGCCGTTGATCTCGGTGATCTTGTTCTTCTTCATCAGGTAATGGACACCCTTGACGATGCCCGCGGAAACCTTGCGGGAACGCTTGTGGGCAACACCGAAGTCGAAGGAGACATCGCCGGAAATGCCGAAGTCCTTGGCCTCGTGGTTGAAGGTATGGGCAACCTCAGCGTTCTTCAGCAGCGCCTTGGAAGGGATGCAGCCTACGTTGAGGCAGACACCGCCCCAGTACTGCTTCTCGATTACGGCAACTTTCTTACCAAGCTGAGCTGCACGGATGGCGGCCACGTAGCCGCCAGGGCCCGCGCCGAGTACTACTACGTCATAATGTTCATTAGTCACGCCCTTTAGGATACGTAACTTTCCCCTCCATGTCGCGCATTGGGTCACACTCTTGTGCCCGAGTACCCCACGCTTCGGGGGTAAAACGCGCAAAGGCCCTGCACGGTGGCGTCGGCAAGCGCGCGACGCCCCCAGGCAGGGCTAAGGGCTCGGTGTTTTAGAACAGGCCGAGAGCCAGTGCAGCGGCGGAGGACATGGAGGAACCGGTGTGCAGGAACTGGCCCAGAACTTCGTTGATGGCTACGAGGATGGAATCGAAAACGTTCATTATGCTTCTTTCTGTGTTTTTACTTGCCTAGAGCGAGGGATGGGTCCGCGGATGGGGACCGCATTATTCACACGTTTAGTACTAGCGGAGATTGTAGCGTCACCGTTACATACGCGCCGCGTTCAGAATTATGACACACAAACCACATGCGTCACAGGTTTTGCTACATTAAAAGGGCTATTAAGGCATAGAGTCTTGCTAACATTCCCGCTTTGCGGAACGATACCTACTGAGAAGATTCTCTTAACTCGAGGAAGCTAAAATATGCATACTTTGCGCTCTATCGGCTCCAGCGTCGCAGGCATCGCCATCGCGGCAGGAGTCCTCTCCGCCCCTATCGCCTCCGCCGTCGAGCCGGCCGAGATCCAGGGCGACGCCACCCCGTCCACCATTCGCGAGGTTAACCTCACCGACTCGGCGGATGCGGAAAACATCAACTACGCCATCACCACCAAAGGCGAAAACCGCGTGGTGGATATTGCCAAGCTGAAAGATAAGGACAAGTGGAAGGGCTATGCCTTCGGCCACAAGAGCGGCCAAGGCAAGCACTACGGCAACCACGTTAAGGCCCTGACCGCCACCTCCGCCGCCATGGACGGCCGCGAGGTTCCGCTGGCGGTCATCACCCCGGACGGCAACTTTGATAAGAAGCGCCCCACCCTGTACCTGCTCAATGGCGCGGGCGGCGCCGAGCAGGGCATGGACTGGCTGACCGCCACCGCCAACCACGACATCGACCCTGAGGCCGAGGGCGTGCAGGACATGGTGGACTTCTACACGTCCAAGGACGTCAACGTGGTCATCCCGCAGGCCGGCGCCTTCTCCTACTACACCGACTGGGTATCCTCCCCGAATAGCGGCTACCTCAAGGGCCCGCAGAAGTGGGAAACCTTCCTCACCAAGGAGCTACCGGGCAAACTGGAAGAGCACATCGGCGGCAATGGCAAGCGCGCGATTGCCGGCATGTCCATGTCCGCCACCTCCTCCCTGCTGCTGGCGGAGCACAACCCGGGCTTCTACAACGCCGTGGGCTCCTTCTCTGGCTGCGCTTCCACCTCTCGCCCGCTGCCGCGCCTATACACCCAGCTGACCGTCAACCGCGGCGGTGGCTCGGCCGATCAGATGTGGGGCGCTATGGGCAGCGAGTACAACGTGTACAACGATGCCTTGGTGAACGCTAACCCGAATAACCTGGGCAAGTCCGAGACCTATGTTTCGGTCAACTCCGGTCTGGGCGGCGCCAATGACTGGGGCGTTCCGGGGTCTTCCACCCTCATCGTTGAGGGCGGCGTCATCGAGGCCGCGATGAACTCCTGCACTCATGACCTCAAGGCCAAGATGGACTCCCAGGGCATGAAGGCGGACTGGAACTTCCGCAATACCGGCACCCACTCCTGGCCGGGCTGGCGCAATGACCTCTTCACCTCCTGGGCAACCTTCGAGCGCGGCTTTGCCAAGGACGCTGCAGAGGCACCGGCCGAGCCGGAGGTAAAGCCCAACGAGCTTTCCATCGAGGCACCGCAGGCCGAGGAAGATGCGCAGGTTAAGGACGCCCCGAGCGCCGCTGACCAGTCCCCAGACAAGGACTTTGTCGAGGGCAAGGACGCAGAGGGCGCAGCGGCTCCAAACGCTGCGGAGGCTGCAGCGGCCGCCGAGGCTGCCGTCGCTGCCGAATAATCAGGAATTCATTAACTACAGGAAAGAAGCACTATGAAGCGCCTTAGCTCCATCCTTGCCGGCACCGCAGTGTGCGCAGGCTTGGCTTGCGCCCCAATGGCGGGAGCCGCACAGCTCACCCCGCAACAGGTAGCGGGCAACGCCGCCCAGTCCACCCTGGCCCCACTGGAGGTCACCCCAGAGCTGGAGCAGCAGACCTGGTACCAGAAGTACAAGGACGATCCGCGCGTCGAAAAGCTGCAGGCCACCTCCCCTGCCATGAACGGCCGTAAGATTCCGCTGGCCGTCATTCGCGCAACGGATGAGAACCGCCCGACCATCTACCTGCTCAACGGTGCAGGCGGCGCGGAGCAGGACATGGACTGGCTGAAGCTTTCTGACGCCGTCGATTTCTACCACTCCAAGAACGTCAACGTGGTCGTCCCACAGGCCGGTGCTTTCTCCTACTACACCGACTGGGTATCCGAGCCGAACTCTCAGTACCTCAAGGGCCCGCAGAAGTGGGAAACCTTCCTTACCAAGGAACTGCCGGGTGCCATCGAGGGCCACATCAAGGCCGATAACCACCGCGCTGTCGCGGGCATGTCCATGTCCGCTACTTCCTCCCTGCTGATGGCGGAACACAACCAGGGCTTCTACGACGCCGTCGGCTCCTACGCCGGCTGCGCGGCTACCGCTTACCCGGTAGAGCACAAGGCCGTTGAGCTCACCGTTAACCGCGGTGGTGCGACCGCGGAGCAGATGTGGGGCCCATTCGGCTCCCCCACCAACCGCTACAACGACGCGATGATGAACCACGAGAAGCTGCGTGGCACGGAGCTGTACATCTCCTCCGGTTCTGGGTTGGCCGGAGAAACCGATACGTATTCTTACTATACGAATCAGGGAGTTCATCCACTGGCCGCAGCCCGTGGCGTTGCAAAGCTGCAGGTTGAAGGCGGCGCTATCGAGGCTGGCGTGAACTACTGCACCCACAACTTTAAGGCCAAGCTGGACCAGGCTGGCATCCCGGCGACCTACAACTTCCGCAATACCGGCACCCACTCCTGGCCGCACTGGATTGCGGACCTTAAGGATTCTTGGCCGGTCTTCGAGCGCGCTTTCAATAAATAAGCTCGTTTCTTTCCACGGCTAAAAGGGCGGTAGGCTTGCAGCATTATGAAGTTGCTTCCTACCGCCCTTTCGCGTGCCCACACTGATCCTTATACCGGCGTGGATTTTAACCTCGGTTTCGAGGTTTCCCACTACACGCTGGATTTGACCTACCGCGTGGAACCCAACCTGCTCCACGGCGAGGCTACTTTGGCCATCCGGGCCGATGAAGATTTGGCGTCCCTGACCCTAGATCTGGGCGGGGCGATGGTGGCTCGGCGCGTGACCGCAAAGGGTGCGCCGCGGGTGGCTAAGTTCCGTCAGTCTTCCGGCAAGCTGCGCCTGCGTTTTGCTGAGGAGATTGCCGCTGGTACGGAATTTGAGCTTGTTATTCGCTATGGCGGCAGCCCGCGGCCGATCCGCACCACCTGGGGCGAGATTGGCTGGGAAGAAACCGAATCCGGCTCGCTGGTGGCCAGCCAGCCCAACGGCGCGCCGAGTTGGTTCCCTTGTGACGATACGCCGTCTGAAAAGGCACACTATGACATCATCATTACGGCCGATGATCCCTTTATCGTGGTATCTAATGGTGACCTTGTCTCCCGCCGGGCGGGCGGTTCCACCACGCGCTGGCACTACCGCACCCGCGAGCCCATGGCCACCTACCTGGCTACGGTGCAGGTAGGAGAGTTCTCTAGTTTTGATTTGGGCCCTTCCACGCGCGCTTGGGCGCCGGCCGCGCTGCGCGAGCGCGTGCTGAATGAGTTTGCCCAGCAGCAGGAAATGGTGGACTTCTTCTCCTCCCTCTATGGCCCCTATCCATTTGCGGATTATCAGGTAGTCATCACGGAAGATGAGCTGGAGATTCCACTGGAGGCACAGGGTCTGTCCATCTTTGGCTCCAACCACATCAAGGGCGACCACGCCTTCGAGCGCCTCATTGCCCATGAGCTTTCCCACCAGTGGTTTGGCAATTCAGTGGGCCTGGGCGAGTGGAAGGATATCTGGCTCAATGAGGGTTTTGCCTGCTACAGCGAGTGGCTATGGGGCGAGCACAAGGGCGAGACCACCGCACGCGAGGCGGCGCGTTCCCACTACAACGTCCTGGGACGCAAGGCTCAGAACCTCACCGTTTCCGATCCGGGTGCGCGCGATATGTTCGATGACCGCGTATATAAGCGCGGGGCCTTGACCGTGCACGCCATCCACCGCTTGCTTGGCGACGCCTTCTTTACCACCCTCCGCAGCTACCTCACCGAGCACCAACACTCGGTGGTAGAGCCCTCCATGTTGCTGAATGCCTTCCGCGCCGCCGCTCCTGACGCCGCGCTTTTCGACGCCACCGTAGACGCCTGGCTTAACCAGAAGGCCCTTCCTCCCTTCCCGAATTAGTGGTTTTGGCCCCGATTTGCGGGGTTTTGACTGCGTTTGTTTGGGGAATGTCTAATCTATTGATCAATTCCTTCTTTCCTGTTGACGGGGTGTTTTATCTGGGTAAGATAGAACATGTAAACGATACGGAAGGGAGGGATCATGCCGACCACCAAGCACGCGGAGATAGACTCCGCCATCGCACAGGTTGCCACTGGCCTCACCCAGCTGCGCAGCCTCATGCAGGATCCTTCCGATCTGTCCTTCGAGCTTCTTCATTCGCATTTCGAACACTTGGAGCGGGCGCTAGGCAATAAGTCCACCATCGACGCCGCCTTCGCTTTCATCGCGGAGCGGGATGACGCCGGCCGCCGCGTTGGTTCTTCCAAGGCCAAGGACTACCTGACCACCCGCCTAGGCCTTACCGATGCCGAGGCCGCCGCCCGCCTCCGCAATGGACGCAACCTCTTCGCACCCATCCCCGATCCGGAGCCGGCTCCCCCTGCGGACCCCGATGCGGACGATGCCGCACGCGCCCGAGCCGAGGAGGAATCCCGCCGCCGCGCCGACCGCGAGCGCCGCGAAGAGGAGAAGCGTCGCAAGAAGCTCTTTGAGGAAGATCCTATCCCCGAGCGCATCCTCAACCTCATCGAGAACGAGCTGCGCAGCCTCAGCAAGTACGCCATCCCCGGCCCGAGCGAACTGCGCAACCAGGCTCTCGAGCAGGCCAAGCGTCGTTCCTTCGATTCCCTGCGCGAGTGGCTGCGCAAGGCCATCCGCAAAGCGAATAAGCACGCCCTAAACCCAGCCGGCGAGCCCGATCCGCACGCCGCTACCCGCAAGCGCCGCTTTAGCATCTCCCGCCAAGACGCCGATGGCGGCGTGCACATCTCCGGCTACCTCGATGCCTCCGCAGCGGCCATCCTCGCCAGCGCCTTCGCGCCCGCAAAGAATAAGGGCAGCGCGGACCTCAGTGCCGAGGACGATACCCGCACCTATGCCCAACGCATGGCGGACCAATTGACCGCTGCGCTATCGAGCTATCTTTCCGCCACCCAAAATAACTCCGACGGCCTCGGTTCCTTCTTCGTCGCCACCACATTGGAAGAACTGGAGGCAATGGGCGGCGATACCCGCTTCGCCACCAGTACCGGCATCGAGCTCACCCCGCTCGACCTCCTCCGCCTAGGCGGCGCGCGGCACGATTTCTTCTGTGCCGTGGACGACAAGGGCTTCCCCCTCGAGCTTGGCCGCACCAAGCGCACCGCGTCCCTCTGGCAGAAGCTCGCTCTCGCAGCCTCCGAACTCGTCTGCACCCACCCAGAATGCAACCGCCCGTGGCAGGACTGCGACGTCCACCACCTCCAGGCCTGGTCCCACGGCGGCGCCACCGACCTCAAGAACCTCACTCTCCTGTGCCGCCGGCACCACGTGGACAATAACGATTACCGCGATGGCCGCAACGGAATGGGACACGCCGAACGAGACCCCGACACGGGCCGGGTAGGCTATCGGGCCGCCCACACCAACGGCTTATCGCCCACCGTGGAGGTCAACGACCACCCCGCCGCAGAACAAGCCCCGGCCCGCAGGCTCACCGATCCGCCTTCGCCACCACCCTCGCCCCCGGGCGCGGCCTGACCGGGCCCGCGGCCTGCCACAGCCGCGCGCCCGACTGCCCTACACTGGATAACCATGCAAACGATGCTCGTCACTGGCGGCGCCGGTTTTATCGGCGCCAATTTCGTGCGCCTAATATGCCAGGCGCGCCCCGATACCCGCGTTACGGTGCTCGATAAGCTCACCTACGCCGGAAACCGCGCCAACCTCGCCGGCCTCGATATTGACCTCGTGGAGGGGGATATCGCCGATCCCGCCACCGTAGAACCGCTCGTCGCCGCTACCGATGCAGTGGTTCATTTTGCCGCCGAGTCCCATAACGATAATTCTTTGCGCGACCCCTCGCCCTTCATCCACACGAACCTCGTAGGCACATTCACCCTTTTGGAGGCATGCCGGAAGCACGATACGCGCTTCCACCATGTCTCTACCGACGAAGTTTTCGGCGACCTCGAGATAGGAGCAGCGACCAAATTTACTGAGGACACCGCCTACGCTCCCTCCAGCCCCTACTCGGCCACCAAGGCGGGGTCTGACCACCTCGTGCGGGCATGGGTGCGTTCCTTCGGACTGCGCGCGACCATCTCAAACTGCTCCAATAATTACGGGCCTTACCAGCACATCGAGAAGTTCATCCCCCGCCAAATCACCAATATCCTCTCCGGACACTCGCCCAAGCTCTATGGCACGGGCGAGCAGGTGCGTGATTGGATCCACGTCGATGACCACAACGAGGCGGTGCTCGCCATCCTCGAGCGGGGCCGCATCGGCGAGACCTACAATATCGGCGCGGACCAAGAAGATATTAATAATAAGCAGGTCATTGAGCTGATCTGCGAAATCATGGGCCACACCCGCAATGGGCGCGCGCTCTATGAACACGTGGCGGACCGCCCCGGCCACGACCAGCGTTATGCGATGGACGCCACCAAGCTGCGCCGCGAGCTGGGGTGGACCCCGCGGTTCACGGATATCCGCGCCGGTCTCGAAGACACCATCGCGTGGTATCGCGAGAACGAAAGCTGGTGGAAGCCCGAGAAAGAAAACGTGGAAGCCCGCTACAAGCAGCAAGGACAGTAGATATGCGTATTACCGAAACCGCCATCCCGGGGCTGCTCATCATCGACCTCGACGTGCACGGCGATAACCGCGGCTGGTTCAAAGAGAATTGGCAACGCGAAAAATTCACCGGCCTCGCACCCGAGCTCGCGGGCTTCCAGCCGGTGCAGAACAATATCTCTTTCAACCACGCCGGTGCTACGCGCGGCCTGCACGCCGAGCCGTGGGACAAGCTCGTCTCGGTGGCGCAGGGCAAGATTTTCGGCGCATGGTGCGACTTGCGCGAGGGGTCGGATAGCTTTGGCGAAGTCGTCACCCACGAGGTGGGGCCGGAGACTGCGGTGTTTGTCCCACGGGGCGTCGCCAATGGCTTTCAGGCGCTGGAGGAAACCTCCTACTGCTACCTGGTGAATGAGCACTGGTCGGCCGAGGCTCGCTACGCCGCGGTGAACCTCAACATCGTGGACTGGCCGCTGGAGCCCACCGAGGTTTCGGAGAAGGACAAGCAGCACCCCGCTCTTGCGGAGGTGAGCCCGATGCCCGCCCGGCGCATCCTCGTCACCGGCGCGAACGGGCAGTTGGGGCGTGCGCTCAAACGCCTGCTTGCCGACGCCGAATTGTGCACCCACGCCGACTTCGACATCACCGACCCACCAGAGCGGAATTGGAAGCAGTACTCCGCCATCATCAATTGCGCGGCGTATAACGACGTCAACGGTGCCGAAAACGACCGCGCCGCCGCCTGGGCCGTCAATGCGGAAGCGCCCGCACGGCTGGCGCGCATCGCCGCGGAGAACCAACTCACGCTGGTGCATGTGTCGAGCGACTACATCTTCGACGGCACTAACGAGGTCCACACCGAGGAGGAGCTGCCGTCGCCGCTGAGTGCGTATGGGGCGTCGAAAGCCGCGGGCGATACCGCCGCGCAGACCGCGCCGCAGCACTACGTCATCCGTACTTCCTGGGTCTTTGGCGATGGTGAGAATTTCATGTCCACCATGCGCCGGCTGGCCACTAAGGGCGTGGAACCGAAGGTCATCCATGACCAGCGCGGGCGGCCCACGTTTGCCGAGGACCTGGCCAAGGGCATCGTCCACCTGCTCAATTCCGACGCGGAGTACGGCGTGTATAACCTCTCCAACTCGGGCGATACCGTGGGCCGCGATGAGATCGCCATGGCCGTGTTCATCGGGCTCGGCCACGACCCGGCCGAGGTTACCCCGGTAAGCACCGAGCAGTACCGCGAGATCGCGGGCCCCGAGGCGCCGCGCCCCAAGGAGTCGACGCTTGCGCTAGATAAAATCGAGGCTACGGGCTTCAAGCCGCAGAACTGGCGCGCGGCCCTTGCCCTGTACTTGGCGCTGTACCCGGAGGATTAAATGAAAGGCATCATCCTGGCCGGCGG
Source organism: Corynebacterium tuberculostearicum (assembly GCF_022347385.1). Classification (GTDB taxonomy): domain Bacteria; phylum Actinomycetota; class Actinomycetes; order Mycobacteriales; family Mycobacteriaceae; genus Corynebacterium; species Corynebacterium tuberculostearicum_M. The sequence continues at coordinate 65,288 of NZ_JAKRDT010000009.1, forward strand.
TTCCGGCACGCGGCTCTACCCGATTACCAAGGGCATCTCGAAGCAGCTCATGCCCATTTATGACAAGCCGATGATTTATTACCCGCTCACCACGCTCATTCAGGCGGGTATTCGGGAAATCCTCATCATCACCACCCCGGAGGATGCGGGGGCCTTCCAGCGCCTCTTTGGCGATGGATCGCAGCTCGGACTCATGATCGATTACGCTGTCCAACCGCGGCCGGAGGGGCTCGCGCAGGCCTTTTTGATCGGCGAGGAGTTTATTGGAAACGACAGCGTCGCGCTGGTGCTCGGCGATAATATCTTCCACGGCTTCGGCGGCGAGCTCGCGCACTGCCAAGATCCGGAGGGCGGCATCATCTTCGCCTACGAAGTCTCGGATCCGCAGCGCTATGGTGTCGTGGAATTCGACGCCGCAGGCCATGCACTGAGCATCGAGGAAAAGCCGGAAGTACCGCGGTCGAACCACGCGGTGGTGGGCTTGTACTTTTATGACAACTCGGTGGTGGAGATAGCCAAGGGCATCCAGCCCAGCGGCCGCGGTGAACTGGAGATCACGGCGGTAAACGAGGAGTACCTGCGCCGCGGCGAGCTCAATGTGCAGCGCCTGCACCGCGGCAGCGTGTGGCTCGATACGGGAACGGTGGACTCGATGAGCGAGGCCTCCGCCTACGTCGAGGTGATGCAAAAACGCACCGGCATCGTTATTGGCTCACCAGAAGTGGCCGCTTTCGAAGCCGGCTTCATCGACCGCGCCCAGCTAGAAAAACTCGCCGAGCCGTTGCTTAAGTCCGGCTACGGCGAGTACCTGCGGGCGTACTAGAGGCTAGTAGCCGCGCTCGATGTATTCGTCGATGCGCGCGGCCTCCGCGCCCACCGTGGTGGCATCGCCATGCCCTGGCAGGACCTTGGTGTCCTCCGGCAGGGTGAAGACGACGTTCTTCAGCGACTCGATGATCACATCGAAGTCGGAGTACTTGCGGCCGGTGGCACCAGGGCCGCCGTTGAAGAGCGTATCGCCCGACAGCAGCGTCTCGCCCACGTGCAGCACCACGCAGCCCGGCGAGTGGCCCGGGGTGTGGTAGACCGTGATCTTCTCGCCGCCAATATCGAACTGACCGCGGTCCGCCAATGGCGTGTACGGAGCATCGCCATTGGACTCCTGCCACAGCATGTCATCGTCCGGGTGCAGGTAGACCTCGGTATCGAAGCGCTTGGCGGCCTCGGGGGCGAGCTCGCAGTGGTCATTGTGCGCGTGGGTGAGCAAGATGCCTTCCACGCGGCGATCGCCAACGAGCTCTGCTACCGCATCGAGATCGTGGGAGGGATCCACCACGTACACACTGGAGTCATCGCCCACGACGTAGACGTTATTGTCCACGTCCCACTCGCCGCCATCGAGGCGGAACTTGCCAGAAGTAACCGTGCTATCGATACGCATTAGAACTCCACCACGGAACGCAGAACCTTGCCGGACTTCATGGTGGTAAAGGCCTGCTCGACGTCGTCAAGCGCAATGCGCTCGGAGACGAACTTGTCCAGCGGGAAGTTGCCGGCCTTGGACAGCGCTACGTAGGCGGGGAAATCGCGCTCTGGGAGGCAATCGCCGTACCACGCAGGCTTGATGGAGCCGCCGCGGCCGTAGAGGTCGATGGCCGGAATGTCCACGTGGTCGGTGAGGTTCGGCACGCCCACCATGACCATGCGGCCGGCGTGGTCGCGGGAGTAGAAGGCCTGGCGCCAGGTGGGCTGGATGCCCACGGCGTCGATAGAGACGTCGGTGCCGAAGCCGCCGGTGAGCTCGCGGACGGCGTCGATAACCTCCTGCTCCGACAGATCCTTGGAGCAGATGGTGTCGGTCGCGCCGAACTCGCAGGCGGTCTCCAGCTTGGACTCGTCGATGTCCACAGCAATGATCTTGGCCGCGCTCGCCAGCTTGGCGCCCGCAATGGCGGCCATGCCAACGCCGCCGCAGCCGAAGACGGCAACGGACTCGCCGAGCTGGATATCGCCGGTATTCACGGCCGCGCCGAGGCCCGCCATGATGCCGCAGCCCAGCAGGCCAGCGGCAGCCGGGTCGGTGTCTTCTACCTTGGTGCACTGGCCCTCGTGGACCAGGGTCTTCTCAGCGAAGGAACCGATGCCCAGCGCAGGTGTGAGCTCGGTGCCATCCTCGAGGGTCATCTTCTTGGAGGCGTTGTGGGTATTGAAGCAGTACTTTGGCTCGCCCTTCTTGCAGGCGCGGCACTCGCCGCACACGGCGCGCCAGTTCAAAATGACGAAGTCGCCTTCCTCCACGTGGGTGACCGCAGAACCTACGGTCTCTACTACGCCTGCGGCCTCGTGGCCGAGCAGGAAGGGGAAGGCGTCTTCAATATCGCCATCGCGGTAGGCAAGGTCGGTGTGGCATACACCGCAGGCCTGGACGCGCACGATGACGTCGTTAGGGCCGGGATCGGGAACGACAATATTGACGGTTTCGACTTCCGCGCCCTTGGAACGGGCGATAACAGCTTTTACAGTCATGCGCCCGAGCGTACCGATATTTTCAAAATCGGCGCATTATTGAAAACTCTTTTTAGGAGCGGGCGATGACGTTGGCCGTGTGCTCGTGGCCGCGCTGGTTCATATGGATGGGAAGGTTGCCATCGCCAGCAGTAAAGTCCACCAGACCAGCCCACATGCGCTGGTTTGCATCGGCGCACATGCCGTTATTGCGGGTGGAAGGCTTCATATCCAAGAACTGCACGCCGGTGCGCGCCGCCAAGTCCACCTGCATCCACTGGGCCTTATTCTCAAAGTCTTGGATGCCCGGCAGGAAGGTCGAATCGGCCGGGCGCGGGCCGAAGTGGAATAGGCAGTAGTACGGGCCAGAACCGATGGTGGGATAGCCCACGATCTGGACGCGGGCATTCGGGGCAGCGCGCTTAATGCGCTCAATCTGCGGGGCAGTGCGGTCCGCGAACTCCTTGCGAATCTGCGGCAGGCTCATATCGCGGTGGTTGTAGGTGTCATTAAAGCCGGTGGTGATGACCACGCGGTTAGTGGCCGGGCTCAGCGCGCCGGTACGGATGGCCGCATCCACCTGCTGGAAGATCTGCGGGCCGCGGGACATGGACACGGCGCCGGAGCAGGAGAAGTCCCGCACCGGAAGGCGCAGCTTGGCGCCGGCGCGCTTGGCGTAGTTATTGGAGGTCGGGCAATCTACGCCCACGCCTTTAGAGGGGTCGTAGCGGTGGGCGAGGTAGGAGCCGGCGTCTGGATCCGCCAAGACGGAATCGCCGAAGGCTACCAGGTTGCGCTCCGCGGCGGTGGCCTGCGGTGCGACAGCCACGCCTACGACGGCCAGCGCGGACGCCACCACGGAGAGGACTTTGAGCTGCAGAGATTTCATGAGATCCTTTTCTAGAAACACCAGTAACTTCAGGTAACTGTAGTCACTTCTGTAACATATTTCGAGTTGGCGGCAACACCGCCCGCCTCTCTCACGATATCGTCCATGGTTACCTTTTTGTTATCTTTGCTTATTTGGAGCTATCCCAACCGTGAATTTCTCTGATTTCAAGTTCCACGCCGCAGCCCTCGGCCGGTTCGTGCCGGCGCTTCTCAACGCCGGACTCGTCAGCCACCAAGGCGGCACGAAGGCCCAGATCAATCTGCTGCCAAACCTGGCCCGCTACCGCTTCACCACCGCGCGCGAGATCGAACAGGGCTACCTTGCCTGCCCCGAGCGCTTGGCGCTTATCGACGACGACGGCACCCTCACCTACCGCCAGCTGCGCACCCACACGCAAGGCTTCGCCCGCTACCTCCGCTCGCTGGACCTGCCCGAGATTCGCCTCGGCGTGATGGCGCGCAACGGCCGCGGCATCATCATTCCGCTCGGTGCCAAGGGATATGTGGGCGCTTCTATTTACCTGCTCAACGTGGGCTCCTCCCCGGAGCAGCTGGCCGGCTGCATCGAGGAAAACGGCATCAACGTGCTGGTTGTAGATGACGAGTTCATTGACCGCGTGGACACCGATATCCCGGTCATCATCGCGCACGATACGGGCGCAAGCGATCTGCCGAAACTCGATAAAATTGTGAAGAACCCACCGGCCGCGGAGCTGCCGCGCTTCCCCAAGCACGGCGCAATCGTGCTCATGTCCTCCGGCACCACCGGCATTCCGAAGGGCATTGTGCGGCCGGAGCCTACCCTGCCCGTGGTGCTGGCCTCCATCGTGGATACGATTCCGTGGCGCGCCGACCAGCGCCTGCAACTGACCGCCTCCATTTTTCACACCTGGGGCTGGGCCTGCATCAATATTGCACTGGGCCTGCGCAATACCATCGTCACCCGGCGCGTATTCGACGCGGAGCAGGTGCTTGACGACGTCCAGCGCTACCGCCTCGATGGCATGATTTCCTCCCCCATCTTCTTTAAGCGCTTGGTGGAGCGGGACCCAGCTGGCGAGTTTGATACCTCGAGCCTGCAGTTCATCGCCTCGGCCGGCAATGCGCTGACCCCGGAGGTGGTCAAGGAGACCAATGAGCGCTTTGGCGCCATCCTGTGCAACGTGTACGGATCCACCGAACTCGCGCTCGCGACGACCGCCACCATGGATCAGGTCGCCGCCAACCCCACCATCGCCGGGCGCGTGGCCTCGGGCACGAAGTTGCGCATCCTCGATAAGGAGGGCCACCCGGTTCCGCGCGGCGAGGTGGGAGAGATCTACCTCACCAACTCCACCGCAATGACCGGTTACACCAACCCAAACCTGCGGCTCAATAAGGTAGACGGGCTCATTTCCATCGGCGATTTGGGCTACATCGACGAGCACGACTTCCTGCACGTGGTGGGCCGCGCCGATGACATGATCATCGTCGGCGGCGAAAACGTCCACCCGCAGTCCGTCACCGAGGTTCTCGAGGCCATGCCCGGCATCCACGAGGTGCATGCCGGCGGCGTGGAGGATAGCGAGACCTTCCAGCGCATCGCCGTGTGGGCGGTGCCTACTGCCGACGCCGCCGGAAAGGCCCTCACCGCCGACGCCATCCGCGACTGGGTCCGCACCAAGCTCGCCGATCACTCCGTGCCGCGCGACGTGCACTTCCTGGCCAAGCTCCCGCGCAACGCCACCGGCAAGGTGGTCCCGCGCCTGCTCAATAACCACGGCGAGGCTTAGCACGCCGCCCCCCACAACGCGCTTTCCCTAAAACCGCGAAAGGCCGCAGGCTATACACCTGCGGCCATTGTGGAGCCGCCTGCGAGAATCGAACTCGCGACCTTTTCATTACGAGTGAAATGCTCTACCGACTGAGCTAAGGCGGCGCGCTGCTCGGCATGCGCCAGTGCAGCAAGAGAGAGTTTAACCTAGGGGCGCCGCGGAATAGAAATCGGGCCCCACCTACAGGCACGCGCGGCGCAGGCGGCCCACCAGCCCGTCGAAGGCAATCTGCGTGCCGACGTTTTGGGTCAGCTGCTCGCGGCACAGCGTAATGGCCGCCTGGCAGTCCAGCAGGCCTTCCTCGCTCACGCGCTGCGCGATCTCACCAGAAAGTCCAGCAAAATCCGGGTGGGTGAGATCCACCTGCGCGCCCACCTTCTGCATGAGTGCATCGCGGTAGACGCCGGAGAGATCAACAAGCACGAGGTCCAGGTTGTCGATCACGCGGCGCTTCGCCCGCTTCTTGTGCTGGTCCTGCAGATCCTTGATGGCGGAGCGGGCGTCGCGTTGCGCCTTGGCCGCGCCTTTGCCCTTCGCACCCACGCCGAGGGTCTGTTCCAGCTTCGCCAGCTCGGCCTCTTCTTGTTCCTTATGCGACTCCTTCGCCTCCGCGTCCACCAGCTTCAATAGCGAGGTCACCGCCTGGAAGCCTTGGGAGCCGTGGAAGACGTCCTCTGCCAAGTTGATGGCCACCGCGCGGCGTTTTTGCACCGCCGGATCGTTGACCAGGCGCCGCGCCCGGCCGACGTGGCGAAGGGAGGTGAGGGCGGCCAAGTGGGCGTCGTGATCCGAGGCGCCCTCGCTGACCAACTGGGCGGTAATGCTCTCCACCGACGGGGAGGGAATGTAGAGGTGGCGGCAGCGCGAGCGGAGGGTCTGGGAGAAGTCCTCGGGGGCGTCGGAAGGCGCGCACATAATGATCACGGTGCGCGCCGGCGGCTCCTCTACCGTCTTGAGTAGGGCATTCGCGCCGTTATTGTTCAGGCGGTCGGCGTTGTTGAAGATCACCACGCGCCAGGGCGCCACCGTGGGCAGGCTCGCCGCGCGGCCGATGACCTCGCGCACCGTATCCACGGGAATGATGACCTCCTGCGGATCCACGAGGACCAGATCGGTGTGCTGTTTGGTTTCTAGCACCGCGCGGCAGGCCTCGCACCGGCCGCAGCCCGGTTCCTCTGGGTCCGTGCACATGAGCGCGGCCGCAAAATCGATGGCGGCCAAGGAACGGCCGGAGCCCGGCGGGCCGGTAAATAGCCAGGAATGGCTCATCGCCCGCGGGTCTGCCCCCGGCATCCCCCGAGCTGCCCGGGCGGCGCCCAGGATAGTGCGGGCCACACCTGGGGTATCTGCCAATCTTTGCGCAACGCTTCCGGTATTCACTCGCCCTAGCCTACTGGTCTTACTAAAGTATGAAAGCATGAACAGACTACTGCGCGGCGCACGATGGCTCATGGGTACCCAATGGCCGGTCTACGCCGCCTTAGTCCTTGGCGCGAACCTCATCGGTGCCATCGCGATCATGACCTTTGTCCTTTATTTCCTACCGATGCCGGAGATTAAGGATTTTGCCGCCGAGCTGCCCAGCCTGATGGGCGTCGCCGCGGTATATCTCATTTTTGCCGTGGTCATCGGCATCGCCGTCACCCTGCTGCTTTTCCGCCCGGTGCTGGACTGGCAGCGCAACCCGGACGAGCACGACCCAAATATGGTGCGCAACCTAGTGCTGCGCATCCCCGTCTACCAATCCGTGGTGGCGGCCGCGGTATGGCTCATCGGCATCATCCTGGCCGTGGTGATTTCCGGCCGGGAATCCGGCCGCCTCGGGCTCGTCGTGGGTGTATCCGCCACCCTGGCCGGCCTTGTGGTGGTCATCTTGACCTACCTGCAGGCAGAGCGCCTGGTGCGCCCGGTGGCCGCCCAAGCCGTGGCGCGCCGCTTCGAGGATGCCACCCTGGAGCCGCCCATCAAGTACCGCCTCATTTCGACCTGGCTGATGACCTCCGGCGTGCCGCTGGTGGGCATCTTGCTCGTACTCATCGCCCAGCGCACCGGGCTCTTCTCCGGCACCGCAGGAGACCTGGTTCCCGCCATCACAGCCCTCGCACTTACCGCCCTAGGCACCGGGTTTATCGGTACTAGCTTCGCGGTGATGAGCGTGGTGGACCCGATCGTGGAGCTCCAAGACGCCATTAACCGGGTACGCCGCGGCGAGACTAATGTCGAGGTCGATATCTATGACGGTTCCGAGCTGGGCGTACTGCAGGCCGGTTTCAACGAGATGATGCGCGGCCTGCGCGAGCGCCAGCGCGTGCGCGATATCTTCGGCCGCTACGTCGGCGCCGAGGTGGCGCAGCGCGCCCTGGAAGAGCGCCCCGAGTTGGGCGGCGAGGACCGCAAGGTCGCGGTGCTCTTCATTGACGTCATCGGCTCTACTACCTTCGCCGTCAACCACTCCCCCGAGGAGGTAGTGGAGGAGCTCAATAAGTTCTTCGAGCACGTTGTCCAGGTGGTGCACCGCAATAAAGGCATCATTAATAAGTTCCAAGGCGATGCCGCCCTCGCCGTTTTTGGCGCGCCGCTCAACGTTTATGATTCCGCCTCCATGGCCCTGCAGGCCGCCCGCGAGCTGCGCGGCGAGTTGCGCGGGCTGGAGCTGCAGGCGGGCATTGGCGTGGCGGCGGGGCACGTCGTTGCCGGGCACATCGGCGGCGCGGATCGCTTCGAATACACCGTCATCGGTGACGCCGTGAACGAGGCCGCGCGCCTGACCGAGCTCGCTAAGGACACCCCGGGCCAGGTGCTTACCAACGCCGCCACGCTCAAGACCGCCAATGAGGCCGAGCAGGCCCGCTGGACTATGATGAAATCCATTGAGCTGCGCGGGCGTCACCGCATGACCCAACTGGCTCGCCCTATCCGCGCTACCCTGGCAGAACGTTCCGAGGTATAACGAGGTTTTTAAGTGAGCTCAGCTCCCCGGCCCCGCATGATCGTGCCCGATGTGGCACGCGGCATGGCCCTTCTAGGCATCGCCATGGCCAATATGACCACGGCATGGATCATCACCACCGACCGGCCGGGCAGCTATTTCGGCGGCATCATCGATGGCAGCGCGTGGGATAAGGCGGCCGTCGTCTTTGGCGCCTTCTTTGTCCACAACCGCGGCCTGCCCATGTTTTCTACCCTGCTCGGCTTTGGCGTGGGGCTCATTGCGATGAGTCTGTGGCGGCGCGGGTTTCCGGTGCGGGCGGCGCGCGGGGTCATCGCCAAGCGCTATGCCTTCTTGGCGGTGATGGGCGCGGTGCACCTGGTGCTGCTGTTTTGGGGCGACATTATGTTCTTCTATGGCGTGGCGGGAATTATCATCGCATTCCTGCTGCGCAAACGGGATTCTACCCTCATGCTCATTGCCTATATTTTATTTGCGCTGTGCGCGCTGGGCGGGGTGGTAGCCTTCATTTCCGGCGCTATGGATCCCCTCGGCGTGGTGGCCACGGAGGGCATTGGCACCATCGAGTCTTATCCAGATCTGCTGCTCAGTCAGCTTATTACCCTGGGCAGCCAGGCCGTTGCCACGCCGATCATTGTGCTGATGTACCTGCCCGTCATGCTGGTGGGCTTTGTGTGGGCGCGCCAGGGCGTGCTTGCCGACGTCCCCTCTCACCGCCCCACCCTCATGCGTTGGGTCGCCATTGCGGTGGCCATTACCGTGGTTATCGGTACTTTGTGGTCTTTGAGTACGCTGGGGGTCATCGAGCAGCGCTGGGCCAATGCGGCCAATAATGCCAACGCTTTCATCGGAGTCTTTACCGGACCTGGCATCCTGGCCGGGCTCGCGCTGCTGCTGCAGCCGGTGCAGGAGCGGCTCTCGGCCGGCGCGCCGCTGCCCGCGATGCTGTGGCCCTTTGCGGCGCTGGGCAAGCGCTCCATGAGCGGCTACGTGGGGCAGTCCATTCTCTTTTTCTTCCTCGTGCACCCGTTCACGCTGAACTTCGGCCACGATCTGGGCGCCTTCGGCCAGGCCGCGCTGGCCTTCGCGGTGTGGTTGGCCACGCTTATCGGGGCTTGCGTGCTGGAAGTCTTCGACCTCCGCGGGCCGTTCGAGGCGGTGCACCGCCGCCTGTCCTACGGTCCGACGATGCAGCCGCAGCTACCGCGTGCGGCACAGGCCATCAATAAGCAGCAGGTGGCCGACAACTAGGGCGCCCGCCTCGGCCGCGCCCACGAGGCGCGCCCCCTGCTTCCGCTTACCGCGATAGTGCTGCGCGAGCGCCGCGCGCAGGGCCGTCAGCCCCTCGGCCGCGACGAGCAGGTTGGCGCCGTGGCTCATGCCCTTGCCAGCATCGGTGCGCAGCGCTGGATCTCCCGCCAGCGCCGAAGTGGCAAGCACCGCCGCGCCGCCCACCGCGACCGCAGCGGCCGTCGGCTGTGTGCGAGTGGCGGCAACGCCCGCGCCCCACGCGGCCGCGCGCAGGCCCCAACCCAGAGCATCATTGCGCGCGCCGCGGCGATACAGGCTCCACGCATAGGCGGCATGGCTCGCCGTTACGGCCGCCACGCCGAGCACCGAAGGACGGGTCAGGGTGCGGGCCTTTTCCACCTGGGCGATAGCCCCGGCTAAGACTCCGGCGCCAACGGCGGGCTCTTCGCGTACCGAGGCCAAAAGCTGCGGCCGCGTTTTGATGGTGACGGCGCGCCGCAGGGCCGCGGCGCCTTCTTGGGTGCGGGCAAGAAAATCGTTCATGCCCGCCACCTTACGCGGTTACTTCTTGCGCGAGCCGGCCTTTACCACGTTCTTCGTGCCGGGCGAGGGCTTCTTAGTTGCCTTCTTGCCAGCCTTCTTCGTGGACTTTTTGGTGGCCTTCTTGGTTGCCTTCTTCTTCGTCGTCTTCTTAGAGGACTTCTTGGTGGACTTCTTCTTGGTCTCGCCGGAAGCTTCCTTGGCGCGGCGCTCAGAAAGGAGTTCGTTCGCGCGAGCGTCGGTAAGCTGCTCCGGGTCATCGCCACGGCGCAGGGAGGCATTCGTGGTGCCGTCGGTGACATAGGGGCCGAAGCGGCCGTCCTTGACGGTCATGGGCTTGCCGGAGACGTCGTTATCGCCCAGCTGCTTAATCGGCGGCTGGGCCGCGGCGCGGCCGCGACGCTTCGGCTCGGCGTAGATGCGGCGGGCCTCGTCCAAGGTGATGGTGAAGATCTGCTCTTCCTTAGCCAGCGAGCGCGAATCGGTACCCTTCTTCAGGTACGGGCCATAGCGCCCGTTCTGCGCGGTGATCATCACGCCGTCGTCCTCGCCCACCTCGCGCGGCAGAGAAAGCAGCTTGAGGGCCTCCTCCAAAGTCACAGTGGAGGGTTCCATGGAGCTAAACAGCGAAGCCGTACCCGGCTTGAGCTTGTTCTCGATGTACTCCTTGACGCGCTTTTCCTTCTGCTTCGCGGCCGTCTTGGTTTCCCAATTCTTGGCGCGCTTGCCTTCCTCGGCGCGTTGCTTGTCCTCCTCAGCGCGCTCCTTGGCGACGATCTCCTCGGCCTCACCCTCGGCCTTCTCCCGCTCATCCTCGCGGACGACCTCGGTGACATAGGGTCCGAAGCGGCCTTCCTTGGCCACGATCATGCGGCCGTTTTCTGGGTTCTCGCCCAGCTCGCGGCCGCCCTGCGGGGTGGCGAAAAGCTTTTCCGCCAGCTCCTCGTTCAAACCATCCGGGGTGACGGTTTCGGACAGGTTAGCGCGCTGATACTCGATGCTGCCGTCGTCATTAGTGCCAACGGCGCGCTCGATGTACGGGCCGTAACGGCCTACGCGGACAAAGACGTCGCGGCCCTCGGTGTCGGTGTAAAGGCGCAGGGAGTTGACCTTGCGGGCGTCGATGGCTTCCAGGTTGACGTCGATAAGCGACTTCAAGCCGCCGTGACGGGCAATGGAAGCCGCCTTCTGCTCGTTGGCCTCGGCGTTGCCAAAGTAAAAACCGTTTAGCCAGGCGGTACCGTCCTCGATACCGGTGGCAATCTGGTCTAGCTCGTCTTCCATGGAAGAGGTGAAGTCATAGTCCACCAGCTCGGTGAAGTTTTCCTCCAATAGGCCTACGACGGCGAAGGCAACCCAGGATGGCACCAGCGCATTGCCGCGCGAGACCACATAGCCGCGGTCCTGGATGGTCTTGATGATGGACGCGTAGGTAGACGGGCGTCCGATGCCCAGGTCCTCCATCTTCTTGACCAGGCTGGCTTCGGTATAGCGCGCCGGCGGGTTGGTGGAGTGTCCCTCGGCGGAGACCTCCTTGGCGGTCAGGCCGCGGCCCTCCTCCAAGTGCGGCAGGCGGGTCTCGCCCTTCTTGTCACCCTTGGCGTCGTCCGCGCCGTAGGCCTTCAAGAAGCCGGGGAAGGTAATGGTGCGGCCGGTGGCGGAAAATTCCACGTCATAGCTGCCCTTATCCGTGGCGGCGGTGCCGGCCACGGTGACCTTCATGGAGGTTCCCTTGGCATCGGCCATCTGGGAGGCGACGGTGCGCTTCCAAATCAGGTCATAGAGCTTAAACTCCTCCGCATCCAACTGGCCGGAGAGCTGGCCCGGGGTAGCGAAGGACTCGCCGGCCGGGCGGATGGCCTCGTGGGCCTCCTGGGAGTTTTTCACCTTGCGGTCATATACGCGCGGGGAATCAGAGACGTACTCTGCGCCATAAATGCTGGTAGCGGAATTGCGCGCGGCGGACAAGCCCTGCTTAGAGAGCGAGGTGGAGTCCGTACGCATATAAGTAATGTGGCCGTTTTCGTACAGGCGCTGCGCAATGCGCATGGTGCGCTCAGAAGTAAAGTGCAGGCGGCGGCCGGCCTCCTGCTGCAGCGTGGAGGTCATAAACGGCGCATAGGGCTTGCGCGTATAGGGCTTGTGTTCGACCCCAGCGACCTGCATATCCGCACCGCGCAGCGCGGTTTCTAGCGCCTTGGCCTGCGGCTCGGTGATGACGATGACGTCTTTGCTCTTGACGTTTCCGCGGTCATCAAAGTCGCGGCCCAAGGCCACGCGCTTGCTATTGACGGCGGTGAGGCGGGCGTCGAAAGTAGCGGGGTTGTCCGCGTCCGCAGCGCCGGTATCTAGCGTGGCGGCCAGGTCCCAGTAGTCGGCCGGGATGAACGCCATGCGCTCGCGCTCGCGCTCGACGATGACGCGGGTGGCCACCGACTGCACGCGGCCGGCAGAAAGCCGCGGCATGACCTTCTTCCACAGCACCGGGGAGACCTCATAGCCGTAGAGGCGGTCGAGGATGCGGCGGGTTTCCTGGGCGTCGATAAGGTTGTAATCCAGGTCGCGGGTATTGTCCGCGGCCTCCAGGATCGCGGACTTGGTGATCTCATTAAAGACCATGCGGCGCACCGGAACCTTGGGCTTGAGCACCTCGAGCAGGTGCCAGGCGATGGCCTCGCCCTCGCGGTCAGGGTCTGTTGCGAGGTAGAGCTGGTCGCACTGCTTCAGCTTGGACTTGAGGTCCGCGACCTTCTTCTTTTTATCGGGGCTCACCACGTACAGCGGGGCGAAGTCATCCTCCGGGTTCACGCCGAGGCGCGCCCAGGATTCCTTCTTATACTTAGCCGGCACGTCCGCAGCGCCACGGGGAAGATCGCGGATATGGCCCACGGAGGCCTCCACGATGTAGTTATCTCCGAGGTAAGGCTGAATCTTCTTCGCCTTCGTCGCCGACTCGACGATCACCAAGGTCTTTCCCGGCCCGGCTGCTTCTGCCACTTCGACTTCATCCCTTTCGATGATGCGAACAATAAGGTTTGCACGCTTTCAGCAATCGCCCCTAGCGTACACAGTTGATCTGCGTTTCCTTTCTCGCACCATATACGCGGTTCTGCCAAAAGGCCGTTTTCAGGGGCACTATGTACCCCCACGGAACGGGTCTATACTGGCCTACTTAGAACGCCCAGTAGCTGTGAAAGCATTGTGGGGCACGATAGCACACCCAAGACAACGCCCGCGGAGGATTCATGGTTGACACCATCACTATGTGGATCGAAACCGTCATGTCCACAGAGTGGATCTACCCGCTGGTGGGCGTACTGATCTTTGGTGACTGCTTCTTCCCCGTGCTGCCTTCTGAAATCCCGCTCAATATGGCCGGCGCCTGGTCCGGCTCCCAGGGCTTTCCGCACCTGCCCACCATGTTTTTCGTGGCGCTCATTGCCGCCATGATGGGCGATAATCTCTGTTTCCTGCTGGGCACGCGCTTCATGCCCCTGCTTCAGCGCGTACCTAAGGGATCGAAGGCCTACGAGGGGCTCAACTGGGTCAAGCGCAATATGCGTCGCGGCGGCGGTGCGGCCATTATTATTGCCCGCTTCATTCCTTCAGCGCGCCTGTTTATGACCATCCTGCTGGGGTCGATGCGCTTCCCGTGGCTCGTCTTTGTCTTCTTCGACACCATCGGCGTCGCTCTCTGGGCAGCCGAGGCGCTCGCCATTGGCTACCTGGGCGGCATGGCCTTTTCCAATTCGCCCGTGCTGGCCGTGGTGGTCAGCATCATCGCCGCCGTCATCATCGGCGTGGGCCTGCAGAAGCTGCAGAATAAGTTCACCGAGTGGTGGGATACCCGCCGCGGCTACGCCGAAACGCCGTAGCAGAAAGGCCAAAGCGGGAAGGCCTGAGCGAGGAAGCCGGCCGCCTAGATGACGGACACGGACTGGGCCTGCTCGCCCTTCGGGCCGGAGCCTACTTCGAAGGTGACCTGCTGGTTTTCCTCTAGGGTGCGAAATCCGCTGCCCTGGATCTCGGAGTAGTGGACGAAGATATCGCCTTCGCCGTCCGCGCGCTCGATGAAGCCGTAGCCCTTTTCAGAGTTAAACCACTTAACGGTTCCTTGTGCCATGGTGTGCAGTCCTTTTCTTAATTGGCGGTGCGGCGATTCCGCGCCGAGGGGTTCGGTAAATGCGTCCTTTAGCAGTACCTTAAAGTGTAAACACCGCACCAAGACATCATTGGCCTCATATCAGTGTGACACGTTCCACGCCAAAGCGATAGGCCTAACTCACGAGGGGGTAAAAATTGGCTCACCCGGAAACGGATAATCCCCTGGGAGAAGAGCTGCTCGAGTTCATCCAGCGCCGCCTCGATGAGTCCACTCTCACATTTCACACCACCCTGCCGCCGCAGCGCGCGCAGTATGCCGAGTGGCCCGAATGGGTGCTGCCGGAATTGAAGGACAAGCTGGTCGAAGGGGGCGTCGGCAAGCTGTATAGCCACCAAGCGGAGCTGGCGCAGGCGGCCTGGGCCGGCGAGGATGCGGTGATTTCTACCGGTACGTCCTCGGGAAAGTCCCTGGGCTACCAGCTGCCCATTTTGAGCCGGCTGGCGCAGGAGCCGACCGCCTGCGCGCTGTATCTCACCCCCACCAAGGCGCTGGGATCGGACCAGCTGCAAGCCGTGCTCGAGCTGTGCCGGGGCATTCCGGCGCTCAAGGGCGTGGTGCCCTCGCCCTATGACGGCGATACACCGCAGGAATCCCGCGCGGGCGTGCGCGATCATTCGCGGTTCATTTTCTCCAACCCGGATATGGTGCATATGTCGCTGCTTGCGGCGCATGCGCGGTGGGCGCGGCTGCTGCGGCACCTGGAGTTCATCGTCATCGATGAATGCCATTCCTACCGGGGCGTTTTTGGCGCGAACGTGGCGCTGGTGCTGCGGCGCCTGCTGCGCCTGTGCGCGCACTATGGCTCGCGGCCGACGGTAATTTATGCCTCGGCCACTATGAAGGACCCGGGCCGGCATGCGCAGCGCCTTACCGGCCGGCCCGCCCGCGCGATTACGGAGGACACCGCCCCCACCGGCGCGCGCACCGTGGCGCTATGGGAGCCGGGCTTTATCGAGGGGGCCGAGGGCGAGCACGGGGCGCCGGTGCGCCGCGCCGCAACCACCGAGGCGGCCGAGATGATGGCCTCCTTCATCGCCGAGGGCGCGCGCACCATGACCTTTGTGCGGTCGCGCCGCTCGGCCGAGGTAGTGGCCATGCGCGCGGCCGAGGTGCTCTCCGGTAGCCTTGGCCGGCCCGATTTTGCCCAGCGCATCGCCGCCTACCGCGCCGGTTACCTGGCCGAGGACCGCCGCAAGTTGGAGCACGCGCTTGACGACGCCTCCTTGCTCGGCGTCGCCACCACCTCCGCCCTTGAGCTGGGTATCGACGTCGGTGGGCTCGATGCCGTAGTCACGGCCGGCTTCCCGGGGACCGTCGCGAGTTTTTGGCAGCAGGCCGGGCGCGCCGGCCGCCGCGGGCAGGGCTCGCTCGTGGTGCTCGTTGCCCGCGATGAGCCGATGGATACCTACCTGGTCCACCACCCCGAGGCCCTGCTGGGCCGGCCGGTGGAGGCCAGCGTCTTCAACCCGGCCAATCCGTATATCCTCTTCGGCCACGTCTATTGCGCCGCGGTGGAAAAGCCGCTGGATGATGCCACGATTGCCGCCTGGGGTGCGCAGGATGTGGTTCACCAGCTGGCCGAGTCTGGCCTGCTGCGCCGCCGCGAGCGCGGCTGGTTCGCCGTGCCCATCCCCGCCCATGCGCCGGAGGAACTCTCGCCCGAAACGGCGCATACCGCGGTTTCGCTGCGCGGCGGGGCGGGCGAGGAAGTCATGATTGTGGATTCCTCCGACGGCCGCCTGCTCGGCACCATCGACGCCGCCCGCGCTACCAGCCAGGTCCACCCCGGCGCGGTGTACCTGCACCAAGGCGAGAGTTTTGTCATCGAGGAGCTCATCCTCAGCGATTACCTGGCCCTGGCCCGGCCCGAGACCCCAGACTATTCCACGACTCCGCGCTCCACCACGGATATCCGCATCCTGCGCGAGGCCGATAACCTGGTCAATTACTCCCCAGGGCTGTGGGTGGCGGACGTGGAGGTGGAGGTCACCGACCGCGTCACCGGCTACCAGGTGCGGCTTGCCGACGGCACCATTGGCGACGATATCCCCCTCGATCTCCCCGAACAACGCCTGGTCACCCGGGCGGTGGCCTACACCATCGATCCGATGGCGCTTTCCGCGATGGGGGTTACCGCCTCCGATACGCCCGGCACCTTGCACGCGGCCGAGCACGCCGCCATTGGCCTGCTACCGCTTATCGCCACCTGCGACCGCTGGGACATCGGCGGCGTGTCCACCGCACTGCACCCCGATACGCAGCTACCTACCGTCTTTGTCTACGACGGCCACCCCGGCGGCGCCGGTTTTGCTGAGGAAGGCTTCCGCCGCTTCCCCGAATGGATCGCTGCCACCTTCGAGGCCGTGCGCTCTTGTCCGTGCGAAGCCGGTTGCCCGTCGTGCGTGCAATCGCCCAAGTGCGGAAACGGAAACAATCCGCTGAGCAAGGACGGCGCCATCAAGCTACTGGGTGCGCTGGTCACCATGACGCAGGGCTAGCCTCAACTTAAGCGGTTTTGCCTTCTTCTTCATTTACTCGCTGCGCCCGCGCGTATTCATAGTCGGCGCTGCGCTGCAATAGCTCCTCACGCCGATGAGGAAACCGCTCCAATATGATGCGCTGAATTTCCGCCGCTGCACGTGCGCGAGTGCGCCGCACTTCCGGATTCGGCTCATAAAAAGGCGAGCCTTGCGGATGCCTCATGGAGCATCGCCTCTTTCTTCTTTCGGGGCAGATTTGTCGAGCTCACCCTCTCTAAACTCTTGGGCAAAGTCCCACAGCGTGTTGATAAAAGGGGAATCTCCTTCAACGTCCGATAATAATCCCAGAATTGTGGGGAGAAAATACCATCCAGTAATTCTTTCGGCGCTTTCCGCCGAGTCAGTCTTATCGATACACCACTGCACAATTCCCCACCATCTATCTTGTTCCCGCCTATGATCCGATTTGATTTCTTCGCGTACCTTTCGGCGGTATTCCCGCCAAGCGATAAAGCCTGCTACGGCTGCCACTGCGGTGGGGATAAGGCGCACTACTGCTTCTTGCCAGGTCATACCGGCCCGGCCTTCGCTTGAGTGGACCGTCCACGGACCGTGGCGGTGACGATGACGTCGCGGCCGGATTCGGTGCAGGTTTCTAAGGCGGCGTCGTTAAGCGCGGCGGTATCGCGCGCGGCGGTGCAAGCATCTTCACCCGTAGCGAGGGCCCAGGCACCGGCAACCGCCGCGAGGTCGGCCGCCACCTGAGCCTCGTGGCGCGCGGCCACCCGCGAGCCCACTGCCGCCACGATAAGCAGCAGGCTCACGATGGCGACGATGATGCCGGCCGCGGCAATGGTGGCATAGCCTTCCTCGCCGCAGCGCTGCGGCCTACTCATTTCCGCCCACCTCGGCCGGAAATACCGCCTCGGAGCGCATGGTGCCGACGGGGGCATCGACGCTTACCGACGCCCTCACCAACCCACCGCTTTCTTCCACGCTGACCTGGGCATCCTCGCGCGGGGGATGGTATTCGACGCCGATGGCGTGCGAACGCGCGGCCGCGCCCGCCATGTCCACCGCGGCGATATAAGATGCCAGCGTGGCAATGGCACCCACGATTCCCGCCGCGACCAAGACCAGGGAGCTTAAAGCCAAGGCGGCCTCGATGGTCACGGAGCCATCGTCATCAAATACCCTGTGCATCTTTCCTCCTTTCTGCCGGCAGGCTGGGCCCGCCGGCCGCGGTTAAAGAGCGGCGCTAGCTCGGGGTGTTCGAGAGGGCGTCGGTAATGATGCCCTCGATGGCATCGACCACCCCGCCGCCGTTGATGACCATGTAGAGCACCCCGGCAAGCGCGGCGGCCGCCAGAGATCCCATGGCATATTCGATGGTGCTCATCCCCTCGTCATTGCGGATGAGCTGGGAATACTTATTAAGTGCGTGCATGATTAGTGTCCTTTCACATGAGGTTTAGAGAAGTTGTGCGCCCAAACTGATGACTACGGGCGCAAGGCCTAGAACGATGAATGCTGGCAGGAAGCACACCGCCAGCGGGAGGGCGATAAATACTCCTGCGCGCTCCGCCTGCGCCGTGGCGTGGGCGGATGCTTCCGCGCGCAAAGAAGTACAGATTCGTTGACATCCGGCCGCGATGGTAGCGCCGGATTGGCCCGACATGATGACAAGCTGCGCTAAGTCCTCCAGCCCCGCATGGCCCTTCATGTGGCCCCACGCGGACTGCGCGGGAACGCCCACGCCGAGCAGCGCGGCGACGGTCTCCCACAGCTCCTTGGTCTGGGCATCCGCGGTGCGGGCCACCGCGGTGGTGGCGCCGTGCACGGATAGCCCTGCGGCCAGGCATGCTGCGAAAAGTTCGACGTCGCCAGCTACTGCCAGTGGGTCCAGCGGTGCGGCCGGCTTGAGCTTGCTTATCAGTCCCCCGCGCGCGGTCGGGCCATCGCGCGGGGTCTTGGCGGTGGTCTCGGTTGCGCTGGCAGGTGCCAGGCGGGCGGTGTGCGGCGGCAGGCCAATGAGGGCGGCGAGGGCGATAAAGATGAGCGGGGTCATGCGGCCGCCTTCCGGATAATGACGCGCGACCAGGCGAACCCGCCGCAGGCCAGCGCCACGCCCACCACGAGGAGAATGCCGCCTACTCCACCGCCTAAAAGGAAGCCGAGCGAGTTAGCACCCATAGCGCCGCCCATGGCGATGCCGGCTATGGGCAGGCACGCGAGCACCGTGGCGGTGGCTTGGGGACCTTGCAGGCTAGCGGCGGTGGATTGCTGGTGGCGTCGGGAAGCGTCGAGGCGGCTTTGTGCTTGGTCGAGCAAGCTGGCCACCGCAATGCCGTGGTAGGTGGAAAGCTCTAATAAGTGACCTAAGCGGTGAAGCTCTGGCAGGGCCTTGCCGCCCTGCGCTTCTATCAGCGCCATGTGCGGCGGCGCACCGCGCGCGGCGAGGGCGGCCGTGGACTCTAGTGCTGTGGATACCTCGCGCGGGGTGGTGGCTGGCAAGGACTCCACGCCGCGGGCGAGCGCCCCAGCCAGGGTCGCCCCCGCACGCAGGTCCGCGGTGACGACGCCCAGGTAGGCGGCCAGTCCCTCGCGGCCGCGCCGCTCTGCCCGCGCGGCCACTAGGTCTTTGACGTACCAGGACACGCACCACGCGATAATGGCGGCGGCGAAAGCGATGCTGATGCGGCCCACTGAGTAGAAGACCAGGCTGCCGCAAAAGACTGCACCTAGGATAACCACGGAGCTGGTCTGTGCCCGGCGCGTGGCTGAGGCCAAGCGGCCGGCACTCGAGGGCGCGGGTATAAGGAGCGCGGCGGCAAGGAAGAGGTAGCTAAGCATGGCTGGCCTCCCCGGCATGTTCTCCCAGCAGCTGCGCGGAGAATTCCGCGAAGCCGTCTGCCGGGCCATCTTCAGCGCTCCAGATGATGCGCGGGGTCACTGGGTTTCCCTCGAGCACACCGATATGGGCGAGGCGGCGGCCCTGCGGGGTGCGCTCCATGGTCAGCACCATGTGCACAGCCGCCGCCAATTGCGAGTGCAGCGCCGCGCGGTCCAAGCCGCCGAGGGCGGCGAGGGCCTCCATGCGGGCTGGTACTTCAAAGAGGGAATTGGCGTGCAGCGTGCCGGCGCCGCCGTCGTGGCCGGTGTTGAGCGCGGCGAGGAGATCCACCACCTCGCGGCCGCGAATCTCGCCCACCACGATGCGGTCCGGCCGCATGCGCAGCGCTTGGCGCAGCAGTTGTGACATCGTGACCTCGCCGCTTCCCTCCGCGTTAGCCCGGCGCGAGACCACGCTGACGCAGTGCGGGTGGTGCGGGGAGAGCTCGGCGGTGTCCTCAATAACAAGGATGCGTTCGCGCTCGGAGACGGTTCCCAAAAGCGCGGAGAGCAGGGTGGTTTTGCCGGAACCGGTGCCGCCGATGACGAGGAAGGAAATCCGCTTGTCCACCACGGCGCGCAGCAGTGCCGCGATGTCTTCAGGCAGCGTGCCATTGTCTACAAGCTGGGGCAGGGTGGTCTGCGCTTGGCGCAGTACGCGCAGGCTCAGGCAAGTCCCGGCAACCGCGGGCGGGCTTAGCAAGGCGTGGACGCGCAGCACGACACCATCGGGGCGAGTAACGCGGCCATCGGCAAAGGGCTGCGCATCATCGAGGCGCGTGCCTGAGGCTGCCGCAAGCCGGCTGGCCAGCTGGCGGACCTCGGCATCATCGCGGAAGGTGATATCGGTGCGCTCAAGGCCTTCGCCGCGGTCCATGAATACCGCGTGTGGCCCGTTGACTACGACGTCTGTAACGCCCTCGCGCCCCAGCACCGCATCGAGCGGGCCCATGCCGGTGGCGTCTTGGCGCAGGCGGCGCAGCAGATCAAGCACCGCGACGTCACTAATCACGCCAGCTTCCGCGCGAATGCGCCGGGCCAGGGCTGCCGCATCATTCACCAAGTTGGGCTCGGCGGCGATGATGCGCTGCATCTTTTCTAGCGTTTCTTGTGCTGCTGTGTGTTCGCTCATGCGCCGACCTCCTCGAGAACCGCGCGGGCGGCCTTGCGCAGGGGTGCGGGGAGGCGCTGCGGCAGGCCGCCGATTTCTACCGCGCGGGTGAGGCCCCGGAGCGTCGGCAATTCTGCCAGCACCGTGCTGTGGACGATGCGTTCTATTTCCGCCGCGCTTAACGACGCCCACTGGCGTTGCCGCAGCACCACCACGCACCTGCGCCGCGCGGCATCGAGACGCACCAGAAGTTGTGCGGCCGACGCGGCCGATCGCACCTCCGCGGCCACCACAATGACCACGTGGGTACAGGCATCCGGGATGGTCTCCGGGGTGCAATCCACCACGCATATCCCTTCGCCCGCATGGGCCGCCCCTACTACCCGGGCAAGCAGGTCCTTGTCCAAGCGGAAGGGATCCGCGACGGTGCTGCGCGCGGCCGAGAGCACTGCTACCCCATCAGGCGTGGATGGCAGCGCGCGGTAGAGATCGGCGGCATCGATGCTGCCATCGCCCACGGTAAGCTCCGGCCAGCGCGCCCCCGGTTCCGCTTCTACGCCGAGCAGGAGGTCGAGGCCGCCGGAGTATGGGTGGGCGTCAACAAGCAGGGCGCGACCGTCGGCTGCGCATTGGGTGCGGGCCAGCGCGGCCGCGAAGGTCGAAGTACCCACCCCACCGCTCGCGCCAACCACGGCGATGGTCGCACTGCCCGGCCGCGCTTCCTGCGGCGCGCCCGCCGCGGCAATGCTCGCCAGCAACTCCTTCACCTGGGCGGGGATAATAAAGGCGCTCTCCGCGTGGCAGGCAAGCGCCGCCTCGTAGTCAATCGGTCCGGGGTCCGCGGCCAAGAAAAGCACGGGCGCAGGCGCGGTATGGGTGCGCCGCGCTGCTGCCACCACGCGGGCCATCAAAGAATCAACCAGCACCGCATAGGCCCCGGGCAGGCTGCGCGGGATATCACGGGGATCAGTTACGGTCAGCACATCGTGGCTGGTCGCAGCCGCAGCGTGAACGGCCTCGGCGCGCAGCGCTTCGTCACCAATGGCGACAACGATGACGGCGGAATCAGGGTGTAATGCGTTCATGCCTCATAGCCTGAAGCAGTCGCGCAACCGCAGCGAGGCTCTGGCAGCAGCGTTGTGGATAACCCGCCAGACGTCACCATGTAGGCGCGATTTGGTTGTCGTTTCAACCAAAATTCTGTGGATAACCGGCACCGCACGGCGGTAGATATAGGTGACGGCCCGCGCATCGGGGGGGTGTGCGCGCGGGCCGTCAGTAACCCGGCCTCGGGGGGGTGAGCCGGGGCAGGCCGCACAGTATATCGGGGCCTTGCACGCATTATTATGACATGTTCGCCACCCAATCACAACAGCTAACAGCAGATTTCCACGGTCACGGCGCTGACCTGCACCGAATGCATGTTCACTCAGCGCCACCCCCACGCGGGTTCCCAATCCCACATTAGTGGCATACAAATCACCGTTAACGTCAGCCACTTCTACACCAGCAAGCGCTGAGGGCGGCTACACTCGGCAGCACATCATGACTACTTCCCGCGAGCCCCGTCATCCCCGCCGCGCCGACACCACCCGCGCTGGCGGCGACCCCGCACGCACCGCGGCGTTTTTCGATCTGGACAAGACCATCATCGCCACCTCCTCGGCCTATGCGTTTGGTCGCGAATTCCTCCACAACGGGCTCATCTCGCCGGCCGAAGCACTGCAGCTATCACTTGCTAAGGCCACCTATATGTTTTCTGGTCTAACCAGCGAAGGCATGGATTCCACCCGCGACCAGCTCACCGCACTGGTCACGGGCTGGTCCGTGGACGAGGTGCGCGCCATCGCCCGCGAGACCATGCACCACGTGGTCACGCCCTCCATTTATGCCGAGGCCCGCGAGCTTATCCGCGCCCACCGCGCCGCTGGCCACCACGTGGTCATCGTCTCTGCCTCCGCGGCCGTGCTGGTGGACATCATCGCAGAGGAACTCGGCGTCGAGCACGTCATCGCCACCGAATTAGCAGAGGAGAACGGGCGCTTTACCGGGGAGGTGCTCTTCTATTGCAAGGGTCCTACTAAAGCAGAGGCACTGGAGCGGACCGCAGCGGCAGAAAACCTCGACCTTCATGCCAGCTACGCCTACTCGGATTCCGCTACGGATATCCCGATGCTGGAAAAGGTAGGCCACCCCGTCGCCGTCAACCCGGACAAGCAACTAAAGCGCCACGCCCTCGCCCACGAGTGGGAGATCCGCCTCTTTAAGGACCCAGTGCCGCTCCTGCCTGCACCGACCGCCAAAGAAATTGGAATCGGCGCCTCCGTTCTGGCAGGTACCGCGGCAGTTATCGGCGCTGGCCTGTGGCTCGCCCAGCACCCGGGCCGCCCCGGCCCGCCCAAGCGGGGCCCACGGCGCGTCTCTTAGGCCGCGCGGGCAATCGCGTCGGCTTCTTGGCCGCCGGCGGTCCAGGCGGCGAGGTGGGTTAAGAGGGCGTCGGCAAGCGCGGTGCGGTAATTGCCCACCGCGGCGGCATACTCGGCGCGGTGGCGGGTGTAGTAAACCTCGGGCACGGCGAAACCGCGCGGGTCAAAGCCCGTATGCACCGCGGCGAGGCGGGAGGCAACGCGGGCGACGAGGCCACTGCGAGGGCCAAAGAACTCGCCGGCGGCAATCTCGGCATGGACCACACTCGGCAGCAAGAGATCGAAGGCAGGACCGCCACCCTGCGCGATGAGCCGGCCCAGCCCTTGCAAGCGCGCACTCTCGCCGGCCGGAATGCCGGTACCGCCGGCCGCGACATCGATGCGGGCCAGCACCTGCAGCGGTGCCCGGGCAAAGGAGCGCACCGTGGCATCTAAGAGTTCCGGGGCGGCCACGGAATAGGCACTGACAGCGCTGGCCAGCGGCCCTTCTTCCATATCTTCCGGTCCCGGATGTGGGGGGATGACGTGGCCGTCCAGCGCCACGCTGGCACGGGCGCCGCGCATGAGGGACTCCGCAGAGATGACCTCAAACTTGCGCAATCCTGCAGGTCGGCGGTGTGCGCGGGCAATGGCAGCGGCGGCCTTTTCTGCACTTTCTTTCACCCCCGGCAGGCGAAACAGCGGGGATAACGCGTCATTTTCTGACATATCCATTAGGATAGCCGTGGAAGTCCCTAAGTATGCGTGGCACCATGGGATAATAGTGATTCCATTATTATTGGGGACATTACAAGGTTTAGATAAACGCGAGGAGAATTAATCGTGAGCAACGACGGACTTTTTACCGACGGTACTGATCAATTTGCACCGAAGGTGAACTCTATCCCTTTGAGTGACGTGGATACGTCCTCGTCCGAGACCTCGGTAGGCCAGCTGGTCTCCAACGCCACCGAGCAGATGTCCCAGCTCGTGCGCTCCGAGGTGGAGCTAGCCAAGACCGAGCTGGCAGAGTCCGCTAAGAAGGGCGGCATCGGTGCAGGCCTCTTCGGCGGCGCAGGCACCATCGCGCTGTATAGCTCCTTCTTCTTTTTCTTCTTCCTGGCCGAGCTTCTCGCCGTCTGGTTGGACCGCTGGGCTGCGTTCCTGATCGTCTTCTTGATCATGATCGTCCTCGCCGGCATCCTGGCTTTCGTTGGTCTGAAGAACGTCAAGCAGGTCAAGGCCCCGCAAAAGACCATTGACTCCACCAAGGAGCTCAAGAACCTGGTTCCGGGCAAGGCGCAGAAGTCCCTGGACCGTAAGAACACCCACGGCCTCTACACCTAAACCGGCAGGCGCCACGCGTACGTGCACCCCTCTATCCGCCCTAGCTAGCCTGGGGCGGATTTTGTGTACTTCCTCCCCCTTTTCTCTACCGTTTCTGCCCCAACTATAGAAAGGCGGCACCATGGCCTTCGCACCCCTGCCTCCCTCAACGGTGGAGCTGGATGGACCTTATGCGCATGAGTTCGTCCACACCCGCGGCATCCGCCTGCACGTCGCCACGGCGGGCGATAGCACGCAACCACTCGTGGTGCTCATCCACGGCGCTTTTGGCGGGTGGTTCGACTATCAGGACGTCGTAGCGCCGCTTGCCCAACGTGGCTTCCACGTCGCGGCCGTGGATATGCGGGGCTTTGGCATGTCCGATAAGCCGCCCATTGATGCGGGGCAGGATATCCGCACCTTGGTGGGCGATATTAGCGGGCTCATTCAGGCCTTGGGCCATGACGATGCCTTTGTGGTGGGCGCCGATACGGGTGGCGCCGTGGCATGGTGTTTGGCCGCAGAACGCCCTGAGCGGGTGCGCGGCCTGGCCTCCATTTCCGCCGCCCACCCGGTGGATCTGCGCCGCGCGATTGCCGCCCGGCCGTGGGATTTTGGCTGGATTAACCTGCGCTCGCTGCTGTGCCGCCTGCCGCGCGTTACCCGCGCCCAGAACCTACTACTTAGCCCGCGCGCCTACCGCAAAGAGCTGGAGCTGGATACGGGGCCTTCGCTTGCCGACGCTACCCTAGACCGCATCCTCGATCTCCGCCTGCGCGCCTCCCGCATCGGCAGCGTCCGCCGTGGAATCTTGTGGAACCACCGCATGCGCACCGCCGTGGTTCCCTTGACCTGGGTGGAACTAGCAGTAGAGCGCCCCGTGCTCTTCATCCACGCCCAGCAGCGACTGTGGAACCCCGTGGTCCGCCGCGCCGCCTCGCGCGCCCGCCGCGGATTTACCACCACGACCATCCCCGGCGCGAAGAACCTTCCGCACCTGGAAGCACCGGCGGATTTCGTTTCCACGCTAGCGGCCTGGCTACAAGAACACTGCTAGTGCGCCACGCACTCCCCGGTATCAACCGGGTGGGTAAGCTGCGTGATGTCTCCGATCTGGGCGTTGACTTCATCGGCGGTTAAGGCATAGCCCGTCTCGGAATCATCCACCGAGGCGCCAAAGACCACACCGAGGACCTCGCCGGCCGTGTTGACCAGCGGTCCGCCGGAATTTCCTTGTTGGATCTTGCCGCGCACGGTGTAGGAATCGCGTTCCACGCGACCATGCGAGTAGATATCCGGGCCGGAAATGGTGATGCGATCGCGCACGCGCGCCATCTCGGCGTCGAAAGGCCCGGAGTGCGGGAAGCCCATGACCATGGCATCATCGCCCGTCTGGGCCGGGGCCTGGGCCCAGGGCAGCGGATCGATGCCCAGGTCGCGCGAGTGCAGCACCGCCACATCCACATCCGGGTTGTAGTAGACCACGGTCGCGTCCTTGAGGCCCACCTTGGTATCCAAGCGCACGGTCTGCGTGCCGGCCACTACGTGAGCATTGGTGATCACGTAGTCATCGGCCGCCACGAAGCCGGAACCCATGAGGCGGCGGGAGCACTCTTCGGCGTCGCCAAGCACGTGAATGATAGACGGCCGCATGCGCCGCACCATCTCCGGATCCTCCACGTCTGGGTCCGGCTCTTCTACTTCCTCGGTGCTAATCGAGTTTTGCCACGGCGAGACCAGCGGCGGCAAGCCGGACTCATTGAGCATCGCCGCCACGCCATTGGGCAACGCCGCTACCCGCGCTGGCGCGGCCGAATTGAGGTTGCTCAAGATGCGGGAATCGCGCAGGCCCTGGCCGGCCGCACCGCCTAAATTGGTGGCCACAGGGATAGAAATGAGCCAAATAACCACCAAGGCGGCAAAGGCTTGAAAAACCGCACCCACGGCGGAATCAAGGCGCTGCGTCTTGCGCGCCTTCATGCGATCGCGCACGCTGCCGCCCAACGAAGATCCAATGAGCTGCCCGATGCCCACAAAAAGCACCAGGATTCCCACCAATAGCAGCAAGCGCAGCGAGGGCTGATCCACCAGGCGCAGGGCGGCCGGGGCCACGGCAATGCCTAGCACTACCCCAGCGCCCACACCTATGGAGGCCAATACCGCCGCGAGGGCGCCATTGCGCCACCCGCTCAGGAGCGCTATGAGGACGGCGACCACAATCAGGCCGTCAACGATGAGCGCAGGAGTCATGGCTATGGGTTCTTTCTATCTGGGGTTTAAGACGTATACGTACCGCGGCACCAGCGGTTAGGACATCTTCTCATTATTGCGGGAGTTTGTGAGGGAGTCACGCAGGTCCATGACTGAATTGTTATCCCATGGAACGCTCCACCCGGCGTGCTGCAATAGTGCCGAGAGCACGCCGGCGGTAAAGCCCCAAATGACGTAACCATTGGCGTGAAATGCTGGTCCTTGCCATTTTCTAAAGCCCACCATGAAGCGGTTGCGCGTATCGACCAGCTCCCGGATAGGCACGAGAAACACGTCATCGGTTTCATCGGGGCTGGCGGGATAGACCTCCCCCGGCTGGGTCCAATGCGCCAAAATGGGGCTCACCGGATTGCCGGTGGCGCGGATATGCAGCTGCTCCCACTGCTCCAGCGGGGTCACGGAGTTGCGCTGCAGATCCGTTTCCTCCCAGGCTTCCCGCAGCGCGGTATCCACCAAGGAGGTATCGGCGGGATCCCGGCGTCCGCCGGGAAAGGCAATCTGGCCCGAGTGCGAGCGCATGGACGGCGAGCGATGCGTGAGCAAAATCCTGGCCTCCTCCGCGCTCTGGCCGCTCAGCAGCATGAGCACGGCTGCTTCCCGCTTGACCGGCACCTGCACATTAGTGCCATTGAGGGACGAAGCCTGGCGGTTGCCAATGAGCTCTTGCACCTGGCTGGGGTCTACCCCCAGCGCCGGCTTGAGCCATTCTGGCGTGCGCTCGGGAAGGAGTTGACTCATGCCGCAATCGCCTCCTCCACGGCCTTTTCAATCTCCGCTGCGGAGCTAAACGGCTGCGCAAATTGCTTGCGCACCTCACCGTCCTTGAGTACCACCGTCACCGGCACCACGCCCGGCAGGCCCAGCTCACCGGCAAACTTATTATCCGAATCCTGGAAGCTCGGCAGCTCGACGCCCAAGTCATTCAAGAAAGCTGCACCGTTTCCCGCGTTCTTATCCGCGTGCACGCCCACGACCTGCCAGTCCGGATGCGCTTCCGCCACATCCTGCAGGTAGGGAAGTTCCGCGCGGCACGGCTCGCACCACCACGCCCACACGTTAACCACGGCTATGCCCTCATCGGCGGGCTTTCCGGCGGCCGCACCGCCCAAGCATTCCAGCTCCACCCCGGCCACGGTGCCGGCCGGGCAGTCCGGGCGCTGCGGGACTTCTTGCGAAGGAGCCTCGCTTGGCGACGCCTCCTCGGATCCGTCCCCGCCCCGCAACTGCGAGACCCCAGCTACCGCAATGACGGCGATGAGGATCGCGGCAATCACCGTGCCAAGGACGTAGTTCTTCATACCGTTAGCCTAGCGCCCACGAGCGGCTGGACACATATCCCGCAGAACGCATGCATCGCACTCCGGCGTGCGCGCATGACATACCTGGCGCCCGTGGAAGATGACGCGGTGTGAAAACATCGTCCACTCTTCTTCTGGCACGAGCTTAGCGATGTCCCGCTCAATCTTTACCGGCGTCTTCTCCCCCGTCAGCCCGAGCCGCTGCATGAGGCGGCTAAAGTGCGTATCCACGGTCAGTCCGGGGATCCCGAAGGCATTTCCGAGCACCACCAGTGCGGTCTTGCGACCAACACCGGGCAAGCTGGTCAGTTCCTTGACCGTGCGCGGGACTTCGCCTTGAAAATCTGCCACCAGCTTCTCCCCGATGCCCAAAAGGTGTCCCGCCTTGGCGCGCTGAAAGCCCAACGGCCGCAGGATGCTCTCCAAGTCCGAACGCTGCGCGGCCGCATAATCCGCCGCCTCGGGGTAGCGGGCAAAGAGTTCAGGGGTCACCGAATTCACGCGTTCATCCGTGCATTGTGCGGAAAGAACGGTGGCAATGAGCAGCTGCAGCGGGGAGTCATAATCCAAGGCACACCGTGCATCCGGGTACTCCTGCGCCAAACGCCGATTTACCTCCGGTGCGCGCAACTCCGGCGCGCTGGCCGCTGACAGTGCTGAATTCATGGGGTTTAGCTTAGTAGACTAGGAAAACATGATTTCACTCGTGATTCTGGTACCACTTGCCATCGCCCTTTTCGCCCTCCTGATGGAAAAGCTCGAGGCAGTCGTTTTTGCTGACTAGGCCGCAAAACTGCTGGCCTGAACCGTGCACTAGCACGAGTAGAGTTTCTATAGTGTGACAAAATTTCTGTGAAGTACCAAAAGTGACCAATTACACTGTAAGATGAAACGCGGTACACAGTGACCCCGCTTGTTCCGCATTGTCGAGTGCATGAAAGACCGCACCCAGATGTGGCACAGGCTCATCTATGGACTTTCGCAGTCGACATCCAAGGAGTAAAACGTGGAAGGCGTACAGGACATCCTCTCCCGCGCCGGAATCTTCCAAGGCGTTGATCCCGTTGCAGTGCAGCACCTTATCGAGCAGATGGAGACCGTGCGCTACCCGCGCGGAACCACCATCTTCGACGAAGGCGAGCCCGGTGACCGCTTGTACATCATCACCTCGGGCAAGATTAAGCTCGCCCGCCACGCCCCGGACGGCCGCGAAAACCTGCTGACGGTCATGGGCCCATCCGATATGTTTGGCGAGCTGTCCATCTTCGATCCGGGCCCGCGCACCTCCTCCGCCGTGTGCGTGACCGAGGTTCAGGCCGCCACCATGAACTCCGAGCTGCTCAAGAAGTGGGTTGGTGACCACCCCGAAATCGCCCAGCAGCTGCTGCGCGTGCTGGCACGCCGCCTGCGCCGCACCAACGCTAACCTGGCTGACCTCATCTTCACTGACGTTCCGGGCCGCGTGGCAAAGACCTTGCTGCAGCTGGCTAACCGCTTCGGTGTTCAGGAAGGCAGCGCCCTGCGCGTAAACCACGACCTGACCCAGGAAGAGATTGCCCAGCTGGTGGGCGCTTCCCGTGAGACCGTCAACAAGGCGCTGGCCACCTTCGCGCACCGCGGTTGGATCCGCCTCGAGGGCAAGTCCGTGCTCATCGTCGATACCGAGCACCTCGCCCGCCGCGCTCGCTAAGACCGCGCCAGTTCGCTACCCCGCTCCGGCGGGGTTTCGCTGGTTTTACCCCCTTTTAACCAGTTCCGCACCGCACTTGTGGCCACGGTACGCTCCACTCCGCACCGCCTGCGGGCCCCACCGCGGCCGTACGTCGGCACTGCGCGCCTCCTGCCTCAGCCCACAGCACAATTAAGCCCCTCTTCCCACCAAAGAGGAAGAGGGGCAAACTGAGATAGGCTTATTTAGCCTCGCCGTCCAAGTACTTCAGCGCGGTGCGCGTGGACTGCTCCGCAGCGTGGCGCAGCACTGGGTCCACATCGTCATACATCTCGTTGACCAGGGTATTCAAATCCACATCATCGCCTAGGCGGGAGCGGATCTCTTTAATCTGGTCAAGACGGTAGTGGCGGCGGTCAATGTACTTGCGGGCCACCTGAGAGGTGTCATCCAAGTCCGGACCGTGTCCTGGGAACAGCGCAATATCCTTACCACGCTCTTCCAAGGTGTCGAGGGTGTGCAGGTAATCGGCCAAGTTACCGTCCGTCTCCGAAAGGAGAACGGTGTGGCGGCCGGCGATGGTGTCACCAGAGATAATGCCTTCGAGGCGGGAATTTCCTACCTCCTCGCTCCACACAAAGAAGCAGGTGGAATCCGCAGTATGGCCTGGGGTGTGCACGACCTCGAGACTTGGGGTGATGCCATCGAGGGAGATGTGCTCGCCGTCCTGAAGGGCCTCGGCACCATTGCAGTAGCTCGGATCGAAGGCGCGGATGGGGGCGCCGGTCATCTGCCGCAAGCGTTGTGCGCCCGAAGCGTGGTCATCGTGGCGGTGGGTAATCAAAATCAAAGCCACCTCACCTGCGTTGCGGTGCACAACGTTGAGATGGCCTTCATCCTCGGGACCCGGATCTACGACGATCGCCCGAGAGTCTTCAGCGGCGCGAATAATCCACGTATTCGTACCCTCAAGGGCGGTGTAGCTGGGGTTATCACAAAGGACTACGCCAACGGATTGGCTGACGGGACGCAATTGACTATATGCGGGGTGCTCCATAGTTACTAGCCTATCCGATCAAGCAGTAATTTCTACGATTAGTTCGATCTCTACCGGGGCGTTTTTAGGCAACGCGGCCACGCCCACAGCGGAGCGAGCATGCTTTCCAGCATCCCCAAAGACCTCACCGATGAAATCGGAGGCACCATTGATTACTGCCGGTTGCTCCTCATAGGACGGATCGGAGGCCACAAACCCTACGATCTTTACCACGCGGGAGATATTGTCCAGGCCAACTTCGTCATCGATAGCGGCAAGCGCATTCAGCGCCGCGATGCGTGCCTGTTCCTGGGCTTGTTCCGTGGTGACTTCGGCGCCAACCTTGCCGGTGAGCGGCAGGGCGCCTTCCACGAGGGGAAGCTGGCCAGAGGTCCAGACCTGATCACCCACGCGCACGGCCGGCACATAGGAAGCTAACGGCTTGGCGACGCCCGGTAGCTCATACCCCAGCTCCCGCAAGCGAGCATGAAAGCCCATTTACTCTGCCACCTCGCGCTTGAAGTAGGCCACGACGTTTTCCGGGTTAGGACCCGGGGTGACGGTGACCAGTTCCCAGCCATCTTCACCCCAAGAATCGAGGATCTGCTTGGTGGCGTGGGTAAGAACAGGTGCGGTTGCGTATTCCCATTTAGTCATGGGCCCATTCTAACTATTAAATACGCCCCACGCCGTCTAAATTCCTAAATCCCGACGAGCTCGCCACCTTGGGCCAAGTAGTGAGCCCAATCCGTGATGTGGGGGTTCTTGCGCAGCAGGGCTCGGCGCTGGCGCTCGGTCAGCCCGCCCCATACACCGAACTCGACGCGATTATCCAAGGCATCAGCGCGGCATTCGGTCAGTACCGGGCAGTGGCGGCAAATGACGGCCGCCTTGCGCTGTTCCGCACCGCGAACGAAGAGGGCATCCGGGTCGCCCTTGCGGCATTTGGCCTGGGTGACCCACTCACCACGCTCGGGATTTCGGGCTGTATTAGACATTCCAGCAGTCTTCACACGAACGGTCATGGGTGAGTGTGCTCCTTCCCAGACGGAATACTATGTAACGCATCTAAGTCTATTCATCCAGGTAGAAGATTGTCTAACACGTCACACTTTAGGGGGTGCGAGTGATCTTCCACCTACCAAGGGCGACCACGTAGGGTATGGGGCGTGACTGTCATCAAATCTTTGGCCAAGATAGCCCTGTCTACGGTCTTGGTAGGCGCGCTCATCGCCCTGGCTCTTGCCCCCTTCGCGGGCATTTCCGGCGTGGCGATTGCCCGCACTAACGAAACCATGCAATCTGACCTGCAAGATCTGACTGCCGGCAATATTCCAGGCGTCACCACGATCAAAGACGCCAAGGGCACGGACATGGCTTATGTCTTCAGCCAACGCCGCCACCCGGTGGAAAGCAAGAAGATCTCTAAGGCCATGAAAAACGCCATCGTCTCCATTGAAGACGAGCGCTTTTATGATCACGAAGGCGTGGACTTCCAAGGCAATTTCCGCGCCCTGTGGACCAACCTGACGTCGGGCGGCGTCTCCCAGGGCGCTTCCACCATCGATCAGCAGTACGTCAAGAACTACCTCTTGCTAGTCTCTGCCACCACCGATGAAGAGCGCGCCGCGGCCACCGAACAATCCGTGGCCCGCAAGCTGCGCGAGATGCGCATGGCCACCAAGATGGACGAGGAATTGGAAAAGGATGACATCCTCACCAACTATCTCAACCTGGTGTCTTTCGGTAACCATGCCTATGGCGTCGAAGCGGCGGCCCGCACTTACTTCGGCACGCACGCTTCTGAACTCACGGTGCCGCAGGCAGCAATGCTGGCCGGCATGGTCCAATCCTCTGAGCGCCTCAACCCCTATACCAACGCCGAGGAAGTAACCGACCGGCGCAACCTGGTCCTGCAATCCATGGCGGATAACGGCTATATCAAGCAACAGGAAGCGGATAAGTATAAGGGGGAGAAGCTGGGCGTCGGCAAGAAGCCCAATACGCTAGCCAATGGCTGCATCGGCGCCGGCGACCGCGGTTTCTTCTGTGATTATGTGCTGAAATACCTGGATAAGAAGGGCATTAGCGAGGAGCAGCTGGCGCGCGGTGGCTACACCATCAAGACCACCCTGGACCCAACGGTGCAGGATAAGGCCCTCGAGTCCGTCCAAAGCCATACCAATCCTGATGCCCCGGGCGTGGCTGAAGTCATGAACGTCATCAAGCCCGGCAGGTCGGACCGCAAGGTACTGGCCATGGTCTCCTCGCGCGATTACGGCCTGGACCTGGATAAAAATGAGACCATCCTGCCGCAGCCCTACTCCTTGGTGGGCAACGGTGCAGGTTCCGTCTTCAAGGTCTTTACCGCCGCGGCCGCGCTCGAAGCGGGCTATGGCATCAAAAACACCGTGGATGTGCCCACCCGCTACGAGGCGGAGGGCCTGGGTCATGGTGGCGCCGCCGGCTGCCCGGCGGACCGCTACTGCGTGGAAAACGCTGGTGCCTATAAGGCCACGATGACGCTGCAGGAAGCGCTGGCACACTCCCCCAATACGCCGTTTATCAAGCTCACGGAGCAGGTAGGCGTGGCACCCATCGTCGATATGGCCGTGCGCTTGGGCCTGCGCTCCTACGAGGACAAGGGCAGCTTTGATAAAGACACCTCGATTGCCCAGCACACCAAGGAGGCCAACTCCGGCTCCTTCACCTTGGGCCCGGACCAGGTCAACCCGCTGGAGCTTTCCAATGTGGGTGCCACGCTGGCCGCGGATGGCAAGTGGTGCGAGCCCAACCCCATCTCCCAGGTCACGGATAAGGAAGGCAACGAGGTCTATCTCAAGGAAACCCCGTGTGAGCAGGCCGTTGATAAGGACGTAGCCCGCGCGATGAGCAATGCCTTGTCTGAGGACGCCAAGCAAGGCACCGCCAAGGATGCCGCCCAAGCGGCCGGTTACTCCAGCCCAATCGCGGCCAAGACCGGTACCACCGAGTCCAACCAGTCCTCCGCATTCTTGGGATTCAACGAGGGTATTTCCGCCGCGCCGTATATCTATAACGATGGCACCTCCACCGTCCCGCTATGTACCGGGCCGGTGCGCCAGTGCGCGGGTTGGGGCAACCTCTACGGCGGCTTGGAGCCGGCGCAGACCTTCTTCAGCATGGCTACGCAGCTGCCGATAGCGACCAAGGCCGGGCTGCCGAATTACAACAAGAAGTACGACAACGGCACCACGGCCGATAAGACCCTTGATAGCCTGCGCGGCAAGTCCGAGGCCGAGGCCCGCCAGACCTTGGAGTCCAAGGGCTACGTGGTCAAGACCTCCCGGGTCATTGGCGGAAATGTTCCTTATGGCCGCGTGGTTCGCGCGATTACCGGCAAGGACGGCAAGAAGAAGGGCGCGGAGATTACGCTGCAGCTTTCCGACGGCGCCGGGGCCTCCCAATCCCCCTCCTCCGGCGTGGCCGACGCCAACTCCACCGGCGCACAAAATAGCACCGGCGGCGGTAATGCCGACGGTGCTACGAGCCCGGGCCGCTCGACTGGCGGCACAGGCGACGAAACGGGCAACGGCGGTGGCGGTACCGGTGGCGGGTTCTCGCCGGAAGACTTTGGCATCCGCCAAGAGGACATCGATAGCTTTGCCAACGACGTCCGCAGCCTCCTTGGCCGCTAGGCCTCGCCCATTGCGGTCTGGCCCGCTTTAACTCAGCTGGGACTTGACCTCGGCGGACAGGCGCTTGCCATCTGCCTGGCCGGCGGCCTTGGCATTGGCCACCTTCATTACTGCACCCATCTGCTTCATGGTGGGTGCTTCGCCGTTTTCGGTCTCAACCTCCGCGATAGATTCCTTCACTAGGGCCTTAAGCTCAGACTCGTCCAGCTGGCGGGGTTGGTAGGCCTCGAAGAAGGGGACCTCGGCAAGTTCGGCTTCAGCCAACTCTGGACGGCCATTTTCTTCATAGACCTCGGCGGACTCGCGGCGCTTTTTGATTTCGCGCGCAATCACCTTGAGGATATCGGCGTCCTCCAGCTCATGCCGGGAGCCATTAGTCTCCTCGGCCTGGATGGCAGCCAGCAAGGCGCGGATGGCGCTGGTGCGCTGCTTCTCCTTGGCCTTCATTGCGGTTTTCAGATCTGCACGGATGGTTTGCTTTAGCTCGCTCATGCCTATCAATGTACGCCAGGTAGTGTGGTAGCCGTGAAACTTTTACGTATTCTTGGCGGCCTCACCGCTGCCGGCCTGGGCGCCGCGGCATGGGGCTATAGCGAACTGACCAAATTCGAGCTCAAGGAATATACGCTCCCCCTCCTACCCAAGGGCACGCTGCGTGGCAAGCCAGAATTTCGGCTGCTGCATCTGTCTGATCTGCATATGATCCCCGGCCAGGAGACCAAGATTGCCTGGGTTTCTGCCCTCGACGCCCTAGAGCCGGACCTCGTGGTCAACACTGGCGATAATCTCTCCGATCAGCAGGCCGTTCCCGATACGTTGCGTGCCCTCGGCCCGTTGCTGGCCCGCCCCGGCCTCTTCGTCTTCGGCACCAATGATTACTGGGCACCGCAGCCGGTCAACCCTTTCAAGTACCTGCTGGGCAAAAAGCGCGAGCCCTCCTATGTGGACTTGCCGTGGCGCGGTATGCGCGCCGCCTTCTTGGAGCACGGCTGGCGCGATGCCAACCAGGCCCGGCATGAATTCAAGGTGGGCAATGTCCGCCTTGCCGCCGCCGGCGTGGACGATCCGCACCACGATCTGGATGACTACTCCGAAATCGCCGGCCCGCCCAACGAGGACGCGGATCTGTCGCTGGCCCTCCTCCACGCCCCCGAGCCCCGCGTACTGGAAAAGTTTGCGGACGATGGCTACCAACTTTCCCTGTCCGGCCACACCCACGGCGGCCAGATCTGCCTGCCCGGCTCCCGCGCACTGGTTACCAATTGCGGCATCGACCGCGACCGCGTGCAGGGCCTCCACGACTTCGGCCCGATGAAGATGCATGTTTCCAATGGTCTGGGCACCTCCAAATTCGCCCCGGTACGCATCTTCTGCCGCCCTTCCGCCACTCTGCTGAAAATCACCGAGGTGGACTAAACCCAGCCACCTGCCGTTTTGTTGATTATGCTCAGCTTGCGTTAAAGTATCCAGGTACCGCTTTTCAAGGCGGAACGCCGGGATATGGCGCAGGTTGGTAGCGCGCTTCGTTCGGGACGAAGAGGTCGCAGGTTCAAATCCTGTTATCCCGACCAACAGCCCGCGACGGTTTTGCGAATCTAGCTTAAATCATTTGTGAAACCGTCTCCGACAGATAAACCCACCGCTTAGATGCGGTGGGTTTAGTCGTTTTCGCTCTGATCCAGGCGTTGACCAATAACAAACACAGCATGGTTCGTCCCCTCTAAAACGACTAATAGCCCGGAACCCTTTATCGGTTTTCCGAGCTAGATGGATAAAAGTATTCAGTTGGTCTTAAGCCGCCTCGCGCGCAGGCGGTGCGTTCGGGCTTGCCTTCTCGCGCGCCGGATCGCGCGGCGGATGCGGATCTCGCGTGCCAGGTGGCGGGGTCTTTTCGTCCCTTTCCACCCGGCCAAGAAAACGCCGAATCATAGATACATTGGCCGCAACCACACCAAGAGCTGTATAGAAGAAGGCCGCAGCAAAATCGCGTACAGGTCTTCTCGTATGGTCACCAATAGCAGCACCGCCGCGATTGTTCTTCACATAGTCGTTGCGCGTTTCAATCACGTTGCGCCACGTGCCATACACTTTCTTCCATTCCGGTGTCTTAAAAGCAGGGCCAGTCTGTCGGTAGCGCATTCCCTCTTTATTAGGGATGGTTACCGAGTCCTTATTAGTGCAGCACTTGCCTTTTGCCTTGCGCGCAGTAGATAGATTTGGCCCGGAGATAGAGGGTAGTCCTCTGTCTCTCGCGTCCTGGCGCTGACTCTTTTCCACCAAGGGACATGCCAGTGTCTTTCCTTTACCTCGTCCTGGACACATAAACCTCTGACTCTCACCGGGGAGAACCTTGCCTTTTCGCCGCATGGCAAAGGCGCGGCGCTCGTTGATCCGCTGGTTGTAGGTGGCCTCATCAATACGTCCGGCATAGAAGTCTTCGGTGGCTTCCACCAGAGGTTTCGGCATGGCAGGACAATACCAGTGACCTTCAACTAACCCCATGGTTTCATAGGATCCGCGCTTTCCCAGCTGGTTGGTTTTGTAGTCTCCCACCAGCGTGTATCCCTTTTTACGCAGTGGTTCATGGAAGTCTTTGGTCTTAGCCACCGCGAAGTACGCACGATCGCCCACCGCTATGCCCTTAGGTGTCTCAGGATCTTCCGCTAAATGCCGCATGGCTTCCAACCCACGGATCGCAGGGTTGTGGCTGGGCCGGTCGAAAGCCATGCCCATAATCAGGTGCGGTTGAGCATAGGGGCCTTGGTCGCGGATGACTCCGGCAACAAGTGTGGCCTCCCAGCCCCAGACATGCTTGGCGTTTCTCCGACGCTTTGATTCGCCATGTGTTTCCTGTCGCTCGTCACGGGAGTACCAGCCTGCCTCCGGCTCGGAGGACATGAGATCGTCCGGCCTGTTCGTCCAGCGGTTGTTTCCACGGCGCACGCCTGGAATAAGTGTTCCGTCTAGGGTGAGGTCTCCCTGCCAGTTGGCTCGGTATTCTTCGGGCATGTCCTGAGTGCTAGCCATAACCAGCTCATTGAACACGTAGGTGGCGCGCTGCCATTTTTCCTCGCGGCGCTCAGGGTCTTGTTCGTCCATCAGCCGGTTGAATTCAGCACGGGTAAGCCTGGCGCGATGCGGGATGTTGTCGAATGGATCAACGACATCAAGGAAGCTGTGCAGCGCGCGCCACAGGCGGTGGTACCAGTTGTTGTGCTGGGTTGCGTAAGAGTCACCTACCCGTCGTGCCCTATCGCGGCTGGGCAGGTTAAGGAGTTCTAAAGCCTTGTCTGTCGTATCAGGCGAGGCCAGGAGCGTCGTCATGGTGGTCAAGTGCATGGGTTGACCAGAGCGCGCCAGAATCAGGTAGAGCGCGAGGATGGTGCGGTCGTTAACGGATTTGGGCCTGCCTCCTTTGGTGGGGTCGTAGCCGTCTACGCGCCGCCAGGTGTCAAGATGGTGGCATATGTCGGTGCGGTCGATGATGGTCAATGCCCAAGAGACGCTAGCTCCGTCCAGGCGAAGCAGCGGGGTGGGTGTGGTGTTGAAGTGGGCCACCTAGACTTCGCCTCCTGCTCTCGGTTCGACGACTCGAAGCGGCGGGTAGTCTGGTTCGTCCCTGTTGCCCTTGGCCCACTCGCGGTACTCGACCTCAGTCAGTGCGCCGGATTCGATTATCATGTTCCGAAAAGTGTGGGTGAACGGCTGGATGCTTCCGGTGGCATAGATCAGGTGGTTAAAGTCAACGCGCTCGGCGGCATGGTCGGCGATCCAGGTATAGCGCAGCCTAGGAAGTGTCGGGGCAAGGCCGGTACTCGATGGGTTTTCGCTGGTTTTGTGAATGAAGTCAGATATGAGGTGCGGGCCTGTGGCGTCATTGCGGCGGCGCGCTGAGTTGGGCTTGACAAGTGGTTCGTCCCTGCGATCCTCGCCCACACCATCAAGCACCTGGCGCATGAGGTCGTCAAAAGGTGCCGTGAGCGGAACGGTACGCGGCGTAATACCACGACCACCACGAGCACGAACTGCTAGTACCGCGCCAAAGTCGGTGAAGTCGCCATAGCGGCAGTGATAGATTTCCTCGGTGGACATGCCAGCACCCAGGGCCAGTGACACGATGATGCAGGCCACGCGCCGCGACGAGCGGCGCGGGCGGGAGTGAACCCAATCATCAATGCGGATAAGTTCGCTGGCGTTGTAGGCGCGGCGCGGGGCCTTAGCTGCCGGATAAAAGACCTCCGGCAATTCTTCTGCCCACTCCAGTGCGCCTTTGAGGCCAATGACATGGCTTGCGCAGCGGTTAAGGATCCGACGGGTGGCGTTGAGGCTGGGCTTGGATAAATCTTCTGTACGGGCTTGTAGGTAGGTGCGGATCTTCCCGCCATCGCGCAGCAGGTAGATGCAACCATCCACGTCGATGTCGTCGTACCAGCGATCGCGCATGTAGCAAAAGTATGTCGCGAGTACTCGCTCGCGGTTGCGCTCAACGGTAGGAGTTGTGGGTGGGAGTAATCCGCGTGTCGTCAGTGTGTCGATCACAGCGTAGACCTCACTGTATTTAGACTGAGGTGGTTCGTCTTTTTCATCTGGTTCAAAGGAAGTGGTCTCGTGGCTTCCGACCTTCCCGCCGAAGCTCCGGTCAGGCGTTACGCCAACTGGCCTAATGCCCATATCGAGGCCCACGATCCGGTCATGCGGAAATTGCAGGACTTTGCCCGCAACGTCCAGCAGCTCACCCTGAACGGGAGCTACCCCAGTGCCAAGCACTTGGCTGATGCCTGCGGTATCCCCGCCTCCACCATCACCCGAATCATCCGCGGCGAGATGATCCCGACGGGACGTGTCATTGCCAATATCGAGGTCACTACAGGCAAGGCCTTGTGGCCTTACCATCGCAGCAACCGATACGGCAGTCAGTGACCCGAGTGTTGGAAACTGCATGTTTCCAACACTGGTGAGTCGGGTATTAGTTACAGGCGTGTCATTCATGGCTAGAGAGGTGAGCACACCTACACCACGAAATAGGTGGCGGTGCCTTCTTACCTCAGGCCATGAGCAAACCCGCAGGTCACAGGGTGGTTCGTCCCTGGTGGGTTCTGTGCGCCATGAGACCAGTTTTGCGTATCCGCAATTTAACTTTGCAGATATGCAATCGCCAGGGATAGCTCAGGGAGCCTCCGTGAGACGAGCTACAGCACGTACAGGCCTCCACCTGGGGTGCCATGGGTAGATGAATCCGGTAGGCATGGCGGCGGTTAGCTCCGGCTTCAACCACATAGTCCTCGAACTGGTGCAAAGACTTTAGTCCTGCCGCAGCACACAGCACATCAGTGGGCACTCCTGCTGCAATACGGTCGATAATCCACGTATTGCGCAGCCTGCGGGTATCCGGCACCATATCCGGGGACGAACTAGGTGTTACCCGGCGCAGGTAGGCAGAGAGCTGGCTAACGTTCTCGTTGCCCCGGCCCGGCCTGAACAGGTAGTCCTCCGGGCGGGTAGCCATAATGACCGGCTGGATAAGCTCGATGTGCGACTT
The DNA here is from genome assembly GCF_022347385.1 of Corynebacterium tuberculostearicum. GTDB lineage: Bacteria > Actinomycetota > Actinomycetes > Mycobacteriales > Mycobacteriaceae > Corynebacterium > Corynebacterium tuberculostearicum_M. The sequence continues at coordinate 105,108 of NZ_JAKRDT010000009.1, forward strand.
CAAAAGTGGCACCTCGCGCGGGCCAGCCCCGCGGTAGCCGTGCGGAAACAGCAGCACCCCATCGCCGTCAACGCGCACGTCTTTGCCGCGCAGCGTGCAGATTTCTCCCGCGCGCAGCCCAGCACCCAGGGTAAGAGCTAATACCGTGGTGAAGTTGCGGCGGCGGGCAGCGGTGGGTTGCGACTCGGCCCAGTCCCACAGCCGGTCACAGGCATAACTGTCATAGGGTTCAAGGGTTGGCTCGTAAGCGATCGGGTGCTGGTAGTCAGGGTTCCAGTCGTCGTTGATCGCTTCTGCCACCCGGCACAGCAGTGAGCGCTGGGTTCCAGCGGTGGACGGACTGAGCTTTGCGCCATCTCCGGCAAGGAAGTAGTTGCCGATGATGTCGGGGTGGAAGACGGTCTCAACAGTCACCACGCCGTAGCTCACCCAGACCCAGGCGGCGAGCTTGGACACGCAGTTGAGCGTGTTGCGCAGTGCGTCGGGGCTGGTGTTATCCGGGGTGATGTTAAGTGCGCGCACGCACTCGCGGGTGAAGTCGGCAACGTGGCTCCACGGCTCAGAGCGCACGGCGTGTGGTGTGTAGTTGGCGATGATCGCCTCATAGTCGGCGGTGGTGTAGTTACTGGACATGGGCCTTTCCTTCGTCGGCACGATCGCAGTGGAATGGGGCGGTGTAGTGGATGCTACGTAGCTAGGCCACGCAGTGCACTCCGCTACACATAGTCTTGTTTGCCGATCTGCAATCTGGCAAGCAGGTGGCCTCACACCGCCAACTTCGCAGGAATTTCTTATATGGCCTGCATGTTTGCGGTTCCGCAAACATCTACCAGACGAACCACCACATCATGTTGTGGAGATCAAAAAAGGGACATGCCATATTTAGTACCCCCGCGCGAGCCTCGGACGCGGCCTTAACCCTACCCACCAAGTCCTTCAAGGCCCCGCTTTGTGGCCCACAGCTATGTCCACCACAACATGTAGATCCGCTGCCCCCGGTTGTGGCTAACCGATGCGTGCGCGACCTGCGCGGAGCCTCAACCACACCCCGCACCGACTAGCGTGACCACCGTCGAGCGCGATTGCGTATCCGCAATTTTGTCTTAACTCACGCGGCTTATTGCCATACCTCGCACATCTTGATTTCTAGCGGTCGTGGAAACACCTGACATGGGTTAGGTGATTGTGTGGAGTCGAAATGGGTTCCGGATTCTGCTGTTGTGGCGCGGTTTGCGTCGTTGGTTCGGGCTGGTAGTTCA